>NZ_CP120368.1:788125-1516250 GCF_029892045.1 Sinorhizobium numidicum
GGCGAGCTCTACGGCTACTTTGTTCGGTTTGATGAGGACAACGACTCGGCGATTCTCGCAGAGCTTGGACTAGAGCCCGGCGAGTTTCTCCGCGAAGTCAGCATCAACGCGTTCGACGCGCCGGACTATAACCGGCATGATTTCGCGCCTCAGGAACCTCCCCGGCGTCCCAACAACAGCCGGCGCGCCTACTATATTGATGATGAACGTTTCACACCCTCTCAGTTCAAGAGGCCTTCGAAGCCTCGGAAGATTGAAGCCATGGTTCAATGGTTTCACGCCAACTTCGAGGACCCGGCAAATCGCACTCCCTACAACAGCCAGGAAGGTGGGTATCAGTGGATTTGGGGTGGCCCTTTCGATGCTGATGAAGAATTGCAGGATCAGTTCTCAGACCTCGCTGACTTCGACGTCATTCAAGCGGCGGTCGCCGAAGTCACCAACGATGGAATCTACGAGTGGGAGCGTGTTGCTGACCCCGACGACTACGAAGACGTAGAGCCGGATCGAGGTTACGTTCCCCCTCCGGGTTCTCTTGCGGAGCTAATGGCTGACGAAGGTGAGAGCAATGTTGCCTATCTTCAGACCGACGACGGTGACTATCTCACCACAGAGGACGGAGAAAGACTTGTCGTTGAAGTCAGAGAAGACGACCTTCGCGATGAGATCGAGCGCAATCTTCGCGTGCTCGACGACGCTGTTGAGGAACTCCAGAACCTAGTAAGACGAACACATAACAATCCGCCGGCCTTGCTGGATGATCTTCCGCCCGTAGGCGCACTGATCCACGAAATCAGAGCGGCGCAGGAAGCCACGCGTGTTGAGTTGTCAGCACCCAGCCCCAACCTTCCGAATGTTCAGCAGCAAGCTTCAATCTTCCGGCGGCTTAGCCGAATTGTGTGGGGTGCAATTGGCGTCGTTGTCACTGGAGTCGCCGGCGATGTCGCTAGCGATGCCCTTAAAGGCGACTACACGATTCCTTTGTCGCTTTACAACGCTCTGGAGGGTGTGGCTAACGCAGTGCAGGCATGGGTAAGCTATCTCGGCGGGTGAGGACGCCTAAAAGTCCGCGTGTATCATCCACAAGACTGTAACACTTAACGCTTGCTAATGTTAGCTAAGTAGTTGAAAAATAAAGAAAGAAAAGGAGTGGCTGGGGAACCTGGATTCGAACCAGGACTAACGGAGTCAGAGTCCGCTGGTCTACCGTTAACCTATTCCCCAAGGCCTGCTGACAGTTCGCAACCGCAGCGTCGGTGTGGCGGGCTTATAAACAAAAGAATGTCTGATGCAAATACCTTTTGGCAAAAAAATGCGGCCGGGGTGTGGTCCGATCGCATACCGCCCCGGCGAGGGCGGCGTCATTGAGGCTCCCATTTTTTGGTGCACGGCTGGCGTAAATCCAAAGCCTGTTCCGGTCGTAAGTCCCGGCGAGCGTATCAAAAAGGGTTTGGCGAAAAGAGGCGGCGCTGGTACAGTCGCCGCAACGTAAAATCGAGAAAAGCGCCTTGAGCGGCCGAAAGGCATCGCCCGGCGCGATGGTTGAGACAAGTGAAAGACCCCGATCACGGCGAAAGGCCGTCAGAATCCGGGGCGTCGGCAGCAGGTCGTGGCGAGGCGCACAAGCTCGTGCCGCGCGGCGGCAAAGGCAAACGGAGGCGGCGCAGGCTGTCCGGTTCGCCGTCTGCAATTGCCACCCTATCCGGCCCGACCGGAGAGGCAGGGCGTCCCGCAGGACTGGATGAGGCGGAGCCAGCGCGCAAGCGCAAGCGGCGTCGCCGAAGCAAAGCAGCAAGAGCGCAGGGCCAAGGTGCCGCCGCCGCTGTTGGCGGAAGCGGTGCGCCTCTCGATGCGGCGATTACCGACAAGAAGAATCAGAAACGCAGTAAGAAGGCGCGCCATCGGCGCGGGCTTCAAGGGCGGCCTCTGGCTGCGGGCACCAAACCGAATGCGGTGGAGCGCCCTGGGGAATCCCCGCGTCCGCGCGGCGCCGAAGCAGCCTCCGTTTCGCAGTCCCAACAACGCCCTGAAAATCTGCGCGCGCCCTTTGTTGCGGGCAGCGAACCGCCGGCGCCCCTCTATGCGGCGCTTGATCTCGGCACCAATAATTGCCGCCTGTTGGTCGCGCAGCCGACGCGGCCGGGGCAGTTTCGGGTGATCGACGCGTTCTCGCGCATCGTCAGGCTGGGCGAGGGGTTGGGCGCGAGCGGGCGCCTTTCCGACGACGCCATGGATCGCTCCGTCGAGGCGTTAAAGGTCTGCGCTGCGAAGCTCAATGCACGCTCGATCCGACGCAGCCGGCTGATCGCGACGGAGGCCGCGCGTTCCGCCGCCAATGGCGAATCCTTTCTCAAGCGTGTGGCTGAGGAAACCGGGCTCGAACTGGAGATCATCGATCGGGAGACCGAGGCGCGGCTTGCCGTTTCCGGCTGCTCGTCTCTGGTCGACCGCGAGACCAAGTCCGTCGTCCTTTTCGATATCGGCGGCGGTTCTTCCGAAATCGCCGTCATCCGCATCGGCGACAACCGATCGAGCCGGCTTGCCAACCACATCACCCATTGGACGTCGCTGCCCGTCGGTGTCGTCACGCTTTCGGAGCGCCACGGTGGCGAGCATGTCACGCCGCAGAGTTTCGAGGAGATGGTGCGCGAGGTCGAGAGCATGCTCGCCCGGTTCGACGGCCCGTCGGTCGAGGCGCTGGCAAGCAGTGGGCGCGACAGCGGTTTTCATCTGATCGGTACGTCTGGCACCGTGACGACGCTGGCGGGTGTCCACCTGGACCTGCCGCGCTATGACCGGCGCAGGGTGGATGGGCTTTGGCTCTCCGACGGCGAGGTTTCGGCCATGCAGGCGCGGCTGCTCTCCTGGGATTTCGAGGCGCGTGCCGCCAATCCCTGCATCGGCCCCGACCGTGCCGATCTGGTGCTGGCGGGCTGCGCCATCCTCGAAGCGATCCGCCGTCGCTGGCCCTCGACGCGCATGCGTGTGGCGGATCGCGGCCTGCGCGAGGGGCTTTTGACCGACATGATGGCCGATGACGGGGCCTGGCGCCGGGCGCGCCCGCGCCGGCATCAGCGGGGCTTTGGTTCCACACCGGCAGGCGAGGAGCGGAGCAGGGCCCATGAAGGAAACAAGGCATGACGAAATCCCCGATCGGCGGCAACCGCAGCGGCCGCAAGCTCGGCCAGAAGGTGAAGAAGGGCAAGCTCAAGGCTTCCTCGCGCCGGTGGCTGGAGCGCCACATCAACGATCCCTATGTGCAGCGCGCGCAGCTCGAGGGCTACCGGGCGCGGGCCGCCTTCAAGCTGCTCGAGATCGACGAGAAGCATAAGATTCTCGCGGGTGCCAAGCGCATCATCGATCTGGGCGCAGCACCCGGAAGCTGGTCGCAGATCGCTGCCAAGGTGACGACTTCGACCGATGCCGACCCGCGCGTCGCGGCAATCGACTTTCTCGAAATGGACCCGATCCCGGGCGTCCGTTTCCTGCAGATGGATTTCCTCGATCCGCAAGCGCCGGAAAAGCTCAAGGAGGCGATCGGCGGAGCGCCCGATATCGTCATGTCCGACATGGCGGCGCCGACCACCGGCCATCGCCAGACCGACCATATTCGGACCATGCATCTCTGCGAGGTTGCAGCGCATTTTGCCGTCGAGGTGCTCGCCGAAGGGGGACACTTCCTGGCAAAGACGTTCCAGGGCGGCACGGAGCGCGAGCTTCTCAATATGCTGAAACAGAATTTCCGCCAGGTCGTCCACGTGAAGCCGGCGTCGTCCCGGGCCGAATCAGTGGAGATGTTCCTGCTCGCAAAGGGGTTCAAGGGCCGCCATCCGGCCGCGACCGACAAGGCCGCGGAAGACGCCGCGGCGGAGTAAGGGCAATGCTGCTTTACGTGACGGTTGGTACCAACGACCTCGAGCGGGCCGGCGCGTTCTATGACCCCGTTCTCGCGATTTTGGGCTTTCGGCGGCAGCGTCAGGACGATGCTGAAATCGGCTATGGCGCCGATGATGACGTGCGCTGCCGCTTCTGGGTGGTGAAGCCGTTTGACCGCCAGCCCGCAACCTTTGGTAACGGCGCGACGGTTGCGCTCGTGGCGGAAACGAGAGCTGCGGTCGACGCGTTCCATGCAGTCGCGCTTGCGAGCGGCGGCAGTGACGAGGGCGGGCCGGGTCTTCGCCCGTTTCACGCACATTTTTACGCCGCCTTTGTCCGGGATCCGGACGGCAACAAGCTGTCGGCGGTGTGCGAGCGGCCGGAATAGCCCGCCTTTACCTGCCGGCCGTCGTTTCCGCCTCCCGCATCGCCAACCGATGGCCGGAGACCGAAGCGCCGGCATTCTTTGCCATTGTGACGAAGGGGATCGCCGCCAGCAGATTGGCGACGGCGATGATCATGAAGGCGACATGGAAATCTTTAAGAGCGAGCGGACCGCCGCTGATAGCCGTCCCGATCTCGAGGATGGCGCCGGCGACCGCAACGCCCAGAGCAAGGCTGATCTGTTGCAGGACGGCGCTCATCGATGTCGCCTTGCTCGCATCCGCATCCTCGATATCGGCAAAGGAGAGGGCGTTGACGCTCGTGAAGAAGAAGGAGCGGGCGAAGCCGGCGACGAGCAGGATGAAGAGCATCATCAGGTAGGGCGTCGCCGGCGTGAAGAAGCCGCTTGCGAAGGTCGTTACCGCAGCAATGACGGCTGCGACGATCAGCGTCGTGCGGAAGCCGGCAAAGGCGAGTACCCGCCGGGCGAAGAACTTGGTGGTAAGGGCGCCGACGGCACCGATGAAGGTGATGAGGCCCGACTGGAACGGGTTGAGACCGAAACCGATCTGCAGCATCAGCGGCATCAGGAAGGGAACCGCGCCGACCGAAATGCGGAAGACCGTGCCGCCGATCGAGGCGACCCGAAAGGCGCTGTCGCGAAAGAGGCGGAGGTCGAGAATCGGCGCCGGGTGGCGACGGGCATGAGAGATGTAGAGGAGCGTAGCGGCGATGCCCACCGATACGGAAGCAAGGCCGATCGCCGGCGGCAGGGCGGGCAGGCTGATGACGGAGAGGCCGAAAACGATGCCGGAGGCGGCGATGCCGCCGAGCAGGAAGCCACGGATATCGATCGGCGGCGGGTTTCGCCGTTCCATCTCCGGCAGATAGATGCCGGAAAGCGCGTAGCCGGCAATGCCGACCGGCACGTTGATCAGGAAGATCCAGTGCCAGGAGAAATAGGTGGTGATGAAGCCGCCGAGCGGCGGCCCTGCCAGCGGGCCGACGAGCGCGGGAATGGTCAGCAGCGCCATGGCCGAGACGAGTTCGCTTCGCGGGGTGCCGCGGACGAGGACGAGGCGGGCGACCGGGGTCATCATGGCGCCGCCCATCCCTTGCAGGAAGCGCGAAAGGACGAAGGCGATGAGGCCGTTCGAAACGGCGCAGAGCACCGATCCGACAATGAAGACGAGGATCGCCGCGCGGAAGATGCGCTTGGCGCCGAACCGGTCCGCCATCCAGCCGCTCAGGGGGATGAAGATCGCCAGCGCTACCATGTAGGAGGTCAGCGCCAGCTTCAGCGTGATCGGCCCGACGCCGATGTCACGCGCGATTGCCGGCAGCGACGTCGAAATGACGGTGGAATCCATCTGCTCCATGAACAGAGCGACGGCGAGGATCATCGGGACGATGCGGTTCATGGAGGATGCCTTGGACGCGGGGCAGCAGTGGTGCGAACAGAGCCTAGCCTTTGCGATGGCTTTGTCGGGGCCAAACCGGGGATTGCAATTCAAAAACCTGTGATCCCGCTTGCCGTTTGCTGTCAAGGTTCCACGTCTCGCCTGTTAGGCAAGGGGCGCATTGAAGGCGCCCCGTTTTGCAGGAGGGACGACGATGACAATTTCGCTGAAGCGCCGAACGCTGTTCGGAGCCGGAGCAGCAGGCGCCTTGGCGGCGCCGGGCCTGTTTGCGGGACTTGCGATGGCGCAGGAAAAGACGGAAAAGCCCGGCATGACGAGCAATGCCAATTTTAGGACATTCGGACTCGGCGCTTTCAAGCTCACGGTGATCAATGACGGCACGCGCGCCTCGGGCAACCCGCACGAGATCTACGGGCTCGATCAGCCGGCAGAGGCGGTATCGGCGCTGCTTGCCGAAAATTTCCTTCCGACGGCCGGGTTCATCAACGGCTTTTCGCCTGCTCTCGTAGACACCGGCCCTGAGCTCGTGCTTTTCGACACGGGCTTCGGCGAGGCCGGCCGGGAAATGGGAACCGGCAGGCTCATCGATGGCATCACGGCCGCCGGCTATTCAGCCGATCAGGTCTCGGTGGTTGTGCTCACGCACATGCATGGCGACCACATCGGCGGACTGACGGCGGCCGGCAAGCCAGCTTTTGCGAACGCCCGCTATGTCGCCGGGCAAGTGGAGTTCGACTTCTGGAGAAGCGAATCCCGCATCGGCACGCCGGCGGAAAATGGGCACAAGGCGGTGCTTGAAAAGGTTGTGCCGCTTGCGGAGAAGATGACCTTCATTGGCGACGGCGCCGAAATCGTGCCGGGCGTAGTGTCGATCGCCGCCTTTGGTCATTCGCCCGGGCACATGGTGTTTCGGCTTGAAATCGGAAGGCAAAGCGCTGCTTCTGACGGCGGACACGGCTAATCACTATGTTCTGTCGCTGCAGCGGCCGGACTGGGAAGTTCGCTTCGATATGGACAAGGTCGCCGCGAGCACGGCGCGGCGAAAAGTTTTCGACATGATCGCGACGGAGCGGCTACCATTTATCGGCTACCACATGCCGTTTCCGGCCGTCGGATTCGTCGAGCGGCGCGATCAGGGTTACCGCTTCGTTCCGGCGACGTACCAGTTCGACATTTGAGCGTTGCTGCATGTTCCCTTAAATCGGAGCCGGTTTAAGGATAAGAACGTGCAGCAATTTAAGTGCTATGGCGATCTATGTGCGTCTGAAGAGACGCACGGCGCTGCAGAACATTTGTTGCTCTGCAACGACATTTGCGCAGGCCCGGGCGATTTCCGGGACTTGACTATTTTCATTCCGACATATCCGTGTTACGAGCCCTCGCCAACTTCCAAGACAAGCTTTGAAGTCGCCCGGTGGACAAATCGCTGACCGCCCCGGGGATTTTCGTTATTGAAGGGATTGGCCATGGCGCGCATCATCGAAACGGCAACCGGTCTGGAGGCTCTGACCTTCGACGACGTTCTGCTCCAGCCAGGACATTCCGAAGTGATGCCGGGGCAGACAAACATCTCGACCCGCATCGCGCAGGACATCGACCTCAATCTCCCGATCCTCTCTTCCGCCATGGACACGGTTACCGAAGCTCGTCTGGCGATTGCCATGGCGCAGGCCGGCGGCATCGGCGTCATCCATCGCAACCTGACGCCCGCCGAGCAGGCCGAGGAGGTTCGTCAGGTCAAGAAGTTCGAGAGCGGCATGGTCGTCAATCCGGTCACCATCGGTCCTGACGCCACGCTTGCGGACGCTCTGAACCTGATGAAAGTTCATGGAATTTCCGGCATCCCGGTGGTTGAAAACGGCGGCAGCGGCGGACAGAAGCAGGGCCGCCTCGTCGGCATCCTGACCAATCGCGATGTTCGCTTCGCTTCCGATCCTGCTCAGAAGATCTACGAGCTGATGACCCGGGAGAACCTGATTACGGTCAAGGAAAACGTCGACCAGCAGGAGGCTAAGCGCCTCTTGCACAAGCACCGCATCGAAAAGCTGCTGGTCGTCGATCCGGAGGGCCGCTGCGTCGGCCTGATCACGGTGAAGGACATCGAGAAGTCGCAACTGAACCCCAATGCGTCCAAGGATGCCCAAGGGCGGCTTCGCGCCGCCGCCGCCGTCAGCGTCGGTGACGACGGTTTCGAGCGTGCCGAGCGGCTGATCGACGCCGGCGTCGACCTGATCGTCGTCGATACCGCCCACGGGCATTCGCAGCGCGTGCTCGATGCCGTAGGCCGGATCAAGAAGCTTTCGAACTCCGTTCGCATCATGGCGGGCAACGTCGCGACCGCCGACGGCACCAAGGCCTTGATCGACGTCGGCGCCGATGCCGTCAAGGTCGGTATCGGACCCGGTTCCATCTGCACGACGCGAATCGTCGCCGGTGTCGGCGTTCCGCAGTTGGCCGCGATCATGGCGGCGGTCGGGGCTGCGCAAGCGTCCGGCATACCGGTTATCGCCGATGGTGGCATCAAATTTTCCGGTGACCTCGCCAAGGCGATCGCGGCAGGCGCCTCCGCCGTGATGATCGGTTCGCTGCTCGCCGGCACCGACGAGAGCCCGGGCGAAGTCTTCCTTTACCAGGGCCGTTCCTTCAAGGCCTATCGCGGCATGGGTTCCGTGGGCGCCATGGCGCGCGGTTCGGCCGACCGCTATTTCCAGGCCGAGGTTCGCGATACGCTGAAGCTCGTCCCCGAAGGCATCGAGGGCCAGGTTCCCTACAAGGGGCCGGTTGCCGGCGTGCTGCACCAGCTTGCCGGCGGCCTCAAGGCTTCCATGGGTTATGTCGGCGGCGGAACGATCGGGGAGTATCAGGAACGCGCGACCTTCGTACGCATCTCCGGTGCCGGTCTTCGCGAGAGCCACGCGCATGACGTGACGATCACGCGCGAGAGCCCGAATTACCCGGGCGCCGTCTGATCGTCTCCTCCAGGGCGCCATCCGGTGCCCCGGCCACTTTTCATAATCAGTTTCGAAGCATGATGAGAGTTTCGAGATCTTCTGACCCATGGTCGCCCATGTCGTGCTGGTCTTCGTTCTCTATGCGCTTCTGTCGGCGCGCCGCTTTGCGCTCGTGCAGGCAGGCAAGGCCGAGGCATTGCAGTTTCGCGAAACCGTGGCGATGGCTGATCATCGCTCCTGTCTTTCAGCGGACGGAAGAAGGGTAAGATCGGCGGCCGCATTTGCTCGAACTCAGCGCTTGAGACTCAACCGCAGCGGTAACGCAGTTTTGTATGCGATGCGTCAGCCGTTGACCTATCCTGTCGCCGGGCGGGTTGCCGTTGCCCTACCGCCTGCGGAGAAAATTGCCCAAGGAGGTCGTCATGAATAAGCCTGCCATCACCCAAGCGATGATCGATGCCTATGACGAGTACACGCATCTCACTCTGGATCGCCGCCGCTTCATGGAGAGGCTGACGGCGCTTGCCGGTTCTGCCGCGGCCGCCGCCGCAATTGCGCCGATGCTGGCGGCCAATAGCGCGAAGGCGGAAATGATCGCCGCGACGGACGAGCGCATCAAAGGCGAGGACATCACCTATCCCGGTGCCGATGGCGAGATGAAGGGCTACCTTGTCGGGCCCGTCAATGCGTCGGGCAAACTTCCGGCCGTGATCGTCATCCATGAGAATCGCGGCCTCAATCCGCACATCAGGGACGTCGCCCGCCGGGTCGCGGTCGAAGGCTTCGTGGCGCTCGCTCCCGATTTCCTCTCGCCTGACGGGGGAACGCCGAGCGACGAGGACAAGGCGCGCGAGATGATCAGCGCGCTCGATGCGGCCGAGACCAATGCGGACGCGGTCGCAACCGCCGCCTTCCTGAAGGGGCACGAGGAAGGCACCGGCAATGTCGGCGCAATAGGCTTTTGCTGGGGCGGTGGTCTGGTTAACCGGCTCGCGGTCAATTCGCCCGACCTGAAGGCCGCCGTCGCCTATTACGGGGCACAGCCGAATGCCGAAGATGTGCCGAAGATCAAGGCTGCGATGCTCCTGCACTATGCCGGGCTGGACGAGCGCATTAATGCCGGCATCGAGGACTATCGCAAGGCGCTGCAGGACAATGGCAAGGACGCCACGATCTATGTCTATGACGGCGCCAACCACGCTTTCAACAATGACACCTCGGCTGCCCGCTACAACAAGGAAGCGGCCGATCTCGCCTGGGGACGAACGATAGAGTTTCTGAAAGCGAAGCTCGCCTGAGACCGGCGGCGCGCACCGAGGATGTGAAGAGCGATCCACGTTCTTCTAGCTCCTCGCGGCGGCCGTGTCCCGGAAAGACCCAAGGCCACGTGTCGCGAGACACATGGCCTTCTTTTTTGAGAGATTGGAAGGCTTACCAGCCGGGCAGCATGTGGCTCTGACGCAGGCGCGGATAGCGCGGATAGCCCTTGAGATCGCCGTCGAGATCGTCGTTGACCGTAATCGGCGTGATGTTGTCGAGGCAGGCCGTGATGTGATTGGTGATCGCGTTGGAAAGCGACGGCGAAAGTCCGGGACGTTTCATGATGCCGATCTGGACCGGTGCCAGCGCGGGAAAACCATCCGCCAGCGTCAGCACCTTCATGCCGGGACGCAGCGCCGATTCCGGCAGCACCGACACGGCCATGCCGGCAAGCACCGCAGCGGCAACGACCGTCGACGACCAGCTCGTGAACAGAATCTGATATTCCTTGCCCGTCGCATCGAGCGCCGCGCAGGCAGCCTGCCGCCACTGGCAATCGCGGCGGCCGACGGCAAGCGGGATGGGCGCGTTTTCCGGCAGCGGGTGGTTGATCGAGCTGACCCAACAGAGCGGCTCGGTTCTGACCACGTCCGAGGCTCGCGCGCGCGGATTGTGGGTGACGAGTGCGATATCGAGGTCACCCTTCGCCATCTTCTCCGCCAGATCTACCGACGGTTCACAGATGATATAGAGCTCGACATTCGGGTGGGTCTTGGCAAAGCGAACGATGATCTCCGGCATGTAGCGGTCGGCATAGTCGTCGGGCGTGCCGATCCGGAGCGTGCCTTCAAGCCGGTTGTCGTCGAAGGATGCCATCGCCTCGTTGTTCAGGCGGATCATCCGCCGGGCAAAATTCAGGAGCCTGTCGCCCTCGACGGTCAGCCGGTTGCCGCGGCCATCCTTCATGAACAGCGGCTTGCCGATGCGTTCTTCCAGCCGGCGCATCTGCATCGATACCGCCGATTGGGTCTTGAAGACCCGATCGGCGGCCTTCGTGAAGCTGCCGGTATCTGCAATAGCGACGAAGGTTTGCAACTGATCGATATCGAGCGGTGCGGACATGGCCGGAATACCCATAAGATTGTTTGATGAATATCATTAAAAACATTCGTTGGACTGATCAATAAGGATTTGCGATTCATAACGTGCAAATCGCGTCAATCTTCCCGGCGAGAACGTCGCCGATTTTACCAAATCGATCCGGCCTGCCCCTGCGTATGATCTCGCCGCAGGGGACGGGCTTCTTCGTGCCTGAAAAAGGAGCTCCGTCATGCGCACGACCCAACACGCCCTCGATCTCGACCTCGTTGCAGGCAAGCAGCCGCTTGTATCCCGCACGGCAGGCGTCGTCGGCGTGCTGACGGCTATCTGGCGCCTGTTCCGAAACCGATACCAGATCGCCCGTCTGCATGATCTCGACGATCGCCAACTGCTCGATATGGGATTGCGACGGGAAGATGTGCACGAGGCCTTGACCTCGTCTTTCTTCGACAATCCGGGCAGCTATCTGACACGTGCGTCCCGAAACCGGGCGAACCTCTTCTTCAGGGGGGTACGCCACGATTGATCTTCCCCATGGCGCGTCCCCTTCCGCCTCGGACGCGCCATTGCGGCATGATCCGCAAAAGGTTGCCGCCCGCGGATCATGCCGCGAAATTCTACAGCGCCGTGCGTCGTTTCAGACAAAGCTCGCTGTAACACTTTGAAGTGCTGCATGTTTTTTCCTTAAAGAAGCATGCAGCAGACAAGTGGGATGAGGAATGGGTGAAGCGGTTTCCGCCCTCGTTCCGGATCTCCCACTTGAAGGTGGGCACGCCCACCGAACCGTTCCCCGCAGGGTATGAGCCAATAGACCCTGCTGCTTGCCCGGTACATGGCCAAGACATGTACCGGGCTTTTTTTGTGCGGCGGTGCTCGCTGTCCTCCACCGACAATGGCGCCTCATCCGGCCGGCCGGCCACCTTCTCTCGTTAGACACGGGGAGAAGGGGCGTTGCGGCGCCGCTCTCCTTCCTCTTTGCGTCGGCAGGGGAAGAAGGCAAATCGAGGTAGGTTCGAGGGCGTGCGTTCTTAGTCCCCACTTGCGGGGAGGAGCAGAGGGAGGGGCAAAACCGCCCGCCTGAATAGGTTGCTATTTGGATCCTAAGCCTTACCGCCGGCGTTGCTCCTATAGCTTTCGAAGAGGGCGTCGATATTCTTCTGGTATTCCTTCTGCATTTCCAGTCCGCTGTCGAACATGTTGTTCATCACCTGCGAGAACTGGGCGAAGGCCGGGTTTTCCGGCGCTGCTTTCTCCGCCGTGCCGGCGCCGTTCTGCATCATCTCCTGAAACGCCTTGACGAAGGGATTATCGGCAAAGAGGTCGGGCGTCTTCGGCTTTTCCTGTGTCTTGCCCATGCCGAAAAATCCCTGCATCGCCTGGGTGAAGGGATTGTCGAAGGGGTTCGGCGGCGGCTCGGGCTTCTTGGCAAGCCCCGTAGCCTCCATCCATTGCTGCAGCCAAATCATCACTGGATTGTTGGCGAGAGCGTCATTGACTTGGCTGGTCGTCTGCTTGAAGAGCCCGCCCATGAGCGTGCTTGCCATCACCGGCAGCATCTGCTTGTAGACTTCCTGACCGATCCCCGTCATCTGCGCCGCCTGCGCCGCGATGGCGCGCGACATTTCCTTTGAACCGAAGAGCTGTCCGAGAACGCCGTTGCCGTCTGCCACGCCCTGCGGCGTGAAGGCCTGGCTCATATCTTCGAAATACCTGGCGTAGTTGCCGGTGGAGATCGCCGTCAGCAGCGCGCCGAGATCATAGGGATTGGTCGTGTTGCGCTTGAAACCGGTGGAGAAGGCCGGCATCAGCGCCGCGGTCGCCTTCGCCATTTGCTCTTGCGCGAGCCCGAACTGCTTCGCCATCAGCTCGATAGCGTGGCCGTTCTGCGCCTGTGCGAACATGTCAAAAAGCGGTGCCATCCCCATTTCCTTCCCGGCCGAACGACGCATCTCATTGCACTATAACGGGAAATGATAGGCTGGTAACGGCTTTTTGTGCGGCAGGGTTCGAAGCGGCGCGCTCAATATTGGTATTCGGCGAAGACCGGTTCGACGGAGCCGTTCCACCGGCCATGATAGAGCGCGAGCAGGTCTTCGGCGAGCGTCGCCTTCTTGGCCAGCACTTCATCGAGCGGCGCCAGGAATTGGCTCTCGTCGATCCCATCGCTGTTCACGCGGTGGCGGCGCTTCAAGCCGGCGCGCGAGATGGCGAGAACCTCCCGCGCAACGTCGAAGAGCGACGTCGTCCCGAGTTTTGCCGCCAGCGCCTGGGCGGGCACCGCGTCCCTCAGCGCCTGAACATCGCCAAAGGTCCAGTCGCGGGTCAGCGCCTCGGCTGCGGCCAATGCTTCGTCGTCATAAAGAAGGCCGACCCAGAAAGCCGGGAGCGCACAGATCCGCCGCCACGGGCCGCCATCGGCCCCGCGCATCTCGAGGAAACGCTTCAGCCGGACATCGGGGAAAAGCGTCGAAAGATGATTGGTCCAATCGCCCATGTTCGGTTGCCATTCGGCGATCTCGCCCTTCAGCGCCCCGTTCATGAATTGCCGGAAGGTGACATGGGTACAGTCGTGATAGTGCCCGTCGCGCACGACGAAATACATCGGCACATCGAGCGCCCATTCGACATAGTGGGCAAAGCCGAAATCCGGCCTGAAGGTCGCCGGCAGGAGGCCGGCACGCTGGTTGTCGGTGTCGCGCCAGATGTCACCTCGCCAGGAAAGGAGCCCATTGGGCTTGCCGTCGGTGAAGGGGGAACTCGCGAAGAGGGCGGTCGCAAGCGGCTGCAGTTTCATCGAGACCTGCATCTTGCGCCGCATGTCCTCCTCGGAGGAGAAGTCGAGGTTCACCTGGATCGTGCAGGTGCGATACATCATGTCCAGGCCTTGGTTGCCGACTTTCGGCATGTAGCGCGTCATGATCTCGTATCGCGATTTCGGCATCCGCGGCGTCTCGGCGAAGGTCCATTTCGGGCTGCCGCCGATTCCGAGGAAGCGAATGCCGAGAGGCTCGGCGACTTCGCGAAGAACGGCCAGATGCTGATTGGACTCCTTGCAGGTCTGATGAAGGTCCTCGAGCGGTGCACCGGAAAGCTCGAATTGCCCGCCCGGCTCCAGCGAGATCGCGCCATTTCCCTCACGTTCGGCGAGGCCAATGACATTGCCCTCGTCGAGAATCGGTTCCCAGCCGCTCCTTTCGGCCATGCCCTTCAGGAGCGCCTGGATGCTGGCCTCGCCGAAATAGGGCACGGGACTGTTGTCGGCCTTGAAGAAGGCGAATTTCTCGTGCTCCGTACCGATGCGAAATCGCTCTTTCGGCCTCGACCCCGATGCCAGATAGGCGGTCAGGTCAGCGACAGAGGTTACCGGCGTCTGGTCGGTGGTATCTCGGGCCATATTCGTCTTCTTTTGTCTTAGCGATCCTGCCGATCAGCAGGAATGAATGGAGGGTGCTTGAACCGTAATCAAGTGCCGTGCAAGTCAATTTCTTTCAAGATGCTCTCAAAAAAACTCCGCGCGCTCGCCTGAGCTGACGGCAGCTCATTGCCAGTCGCCGATGGAGGCCTGAAGGACTGCCATCGCCGCCACCGCTGCCGTATCGGCGCGCAAGATGCGCGGCCCAAGCGGTATTGCCGTCACGAAATTAAGGCTGTGCAACAGGACCCGCTCGGCTTCGGAAAATCCGCCTTCCGGACCGATCAGCAGCGCCAGATGGCGTTCCGTGATTCTTTGGAGAATCGGGAGGGGGTTCTGGCTTTCATTGCTCTCATCGCAGAAGATGATGCGCCGGTCTTGCGGCCACGCCGCGAGCAAATCCTCGAGCTTTCGCGGCGTTTCGACAGAGGGGATGCCGAGGACGCCGCACTGCTCCGCCGCCTCGATGACATTGGCGCGAACGCGATCCAGGCTGCCGATCTTGCCCTGCACATGCTGCGTCATGACCGGCTGCAGCACGCCGGCGCCCATCTCGACTGCCTTCTGGACGAGATAGTCGAGCCGGCCCACCTTGAGCGGCGCAAAGAGGTAGACGAGATCGCAAGGAGCTGGCTGCGGGCGCGTCTGCTCAACTGCGGTGAGGATCGCATGCTTCCGGGAAGGCATGGAGAGTTCCGCCCGCCATTCGCCATCTCGGCCGTTGAAGATGAGGATAGATGTGCCCTGCTCGAGGCGAAGCACATTGATGAGGTAATTGAACTGCTCCTTTGTTGCCTCATGTCTTGCACCGGCGTGAAGCGGACTTTCGACGAACAGTCGCTGCATACGAAAATTGGCGCGCATTCGGATAGCTTTCAGAGAAATAGACTGGAGAGGACGAGATAAACGAGTGCGGAGAGCAGGGCCGAGACGGGTACCGTGATCACCCAGGCGGCGACGATCGTCAGGAAATGCGAGCGTCTCACCAGCCGCCGCCGGCGCACCTCGGCGAAATTTGTTTCAGCCGATTCCATGAACTCGGCTTGGCCGGTCTTCAGCCGAACATATTCCAGGCGTCGCTTGGAATGGCGTGTATACCATTCGCGGAAGAAACCGACGCCGAAAACGGCGCCGACCGCCGTGTGCGTCGAACTGATCGGCAGGCCGAGAGCCGAGGCCAGCAGCACGGTGACCGCTGTCGCGAGCGCGACGCAGAAGGCGCGCATTGGATTGAGGCGGGTAATCTCCTCGCCGACGACCCGGATCAGCCGCGGACCGTAGAGCAGCAGCCCCAGCGAAATACCGAGCGCGCCGATAAGCAGCACCCAGAAAGGCGCCTCCGACCGTTCCGTCGCGACGGCGCTGCCGGCCGCCGAGACAATCGCCGACAACGGACCGATTGCGTTCGACACGTCGTTCGCCCCATGAGCAAAGGACAAAAGCGCGGCGGAGAACATCAGAGGCAGGCGAAACAGCTTGCGAAGCGACTGATTGCGATTGTCGAGTCCCTCGGATTGTCGGTGGATCCACGGTCTGCTTAGCACGTAACAGGCGGCGCCGACGAGAACGCCGCTCAAAAGGCTGCCCGGAAGCGAGATGACGGCCAGATGACCAAGCGCGAAAACCAGGACATAGGCCGCGAAAGAACCTGCCGTGACGGCGAGGACGATCGGCATCCAATGCCGGGCGGCCTCGATCTTGTCGTCCCGGTAAATAATGAATTCCTTCAAGAATGCGAGAAAGAGGGCAGCGATGGCGCCGCCGAGCAAAGGGGAGACCGACCAACTCGCGGTAATGCCGGCGATCGCCCACCATTTGACGCTGGCAGGTCCGGCCGCCGCCAGACCGGCGCCGATGATCCCGCCGATAACCGAATGCGTGGTCGAAACCGGCGCGCGCAAGTAGGTGGCGAGATTGATCCAGACTGCCGAAGAGATCAGGGCCGCCATCATCACCCAGATCAGAACTTCCGTGCCGACCAGTTGTGCGCCGTCGATGAGGCCGGCTTCTATGGTGAGCGTGACCTTCCGCCCGGCGGTCAGCGCACCGGCAATTTCGAACGTGGCAGCGATGGTCAGGGCGGTGGCCATCGTCATCGCCTTCGCGCCGACCGCCGCGCCGACATTGTTCGTCACGTCGTTGGCGCCGATGTTCATCGCCATGTAGCCGGCGACGGCGGCCGCAGCGATGACGATAGGGGCGCCGGACGCACCGGTGACATAAGTCGCGGCGAACGCCATGCTGAGGATGAGGAAGAGCAGCGCGAGGCTAGGGGCGGCCATTCCGCGCATGACGTGGTACGAGGCCTCCTCGGCAAGACTGAACTTGTCGAGGTCTTTGTCGAGTGTCAGCTTTTCCAGGCGCGGGCGCGGCTTGGCCACCGGTTGTTCTCCATTGTCATGATCGCCAGTAGCGGTACGCGCCGGCGCATTCAAGCGGAATTGGAAGAGAGTTGACGGCCGTGACAAAAACGGCTTTAGAGCGAGCCCGGTGCCGCCTGGCCGCTAACCGTTGGCGGCTGTCGACAGGGGCGGTTCAGGCGCGGCCATGCGCTCGCCGAACGCCAGTATGAGGTCGCGCAGTGAAGGTTCGGCAACGCGCTTTGCCGCTTCCTGGTAGCTGACCCATTCGAGCTGCCGCGCCCCTTTTTCGGGAAAGTTCTTGCAGAAGTCCTCGACTTCGAGTGCGTGCACCTGCACTTTGCAGGAAATCTTCAGACCGTGGTCCATGCGCTTCTGATAGACGTAGTAACCGATCGCAGCCTTCTGCACTTTGCCCTTTACGCCGGCTTCCTCGTAGGCCTCGCGTTCAGCCACCTCGTGAGCCTTTTTCCCCTGCATCGGCCATCCCTTTGGAATGACCCAGCGGCCTGTGTCGCGGCTGGTGATAAGCAGGATGTCCAGCGCTCTCGTCTTCTTGCGGATGCGGTAGCACAGTGCAGCATATTGCATGCGCGCGGGGCGACGCAGCATCAGATGCACATCAGAGGCTAGCCGGTGCAGAAAGCTCAAGAGTTCAGCGCTCCTCATGCGAATCAACAGGGAATTAGCCATCCCGAATGTATGCCTCGTCTGCCTTGCCTGTAAATGAGCTCGACGTCAAAGCAGGCGGGTCGAAAACGGCTTCGCGCTTCTTCATCTCGCTCTGGCAGATAACCGGCAAGGTGCCGTTGCGGTTCCGACGGCAAGCGCGTTCATCGCGACTCCATGTAGTGCGCAGGATATATTGCGCAGGCGAGCCCTTCGCTAGGCAGGGTCTACGATCCGGCGCGATCGCGCTGCTGAAGGCGCAGCCGTCCGATGCGTGCCCATTCGCCGCTGCGTTCTGCCTCACGCGCCGCAGCAGCGACGAAATCGATGTGGCTTTGGGCGGCCTCCTTGGCTGCCTTCGGATCCGCGGCCATGATCGCAGCGTAGATCGCTTCATGTTGGGCGAGAAGCCGGTCGCGCGCGCCCGGTGCATTGAACACCGAATTGCGGTGAAAGAAGATGCCCTGGGTCAGAAGTCTGTAGCAAGCTCTCAGCGTATGCAGCAGAATGATGTTGTGAGCGCTTTCGCCGATGGCGTTGTGCAGCTCGATGTCCGCTTCAAGCTCCTCGTTGAAATTGCCACTGCGATGCGCCTCGCGCATCCGCTCGATCACGCGCGTGAGAATGTCGCGATCGATCTCCGTGGCGCGGGTCGCGGCGAGTTCCGCCGTCAGCCCCTCGAGCTCGCGCCGGTATTCGAGATAGTCCTGCGTTGCCTTGTGGTGCCGTCCGATGAGCTCTATGAGCGGTTTCGAGAAGATCTGGCCGACGACGTCGGCGACAAAGGTGCCGCCGCCATGCCGGCTCTCGACCAGCCCGCGCGCTTCAAGCTCCTTGAGCGCCTCGCGCAGGATCGGCCTCGAGACATCGAATCGTTTCGACAGTTCCCGCTCGCCGGGCAAGCGGTCGCCATCGCGCAGCACCCCCTCGAGGATCAGAAGCTCGATCTGCTGCACCACCTCGTCCGCTGTTCGGCTGTGACTGATGGGCGCATAGAGGTCGATCCGGTCTTCGGTCACTTGTGATGTCTCCTGCAGGCGGAAACCGCTTCCGCGCTTCGTCCTCCCGCTCCTGGCGGCAAATCTAGCAGTCTTAACCAAGTGGTCAAATTGATTGCCCACTTCGGAGCAGCAACACTGACAAAAGTCAAACTGCGTCAAAGCGTCTTGTTCATTTTGCTCACTTCATTGATAAGAAAGTCGTGATGGACGCGCGAGGGGACAAAGCGATTCATGGCAAAGGGCAGTTTTGCATTTCCGGTCGCACCCCTGCGCGCGCAGGTGCTCGGCGAGGTTCATTCGCGGCCTTATGCCTTGGTGACGACGCCGCGTGTCATCTTTCAGCTTGCCTTCATGACCGAAGGCGGATCCATCGTCGATCACGCTGTGCTCTCCGAACTGTCGCGCTCGCGCGGCATTGCGCCACCGGGCCGCGACGCGAATCATCATGCGATGCCTTGGGGGCAGGGCACGTTGCGCTGGGAGCGGCACACCGAATTCTCCACTTATTTCTGGGATGGTCCAGCACCGGAGAATTTCGGCGGGGAAGTGCCGATCCACCCATTCGGCGATGGCTTTTCGCCGCCAGGCCCGCTGATTTCCGGCATTCGTCTCGAAATCCGGCCCGACACGGCTGAAACGAGCGAGGCGATCAAGGCCTTCGATCCGACGAGCCTCTGTTGCAGCGAAACGAAGAACGGCCAGGCGGTGCTGCTTACCGATTTTCGCCAGAACGGCGATGGCCTGACACAAATTCTCATCATCGACCGCGGCATGACCGAGGCGGGAACGGGTGCGCTGGTGCAGCGCCTGCTCGATATCGAGACCTATCGCACGCTTGCCATGCTCGGTCTGCCTCTCGCGCAATCGCTGTCGCCCGAAATCCGCCGGACCGAGGATGGCTTGACTGCGGTCACGCAGCGGATGAAGGAGAACGTCCGCGAGGAGGCGGACGAGATGCTGGCCGAAATCACCCGGCTTGCCGCCGACCTCGAGGCAGGTGCCGCCCTCAGTCTCTATCGCTTCGGCGCGAGCCGCGCCTATTACGGCATTGTCCAGGAGCGTATCCGTACGCTGTCCGAAACGGCCGTGCCTGGCTACGAGACGATCGGTACGTTTCTCGAACGCCGACTGGCGCCGGCGATGCGCACCTGCCAGTCGGTCGAGGAGCGGCAGGAGAACCTCTCGCGCAAGCTGGCCCGGGCCACCACGCTGCTCAGAAGCTGGATCGATGTCGAGCTCGAACGGCAGAACGGCGCGCTGCTGAATTCCATGGACCGCCGCGCCAAGCTGCAGTTGCGCCTGCAGCAGACCGTCGAAGGCCTGTCGGTTGCCGCTATCTCCTATTACGTCGTCGGGCTCTTCGGTTATCTCGCCAAGGCGGTGAGCCACGAGGTCCCCGTCGATCCCGGTGTGTTGACCGGCCTTGCCGTTCCCGTCGCTCTCCTCGGCGTCTGGCTGGTGGTCAGGCGCATTCGCCGCCGTCACGAAGAAGGTGCGCACAAATGAAGCGGGTGGAAGCTGTTACCGCTTCACTGGTGCAACTCACTGCTCCCAATAGGGCACCGGCCCGTAGAGTGCGGCCAGATAGTCGATGAAGAGCCGCACCTTCGCCGGCAGGAACTGCCGGCTTGGGTAGACGGCCGAAACGGTCAGCTTGCGGGAGCCTTCCCATTGCGGCAGCACCTGGACCAATCGGCCGTCGCGCAATTCCTCGCCGACGTCCCAGGTGGAGCGGAGCGCGATGCCGGCGCCGGCGATCACCGCCTCACGGATGATTTCCGATGAGTTGGTCACGAGCGGTCCCTCCGGCCGATAGGAAAGGCTGCCGTCCGGGCCCTCCAGTCTCCAGTTGTCGTTATTGTGTGCTGGCAGACAGATGTGCCGCGCGAGATCGCCAATTTCGCTCGGGGCTCCGTGCCGGGCTATATAGCCGGGCGCCGCGCAAAGCAGGCGCCGGACCGGAGCGAGCTTGCGGGCGACAAGGCTCGAATCCGTAAGCTCGCCGATTCGGATGGCGAGGTCGAAACCTTCGGCGACGATATCGGTGAAATCGTCGCCGAGAACGATGTGCAGTGTTAGGTCGGGATGATCCTTCATGAAGCCCGTCAGATGCGGCGCGATGTGGATGCGGCCGAAGGACGTCGGCGCCGATATGCGTAAGGTGCCCTGAGCCTGCGACGAGCGTCCCGAAGCATAGGCCTCGGCCTCCTCGAGGCCCGCCAGAATGCCGAGCACCCGATCGTAGAAGCCCTGTCCCGCCTCGGTCAACGAAATTTGCCGCGTGGTGCGCTGGAAGAGTCGCGTGCCGAGTCGGTCCTCGAGCCGCTTGACGCGCTTGGAGATTACCGCCGGAGAAAGACTGAGCGCACGACCGGCGGCGGACATGCTGCCGGTCGACACGATGCGCGCAAAGATCTCAAGGTCGCCCAGATTTGTCATCAATCTTGATCATTGTTTCCGAAAACGAAAAGCTGAATAACATCAGCGACGTGTTGATCCTAGAGCAGCCCACTTTCACAAAGCGGATAAGATCTCTAGAATCGAATGGCGTCCTTTGCGCATTCATTTGAACGCGCGGCGCGCTCGGATCGCTATGATTTTTCGGGCGGGACGCGGGCGAAAAGCCGCGCACGCTTTTCCTCATGCGACTGTAGTGGTAAACAAAAAATACCACCCGGTGGCGCTTTTGCTTGGAGGATCTTGATGCCGGAGACGATCGGGTTTCTGAAGCCGAGACAGGCCGTCCTGGACCGTCGGCGGGAAATCGTAGCCGACCTTGCCGATCTTTTGCCCGAAGGTTGCCTGATCAGCGACGAGCGGGGGCTGAAGCCCTTCGAAACGGATGCTTTCCTCGCCTATCACCGTTTGCCGCTCGCCGTCGCTCTGCCGGAGACGACGGAGCAGGTGGCCGCCGTCCTCAAATATTGCAGCCGATACGGCATTCCGATGGTGCCGCGAGGCGCGGGCACATCGCTTTCCGGCGGTGCCATTCCCCAGGAAGACGCAATCGTTATCGGCCTTTCGAAGATGTCACGCATTCTCGACATCGACCTTTTCAACAGGACGGCGACGGTTCAGGCAGGCGTCACCAACCTCAATATTTCCGAGGCCGTCGCCGCCGATGGCTTCTTTTATGCGCCCGATCCGAGCTCGCAGCTTGCCTGCACGATCGGCGGCAATATCGGCATGAATTCCGGCGGGGCCCATTGCCTGAAATACGGCGTGACCACCAACAACCTGCTGGGCGTCAAGATGGTCCTCTTCGACGGCACGGTCATCGAACTCGGCGGCAAGGCATTGGATGCGCCGGGATACGATCTGCTTGGCCTCGTCTGCGGTTCGGAAGGCCAACTCGGCATCGTGACGGAAGCGACCGTCCGACTGATTGCGAAGCGCGAAGGCGCGCGCCCCGTCCTCTTCGGCTTCGCCTCGGCGGAGGCGGCCGGTTCCTGCGTGGCCGATATTATCGGATCGGGCATCATTCCGGTCGCGATCGAATTCATGGACAGGCCGGCGATCGAAATCTGCGAAGCCTTCGCCCATGCCGGCTATCCGCTCGACGTCGAAGCCCTGCTGATCATCGAGGTCGAGGGTTCCGAGGCCGAGATGGACACGATGCTCGAAGGCATCATCGAGATCGCTCGCCGCCACGGCGTTACCACGATCAAGGAATCGCAGTCGGCGCTCGAGGCGGCGCTGATCTGGAAGGGCCGGAAATCCGCCTTCGGCGCCACGGGCCGAATCGCCGATTACATCTGCATGGACGGAACCGTTCCCCTCGGTCAGCTTTCATATGTGCTACGCAAAACCGGCGAGATCGTTGCGGGGTATGGCCTGCGCGTCGCGAATGTCTTCCATGCAGGCGACGGCAACATGCATCCGCTGATCCTCTACAACATCAACGATCCGGAGGACGCAGCCCGCGCCGAAGCGGCCGGCAACGATATCCTGAAACTCTGCGTCGACGCCGGCGGCTGCCTGACCGGGGAGCACGGTGTCGGCATCGAGAAGCGCGACCTGATGCTGCACCAATACAGCCAGGTCGACCTCGACCAGCAGATGGCGGCACGCGCCGCCTTCGACCCCCAATGGCTTTTGAACCCGTCGAAAGTCTTTCCGCTCGAAAGGCGCCCCGTCGCATGATCGTCCATTTCGAACCGGCAAGCCAGGAAGGGATTGCCTCGGTCGTTCGCTCCGCCGCGGCAGAGCGCGTGTCCCTTGCCATCGTCGGGGGCGGCACCCGTTCGGGTCTCGGCAACCCGGTGCGCGCGGACCGAACCCTGTCGACAAGGCGCCTCTCCGGCATCGTCACCTACAATCCGGCAGAGATGACGATGAGCGCGCTCGCCGGGACACCGCTTGCTGAAGTGGAGGCGGCGCTTCGTGCGAAGGCCCAGACGCTTTCCTTCGAGCCCATGGATCATAGGCCGATCTTCGCGACATCCGGCGAGCCGACGATCGGTGGGGTCTTTGCGGCCAATGTCTCTGGGCCCCGCCGCTACGTTGCCGGTGCCGCGCGCGACAGCCTGCTCGGCATTCGTTTCGTCAACGGTTACGGACAGGTGATCAAGGCCGGCGGCCGCGTCATGAAAAACGTCACCGGGCTCGATCTCGTCAAGCTGCTCGCGGGGTCTTACGGCACGCTTGGAATCCTGACGGAAGTGATCTTCAAGGTGCTCCCGCTTCCGCCCGCGGCCGCGACCGTCGTCATCTCCGGTCTCAATGACGCGGAAGCCGCCGCGGTCATGGCGGAAGCGATGGCTCAGCCGGTTGAGGTGTCGGGCGCCGCGCACCTGCCGGAAAGCGTGCGGAGCCGCTTCATCGATGGCGCGCTGCCCGACGGGGCGGCGACTGTCCTGAGGCTGGAGGGATTGGACGCATCCGTTGCCATACGCGCCGAAAAGCTCGCTGCGACACTCTCGCGCTTCGGACCGGTGTCGCGGCTCGACGCTGCAGCGACCCGAACGCTTTGGACGGAGATCCGCGATGTGAAGCCCTATGCCGACGGCACCAAACGAGTCTTGTGGCGGGTGTCGGTCGCGCCCTCCGTGGGACATCAGCTCGTTGCCGCACTGCGTCTTCAGACTGGGGTCGATGCTTTCTATGATTGGCAGGGCGGCCTCGTATGGCTGCGCATGGAAGCCGATCCCGAGGCCGATCTCGTCCGCCGTTACATCGGCGCGATGGGTGGCGGCCATGCGACCCTCGTCCGGGCCGGCGACGAAGCGCGCGCCCGGATTCCGGCTTTTGAGCCGCAGGCCCCGGCCGTGGCGCAATTGTCGGAGCGCGTTCGTGCCAAGTTCGATCCATCGCGGATTTTCAATCCGGGGCGGATGGCGGCCGTCGTATAGTATGGGATGAAGAGCCGATTTGTGGGTCCGCTCGCAATTCGTTCCTACACGCCAAGGGAGAAACCGATGACCGATCGTGGTCCGCAGACGCCGCTTTCCAGCGAGACCGATCGCTGGTTGGAACCCGGCAAGGTCAATATCCAGATCATCTACCTCCTGTATCTGGTCGGCTTTGCCATCGGGATCACGGCGATTGTCGGTATCGTGCTTGCCTATCTCAACCGGGATAAGGCAGAAGATTGGGCGAGAACCCATTATACGTGGGCGATCCGCACCTTCTGGATCGCGCTGCTCTTCGCCGTCATCTCGGCACTGCTGACCATGTTGCTCATCGGTGTGCTCGGCTTCATCGCCACGGCGATATGGATCGTCGTGCGCTGCGTCATCGGCCTTCAAAAGGCCGCCCGCGAGGAGCCGATCACCAATCCCGAAAGCTGGCTGGTCTAGAATGAAAGGACGAGGACGGCTTTCCGCCCTCATCCGGCTGTAATATCTTGAAAAAACGATCGCGTGATTTCGCTTGCTTGGTGCAAATCACGATCCCGGGGTCGCAAGGCCCACTATCTGGAGTATTCGGTTGCAGACCAACTTCTCCCCAACACAGCTTGCCGATCCGCATGTCGCCGAATCCGAAAAGATCCTGCGCAAGTGCGTCCACTGTGGTTTCTGCACGGCGACCTGCCCGACCTATGTGGTTCTCGGCGACGAGCTCGATAGTCCGCGCGGGCGGATCTATCTCATCAAGGACATGCTCGAGAACGGGCGTGCGGCCGATACTGAAACCGTCACGCATATCGACCGCTGTCTTTCCTGCCTTTCCTGCCTGACTACCTGTCCGTCGGGCGTCGATTACATGCACCTCGTCGATCATGCCCGCGTTCATATCGAGAAGACCTATAGGAGGCCGTTCAAGGATCGCTTCGCCCGTTCCGTCGTCGCTGCGGTCTTGCCCTATCCGTCACGATTTCGGCTGGCGCTGCGAGCCGCCGGCATCGCACGCCCAGCAGCGGGTTTATTGAAACGTGTTCCCTGGCTGAAGACCTTCGGCGTCATGCTCGACCTTGCACCAAGTGGGACGCCGCCAGCGTCCGCCGCGACTAAGCCGGCCGTTTACGCGCCCAAAGGCGACCGCCGGGGCCGCGTCGCGATCCTTACCGGCTGTGCGCAGCCGGTATTGCGGCCGCAAATCAATGAAGCGGCCATCCGGCTGCTTACCGGCCATGGGGTTGAGGTCGTCGTTTCCGCGGGCGAGGGCTGTTGCGGAGCGCTCGTACACCACATGGGACAGGAGGAGCAGGCGCTCAAGGCGGCTCGGCGCAATGTTGATATTTGGCTCAAGGCGGCCGAGGACGATGGTCTAGACGCGATCATTATCACCGCCTCCGGCTGCGGTACGACGATCAAGGACTACGGCCACATGCTGCGGCTGGATCCCGCATATGCTGAAAAAGCGGCGAAGGTTTCCGCGCTGGCGAAGGATATTACCGAATATCTGGCCGCGCTCGACCTACCGCAGCGGCAGACGCGCGGGATGACGGTCGCCTACCATTCCGCGTGCTCGATGCAGCATGGCCAGAAGATCACCAGGGAGCCGAAGGAGCTTCTGAAACGGGCCGGCTTCACGGTTCGCGAGCCGGCAGAAGCTCACCTCTGTTGCGGATCGGCAGGTACCTACAACATCCTGCAGCCAGAGATCTCAGCGAAACTCAAGGCGCGCAAGGTCAGGAATATCGAAGCGACGAAGCCGGACGTCATCGCGAGCGGCAATATCGGCTGCATCACGCAGATGGCGAGCGGGACGAACATTCCGATCCTGCATACCGTCGAACTGCTCGACTGGGCCTATGGCGGCCCGAGACCTGCCGGGCTTTGACGGAAAAATGCCGGCACTGACCGAGCGCCGGCATTTGTCGGGACCGCTGTCTTGGCTGCTCAGCCGCCGAAGATCGTGCGGAAAATATCGACGCCGCGGTCATCGTAGCTGACGTCGCCGTGCCTGCTGCCGGGACCGATCACGATCACTTTCGTGCCGATCTCGGCACGATCGTAAAGGTGTTCGACGTCTTCATTCATCATCCGGATGCAGCCTGACGACATGTTCTGGCCGATCGTCCAGGGCTGGTTCGTTCCATGGATGCGGAAGATCGTGTCGCGACCGCCCTTGTAGAGATACATCGCGCGGGCGCCGAGCGGATTGTCGATGCCGCCTTCCTGAGTGATCGGCAGGATTCGGCCCTTCGCCGCTTCTCGCTGGCGCATTTCCGCCGGCGGCGTCCAGCTCGGCCATTCGGCTTTGCGGCCGACCTTGACGACGCCGGACCAGCCGAAACCTTCGCGGCCGACCCCGATGCCGTAACGCGTCGCGCGGTTCGGCCCATCGATACGGTAGAGAAATTTGTTGTTGGTATCGACGATGATCGTGCCCGGCGCTTCATTCGTCCGGAACCGGACCTTGGTGCGCCAATACTTTTGTGGCGGCCGCTTCTTCTGGGCGACCAACAGAACGTCGGAGCGTTTATTGGCGGCCCCCTGTGCGTTCGCCGGCGTGAACGCCGATGCATTTGTCGCGCCAACTAGCGCCGCGGCCGCGACAACTAGCGCAACCACCTTCCTGGTATGAAGTTTCATTAACGATTCCCTCTCAACCCTTAATCGCAAGCAGGTTTCTGAAATTACCTGCAAGCTGGAGCGTGCGCTATATCCGATAGAGCATGGGCATCTGCGAATGTTGTTTCTATGGGAACAGCTGTTGCGTTTAGACCACTGTTCCGACGGCAAAACGCAAATGGTGCGCGCGTTGTTCTAGCGACGGCGCGCGTCTATATCACGATAACCTTGGTGCCGACATTTACCCGCTCGTAAAGATCGACGACATCCTCGTTGCGCATGCGGATGCAGCCGGAGGAAACCGCATAGCCGATCGTCCAGGGCGCATTGGTGCCGTGGATGCGGTACAGCGTGGAGCCGAGATACATTGCGCGGGCACCAAGCGGGTTCTCCGGGCCGCCCTCCATGCGAGCCGGAAGATAGTGGCCCTTCGTCGCCTCCCGCGCGATCATCTCCTGCGGCGGCGTCCAGTTCGGCCACTCGGCCTTACGGGTAATGCGGTGTTCGCCGGCCCATTCGAAGCCCGGCTTGCCGACGCCGACGCCGTAGCGCCGGGCCTGTCCGTTGCCGGTGACGAGATAGAGGAAGCGGTTGTTGGTGTCGATGACGATCGTGCCCGGTTTTTCCGCGCCCTCATAAGCCACCATCTGCGGAAGGAATTGCGGGTCGAACTTCGTTGCCACAGGCTTTTGCGCACGCACGGCTGCAACGGATTGCACGGTGGCCGCGCCGGATCGCCGTTTAACCTGGCGCCGTTCGAACTGCTTTCGGGTGGCCGCCGGAATCTGCTGGCGGTAGACGACCGGGCGAACGCGCTGGCCGCCGAGTTGCATTACCCAAGGGGCGGTCAGGTCGGGGCTGACGATGACCGGCGGGCGGTTCTGGTATCGGTCCTGCGCGCTGGCGGTACCGGACAGGAAGCACAGGAAGGCTGCGGCAAGGAAAAGGGATTTCTTCATCATCGGACGGACTCGCTACTGATGCCGAAAATTTTGAGAGGGTTTGGCGATGGCACGATGGTGGCACTCGTCCGCCACCGAAAGGTAAACAGAGGTTCGTCAAAAGACCACGGCGCGAATAAAGCTTTGGGTAGGGTTATTTACCGCTTTATGAATGTAGTTTGCGAATGGTAAATGGAACAAAAGAGAAACGGCGGCGAGAAGGAACGATGGCAGCAAAGGGCTTGATCACTGGGGAGGACGGGCTTGACCGTTGCGCCTGGCACGGCAACCTCGAAGACTACCGCCGCTATCACGATGAGGAATGGGGACGGCCGGTTACGGATGACCGCCGGTTGTTTGAAAAGATTTGCCTGGAAGGCTTTCAGTCGGGCCTGTCGTGGTTGACGATCCTGAGGAAGCGCCAAGCGTTTCGCGCGGCGTTCGCCGGCTTCGATTTCGACCGGGTCGCCGAGTTCGGCGAGGCCGACATAGAACGCTGCCTTGCCGATACCGGGATTGTTCGCCATCGCGGCAAGATAGTCTCGACCATCAACAATGCGCAGCGGGCAAGGGAATTGCGCTCGGAGTTCGGTTCGCTCGCCGCTTATTTCTGGTCACACGAACCGGGCCAAAGCGAACGTCCGAACGTGATCGACTATGAAGCCTTGATCGCCAATCCGACGACCCCGACATCGGTGCGGATTTCCAAGGATTTGAAGAAGCGCGGCTGGACCTTCGTCGGACCGACGACGATCTATGCCTTCATGCAGGCCATGGGCCTCGTCAACGACCATATCGAGGGCTGCTTCTGCCGTGCCGGCATCGAGGAAATGCGGCGCCACTTGACAAGGCCGGCCGCGTGAGATGAAGCCGGACGAACACGCCGCGACAGGCGATGCAGCACGCGTACTACATAGGATGATCCAACAGAAATAAGAGAGCACGCACGCTCGAAAGCCATCAAGCGCAGATTTTTTCTCTTTGCCGGGGAACGGCGAATATCCCGCGCAGGCAGCCCTGTTCCCGATGTTCGCTAAGCGTTGAGTTTCCGATGCAGTAAAGCCGGGAGGAACGTCCCCGTGAGCCGCGGATGATCGTCGAGAAGCAGAAAGACGAGGGCGTAGCGGACGCCTGCTCCAGGATGTTCAAAATCGTCGGCCGGTCGCTCCTGTCATAAGCCCGAACGAGATCGACGATGCCGCAGGGATTTTGCCGCGCACCCAAGAGTGCAAGCGTGCGCAAACCGACGATAAAAGCGCCGCTGGCCAGGTCGCAACGCCATGGCTCGACCAGGTAACCCGCTTTCGTCAGGCTGCGTGTCCAGGATTTATGGGTCTCCAGATGCAACGGCTTTATCGCGCCCCAACCGGGCGTTATGAACGTCAGCATGTTGCCAGAACCTCCGTTGAAACCCTCGCGTCGATCGACACTAACTTATAAGGGTATTTCGTAACTGATACAATCAACGATTTTGTTACTGAGACACAGATGGCGATGATCCGTCATCCGACGACTTTCGGGGGGCCCGCACGGGCATGCTTTGTCCGTCCTGCCCTTGCCGCCCTTGATGTGATCCGGTAGGGAAGGCACCGATCAAGCTTGAAGCCGGAATGCCTTTAATGAACGAGAAACCAAAGAAAACGCAGAAGCTCAAGGCGCGCCTGCCGCGCGGCTTCGCCGATCGTTCGGCCGCGGATATCCGCGCCGTCGACGAGATGATCGCGAAGATCCAGGAAGTCTATGAGCGCTACGGCTTCGATCCGGTAGAGACGCCGCTGTTCGAATATACCGACGCGCTCGGCAAATTCCTTCCCGACAGCGATCGTCCGAACGAGGGCGTCTTCTCGTTGACGGATGACGACGACCAATGGATGAGCCTGCGTTACGACCTGACGGCACCGCTCGCGCGGCACGTGGCGGAAAACTTCAACGAAATACAGCTGCCCTACCGGACCTATCGCGCCGGCTATGTTTTCCGCAACGAAAAGCCGGGCCCGGGCCGCTTCCGGCAGTTCATGCAGTTCGATGCCGACACCGTCGGTGCGGCCGGCGTCCAGGCCGATGCCGAAATGTGCATGATGATGGCAGACACGATGGAGGCACTCGGCATCGCGCGCCGCGACTACGTGATCCGCGTCAACAACCGCAAGGTTCTCGATGGCGCCCTGCAAGCGATCGGCCTCGGCGGCGCCGACCAGGCCGACACACGGCTGACGGTACTGCGCGCGATCGACAAGCTCGACAAGTTCGGACCGGAAGGCGTGCGGCTGCTGCTCGGCGAGGGGCGTAAGGATGAGAGCGGCGACTTCACCAAGGGTGCCGGTCTGAACGATACTCAGATCCGCAAGATCCTGTTCTTCATCGGCATCACCGACTATGCGAAGAGCGCCGCGGAGCTCGCCGATCTCGTTGCCGGAACCACCCGCGGCGTAGAGGGCGTCGAGGAGCTCAATACGATCCGCAGTCTTGTGCTGAGCGCCGGCTACGAGGCGGACCGCATCAAGATCGATCCCTCGGTCGTGCGCGGTCTCGAATATTATACCGGCCCGGTCTTCGAGGCCGAGCTGCAATTTGCCGTTACGAACGAGAAAGGCGAAAAGGTCGTCTTCGGCTCGGTGGGTGGGGGCGGTCGCTATGACGGCCTGGTCTCGCGCTTCATGGGGCAGCCGGTGCCTGCAACGGGCTTCTCGATCGGCGTCTCGCGCCTGATGACGGCGCTCAAGAACCTCGGCAAGCTGGGCACCAAAGAGGTGATCGCGCCGGTCGTCGTCTGCGTCATGGATCGCGACATCGAGAGCATGGGACGCTATCAGCGCTTCGTGCAGCAGTTGCGTCATGCCGGCATCCGCGCTGAAATGTATCAGGGCAACAAGAAGCACTTCGGCGACCAGCTGAAATATGCCGACCGGCGCGGTTCGCCAATCGCCATCATCCAAGGTGGCGACGAACGCGCTTCCGGTGTCGTTCAGATCAAGGACTTGATCGAGGGCAAGCGTCTCTCGGGTGAGATTCAGGATAACGTCGCCTGGCGTGAGGCGCGTGTCGCCCAGGTTTCCGTTCCGGAGAGCGAACTCGTGGAAAAGGTCCGCGGAATTCTGGCGGAGCAGGCCGAGGACCGGAAAAGGGCAGGCTGAGGGCAATGCCTCTGATCAACCTTCCAGCCTTTGCCGGTGACCTCCTTGCCGATTTCGAGCGCCTGAAAACGCTGCGTGTCGACACGCCGGTGATCCAGCCGGCCGAGCCTTTCCTCGACATGGCCGGCGAAGACCTGCGCCGGCGCATCTTCATGACGGAAAGCGAGACCGGCGAGAGCCTCTGCTTGCGCCCGGAATTCACCATTCCCGTCTGCCTTAGGCACATCGAAACCGCAACCGGCACGCCGCAGCGCTATGCCTATCTCGGCGAGGTGTTTCGGCAGCGTCGCGAGGGCTCCAGCGAGTTCTACCAAGCTGGCATCGAGGATCTTGGCGACACGGACACGGCCTTTGCCGACGCACGGGCGGTCGGTGACGCGATGCAGGTCCTTGCCAATCGACTGCCGGGCAGGCGGCTCCAGGTGACGCTCGGCGACCAGGCGGTATTCGAGGCCGTGATTGCAGCCTGCGGCCTGCCGGCCGGCTGGCAGAAGCGGCTTATTCACGCCTTTGGCGATCAGCAGCAATTGCACAAGCTGCTGGCGGAACTTGCCGACCTCAAATCGCCCGGTGTCTTCGGCCCTGATGTCGAGCGGATTGCGATCCTCGGAATGCTCGAGGACGAGGAGCGGCTCGTCGCGCACATCGCTGAAACGATGGAGGCGACCGGGTATTCCACCAATGCTAGCCGCTCGCCCCGGGACATTGCCCGCCGTCTCAAGGAAAAGGTCGAACTTGCGACCACGCGGCTGGATAGAGCCTCGCTTGCGGTCATGCGCGAATTCCTGGCGCTCGACCTGGCGCTCGTCGATGCGCCGGCCGCGCTCCACCGCTTTGCCAGCAAGTCGCGGCTGAAGATCGACGACGCGCTGGCGCTCTTCGACGCGCGTGTCGCGGCGCTTGCCGAGGCGGGCGCCGATCCGCGTCTGATACGCTATCGCGCCGCCTTCGGCCGTCCGCTCGACTACTATACCGGCCTCGTCTTCGAGATCGAGGTCGAGGGAACGGCGGCCGTTCTTGCCGGCGGAGGTCGCTTCGATCGGCTGCTGACGCTTCTCGGCGCGCGCGAGCATATTCCGGCAGTTGGTTTTTCTCTCTGGCTCGACCGGATCGAACAGGCCATCGCTGCCGGGAGGAGCGCAAAATGACCATCACGATTGCGCTTCCTTCCAAGGGCCGGATGAAGGATGCCGCTTCGGCAATCTTTGAACGCGCGGGCATGAAGATCGCTGCGGTCGGCAATGATCGTTCCTATCGCGGTCGGGTCGAGGGCTGGGACGATGTCGAGATCGCCTTCCTATCGGCCTCCGAAATCTCTCGAGAAATCGGCAGCGGCGCCGTTGATTTTGGCGTCACCGGCGAGGATCTCGTGCGCGAGGGCCTGGCGGGCGCCGAAGCGCGCGTCGAATTCGCAGCCCGATTGGGCTTCGGCCATGCGGACGTCGTCGTGGCGGTGCCGGAGATCTGGTATGACGTCGATACCATGGCCGATCTCGGCGACGTCGCCGCAGACTTCCGCGCGCGCCACGGCCGCCGGCTCGCCATCGCCACCAAGTACTGGCGGCTGACGCAGCAGTTCTTCTCCGGAAGCCACGGCATCCAGCTCTACCGCATCGTCGAAAGTCTGGGAGCAACGGAAGGTGCGCCGGCCTCTGGTTCGGCGGACATCATCGTCGACATCACCTCCACCGGCTCCACGCTGAAGGCGAACCATTTGAAGATCCTTTCGGATGGCGTGATCCTGCACTCGGAGGCTTGCCTCGTCAGAGCTCGCAAGCCGGCCCATGAGGGAAATGCGACCATTGACCGGATCATTGCAGCCGTCTGCGCTGTGCTCTGATAATTGCGCGCTTTGGCGAGGGATAGAGGAGCGGCGTCTGTAGCCCTACGCGTCCTCGTGGCGCTCGGCGGGCGGAAATTTTGCCTTGGGTCCTGACAAATGCAATCGAGGTGACCTATGTAGGGGCGGCAGACACAACCTCCGACATTCCCACCTTCGAGGCATCCTCTATGGCTGATCTTTCCTCTTTTTCGATCACGACTCGCTGGCCCGCAAAAAATCCCGACATCATCCAGCTTTATTCGCTGCCGACGCCGAACGGCGTGAAAATCTCGATCGCTCTCGAAGAACTCGGGCTGCCCTATGAGGCACACCGCATTTCCTTCGACAGCAACGAGCAGAAGTCTCCCGAATTCGTGTCCCTCAATCCGAACGGCCGCATTCCGGCGATAATCGACCCGAACGGACCGGACGGCAAGCCGATCGGCCTCTTCGAATCCGGCGCCATCCTGTTTTATCTCGCTGAAAAGACAGGGAAACTCATTCCGGCCGACGCAGCCGGCCGCTACGAGACGCTATGCTGGGTGATGTTCCAGATGGGCGGTATCGGGCCGATGTTCGGCCAATTCGGCCATTTCTTCAAATTCGCGGCCGAAAAGGTCGCCAATAATCCCTATCCGGTGCAGCGCTATCGCGACGAGGCGAAGCGCCTGCTCGGCGTTCTCGAAGCGCGGCTCGAAGGTCGGCAGTGGCTGATGGGCGACGAATATACCATTGCCGATATCGCCACCTATCCCTGGGTGGAGGGCGCACGCAAATTCTACGGCGGCGCTGAAGTGCTCGACTACAAGAGCTTCCCGAATGTCATGGCCTGGGTCGATCGCGGCCTGGCACGCCCGGCGGCACAGAAGGGCATGGAAATTCCACGAAAGGAATGATCCTCAAGCGATGCGCCATTCCCGGCCCGAGTTGACGAGACTCGGGCCGGGAGGCTACGGGTTAGCAAAGACAGTGAAGACGGGTGGAAAAGGTGGCGGGAAGACTTGTTGTTGTCGGCGGTGGCCAGGCTGCGTTTGCCTTGATCGCCAAGCTCCGCGCCCTGCAGGACAAGCGTCCGATCACCGTTATCGCCGCCGAGGCGAGCCTGCCCTATCAGCGGCCGCCGCTCTCCAAGAAATACCTGCTCCGCGAAATCAGCCTGGATCGGCTGCTTTATCGGCCGGGGCCGTGGTACGCTGAGCACGAGATCGATATCCGTCTCTCGACGAGGGTGACACGGCTGGACCGCGGCGCAAAACAGGTCATGCTCAGCGACGGCTCGTTGCTTTCCTATGAGACGCTCGCCTTCGCCACGGGGGCGGCGCCGCGCCGGCTGCCGGCTTCTATCGGCGGCGATCTCCGAGGCGTCTACGTCGTGCGCGATTTTCGGGATGCGGACCTGCTTGCGGAGGAGATGCAACCTGGGCGGAGGGCCCTGGTGGTCGGCGGCGGCTACATCGGCCTCGAGGCGGCGGCCGTGGCTCGGATCTCAGGGCTGGAGGTCACCGTCATCGAGATGGCTGACCGTATTCTCCAGCGGGTCGCCGCCGCCGCGACGTCCGCGATTGTTCGAGAGATCCACCGCTCCCGCGGCGTCGACATTCGCGAACGTACGGGCCTTCACCGCCTGATAGGCGAAAACGGTCGCGTCTCGGCAGCCGAGCTTTCCGACGGCTCCATCATTCCGGCTGACCTCGTGATCGTCGGCATCGGTGTGACGGCGAATGACGCGCTTGCGCATGAGGCGGGCCTCGAAACTGCCAATGGCATCGTCGTCGACGCCTACGGCCGGACCGCCGACCCGGCGATCTTCGCGGTTGGCGATTGCGCGGTCTTGCCGTGGCAAAATATGCGCATCCGCCTGGAATCGGTTCAGAATGCCGTGGACCAGGCCGAAGCGGTCGCCGCCATTCTCGCCGGAGGCTCCGAGCCTTATGATCCCAAGCCTTGGTTCTGGTCGGACCAATACGACGTCAAGCTGCAGATCGCCGGCTTCGGGCTCGGCCACGACGAAACGCTTGTCCGGCCGGGGCAACGGGAGGGCAGCGTCTCTGTCTGGTATTTCCGGCAACGCAAGCTGATCGCTGTCGATGCCATCAATGACGCCAAAGCCTATGTGACGGGAAAGAAACTGCTCGAAGCGGGTGTCACGCCGGATCGTGCAGCATTGGCCGACCCTCACGCCGATCTCAAGTCATTGCTGGCATAAACGGCCACGCTTTTCCGCGGTTCTTGACCGCGAGATAGTTCCGACCAGTTTCTTACGAGTTGCTTCTCAAAATAAAAAGGGCGGCCCGAGAGCCGCCCTTCAGATCCGGATGGATCCCGTGCTAAGGCTTTCGCCTTATCACATCATGTCCATTCCACCCATTCCGCCCATGCCGCCAGGCATTGCCGGAGCGTCCTTCTTCGGCAGTTCGGCGATCATGGCTTCGGTCGTGACGAGCAGGCCGGCAACCGAGGCTGCGTCCTGAAGCGCGGTGCGAACGACCTTGACCGGGTCGATGATGCCCATGGCGATCATGTCACCATATTCGCCGGTCTGCGCATTGTAGCCGAAGTCGTCGGTGTTCTTCTCGAGGATCTTGCCGACAACGACAGAGGCTTCGTCGCCAGCGTTTTCCACGATCTGGCGGGCCGGAGCCTGCAGAGCGCGGCGAACGATGTTGATGCCGGCTTCCTGATCGTCGTTTTCACCCTTGACGGTGATCTTGACGGAAGAGCGCAGCAGGGCAACGCCGCCGCCCGGTACGATGCCTTCCTGAACGGCAGCGCGCGTCGCGTTGAGAGCGTCGTCGATGCGGTCCTTCTTCTCCTTCACTTCGACTTCCGTCGCACCGCCGACGCGGATGACGGCAACGCCGCCAGCGAGCTTGGCAAGGCGCTCCTGCAGCTTCTCGCGGTCGTAGTCCGAAGTGGTTTCTTCGATCTGGGCCTTGATCTGGGTAATGCGGCCTTCGATGTCGGACTTCTGGCCGGCGCCGTCGACGATCGTGGTGTTTTCCTTGGAGATCGAAACCTTCTTCGCACGGCCGAGCATGTCGAGCGTGACGTTTTCGAGCTTGATGCCGAGGTCTTCGGAGATCACCGTGCCGCCCGTCAGGATGGCGATGTCTTCGAGCATGGCCTTGCGACGGTCGCCGAAGCCCGGGGCCTTGACGGCAGCGATCTTCAGGCCGCCACGCAGCTTGTTGACGACGAGCGTTGCAAGGGCTTCGCCTTCGACGTCTTCAGCAATGATGAGGAGCGGCTTGCCGTTCTGGACGACGGCTTCGAGAACCGGGAGCATGGCCTGGAGGTTCGAGAGCTTCTTCTCGTGCAGGAGAATGAAAGCGTCTTCGAGGTCGGCGACCATCTTTTCCGGGTTGGTGACGAAGTAAGGCGACAGGTAGCCGCGGTCGAACTGCATGCCTTCGACGACTTCGAGTTCGGTTTCGGCGGTCTTGGCTTCTTCAACCGTGATGACGCCTTCGTTGCCGACCTTCTGCATCGCTTCTGCAATGTCGAGGCCGATCTGCTTTTCACCGTTTGCGGAGATCGTGCCGACCTGGGCAACTTCTTCCGAGGTGTTGATCTTCTTGGCCTTGGCGAGCAGGTCCTTGACGACTTCGGTGACGGCGAGGTCGATGCCGCGCTTCAGATCCATCGGGTTCATGCCGGCAGCAACGGCCTTTGCGCCTTCGCGAACGATTGCCTGGGCGAGAACGGTCGCGGTCGTCGTGCCGTCGCCGGCGATGTCGTTGGTCTTCGAAGCGACTTCGCGGACCATCTGGGCGCCCATGTTCTCGAACTTGTCTTCGAGTTCGATCTCCTTGGCGACGGTGACGCCGTCCTTGGTGATGCGCGGAGCGCCGAAGGACTTGTCGATAACGACGTTACGGCCCTTCGGGCCGAGCGTCACCTTGACTGCATCGGCGAGGATGTCGACGCCGCGCAGCATCTTCTCGCGCGCGCCGCGGCCGAACTTGACTTCTTTAGCTGCCATTTTGAAAGCTCCTGGTTTCGAAATTCCGGGACACGCCCGGTTTCAAATTGCGGAAGTTTTGGGAAGGATTGTCGGCCGATCAGCCGATGATGCCCATGATGTCGGCTTCCTTCATGATCAGAAGGTCTTCGCCGTTGATCTTGACTTCGGTGCCGGACCACTTGCCGAACAGGACGCGGTCACCAGCCTTGACGTCGAGCGGAACGACCTTGCCGCTTTCGTCGCGAGCGCCCGAGCCGACAGCCACGATTTCGCCTTCCTGCGGCTTTTCCTTTGCGGTGTCCGGAATGATGATGCCGCCCTTGGTCTTTTCCTCAGACTCGACGCGGCGAACGACAACGCGGTCGTGCAGCGGACGGAAATTGGTGCTTGCCATTGTCTAATCCCTCGATCAAATGACATTGCGGATCGTTCATCGACCCGATGAGTGTGCGTTAGCACTCATGTTTGGCGAGTGCTAACGCCGCCGAGATAAGGCTGTCCGTAAAACGAGTCAAGGATTTACCGGGAGATTTTTTGGCTGCCGTGATCGTTGGACACGGGGTTCGCATTCTGTTTGATAATTTTATGGGGCGAGCGAATATCTCACGAGGCGTCATGTTGGAATTTCGCGTCCAGTAGCAACAAAGGACGTCCTAATCATGGCCTCGTTCAATTCTATTTCCTCAGAAAAACTTGCGAGATTCGTCGGAACGCGAAAGCCCAATCGTGCGTGACGAGTGCAGCGGCTGGAGCTTGGACCTTTATCGCTCTCTATCCTCTCCCGGCGACACTCGATCCCGTCGCCCTGTGCTTCACGGTTGCGGCCGCCGCCTTGAGTTGGAAGCGCGGGATTTTCCAGACGCTCTCCATCTGTGCCGCGGCCGGGAGACTTTTCTGACCTCGTCCGGCATCGCGTAGCTTCGAATCCGTGGAAGGCCCGGCGTTTTTCTGCGTCCGAGACTTGTATTCTGGCCCCTTCCTTGCGATGTCAGCCGGAAAGGCGAGTTTGCGGGAAGCCAGTATGGCCGTCAGGATCAACAGTTTTCGGGAAATCACCAGCCGCTACGATGTGGTGCTCTGCGATGTCTGGGGCGTGCTCCACAACGGCCTTCAGGCCTTCGCGTCCGCTTGCGAGGCGCTTGCCGAGGCGCGCGCTCGGGGATTGACGGTCGTCCTCATCACCAATTCGCCGAGGCCGCACCCGGGCGTCACGGTGCAGATTCGCGGCCTCGGCGTGCCCGACGAAGCCTATGACCGCATCGTCACTTCCGGCGATGTGACGAGGGCGCTGATCGCGGCTGCCGCGAAACGGATTTTTTTCATTGGAGCCGACCGCGACCTACCGCTGCTCGAAGGGCTCGGCACCGAAATCGTCTCGTCGGAGGATGCCGAAACGATCGTCTGTGCCGGCTTCTACGACGATGAAACCGAGACGCCCGAGCACTATCGGGCCACGCTGACGGGGCTTGCCGAACGGAAAATACCGTTCATCTGTGCGAATCCCGATCTCGTTGTTGAGCGGGGGCATCGGCTGATCCCCTGTGCCGGCGCCATTGCCAAGTTCTATGAGGAGCTCGGCGGCGAGGCGCGCATTGCCGGCAAGCCCTATATAGCGATCTACCGGGCAGCCCTCTCGGAAGCGAAAGCTGCCAGAGGCGCGTTCGACCTTTCGCGGGTGCTTGCCATCGGCGACGGCATGCCGACCGATGTCAAGGGCGCGCAGGATGCGGGCTTCGATCTGCTCTATATCAGCGCGGGCATTCACGCGCAGGAATACATGCATGAGAGCCGCACCGATGAGACAAAGCTGGCGGCGTTCCTGAAGAAAGAAGGCGCGGCGCCGAAGTGGTGGATGCCGCGGCTTGCATGACGGGACGACGACATGACGGTTTTTCATCGCAACGAAACCCGTGATCCGCTTCCGGAGCACTTGCGCGGCGGCGTCATCGCCATTGGCAATTTCGACGGCGTTCACCGCGGTCATCAGTCGGTGCTGAACCGCGCGCTGGAGGAGGCGAAAAACCGAGGCGTTCCCGCGCTCGTCCTCACCTTCGAGCCGCATCCGCGCACGGTCTTCAGGCCCGACAAGCCCGTATTTCGTCTGACACCGGCGCCGCTGAAGGCCCGCATTCTTGAGGGCATGGGCTTTGGCGCTGTCATCGAATATCCTTTCGACCGGACATTCTCGGAGCTCTCGGCGTCGGATTTCATTCACCGCATTCTGCGTGAATGGTTGCATGCCTCGCATGTCGTTACAGGCTTCGACTTCCATTTCGGCAAAGGGCGCGAAGGCGGCCCGGCATTTCTGATGGCGGCCGGGGAGCAGGAAGGATTCGGCGTCACGCTGGTGGACGCCTTCCGCGACGAAAACGCCTCGGTCATCTCGTCGAGCGTCATTCGCGCCTTGCTCGCCGAAGGAGATGTTTCGCACGCGGCTGGCCTGCTCGGTTATCGCTACACGGTCGAAGCGGAGGTGATCGGCGGCAAGAAGCTTGGGCGAACGCTCGGCTATCCGACGGCGAACATGCGCCTGCCGCCCGAAGTGGAGCTCAAGAACGGCATCTATGCGGTGCGGTTCCGCCGGGCCGACGGGACACTCCACGACGGCGTCGCGAGTTTCGGTCGCCGCCCGACCGTTGACAGTGATGGCGAGGCCCTGCTGGAAACTTTCGTTTTCGATTTCTCCGACGAGATTTATGGAGAGACCTGCAGCGTCTCCTTCTTCGGCTACCTTCGCGACGAGCTGAAGTTCGATGGACTGGAGCCGCTGATGGTTCAGATGAGGAAGGACGAGAACGAAGCGCGCGCTCTTCTTGCCGGCGTTCAGCCCTTAAGCGAAATCGACCGCAGGATCAATTTCGCATAGGACGCGACAGGGAGGCGAGAGCACCTCGCCTTTTCGCGCCAAAGAATTCCGCCGCGCGGGCGGCCGTGGACCTTTTCAAAACACAGAAAACACCTTAAACAACCGGCCACTATGACCCGGTACCGTCGATTGACCGTCGATCAGCGAATTATTGGCCCGGCTTTCCGCGCGCACTAGACCGCGCCGGAAGGTCCGGGATTTCGGCGTTTTTCAACGCCCCCATTCATCTTCGAGATACCGACCCTTTCGCATGCGCGACGATCCGCGCGGAAAAGACGAATGCAAAGACCATGACAGAGACCGCTGAAAAGATCGATTATTCCTCCACTCTCTACCTGCCGCAGACGGAATTTCCGATGCGCGCCGGTCTGCCGCAGAAGGAACCGGAGACGGTCGCGCGCTGGCAGAAGATGGAGCTCTACAAGAAGCTCCGCGCCTCCGCGGCCGGCCGCGAGAAGTTCGTGCTGCATGACGGCCCGCCCTATGCCAACGGCAACATCCACATCGGCCATGCACTGAACAAGATCTTGAAGGACGTGATCAACCGCTCGTTCCAGATGCGTGGTTTCGATGCCAACTACGTTCCGGGCTGGGATTGCCACGGCCTGCCGATCGAATGGAAGATCGAGGAAAAGTATCGCGAAAAGGGCCAGAACAAGGATGAGGTCCCGGTCAACGAGTTCCGCAAGGAATGCCGTGATTTCGCCAGCGGCTGGATCGAGGTGCAGACGGAGGAATTCAAACGCCTCGGCATCGAGGGCGACTTCGAAAACCCCTACACGACGATGAACTTCCACGCGGAAGCGCGCATCGCCGGTGAATTGATGAAAATCGCCAAGGCGGGCCAGCTCTATCGTGGCTCCAAGCCGGTCATGTGGTCGGTCGTCGAGCGTACGGCCTTGGCAGAGGCCGAAGTCGAGTACGCTGATGTCGAAAGCGACATGATCTGGGTGAAATTCCCGGTCACCGAAGGACCGGCCGAGCTTGCAGGCACGTTCGCCGTGATCTGGACCACCACGCCCTGGACGATCCCGGGCAACCGCGCGATCGCCTATTCGTCGCGTTACGCCTACGGCCTTTACGAAATCGCAACGGCTGAAAACGATTATGGCCCGCAGCCGGGCGAAAAGCTGATCTTCGCCAAGCGACTCGCGGAAGAATCGGCTGCCAAGGCAAAGGTCACCTTCAACTTCGTCCGCGACGTGGAAGCGGACGAACTGGCGGCGATCACCTGCGCCCATCCCCTGCATGGCCTCGGTGGCGGCTACCACTTTACCGTGCCGCTCCTCGATGGCGACCATGTGACCGACGACGCCGGCACCGGCTTCGTCCACACGGCGCCGGGCCATGGCCGCGAGGACTTCGACGCTTGGATGGACAGCGCCCGGGCGCTTGAAGCGCGCGGCATTTCCTCGGCAATCCCGTTCACCGTCGACGATGCCGGCTATTTCACGGCCGACGCGCCCGGCTTCGGCCCGGATGCGGAAGGCGGTGCCGGCCGCGTCATCGACGACAAGGGCAAGAAGGGCGATGCCAACGATCGGGTGATCAAGGCGCTGATCGCCCGTCACGCGCTCTTTGCCCGCGGTCGTCTCAAGCACTCCTATCCGCATTCCTGGCGGTCGAAGAAGCCGGTGATCTTCCGCAACACGCCGCAATGGTTCGTCTACATGGACAAGGACTTCGGCGACGGCACGACGCTGCGCTCGCGCGCGCTGACTGCGATCGACGGCACTCGCTTCGTGCCCGGCGCCGGCCAGAACCGCCTGCGGGCGATGATCGAGCAGCGCCCGGACTGGGTGCTTTCGCGCCAACGAGCCTGGGGTGTGCCGATTGCGATCTTCGTCGACGAGCAGGGTGAAATCCTCGTCGAAGACGCAGTGAACACTCGCATCCTGGAAGCCTTCGAAAAGGAAGGCGCGGACGCCTGGTTTGCTGGAGGCGCCAAGGAGCGTTTTCTCGGAAACGATCATGACCATTCCCATTGGCATCAGGTCATGGACATTCTCGATGTCTGGTTCGATTCCGGTTCGACCCACACTTTTACGCTGGAAGACCGCCCGGATCTGAAATGGCCGGCCGATGTCTATCTGGAGGGTTCCGACCAGCACCGCGGCTGGTTCCACTCGTCACTGCTCGAAAGCTGCGCAACGCGTGGCCGCGCGCCCTACAACGCCGTCGTCACCCATGGCTTCACCATGGATGAGAAGGGCGAAAAAATGTCGAAATCCAAGGGCAACACGGTCACCCCGCAGGAGGTGATGAAGGATGCCGGCGCCGACATCCTGCGGCTGTGGGTGATGACGACGGACTATTGGGAAGACCAGCGTCTCGGTAAGACCATCATCCAGACCAATATCGATGCCTACCGCAAGCTCCGCAACACCATCCGCTGGATGCTCGGCACGCTGGCGCATGACAAGGGCGAGGTCGTCGCGCTTTCCGGCATGCCGGAACTCGAGCAGTTGATGCTGCATCGGCTTGCCGAACTCGACCGGCTGGTGCGCGAAGGCTACGATGCCTTCGACTTCAAGCGGATCGCGCGCGCACTCATCGATTTCTCGAATGTCGAGCTCTCGGCATTCTATTTCGATATCCGCAAGGACGCGCTCTATTGCGATGCGCCGTCGTCGGTCCGCCGCCGCGCCGCGCTGCATGTCATCCGTACGCTGTTCGACTGCCTGGTGACCTGGCTCGCTCCGATGCTGCCCTTCACCGCCGAGGAAGCCTGGCTTTCCCGCAACCCGGAAGCCGTCTCCGTGCATCTTGAGCAGTTCCCGACCGTCCCGTCCGAATGGCGCAATGATGCGCTCGCGGAGAAGTGGCGGAAGATCCGCGAAGTTCGCAAGGTCGTAACCGGCGCGCTGGAAATCGAGCGCAAAGACAAGCGTATCGGCTCCTCTCTGGAGGCGGCACCGGTCGTTTACGTTGCGGATGGCGATTTGCGCCAGGCACTCGAAGGCCAGGATTTCGCTGAAATCTGCATCACCTCGGCGATCCATATAGAGGCAGCCGAGGCTCCCGCCGACGCCTTCACGCTGCAGGAGGTCCCTAAAGTCGGCGTCGTTCCGAAACTCGCCGAGGGCCGGAAATGCGCGCGCTCCTGGCGGATCACCACCGATGTCGGATCCGACCCGCTCTATCCGGACGTATCCGCTCGTGATGCTGCTGCATTGAGGGAGCTCGGGTTCAAGCCTTGATGCGACGTTTATCGGGTGAATTGCGCTTGGGCTGTTCATCCGGTACAACCTGCCCGAAATTTGGCGGATTTTTCCGCCAAGGGCGCTGAGTGGCCGCGGCATGCGAGGTGCGGCTGGCTGGAAGGAATTCATGGAAATGATGCGAGAGTTGCGAGTTGTTGCCGGCATTGCCGCCATCATGGCGGGGGGCTTGGTGCTTTCGGGCTGCATCGGCGGCCCCACCTATGGCACGGACAAGACGGCCGGCGAACAACTGCTCGACGACCTCGGCAGCGCCGTCAGCCTGGCTCCGCCGAAGAAAGATTCGGTCAAGTATCAGCCGCGCCCGGCGCTCGTGCTTCCGCCGCAAACGCAGAAGACCGCGCTGATCGAGCCGCAGAAATCGCTGGCGAGCCGCGAAGCCAATCCGGCCTGGGTCGAATCGCCGGAAGAAACCCGTGAGCGGCTGCGCGAAGAGGCCGATGCCAACAAGAACAATCCCAATTACGTTTCGCCGCTCGCCAAGGCGAGCGCCAATGGCCGCCAGCTTTCGGCCAAGGAGCAGCAGGAAGCCTATCGCGAAGCCCGCAAGATCGAACAGGGCGCCTATTCCGACAAGCGCCGTTTCCTGAGCGACCCGCCGCTTGAGTACCGCCGCCTGCCTGAGGGGGCCGAGACGGACCTTGGCGAACCGGAGAAGGACAAGGAGCGCCGTCGCAAGAAGGAAGCTCAGGTCAAAAATTCCGGCAGCAAGTGGTACTGGCCTTTCTAGAGCGGAATGGCAAAGCCCGGAGTGGTTTTCCGACCGTCCGTTCTAATGGATTGAAACGATTAGCGGATCATGGCTATCAGCATTCGCAACGCAGTTCCCGAAGATGCCGCCACGGTCCTGCGCTTCATCACGGAACTTGCCACCTATGAAAAGGCCGGGCATGAAGTCGAAGCGACTGTCGAACTCCTGGAGCAGTCGCTCTTTGGACCCGGCGCCGTTACCCGCGCGGTGATTTGCGAGATCGATGGCGTCCCCGCCGGCTTCGCCATTTGGTTCTATAGTTTTTCCACGTGGCAGGGCCGCAAGGGCCTTTATCTCGAAGATCTTTATGTCACGCCCGAGTACCGTGGTTCCGGAGCGGGCAAGCAGCTTCTGAAGCACTTGGCACGGATCGCCGTCGAAGAAGGTTGCGGCCGGTTCGAATGGAGCGTTCTTGATTGGAACGAGCCTGCTATCCGCGTCTATGAGGCGATCGGTGCCGAGCCCCTGTCGGAATGGAAGCGCTATCGGCTGGCCGGCACGGCGCTTGAAGCTCTCGCCGCCGACTGACGTCCCGCGCCCTCATCGCCTGGCGGCAAAAAAATCGCGAAGAATATCGGCGGCCTCACGCCCGGCAAGGCCGGAATAGACGTCCGGCACGTGGTGGCAGGTGGGGGAGCCGTAGAACCTGACCCCATTCTCCACGGCCCCGCCTTTCGGATCTTCCGCGCCGTAATAAAGCCGGCGTATGCGGGCGAAGGAGATGGCCGCCGCGCACATGGTGCAGGGCTCGAGCGTGACGTAGAGATCGGCTCCCGTCAGCCGCTCGTCGCCGACGAGAGCCGAGGCTTGGCGGATCACTTCGATCTCGGCATGGGCAGTGGCGTCGTTGCATTCACGAGTGCGGTTTCCGGCAGCCGCGACAATCTTGCCGTCGAGCACCACGACGGCGCCGATCGGCACCTCGCCGCGTGCCGCCGCTTTCCTGGCCTCTTCGAGGGCCGCATCCATGAAGCGCGTCGTTTCCGCCATCATTCGATCAATATTTCTCTTAACCCACGGCCTTCGACCTGATAGGACAGCCGCAAAAGGCAGGCAACACAAATGACATCCAAAGACAAGCCCACGCGGACCGGCGGCAAGGCCAAAGGCGGCGAAAAGAAGCTTCATTCCGGCGACAGGAAGACTGGCGCCGCGCATGCGCCCAGGGGGCAGCCGCCGGCGGCTGCGGCCGGTACGGACGAGCCGCAGCGCATCTCGAAAATCCTGTCGCGCGCCGGCGTCGCCTCGCGCCGCGACGTCGAGCGGATGATCATGGAAGGGCGCGTCAAGCTCAACGGCGTGGTGCTCGACACGCCGGTCGTCAATGCGACGCTTGCCGACAGGATCGAGGTCGACGGTCATCTGATCCGCGGGATCGAGCGCACGCGCCTCTGGCTCTATCACAAGCCTGCGGGACTCGTGACCACCAATGCCGATCCGGAAGGCCGCCCGACGGTCTTCGACAACCTGCCCGACGAATTGCCGCGCGTGCTGTCGGTCGGCCGCCTCGACATCAACACCGAGGGCCTCTTGCTGCTGACCAACGACGGTGGTCTCGCCCGCGTGCTCGAACTGCCCTCGACCGGCTGGTTGCGTCGATATCGCGTCCGCGCGCATGGCGATATCGATCAGGCAGCGCTTGATCGGCTGAAGGAGGGTATCGCCGTCGACGGCGTCCTTTACGGCGCGATCGAGGCGACGCTCGATCGCGTACAGGGCTCGAACGTCTGGATAACGATGGGCCTGCGCGAAGGCAAGAACCGCGAGATCAAGAACGTGCTCGGCGCCCTAGGGCTCGACGTCAACCGGTTGATCCGCATCTCCTACGGGCCTTTCCAACTTGGCGACCTGCCGGAAGGTCATGTTCAGGAAATTCGCGGCCGCACGCTCCGGGATCAGCTCGGGCCGCGGCTGATCGAGGATGCGAAGGCGAATTTCGACGCACCGCTTTATAACGACCAACCGGCCGCAGCCGAGCCGCAGGCTCATGACGAGGACGCGCCCGACGGTAGCAAGCCGGAACGCGGCGGATGGCGCGAAAAGCCGGAGGACAAGCGCGAACGTGCGCTTGCTCGCCTTGACACGCGACGCGATGACGGCCGTTCCCGTGAGCATGGCGAACGTCCCCGTGGAAAGTTCGAGGACCGTCCGGCCCGGGCGCCGGCGAAACGCAGCCGCACCGCGAATGTCTGGATGGCGCCCGGCGCCCGCCCCGTCGCCGAGAAGAAGGCGAAATCGGCCGAGGAAGACCCTTCAGCGAAACCCGTTCGCCGCGAACGTCCGGAAGGCGCGCCGAAGACGAAGCGCTACGGCCGTACCAAGGATGGTCTCGCCACGAAAACATCGGGAAAGTTCGATCCCGACCGCAAAGATAGCACGGCCAAGGGCGCCGCCCGTCCGGACCGCGCCCCGCGTCCGTCTGTCAAACGCGCCGATGAGGGTGGGGAATGGATCAGCGCCAGCGAACCGGTCCGCCGCAAGGATGATAAGGGCGAGGGCGGTTTTGACCGGCGCCGGTCCTTCGATGCCGCGGAACGGAAATCCCGGGACCACGGCGAACGCCCGCCCCGTCGGGAAATCAGCGAACGTCCTCGCGGCGAGCGCCCGGCCCGTGCCGGAGGTGAGGCCCGCGCATTTTCCGGAAAACCGCAGGCAAAGCGAGGCGAACAGACGAAGCGGGGCGAAGGAGATCGCCCTGAAGGCCGCGGAGCAGGGGACCGCCCCTTTAGCGACCGGCCGCGCGGGAAACCGTCGGGCGGCAAGCCCGCCGGAGGCAAATCCTTCGGTCAGCGCTCCGGTGGCCCCCGCGGCGGCAAACCCGGTGGTGGCCCCGGTGGTGGCAAGCCCGGCGGTCGCAGCGGTGGTGGCAAGCCCCGGGGCAAGGGGAAGTAATCGGCCGTGCGCATCGTTGGCGGAGAGTTTCGCGGCCGTATCCTGGCCACGCCCACATCCAACGATATCCGTCCGACGACCGATCGGACACGGGAAAGCCTGTTCAACATTCTGAGCCACACCTATCCGGAAGCGCTCGACGGCACGCGCGTTCTCGATCTTTTTGCCGGCACGGGCGCCGTCGGACTCGAGGCCCTCTCGCGCGGCTGCCGGCAGGCGCTCTTCGTCGAGCAAGGGGTCGAGGCTCGAGGCTTGCTTCGGGTCAATATCGAAGCGCTTGGCCTGCAGGGGCGCGCCAAAATCTTTCGCCGGGATGCGACCGATCTCGGGCCGGTCGGGACGATGGAGCCGTTTCATCTGGTCTTCGCAGATCCGCCGTACGCAAGGGGGCTCGGCGAACGCGCGCTTGATGCGGCTGCTGCCGGAAAATGGCTTGTTACCGGCGCTTTGGCGGTTCTCGAGGAGCGTGCCGACGTGCAGCCTCGGCCGTCCGAGGCATTCGAGCTGCGTGATGTTCGCGCCTTCGGCGACACACGCATGCATTTCTACCGCTTCCGAGGCGCCTGACGTCGAGCGTCTCGCCGGAGAAGAGGCGTCGGCAAGGAGGATGTCGATGGAGCAGGACATATCGATGCGATCAAGACCGGCGACGACCGATGAGCCCACCGTCGCGCTTGCCCTCGGCGGCGGCGGTGCGCGCGGCCTTGCCCATATCCACATGATCGAAGCTCTTGACGAAATGGGCATTCGGCCAGTGGCGATCGCCGGCTCATCGATCGGCGCGATCATGGGCGCTGGCATGGCTGCCGGTATGACCGGTAGGGAGATCCGGGATCACACGCTATCGACGGTCGGGCACCGTGGCGAAGTGCTCAACCGCTTGTGGCGCTTGAGGCCGAACAGCCTTTCCGAGGCCGTCTCGCGCGGCTTCCGCTTCGGGCAGTTCAATATCGAGCGGGTCTTAAAGGCGTTTCTGCCGGAAGCGATCCCCGCCCGCTTTTCCGACCTGGTGATCCCGTTGAAAGTCATAGTGACCGACTATTACGGTGAGGCGGAGCATGTCTGCGAAAGGGGCGATCTGTATCAGGCAGTGGCGGCTTCCTGCGCCTTGCCGGCGATTTTCATGCCGGTGAAGATCGACGACCGCATCATGATCGACGGCGGGATCTATAACCCGATCCCCTTCGATCATCTGCGAGGACTGGCGGATATCGTCATTGCCGTCGATGTCGTCGGCGGCCCGGATGGCGACGGCAGGACTATACCGAGCCGCATCGACAGCATGTTCGGCGCAAGCCAACTGATGATGCAGTCGATCATCGCGATGAAGATGAAGGCCGGCGCACCGGATATTCTGTTGCGCCCCGACGTTGGCCGCTTCCGCGTCCTCGATTTCCTGCGCGCCCAAGAGCTACTCGCCGCCACCAGCCCAGCCAAAGACCAGTTGAAGCATGCGCTCTCGGAGCGGATCGAGCAGTGGCGGCGCATCGACCTTTAGATCACGATGATCTTGGGGCGAATCGAGCACACACTTTTTCTGATCCCGCTCTACGGCGCCGTGAGTCTTTCCAGACGCACAAGGTCGCTGTAACGCTTTGAAATGCTGCATGGTTTTATCCTTAAGAACCATGCAGTAGCTAAGAAGTGAGTGCAGAACAGGCGAAGGACCGGTTCCGAGCTTGGCTCATCCCGCGAATGCTCAATCCGTTTTTGCCAATGTTTCGTCGAGGCGCGGTTGGCCATTGGCGGGAAGGGTGGGCAGAATTCGTTCCTCCGTTTCGGCCGTGTGGTTCACTTCCTTTTTCGGCCTCACCAGCGGTTCCGGCCGGACCGGCCTTGAATGCAGCATGTCGCGTCCGGCAGAGATGCCTTCCGCCTCCTGCAGCACGAGGCGCGCCTCATCGCGGCGGCGGATGTCGTCCATGATGGCGATCGCTTCGTCGCCGCCGACGCCCAACGACTCAAGCGTCTTGCGACCAAAAAGCAGACCGGACTCGAACGTCTCGCGCAACTCGTAGTCAATGCCCCGGGCCCGCAGTTCCAGCGTATGCAGCCGATCGTAGGAACGCGCGAATAGGCGCGCATTCGGATATTCGGCCTGGACGAGGTCGATGATCCTGTCCGTCGTTTCCTTTTTCTGCGTGCAGACCGCCACGATTTTCGCCCGTTCGATGCCGGCGGCTCTGAGCACGTCCAGGCGATTGCCGTCGCCGAAATAAATGCGGAACCCGAACGTCGCGGCTTGGCGCACACGGGCGGCTGAATGGTCGATGATGGTCACGTCGCGGCCACCGGCGAGCAGGATCTGCGCAGCAATCTGGCCGAAACGTGAGAAGCCGATCATCAGCACGTCGGCGCCGGCGCCTTCGAAATCCTCCTCGATTTCGTCAGCCATTTCGTCCTGCTCGTGCATCAGCCGCTGCGACAGCATTGCCGCCACGGGTGTCAGCGCCATGGAGAGCGTGACGATGGCAACGAGCAGGGAGGAGGTGCCTTGCGAGAAGACCCCGGCCGCAGCCGCGGCGGTGAAGAGCACGAAGCCGAATTCGCCACCCTGCGGCAGAAGCAGCCCGATCCGGACGGCGTCGTTGTGGGGAGAGCCGGCTGCCCGGCAAAGCCAATAGAGAATGAGACTCTTGACCAGCATCAACAGCGGCACTGCAACGATGATCAGGAGATAGTTCTCGACGACCACGCCGAGTTCCAGCGACAGGCCGACGGCCATGAAGAACAGTGCCTGGAGGATACCGCGGAACGGCTCGATATCGGCTTCGAGCTCGTGACGATAGGACGATTCCGCGAGAAGCACACCGGCGAGAAACGCGCCCATCGCCATCGACAGGCCGGCCAGTTGCATCATCGTCGCCGCCCCCATGACGACGAGAAGGGCGGCGGCAATCATGACGTCGCGCGCGCCGGTGCGGGCAATGATTTGGAAGAGGGGATTGAGCAGATAACGGCCGGCGGCAAAAAGGGCGGCGACTGCGGTTATCGCGATCGCGAAATCCTCGAGCGGCGTGGTCGTGTCCTCCGGCGCCTGCGCCGCCATCAGCGGAATCAGGGCGAGGAGCGGGACGATCGCCAGATCTTGCAGCAACAGAATGGAGAAGGCGCGCTGGCCATAGCGTGTATTGGCATCGTTGCCCTCGTCGAGGATCTGCATGGCAAAGGCCGTCGACGAGAGTGCCAGGCCAAAGCCGGTGATGATGCTTGCCGCCCCTGTAAGGAGACCGGTGAACGCAATCAGGAACGACAGAGCCAGACCGGTCAGCACAACCTGTGCGGTGCCGAGCCCGAAGATGTCGCGCCGCATCTGCCACAATCGCGACGGCTTCAATTCAAGGCCGATGATGAACAGCAGGAAGACAACCCCGAGCTCCGAAACGTGCAGGATCTCCTCGCCCTCGGTAATCCGCTGGGCGACCGGCCCGATCAATATGCCGGCGGCGAGATAGCCGAGAATGGTCCCGAGCCCCAGGCGCTTGAAGAGCGGCGCTGCAAGCACGGCGCCGCCGAGTAGCATGAGCGCTTGGGAATAGAGGATCGGTGTCGTTTCCATGCGCGACGCTTTCGCTATAAGGGTTGCGAGGCCGCCGCTCGACGGGCCTCGGCCGGAGTTCATTTGGCTGTTGGAGCGGGAATCGCGTTGATGCCCTTGATGCATGCTTCAGTGCACAATAAATGGGGCAGGAATGAAAGGCCACATCATGTCTGAAACGATCGATTCCGCCACCCTCGAAAAGCATGCTGCCGACCTCGTCGATCTCGCCCTTCGGGCGGGCGCCGATGCCGCGGATGCCGTCGTCGTGCGTGGCCACTCCCGCTCCGTCTCGGTTCGGCTGGGCAAGGTCGAAGCGACTGAAGCCTCGGAAAGCGATGATTTTTCGCTGCGGGTTTTCATCGGCCGGCGCGTCGCCAGCGTCTCGGCCAATCCCGGTTTCGACCTGAAACTCTTGGCGGAACGGGCGGTGGCGATGGCCAAGGCTTCGCCCGAGGATCCCTATGCGTCGCTGGCCGACCCTGACCGGCTGGCGAAGTCCTACCCGGATCTCGGCCTTTTCGACAGCCGGGAGGTTTCGACCGAGGCACTGACGGAGGCTGCGCTGGCCGCCGAGGCGGCGGCGCTCGCGGTATCCGGCGTCACCAATTCCAGCGGCGCCGGTGCCTCCGCCGGGATGGGCGGTCTCGTGCTTGTGACCTCCCATGGGTTTTCCGGCTCGTACATGGCAACTCGTTTCGGCTGCTCCGTCAGCGCGATCGCCGGTGAAGGCACGAAGATGGAGCGTGACTATGATTTCGACAGCCGGCTCTATTTCGATGAGCTGCGCGCGGCCGAGGACATCGGCCGGGTCGCCGGCGAGCGCGCGGTGGCGCGCCTCAATCCGCGTCAGGTTCCGACCGCGAAGAACATAACCGTCGTTTTCGATCCACGCGTGGCGCGCGGATTCATGGGACATCTCGCAGGCGCCATCAACGGTGCCTCCGTGGCGCGCAAGACGAGCTTCCTGCGCGATATGATGGGCAAGCAAATCATGAAAGCCGGCATTGCCGTCACCGACGATCCACTGATCGTCCGCGGCGCTTCCTCGCGCCCCTTCGACGGTGAAGGGGTCAGTGGTTCGAAACTGTCGATGGTCGAGGACGGTGTACTGCAGCATTGGTTCCTTTCAACATCCGTTGCCAAGGAGCTGGGGCTCGAAACCAACGGGCGCGGCGTTCGCAATGGTCCTAGCGTCAATCCAGCTTCGACCAATTTCGCCCTCGAACCTGGAGAAATTTCGCGGGAGGATCTGATCCGCGGCGTCGGCACCGGTTTCTACGTAACCGAGCTCATCGGCCAGGGCGTCAACATGGTGACGGGCGAATATAGCCGCGGGGCTTCCGGCTTCTGGATCGAAAACGGCGAAATCGCCTTTCCGGTGTCGGAGGTGACGATCGCCTCCAATCTCAAACAGATGTTCATGGCCTTGACGCCCGCCGATGATATCGACAGGAAGTTCGGCATTGCCGCGCCGACGATTGCGATCGAAGGCATGACGCTCGCTGGAACCTGAATGCAGGCGGTGCGTTCCGCCAATACCTGAGGCGCGCGGGCAGGTCCCGCGCGTACGGAGTCGAATGTCAGAAACAGCCCTTCCGATCATGCCGAGCTGGGACGAGGATCTTGAGCTTATCCTCGCCGCAGCCGTCGCGGCCGGCGATACTGCACTGGGGTATTTCCGTCGGGCCGTGGGCGTTCGCTGGAAAAATGAAGGGCGTTCGCCCGTCAGCGAAGCCGATCTCGCCGCCAACGATGTCCTCAAGGCACGGCTGCTTGCCGCGCGCCCCGGCTATGGCTGGCTATCGGAGGAGACCGACGACGACGAGACGCGTCTTTCCCGGGATACGGTTTTTGTCGTCGATCCCATCGACGGCACACGTGCCTTCATCGCCGGCAAGGAGCAGTGGTGCGTGAGCGTTGCCGTCGTCCAGCATGGGCGACCGGTCGCGGGCGTGCTTTTTGCACCGGCGCTTGGAGAGGTCTTTCAGGCGACCTGCGATAGCGAAGCACGAAAGAACGGAGCCGCAATCGCGGTGCGCGATCCCGAGCCCGGCGAGACGCTGAAAATCGCCATGGCTGGGGACCTCGTTGACAAGCTCACCTTTCCCTACCGTGAATCGATCGCGCGTGTGTCGCACGTGCCCTCGCTTGCCTATCGGCTGGCGATGATCGCCGACGGGCGCATCGACGGGACGATCGTGAAGAGGAACTCGCACGACTGGGACTTGGCGGCCGGAGACCTCATTCTTGCGCGGGCGGGCGGAGCGCTGCGCAGCCTGGACGGATTGCCATTGTCCTACAATCGCCCGATTGTCACTCATGGAATTCTGGGTGCGGCATCGGGGTCGGCGCTTTCGGCTTTGCTTGCCGCCTCCAGACCGCTGGAGGGCCATTGACCTTTGGGGGTGAATGCAGCAAACCAACGCCCAACTTCAAGAAAAACATGGAAATCCGATGGCTCACAATCCCGAGAAGAAACAACGTCTGCACCTTGTCTTCGGTGGCGAACTGACGACGCTCACGGACGTCCATTTCCGCGATCTGAACACGCTGGATATCGTCGGCATCTTCCCCGACTACGAGAGCGCCCATACCGCCTGGAAAGCCAAGGCACAGATGACCGTCGACAACGCCCATATGCGTTACTTCATCGTCCACATGCATCGCCTTCTCGACCCGGAAAACGACTGATGCCGATGTCGCCGAGACGCGCGGGTGAGGGCGAGCGGCCATGAGCAGCCTTCGCGCACGACTTGCGCTCTCCAGCTATCGTTGGATCGGGACCGCAATCTATCCTTTCGTCGGGTCCTATCTCGCCCTGCGCGCGGCGAAGGGCAAGGAAGATGCGGCGCGACGTCGCGAGCGCTACGGCTATGCGAGCGCTCCGCGTCCGCAGGGGCCGCTCGTTTGGTTCCATGCCGCTAGCGTCGGAGAGACGGCGGCCGTTACCCCGCTGATCAAGGAAATCCATAGGCGCGGCATTGCGGTGGTGCTGACCACCGGCACGATGACGTCGGCCCGCGTTGCCGCGGAGCGCCTGGGCTCGACCGTCGTGCATCAATACGTACCGCTCGACTTCAAGCCGGCGGTGAGCCGTTTCCTTGAATACTGGGAGCCCGATCTGGCGATCATCGCGGAATCGGAAATTTGGCCGATGACCATCATCGAACTCGGCAGGCGCCAGATCCCGCAAGTTCTGGTGAACGCCCGTCTCTCGGATCGGAGTTTCGAACGCTGGAAGAAGCGGCCGTCGCTCGCCGACGCGCTTTTCGAGAACCTGGCGCTCGTCATCGCACAGTCCGACGTCGACGCGGAGCGCTTCCGCACGCTCGGTGCATTGCCTGTCATGGTCTCGGGCAATCTCAAGGTCGATACTGACGCCCTACCGCACGACCCGCAAGCTCTGCGCGACTACCGCCAGCAAATCGGCACCCGCAAGACCTGGGCTGCGATCTCCACCTTTGACGGCGAAGAGAACGCCGCGGCGACCGTTCACCGGGCGCTGATGGAACGAACCAGGCTACTGACGATCATCGTTCCGCGGCATCCCGAGCGTTGTGACGACATTGAAGCTGCCCTGGCCGCCAAGGGGCTGAAGATCGCACGGCGCACGCGCGGCGATCCGCTGACGCCGGATGTCGACATCTTTCTTGGCGACACGATCGGCGAGATGGGCCTCTACCTGCGGCTGACCGAGGTCGCCTTTGTCGGCCGTTCGCTCTTTGCCGAGGGTGGGCAGAACCCGTTGGAACCGGCTATGCTCGGCTGTGCGGTGCTCTCCGGCGGCAATGTCCAGAATTTCCGCGAGACCTATCAGATGATGTCCAAGAACGGCAGCGCCAAGATCGTGCGCGATGTCGAGATGCTCGCCAAGGGCGTCAACTACCTGCTCGCCAACGACGACATGCGTCGCTCCATGATCGATGCGGGCCTTGAAGCCGTGCAAGAGATGCGTGGCGCGCTAACGGTGACGGTGAAGGGGCTCGAGCCTTACATCAACCCGTTGGTGGTGAAGGCGCGGCTGCAGCCGCGTGCGGACAGCTGACGCGCCCAATTTCGGACGGGACCATGAGTGCACCGAAGACCATCGCCGGCATCTTGTTCGACAAGGACGGCACCCTTCTCGATTATGTGAAAAGCTGGGTGCCGGTGAACTATGAGCTGGCGCGCATTGCAGCGAAGGGTGACGAGAGCCTGGCGAGAGTGCTCCTTCAGGCGGGTGGCATGGATCCGGATACAGGCCACGTCGCGCCGGACAGCCTGCTTGCCGCCGGCAACACCGTGGAAATCGCGGCAGGCATGGTTGCGGCCGGCGCGCCGTTCACCGTGGAAGAGCTGACGGCGCTTTTCGACCGGCTCTTTTCGCGCTCCGCGGAATATGCTGTGCCGGTGACCGATCTCGGTGCATTCTTCGCCGGCTTGCACGCCAAGGGCTACCGCCTCGGCGTCGCATCGAGCGACAACGAACGTTCGATACGAGAAACCGCGAGACGCTTCGGTTTCGACGGCTACCTGCACTATGTGGCCGGCTATGACAGCGGTTACGGCGTCAAGCCGGAGCCGGGGATGGTGCTCGGTTTCTGCGCAGCGACCGGGCTCGAGCCGCGACAGGTGGTCGTGGTCGGCGATAACAACCACGATATGCATATGGGCCGCAGCGCCGGGGTCGGCATGACGGTGGCGGTGCTGACGGGAACCGGCTCGCGCCAATCGCTCGCCGATGCTTCGGATCATTGCCTGACAGACATCACCGAGTTGGAAGCGCTCCTCTAAAGCCGACGTCACCTGATCGCCTTGCCTTTTTTCCCATTCTGACGTCTTTTGTCGGCGTTCATGCCGTCGTCGAGCCCGGTAGCCGCGTGACGGATAGTTCTGGCTTCATCTTCCTGGCCGTTCAAGGGCAGGAGCGGCCGTGGAGGCAGCATAGGTAGAAATGGTTTCGGAAGCGCCTCCGTTCTGGTGGACCAAGGCCGACTGGCGCGCCTACGTTCTTTGGCCGTTCTCCTGGCTCTATGGCCGTGTCGCCGGAATGCGCATGGATCGGGGCCGCCGTGTCGCGACGTCGCTGCCGTTGATCTGTGTCGGCAACTTCACTGTCGGGGGCGCCGGAAAGACACCGACCGCCATCGCACTTGCGCGCGCCGCCAAGGCGAGGGGGCTGAAGCCCGGTTTCCTCAGCCGTGGTTACGGTGGTTCGCTGGATATTACGACCGTCGTCGATCCACACCACCATCGCGCCCGCGATGTCGGTGACGAGCCGCTGCTTCTCGCCCGCGAGGCGCTGACGGTCGTCTGTCGGCGGCGCGTCGAGGGCGCCGAGAGACTCGCCGCCGAAGGCGCAGATTTCATCATCATGGACGATGGCTTTCAGAGCGCGCGGCTCGCGTTCGATTTCGCCCTGCTGGTGATCGATTCCGGCCGCGGCATTGGCAACGGTCATCTCGTGCCGTCCGGCCCGGTCCGGGCGCCGATACCCGATCAGCTTCGCCATGCGACCGCGCTTCTGAAGCTCGGCCATGGATCCGCGGCCGATCTTCTGATCCGCCGTGCCGCGCGCGCGGGCAAGCCCGTCTACGCGGCGGAAACGGTCCGCGTTGATGATGGGTCGCTTGCCGGCATCGAAGTTCTTGCGTGGGCGGGCATTGCCGATCCGGAAAAGTTTTACCGAACGGTGCGCGAGACCGGCGCAATCATCGGGGAAACGCGGAGCTTTCCGGATCACCACCATTTCTCCGAGGACGAAGTCGCCGATCTCCTCGATCGTGCGGCAAGCCAGGGCTATAAGCTGGTGACCACGGCGAAGGACATGGTGCGTCTCGAACCCGGTCATGGAAGGGCCGGCGAGTTGGCAGCGAAGAGCAAGGTGATCGAAATCGACGTGCGTTTCGACGATCCCTCGGTGCCGGGCAAAATCATCGACGCGACGCTTGCCGCCGCCCGGGCGCGCAAGTTGCGCCCGGCTAAGTCGAGCTAGATAGAACAAAAGTGCCCGAGTTCGTCAGCGCCGCTGGTTCGGCAGGGCACCGGCGCGCTTCTCCGCTTCCAGAGAGGCGGCGGCATCCACATAAGGCTCCTGACGCGCGACGCTCCAATAGCGCAACTCGTCCACTGGAATGGCGTTGCCGGTCATGGCGCAGACGACATGAGATCCGGCAAGCACGATCTGGAAGTCGCCGTCGAGATAGCGGATCTTCGCCTCGCGGGAGGAGCTTCCCTCAAAACGGTTCATCATTGCGGGTATCTGCCTCGTCACCTGCTGGATGTACTGATCTATCGCGGCGCCCGGGAAAAGGCCAGCGGAATCCCGGCGGAATCCAAGTCCCCACGTGACGTCTATCGACTCGAACGGATTTTCAACTTCGGCCGAAAAGCCGCTCGATATCGGAGAGCCTTAGCTCGATATAGGTCGGCCGACCGTGATTGCACTGTCCGGAGCCAGGGGTAGCCTCCATCTGGCGAAGCAGCGCGTTCATTTCCTCCGTTCGCATTCGCCGGCCGGAGCGGACGGAGCCATGGCAGGCCATGGTTGCGGCAAGATATTCGAGCCGCCCCGCCAGTCCATTCGCCGTATCCCATTCCGCAAGTTCGTCGGCAAGCTGTCGCACCAGCCCCACTGCGTCCACTTCACCGAGCATCGCCGGCGTCTCGCGCACGGCGATCGCCCCCGGCCCGAAGCGCTCGATGGCAAGGCCGAGCCGGGTGAACTCCTCCGCATGCGCCATCAATCGATCGCAGTCATCCTCCGCCAGGTCGACGATCTCGGGAATGAGCAGGACCTGCGCAGGAACAGGACGGGAATGGAGCGCCGTTCGCATCGTTTCGAAGACGAGACGCTCATGCGCGGCGTGCTGGTCTACGATAACGAGCCCGTCGTGCGTCTGTGCGACGATGTAGTTTTCGTGAAGCTGTGCCCGTGCCGCGCCAAGCGGGAAAGAGGGTTCGCGATCGCCATTGGCAGCCGTGACCTCGGCGGCCGGCGCGGCGGCACGGGCCGATGGCTGAGCGAATTCCGCGAAGGCCGCTTGCGGCGCTTCGGCAAAACCGCGCCTGGGCTCATCGAAACGCATCGGGCGGTAGGGCGAAGCGGCCGCCGTCCAGGTCTCTCGCGGCCTTTGCGGCTCCGCCCGGAAGGCGTGCATCATCCCGCGCGCGCCGGTCGTCGCGGCTCGGTCGCCGTCGCGCGCCAAGGCCTCGCGGATTGCGCCGACGATCAGCCCGCGGATCAATCCCGGGTCGCGGAAGCGTACATCCGACTTTGCCGGATGGACGTTGACGTCGACCAGCGCGGGGTCAAGCGTGATCGACAATACGGCAATCGGGTAACGTCCCTGCGGAATGGTTTCCGCATAGGCGGCACGGATCGCGGAGAGAAGCAGCTTGTCCTGGACCGGCCGGCCGTTAACGAAAACATATTGCTGAAGCGAATTGCCGCGGTTGAATGTCGGCACGCCGGCAAATCCCGCAAGCCGCGCGTCCTCGCGTTCCGCGTCGATTTCGAGCGCGTTGTCGCGGAAATCCTTGCCGAGCACCTGCGCCATTCGCGCCAGCCGATCCTCGCCCGTCGCCGGAAATTCGAGCGTCGCGCGATCGGAACCGGAAAGGACGAAGCGCACTTTCGGAAAGGCGATCGCCATGCGGCGGACGACTTCAGAAATCGCCGCGGCTTCCGCCTTTTCCGATTTCATGAATTTGAGCCGTGCGGGTGTGGCGAAGAAGAGATCGCGCACTTCCACCACGGTTCCGATATTCGCGGGCGACGGGCGGACCGCCTCAGTCTTGCCGCCCGTTACGGCGATCGCCGCACCCTCATTTGCACCGGTCGTCCTCGTTGTAATCGACAGACGCGCGACCGATCCGATCGAGGGGAGGGCTTCGCCGCGAAAGCCCAGCGTCCGGATGTCGGTTAGGTTATCGCTGATCTTCGAGGTGCAATGCCGACGGACCGCCAATTCGAGATCGGAAGGCGACATGCCGCTTCCGTTGTCGGTGACCCTGAGCAGCGTCTTGCCGCCCCCTGCAGTCGCGATCTCGATTCTCGTCGCGCCTGCGTCGAGCGCATTCTCGATCAGCTCCTTGGCGGCACTGGCGGGCCGCTCGATGACCTCACCGGCAGCGATCTGATTGATGAGGGTTTCGGAAAGTTGCTTGATGACCATGGCGCATTTTCCAGGATTCGGCGCCGGAGGGAAAGGGGCTCGTTCTCTTCAGCCGATGCGCCGGTGGAAAGAGTGGATCGACGCGGGACAATCCGGCAAAAAAGGTAATACGATTTAATTCGGCCTTAACGTTCTGCTGCGACGTTCCACAACAACCTGAATGATCCCGGGTTTTGTCTTTGGAGCATCGCGGCGTTGCTGGACGCTGCCCCATCCCGCCCGAAGAAGTGCCGTCAAAGGCCCCCAGCATGTCCCCGAAATTGAGGCCGCCGCTACAGCGCCGCCGGTCTTTTCAGACGCCTCGCTGTAGCAGTTTGAATTGCTGCAGTTCCTGAAATCGGAAGCCGATTTCGGGAACCGTATAGTCGGCGAAAACGAGGGCAATGTAATGAACGATGTGGCGCCGGGTGGCGCGGACATCAGCAAGATCGTTCTGGAGTCGAGCTGCGATGCGCTGGGCCTCGCCTTGCTCGTCTGCGGTCGAGACGACACGATCCTTTTTGCCAGCGCCGCGGTGCTGCAATTCTTCCCCGTTCCGGCACATGTTCTCGCGCCCGGTACGCGGCTCCGGGACTTTCTCGGTGTGGTCTACGACACCGGCATACGCCCCGGAACCCTGCCGGAGAACAGCCGGCGCCGGACCAATCGAGAAGACTGGATCGCCGAACACATGGCGCTTCATTGGCGCGAGCGCTACGAGAATATTGAACGGGCCGGCCGGACGAGGTGGATCTGCCTGCGTAAGCGCCGGCTGTCGAGCGGAATCGGCATCCTGTCGATGAGCGATGTCTCCGAGCAGAAGAAGCGCGACGAGCAACTGCAGACCGATCTTGAGCGCGTCGAGCTCACGGAACGGATCCTCGATGCCCAGCCCAATCCGATATGCGTCAAGGATCGCAACCTGAATTACATCGCCGTGAACAAGGCTTTCTGCGCAGTTCATGATCTGGCGCAAGAGGCGATCCTCGGGCGTTCGGCCTGGGATCTCGTGGAGGCGGAGCTCGCGGAACGCTTCGAACAATCGGATCGACACGTGCTGGAGACGGGCGCGCCCTATTCGGAGGCGGAACATATCGTTCGCGCCGACGGCAGCGACCTTTGGGTCGTCAGCCGGAAATACCGCGTCGGCGTGGGCGGTCGCCATTTCGTCGTAACCTGCATGAATGACGTGACCGACATAGCGGCTTGGTATCACGGTGGGGAAGACGGCAGCGTCAATGCCGGTCTCCAGATCCGCGATTACAGCATTTTTGCGCCCGCGCAGAATTTCTACGATCCGTTCCGGGCGCTGAACGTTCAGCAGCTCATCGAAGCCGGGTCGATGATCGAGACACTGCCGGCCCGTGGACTGCGCGTGCTTTTGGCGACCGCCAATCGAGATATGGAAGAACGGGTGATAAAGCGCCTGCGCGGCTCCGGCCTCGACGCCTGTGCCGTGCGCAACATCGAGGAACTTCGCGCTTTTGTGCTCGCCGCCGAAAATTGCGGTTTGAAGCTCGACACTCTGCTGCTCGATGCCGCGCTTTCGGGCAGGGATGATATTGCTGGCTCGTGGCGTGACTGCCCGCTTTTGCAGGTTTCGCCCGATGTGGACGCCACTTCGCTGCTTGCGGAGATTTTTCGCGTCTGTGCCGAACGCCGCCAATCGCGGCCGCCGCTTGCGCAGCCGGACTGGGAGATTTCCTTCGAGGACAACGTCCCTTCCGGCACCCATGCGCCGGAGGTGGAGGTGTTGGTCGCCGAGGACAACCAAATCAATCAGTTCGTCTTCGCGCAGATACTGGAAGGTCTCGGTGTCTCCCACAGGATCGCTGCCAATGGCAGAGAGGCCGTGGAACTCTGGCACGAACTTCAACCCGCTTTGGTGCTGATGGACATATCGCTGCCGGTGATGAATGGTTTCGAGGCCGCCGCGGCCATTCGCGAGGCTGAAAAACGCACCGGCCGCCATACGCCTGTCGTCGCCGTTACCGCCCACGCCTCCGATATCGATCTTCAGCGATGCAGGGCATCAGGCATGGACGACCACATCATGAAGCCTGTCAGTCCGGATATGATCGAGGCCCTGCTTAGGAAACACATGCCGGCTGCCAACATGCGCGCGGCGAGCTGATCCTGGATGTGCCAACTCACTACAGCGCCGTGCGTCTTTTCAGACCAGAAAGGTCGCTGTAGCACTTTGAATTGCTGCATGTTTTCATTCTTAGACCGTCGCCGATTTAGGAACCAGGCAGTAGAACCGGGATACTCACGGCAGATTTGATAGCGAAGCAATATGGGATTGTTAACCGCTGATTGTCATCGTCTGCGTCCAACTGCCGGACAGAGTAGAGCATCGCAGGCATGAATCCGCCCCATCCAGCCGCCCAGCACCTTTTTTTCTCGCAAGCCGGGCACACGTTCCGGCGGGCGGACGATGCGGCTCGATCCGATGGGCATGCCGGGCCTGCGCTGTCGGTCGACCCACTGACCGGCTTGGGCAACGGAAGACAACTGCAGCAGAGAGTCCGCGAACTGGCGGCAGAACGGGCAAGCGATCCGGCTCCATTTACCATAGGCCTCGCCAATCTCGACGGTTTCAAACCGATCAACGATCTGTTCGGACCGGAGGCCGGCGATCAGATTTTGTGCCAAGTGGCGCTCCGGTTGAAAGCCTGCGTTCCGGTCGGCGCCACGGTAACGCGCACGGCGGACGACGAATTCGCCATCGTCCTGCCACTGGTTTTCGAGCGAAAGGGCGCGGAGAAACTTGGCCAGGTGCTGAAGGAGGTGCTCTCGGCCCCGTTCGATCTCGGCGACCGCAATGTCCGCCTGTCGGCTTCGTTCGGCTTCGCCGTCTACCCCTTCGCAGGCGATACTTTCGACGATCTCCTGAAGAGCGCCGATACGGCCCTCTATCGGTCGAAACGCCGCGGCCGTGGTCAGATCACCGTCTACTCGCAGGAAATTGCTCAGGAAATGAAGCGCGCAACGCAACTTGAGCAAGCGTTGCGTAATGCGATCATCGCCGACGAGGTCGATGTGCATTTCCAGCCGATCGTCGACCTTCGCAATGACGCGGTCGTCGGCTTCGAGGCGCTTGCCAGGTGGTGCGATGCGGATCTCGGCTATGTCTCGCCTTCCGTATTCGTGCCGCTCGCGGAAGAGCGCGGTTTCATCGAGGCGCTGGCGGAGGCGCTCCTGCGCAAGGCGGCCCAGGCTGCCCTCTCCTGGCCGAGAGAACTCTTTTTATCCTTCAATCTGTCCTCGGCGCAGTTGATGGATCCGGCGACCAGCACCCGTCTGCTGGCAATCGTCAATCAGGTGGGCCTTGATCCGCACCGCCTCGAACTCGAGATCACCGAAACCGCAGTGATGACGGACACCGGTGTCGCCCAGAAGATCGTGTCCGAATTGAGGGCCGCGGGTGTGTGCGTCTCGCTCGACGATTTCGGGACTGGGCAGTCGAGCCTCGGCCGATTACGGGATTTCTCCTTCGACAAGGTGAAGATCGATCGCGCCTTCGTTTCCCGAATTTCAGCCGACCGGGCCTCGGAACACATTGTCAAGGCCATTGTTTCGATGTGCGAAGGGCTGGAACTGGAGGTCGTGGCCGAAGGCATCGAAGACGTCTCCGAGGCGCTGATTTTGAAAGCGCTCGGCTGCGGCATGGGGCAAGGCTACTTTTATGGCAAGCCGGCCGACGCCGTCACCACCATGCGCTATCTCTCTGACCGTTATCGCGACGTCGCGGTGCGTTGACGGCCGCTCGCGTCATCACGATCCTTGATCTCCGAACGATCGCGTCTGCCCTCGTCCAACAGCCAGTCCCTGATGCGCCGCGCCTGGCTGTTGAGCTCGCGCGAACGCGGCCAGACCACGTAGAAGGCTTGGCCGGTCTTCAGCACATGCCCTCCGACCGGCACGAGAGTGCCGGAGCAAACCTGCCGTTCGATCAGGTGCTCCCAACCAAGCGCTATTCCTTCGCCGGAAAGCACGGCCTGGATGACCAGGACATAATCGTTGATCGCGAGCCGCCGCGCCTGGGCGGGATAAGCGAAGCCGGCGCTCGCGAACCATTCGGTCCAATCGCAAGCGCGTCGAACCGGTTCCTCGAGATGAATGAGATTGTGCCGCAGCAGTTCGGCCGGCGTTTGAGGTAGGCCGTGCGCGTCGATATAGGCCGGCGTCGCCACTGCGTTGATCACCTCATCGGCAAGCAGCGCTGCGTGATAACGCGGCCAATGGTTAGGATCGCCGCCGCGAATACCCAAAGGGATCGGTTCCTCGTCGAGATCGAGGTCGCGCACGCTGGTCTGAATGCGGAGGTCGATTTCCGGCAGGTCTTCTCTCAACCGATTCAGTCGTGGCAACATCCACATCGACGCGAACGCCGTCGAAGCCGCCAGGGTAACATTCGTCTCGCGGCCCTTGGCGCGGATATCCTCGGCCGACTTCTGGATTCTCGAAAGCCCGACCGAGACGTCGGCATGGAATTTTTCGCCGGCTTCCGTCAATTCGACCGCCCGGTGAACGCGGTGAAAGAGCGCTACGCCGAGCTGCTCCTCGAGCCCCCGGATGGCATAGGACACCGCGGCCTGGGTCATTCCGAGCTCGCTGGCGGCGCGGGTGAAATTCTGGTGGCGGCCGGCCGCTTCGAAAACGATGAGGCTGGCGGCGGAAGGAAGGAGACGTCGCAGATTTTCCATAAGTTCCACTTATATCATGCGTCGAATTTTTCCAACGTTACAACGATCTCGATCGTCAATACCATCATTGTGAATGATGGGAGGTGGACGATGGAACTGGCTGCTGCAACAGCGGGCGAGACAACGAAACGAACGCGAAGCGGGCGGCCGCAGCGGCGCGAAGGCGGCCGCAGGAGCCTCGGTGTTCCTTACATCGTCCGCAACATACCAACCTACGACATTCTCGGCGAAGAGAGCCTGCAGCGGATCGAGCGGACGGCGGATCGCATTCTCGCCGAAGTCGGCATCGAGTTTCGCGACGATCCGGCCGTCCTCGATCATTGGAGGAGAGCCGGCGCCAAGATCGATGGCGTCCGGGTCACCTTCGAGCCCGGTATGTTGAATGAGATTGTTCGTTCCGCACCGTCGGAGTTTACACAGCACGCACGCAATCCCGCCCGCAGCGTCGAGATCGGCGGCGGCAATGTCGTCTTCTCGCCGGCCTATGGTTCCCCTTTCGTCATGGATCTGGATAAAGGTAGGCGTTACGGCGCGATCGAGGACTTCCGCAACCTGATCAAGCTCGCCCAGTCTAGCCCGTGGCTGCATCATTCCGGCGGAACGATCTGCGAGCCGGTCGACGTACCGGTAAACAAGCGCCATCTCGACATGGTGTATAGCCACATCAAATATTCCGACCGGGCCTTCATGGGCTCGATCACGGCGGAGGAGCGCGCCGAGGATTCGATAGAAATGGCTCGCATCCTCTTCGGCGCCGATTTCGTTGATCGGAATTGCGTCATTCTCGGCAACGTCAACGTCAATTCGCCGCTCGTCTGGGATGGGACGATGACGAAGTCGCTGCGCGCCTATGCGCGCGCCAATCAGGCCGCAGTCATTGTTCCGTTCATTCTAGGCGGCGCCATGGGCCCCGTGACCAATGCCGGCGCGATCGCCCAGTCCTATGCCGAAACGCTTGCCGGCTGCGCGCTGACGCAGCTCGAGCGCAAGGGTGCGCCGGTGATCTTCGGCAATTTCCTCTCCTCCATGTCACTCCGGTCCGGATCGCCGACCTTCGGCACGCCGGAACCGGCGATCGGCAGCATGGTCGTCGGGCAACTTGCCCGCCGGCTCGGATTGCCGCTGCGTTGCGCCGGCAACTTTTCCAATTCGAAACGGCCGGACGCCCAGGCGATGCAGGAAGGCGTCATGTCGATGCTGTCGGCGGTGCATTGCGGCGCCAATTTCATCTTGCATTCGGCCGGTTTCGTCGACGGGCTGCTTGCCATGTCCTACGAAAAGTTCGTGATGGACACGGATTTTTGCGGCGCGCTCCATTCCTATCTCGCCGGCGTCGTCGTCGATGAAAACACGCTGGCCCTGGACGCCTTTCTCGAGGTCGGGCCGGGCAGTCACTTCCTTGGCTGCGAGCATACGATGCGCAACTATCAGACGGCCTTCTGGGACAGCGCCCTTTCCGACAACGAGCCTTTCGAGAAATGGGTTGAGCAGGGCGAAACCGACATGGCGCTCCGCGCCAACAGAAGCTGGAAAAAGACGCTCGCCGAATACGAAGCGCCGCCCCTGGATGCGGCGATAGACGAGGCACTGACGGACTATGTGACCAGACGCAAAAACAGCATGCCGGACGCTTGGTATTGAGAGTGATCCGAAAAGCGGGAACCGGTTTTCGGATTGATTATGCGACAAAAGAAAACCTGAGCGGCGGCGGTAATTCTCAAGGACGATTGTGACTCTCTCGAAAGACCCGCTGCTCCAGCCTTACCGCCTGAAACACCTGACGCTGAAAAACCGCGTCATGTCGCGTGAGCCGGCCTCTTCGGACGACATGCCGAATAACCGCTATCGCCTCTATCATGTGGAAAAGGCGAAGAGCGGTATCGCGCTGACGATGACGGCTCGCTCAGCAATCGTGTCGGAGGATTCGCCGCCGGCATTCGGCAACCTTGCACCTATAAAGCGGCGCCTTGGGCGCCGCTTTCCAGACGGTGAAGCGGGATGCCAGAGGATACCTCCGATCCCGCTTCAGACCGCTTTACTGCTGAGGTGCCGGCTGCGTCGGCGTGGCCGGGGTCGTACCGGTGGCCCCGGTCGTCGATGTGTCGACCGGCTGCGCGGCGTTGCGCTCGGCGATCAATTGCGCCTTCGTCTTGAACTCCGGTGCGGCCTTCAGTGTATCGGCCGTTTCAGTCGTCATCAGCTTCAGCGCGTCTGTGTCGGGCTGCTCGGAGATTTCGATGCGGTCGAATGGAACCGCAACATTCTTCTCACCGATACCCAGGAAACCGCCCACGCCGATCACTGCCGCTTCGACGCCGCCATCCTTCTTGAGGATCAGATCATTGATCTCGCCGATTCTCTCATCGGCGGCGTTGTAGACCGACTGGCCGACATAGGAACTCGTGGCGATCTGGTCATCGGCCTGCTGGGTCAGATAACCCGATCCTGCAGCAGCCGTCTCAGTCGTCGTATCGGCCGGTGGTTTCTGTGCCTGGTCAGCGGGCGCAGGCGTCGTTGGAGCAGGCTGCGTCTGCATCGTCTCAGGCTCGGCCGGAGGCGGTGTCGTGGTTTGCTGCGCGAAACTCGTCGGGGCAACGGCAACGCCCACGAGAAGCGCGCCGGCGGCAACGGAAGATATAAGGTACTTGGTCATATCTGTGCCTTTCGTTGACGTTGTCGAACAAGGCGCAGCTTAGCTCTCGCTGCTCCGGCTGCGCCGGTGATACTCAAGCAACGTCCGGCAGCGAAAACTGTTCCGGAAAAAGTGAAGCTTCGAAGCCGAGAGTTGCGACGATTCAGCATTGATCTGCATCACTTAGCGGAAGCGGGCGGCTTACCTCGTGTTGTAAAATCACCAATCAAAGCTGCTACACGTGCGGCGAGATCTCGGCGCAACCGCGATATTCCCTAGTTGCACCCCTAAAAACTGTGGGTGACCTAGGTCGTAAAAACCCGCATGGAGCTGGCGGGCTGCCTTCCGATACGGTTCGGGAGCGGCAATATGCGTTTTCCCATCGTGCTCACGAAGAAACGACGGCACCTGACCGCCGGGCGACGACAATTGCGCCGTCTTAACACCAGAACGCCGGGGGCAGCGACACCCCGACCTTCCAGAACCATGAACTATCGTATTTCTGGCGTTCAGCAACGGCCGGATTTAGATCATGAACGTTATTGATTCTACTGCATGTTTCCTTAAATCGGAGCCGATTTAAGGATAAAAACATGCAGCAATTCAAAGTGCTACAGCGGCCTTTGTGCGTCTGAAAGACGCACCGCGCTGTAGCAAGTTAGAGCGGGATGCGGACGGAAAACCGCACAGATTTTTCCTTATCCCGCTCTAGTGGCTTTCACGATGCACCTCGCTGCCGCTGTTGCCGACGAGAAAATCGAGGTCGGCTCCCTTATCGGCCTGCAGCACGGTGTCGTGGTAGAGCTTATAGTAACCCCGGTGCCACTTTTGTTCCGGCGGCTGCCAAGCTGCCATGCGGGTCGCGAACTCCTCGTCGCTGATCAGCAGGTTCAATTCGCCCTTCATCGTATCCAGGCGAATACGATCACCGGTCTTGACGATCGCGAGCGGGCCGCCGGCGTTGGCTTCCGGGCTGACGTGCAGGACCACGGTGCCAAAGGCTGTGCCTGACATGCGCGCGTCCGAAATGCGCACCATGTCGCGAACACCCTTTTCCACAAGCCGCCGCGGGATCGGCATGTTGCCGACTTCGGCCATGCCGGGGTAACCCTTGGGGCCGCAACCTTTGAGCACGAGGATCGTTTCCTCGGTCACGGGCAGGTCGGGATCGTCGATCTTCGCCTTGAGATCTTCGATCGTTTCGAAGACGTAAGCAGGCCCCTCGTGGGCGAGAAGATGTTCACTCGCGGCCGACGGTTTGATCACAGCGCCGTTCGGAGCGAGATTGCCCTTCAGCACCCGGATGCCGGCGGCAGCCCGCAGAGGGTTGTCGAGCGGGCGGATGACGTCGTCGTTATAGACTTCCGCGTCCTCCCAATATTTGCTGATCGGGACGCCGCAAACCGTCGGGGCATCGGCGTGAAGCAGATGTCCGATACGGTTCATTACGGCCGGCAGGCCGCCCGCATACGCAAGATCCTCAATGAGATACTTGCCCGACGGCATGCAATTGACGATGCAGGGAACGTGGCCGCCGACGCGATCGAAGTCTTCCAGACAGAGATCGACACCGGCACGGCCGGCAATCGCCAGCAGATGCACGACCGCATTGGTCGATCCGCCTACGGCGGCGTTGGCGATGATGCCGTTCTCGAAGTTCTCCCTCGTCAGGATCTTCGACAGCCGCAGATCCTCATGCACCATCTCGACGATGCGCTTGCCGGTCATATGCGACAGCGCCATACGGCGAGCGTCGACGGCCGGCAGGGCCGCGTTGGTCGGCAGCGAAAGGCCCATGGCTTCCACCACAGAGGCCATCGTGGTCGCCGTGCCCATGGTCATGCAGACACCCGGCGAGCGCGACATGCCGCTTTCAGCGGCCATGAATTCCTGCAGGCTCATTTCACCGGCCCGCACCGCTTCCGAGAACTTCCAGACGTCCGTACCCGAGCCAATGTCCTTGCCCTTCCACTTGCCGTTCAGCATCGGCCCGGACGAAACGACGATCGTCGGCAGATCGACGGAGGCAGCACCCATCAACTGTCCGGGCGTGGTCTTGTCGCAGCCGCCGAGAAGCACGACCCCGTCGATGCCGTAAGCGCGGATCGCCTCTTCGACGTCCATGGCCAGGAGATTGCGGAAAAGCATGGCCGTCGGACGCATCTGGGTTTCGCCGAGCGACGAAACCGGGAATTCGACCGGAAAGCCGCCTGCCTCCCAAACGCCGCGCTTCACACCTTCGGCGAGGATGCGCAGGTGGCTGTTGCAGGGGGTCAGTTCGGACCAGGTGTTGCAGATGCCGATGATCGGCCGCCCGTCGAAGACATGGTCGGGAAATCCCTGGTTCTTCATCCACGATCGATGAATGAAACCGTCCTTGTGGGTGCCGCCGTACCAGTGGCGACTTCTCAGTTCTTTTTTCTTTTCGCTCATCCGAGCACTCCCTTTCCGCTGCGATTCATCGCAATGGATTAATTGTATGACTTTTTCTCGACGCCGCACCAGCATTTGTTGACGGTGCGGGATCAGGAAAACGTGGCGCGGATTCCATCGGCATTCCGCTCCACGTCTTTTTCAGAGAATAAAGGCCGGCTCGAAGCGGCCCTTGACCGTGATGCCGAGATCGAAGGTCTTGCCCGCGTCGGGATCGGCCGCCCGCGCCGCGTCGTCCATGTCCTGCCATGCTGTCGTCACCAGCAGCCGATCGGCCTTGGCGCCGATAAAGGCTGGGCAACTCGGCTGCGTCGCCGGCACGGCGTAACGGGCGACCCTTTGACCATCAGGTTTGTAGACGTCGACGGCACCCGCGCCCCAACGCGCGTTCCAGATCAGCCCGTCGGCGTCGCAGACCGAGCCGTCAAGCCCGCCGGGTGCCGTGCTCTCGTCGCAAAGGACAACAGGGTCGCCGGTCGGAAGCGCAGTCGCCGGATCGATGTCGACCCGCATCAGATGATTGACGTCCGTGTCGGTGAAATAGGCGGTGGCGCCATCCGGCGAGAAGCAGATCGAGTTTGGAATCGTGATGTTTCCGTAGAGCTTCGTTACGCGGCTGCCGGCAACATGGTAGATCGCGCCGGCGTGTTTATCGGCCTTCCGTCCCATGGTGCCGATCCAGAGCGCGCCAGAGGCATGCACACGTCCGTCGTTGGAACGGTTACCGGGCTTGTCCTCGATCGTGGCGAACTGGCTGAGCTTGCCGCTCGCAGTGTCGCGGAGAAAGAGGCCCTCGTCGGACGCTATCAATTGCCGGGCCGGATCGATCACGGCCAGCACGCTGCCGAGAAAGGGCAGGACGTGGACCGTCTTTCGTCCGCTTTCGAGATGAAGCTCGTGCAGTTCCTTGCCCTTGATGTTGAACCACCAGGCCGTGCCCATGGCGGGATCAAAGGTAGGGCCTTCGCCGAGTTCAGATGTCTGCTGACAAAGAATGTGTCCGGCAAAGCGGATGAACTCGGTCATCATGGGTCTCCATAGATGGCGTCATATGCCTTGAGTGTCGCGACGGCCCGCTGCCGCACCTCGTCGGCGTTCATGTCGGGCTTGTAGAGGCTCGATCCGAGACCGAAGCTGCGGATGCCGATTTTTGCGTAATCTGCGAAATTGCTCTCCGAAACGCCGCCGACGGCCGCGATCTCGAGGTCCTTCGGCAGAACCGCGCGGATCGCCGCGATGCCCGAAGGGCCGAGCACGCTCGCCGGGAAGAACTTCAGGCCGGTTGCCCCCGCACCGGCGGCCGCGAGCGCTTCCGTCGGCGTGAAGACACCGGGCATCGTCACCATTCCTTTCGCTGCCGCAAGAGAGATGACGGAGGTTTCCACATTGGGGCTGACCATCAGCCGTCCGCCGACATCGGCAAGGCGTTCGACGTCAGCCGTCGTCAGCACCGTGCCCGCGCCGATGAGGCAGTCGCCGGGGGCCATCTTCACCGCTGTTTCGATGGACTTAAAAGGATCAGGGGAGTTCAACGGAATTTCGATTGCGGTGAAACCCGTTTCGATGAGGGCGCCAACAACGCGTTCCGTTTCGTCCGGCTTCAGACCGCGCAGAATGGCGATCAGCGGATATTTCATCGGTGGCAAGGGGATGCGGTTCATGTTTTTTCTTTCTGTCAAAGAGGCCAGATCGCCCGGGCGGCAGCCGAAAGGCCGTCTCGAACCGCCTCGTCCGCATCGACAAGCTGGACTGCGAGACCCTGGCTTTCGAGGGCGGTGCGATAGAGCACGCCGAGCTTCCCCGAGGCGACGAGGCAAATACCGTCCACCGAACCCGCCAAAGTGAATGCTCCGGCAATCTCGGCACCGATCAGCGTTCCGGACAGGCAAGCCCTGGCGTCGGCGGCGCCAGTTCCACTGAGAAGCTGTCCCGCCCGCACGGAAAAAAGCAGATTCGTCGCCAGTGCCGGATTCTCCCTCGCCCGAGCGACGGCTTCGGCAAAGGCCGGGCTGTCGGCCGGGAAGGCGTCTGCATCCGCCACGGCGTGACTGAGGATCGTATGGCGCGAGATAACGTCGAACAATTCGCCGGTCATGAAAGTCGAGAAGCCCTCGACCGTGTCGTCCGCAAGACGGACCCATTTGCTGTGGGTGCCAGGCATGCAGACGAGGTGCCGGCCGCCGCCAAGCCTTTCCGCGGCGCCGAGAAGCTGCGTTTCCTCGCCGCGCATGACGTCCGGGTGCCGTTCGTCGCGTTGGGCGAGGCCGGGAAGTATCCGGATGTCACGATCGACGTCGGGAACGGCGATCGCATGGCCGGCGATGGCCGAGAGCTTGGCCGGCGTGCCGAGATAGCCGGCTTCCTTCCAGCCCTGCCGGGCACCTGCCATGCCGCAGATGATGATCGGCAGATGGGCTGGCGCGGAGAGGGCCGCGAGATGGGCATCGAGTACGGTGTGAAAGCCCGTCTTCGCCGCCGTCGTCATGCCCTCGGCGCTGCGGCGCTCGGCGAGAACTGCCCCGTCTTCCCCAATGATCCACAGCCGGAAACTCGACGTTCCCCAGTCCACCGCGGCGTAATAGCCAGCCGTTATCAAAATACGCCTCCATCGATGATCATAGTCTGCGCCGTCATCGCGGCCGAGCAATCCGACGCCAGATAGAGGCAGGGCCCCACGAGGTCATCGGCGACCAGCATGCGTTTTAGGCACTGTCTTTCCTGCATCCGCGCAATTGCCTCATCGTCGAGCCAGAGCCGTTTCTGTCGTTCGGTGACGATCATGCCCGGCAGAATCGTGTTGACGCGAATGTTGTCCGGTCCGAGCTTTCCGGCGAGCGACTTGGTGAGCCCGATGATTCCTGCCTTCGCCGTTGCATAGGCGGGGATCTCCGGCATGTTGAGCAGAAAGGCGATGGACGAGAAATTGATGATCGACCCGCCGCCCGCGCGCTGCATATTGGGGGCGATCGCCTGAGACATAAAAAAGAAATGCCTGAGATTGACGGAGAGGCTTTCGTCCCAACTCTCCTCGGTCACCGCTTCGAGCGGCTGTCGATCGTCGCGCGCGGCGTTGTTGACAAGGACATGAATGGAGCCGAGCTTCGCGACGGCGGCCTCGGCTGCTGCCCTGACCGCTTCGATATTCCTGAGATCCGCGAGAATGAAATGCGGCATCCGTCCGGTTGCCTCGGCGACCCTGTCGCAAAGCTTTCGGCTTGGCTCCTCGGCAATGTCGACGAAGGCAACCTGTGCGCGTTGCCGGGCGAAGGCCTCAACCAAGGCTGCTCCTATGCCTGAACCACCGCCGGTTACCAGAACGCCGCGGTCGCGCAGGTCGGGGAACTGGCTGCTTGGCAAAGTCATGATTGGCCTCCCCTTGAAACTGCAAGCGTGGAAATCTCGTTCCATTATTTGGAACGTGGTTTTATTATCTGGAATTATCGCGCCAAGGCATTTATCCTGTCAAGGCGGCATCGCCGGAGGAAATTGGATCAAATGGACGGAGACGAGGCAAGAGATTTCGAGGGGGAAGGTGCCGGGACCGGCACGCTCGGCAAGGCGATGGCCGTGCTTGAGGCGGTGGTGACGGCGGATCGTCCTCAGCGCTTTACCGAGATACTCCGATCTGTCCGGCAGCCGCGCGGCACGCTGCACCGGCTGCTGAGCCATCTCGTCGACGAGGGGCTGCTGGTGCAGGGGCGCGACCTGTCCTATGAACCCGGCCTCCGCCTGTTGAAACTTGCTTATCGTTCCTGGTCCGGCAACCGGTTCCGAGAGATCGCGGCGCCACATCTCCTGAGTTTGCACGAACTTACCGGCGAGACGGTCCATCTCGGCGTGTTGCGGCAAACGGAGATCATCTATGTCGACAAGGTCGAAAGCCGGCAGACGGTTCGCATGAGTTCGCAGATAGGCAAGGCGTCACCCGTCTATTGCACCGGGATCGGCAAGGCGGCTTTATCGTCGCTTTCAGAGCCCGATCTCAAGCGGATCGCCGCAAGCATGGAGTTCCACCCGTTCACCGCGCATACCCATCGATCAGCCGCGACATTGCTTGCCGAAATCGACGAGATTCGCCAGACCGGTTATGCGTTCGATCGGGAGGAGCACGAGGCAGAGATCTGCTGCGTCGCCGCGCCGATAGCCGTCCCGGAACACGATCTGGTTGCGGGTGTTTCCGTGACCGGGCCCTCCTACCGCGTCAGTTTGGCGCAATTGGCAGCCTGGGCCGTGGACGTCCGGAAGGCGGCGGGTCAAATCGAGGAGGAGGTCAGGATCCGCCTCGGCCCTGGGCGCGATGGACGTTGAGACCGCTTTACGGTAAATTAGCGGTTTCGACTGGACGGGGGGTCTTGAGATCGCTAGCTTCGATGGCTTCAAGCTTGCCTCTACGCTTGGTTGCGGGCGCGAGCGGGATTGATCCCGGCGGAAGCTCTGACGTAGATTCATCACAGCGAAAACGGCCGCGCTCCCATGGGAGCAGGATGGAGACGGGCGGAAGATGATAGATTTCACCGCAGACATGTCCTCACTGGTCCTCCCTGATGGCCGGTCCATAAGGGGACCGCTTGGCAGCGAAGACGATATCAAGCGTGTTCTCAACCAGGTATCGGAGGCTTACGGCTTTCGCGGTTTCATGGTTCTGGCCATTCCCGACACCGGCTGTCACAGCCTCGCCGCGCAGGCACTTTTGACGACCTGGGCCTCGGAATTCCTGAGGCGCTACGACAGTGCCGGTCTGATCGATGGCAGCCCCGTCATCCAGAGGTTGCGCAGAAGCACGATCCCCTTCACATATGATGCGCATCAGTTGGCACGAAGACGACTGGACGGCAAGGGAGAGGCCGCCATCAGCGTCTTCGAGCACGCGAACATGCCACGGGGCGTCTACCTTCCGGTTCACGACGCTGCCGGACATCGTGCGGCCATCGCCTTTGGCGGCGACAGGCCGGTGGTGTCCAACGACGAGTTGCAGGCGCTCAATCTTTTGGCGGGACTTGTCTACAGCCGGCTGACTGAGGTCAGGCCACGCGACCGGCGCGGCCCCGGCAGCCTTTCCCGTCGCGAGATCGAATGCCTGCGCTGGGCGGCGGCCGGCAAGACGACCATCGAGATGGCGAGGATCATGGCGCTGTCCGAATATACGGTAAACCACTATCTGAACCGCGCGACACGTAAGCTGGATTCGGTCAACCGCGTGCAGACGGTCGCCAAGGCGATGCGCGCCGGGCTGATTAACTAACCCGCATTTCGATGCGCGGAAAGGGCGGACGCGGCGGTCGCGATGCGAAGAAATGCACAGCCTTTTGCGTATGAACAGTGAGGATCGTCGATCATCTGTTGGCATTGGTCTTCGGCTCAGGCTATTTGATAGTTGATGAATGCCATGGAACGCGCGAATGCAAGATACGATGACGACCGGGATGACTGACACCGATCTGCCCCGGGGCGGTGATTTCGCGTCCGAAATCACAAGGCTTGAAACCCAGTTCGACATCATCCGCTACATGCGGCGGGTCACGCAGATCTTTGGCTTCAAGACGTTCCTCATCTGCTCTATTCCGGCGATCGAGGTGGAGCGCCTGGCGGCCACCACGGTCATCTCCAACATGCCGGCCGAGCTTCTCAACAAATACGACAGCCTGTCGATGCTGCGCTTCAGCACGGGCGTCCGTCGATTGAGAGAGACGACGACTCCGTTCCAGATCATGCTCGAGGACTGGGAAAAAGAGGGCGGCAAGCCGGCGTCGGCCGACGACTATATCGCCATGCTGCGCGAGAACGGCATCTTCCAGGCGAACTATTTCCCGGTTCACGACGCCGAAGGTGGTCGCGGCGCGGTCATCCTCATGGGGCCGGAAGCCTTTTTGCCGATGACGGCGGCAATGGAATTGCAGATGATCGCGATCCACGTCTACAATCGCCTGGCAGAGATCGGCTCTGTCTGGAAGAACGCAAACACCACCCTGTCCGAGCGGGAAATACAGTGCCTGAGTTGGACGGCAGCCGGCAAGACCAGCGCCGAAATCGCCGGCATTCTCGGTCTCTCCGAGCATACCGTCAATCATTACCTCAACCATGTCACCAAGAAGCTCGACGCCGTCAATCGCACGCAAGCGGTCGTGAAGGCGATGAAGAAGGGCTATATCAGCTAACTGGTCGAGTTGACCGGCCGCCGCTCGATTCCGTGAATCGGAACGACTTCCAAACAGAATTGTGCAGCAACTTAACTTAAAGCGTGAGGGCGTGTCGGGAGCGCAGCTTCATCACGAGTCTCCGGCACGGCTGCTCGGTGCCCTGCGCCAAGCAGCGAGCGAATTGCTCAATCGTCATGCTCCGCTCCTGTGCTTAAATGGCAGGCATGCCCAGGAAGTGAGCAGTTTCTTTTCGTAGATTTGTGACGCAAGAAGCTATCCATCTGAAAACGTTACTTTTCAGATGGCATTTCAATCTGGCATGCATTCTGCATATCCGTTGGCATGTCCAGAGGGGACTAGAATAAGACAGCGCCCAAGAAGGTTGCGAAGAAAGGGCCGCCGCCAACGGCTCGTGATCCCGGATGTACGGACACGATCGTTGGCTGGCGGCCCTTCATTTTCTTATCTATCGCATTGGCGAAGCGCCCTAGCTCGACTATCTACTGCATGGTTCCTTTAAATCGGATTCGATCTGGGAATAAGCTATGCGGCAGTACAGAGCGATAAAGCAGTCTCTGCACGTCGGTGCGTAACGCGCCGTCATCAGGGTAAAAGACAAGAGGGCGACATGCCGGACGTAACCAGGGAAATGGTTCTTGAAAAGCTGCGGAACGTTCGCGGCCCGGACATGGAGGGCAATATCGTTGACCTCGGGCTTGTCTCAGATGTGTTTATTTCCGACGGCAAGGCCTATTTTTCGATCACCGTGCCGGCTGAGCGGGCGAAGGAGCTGGAACCGATGCGCGCCGCCGCCGAACGGGTCGTGCGCGACATCCCTGGCGTGAAAGCGGCGATGGTCGCATTGACCGCCGACCGCAAGGCGGCCCCCCAGGCCGCACCCGTGCAGCGCCCGCAACAGCCGCCGGCTGCCGGGCATGCGCATGGTCAGCGCCCGGCCACTCCTTCCAAAGCGGGTGTTCCGGGTGTCGGTGCCATCATCGCCGTTGCCTCGGGGAAGGGCGGGGTCGGAAAGTCTACGACCTCGGTGAACCTGGCGCTGGCGCTGCAGGCGAACGGTCTGAAGGTCGGCTTGCTCGATGCCGATATTTACGGACCCTCCATGCCGCGACTGCTGAAGATTTCCGGCCGCCCGCAGCAGATCGAGGGGCGGCTCATCCGCCCGATGGAAAACTACGGGCTGAAGGTGATGTCCATGGGCTTCCTCGTCGACGAGGAAGTGGCGATGATCTGGCGTGGCCCGATGATCCAGTCGGCGCTGCTGCAGATGCTGCGCGAAGTTGCCTGGGGTGATCTTGACGTTCTTGTCGTCGACATGCCGCCCGGTACCGGTGACGCGCAACTGACCATGGCTCAGCAGGTGCCGCTTGCCGGCGCGGTCATCGTATCTACTCCGCAGGATCTGGCGCTCGTCGACGCCCGCAAGGGCCTTGCGATGTTCCGGAAGGTCGAGGTTCCCGTCCTCGGCATCGTCGAAAACATGAGCTACTTTGTCGCGCCGGATACGGGCAATCGCTACGACATTTTCGGTCACGGCGGCGCGCGCAGGGAAGCCGAGCGGATCGGCATTCCGTTTCTCGGCGAAGTGCCGTTGACCATGGGGATCCGCGAAACCTCGGACGCGGGAACGCCGCTGGTGGTGTCCGAGCCCGACGGCGAGGTTGCGCGCATCTACCGCGACATTGCTCTAAGGGTTTGGGAACAAGTCTCAGCGGCGCAGCAGGATAAGAGCCGAGCGATGCCGAACATCGTTTTCGAATAGCCGCCCCGCGACGCTGTCTCCGGCGTCGCGCTTCTGTCAGCTACCCGAGGCCGCCGGGGCGTCTTAGCTGCGGTGACTTTATCTTAAGTCGATTTTACGGAATGATGCAGTAGGGTCCGGCCCCGGTTCAGTGCCGAGAGTGTAATGCCGTGGGGAGATGGCAGAGGCAAGGGCGTTGATTTTGCGCGAGCATTGCGTCATATGCCTTGCCGCATTCGCGAGGCAAACGGTTCGGCGCCTCTCGCCGGAGATTTCTGACCCCACGACACGACCGTCGTGTCGGGCGGAAGTCTTCATCAGGTGAATCTGTATTGTGGAAATCGTGTGGCGGCTGATCGCTCAAAACATTCAGGGTTCATCCTCGTCGCCCGCCTGAAGAAGGCGGTCCCGTGATCACAGGATATTGCGCCAAAGGTGAAGCTGTCGCTCTTTCGACGGCAGAGCCGCCGGCGACCTTGCGCTCCGATATTGTCTGGATCGACCTCGTCGGCCCGAGCAGGGCGGAAGAGACGATGATGGAAGGTCTGCTCGGGATTTCCATTCCGACGCGAGATGATCTGAAGGACATAGAGCCGTCGAGCCGGCTCTATACGGAAGAGGACGCAGTGTTCATGACGGCGTCGCTGGTCTACCGGAGTGAAACGGAAGCCCCCGGTCTGACGGACGTGGGCTTTATTCTGTCGGGACGGCGACTCGTGACGGTCCGGTACGCGGAGCCGAGGGCGTTCGGGCTCTTTAAGGCCAGTATGCATCGGATACCGGGCGGCTGCCATAGTGGCGTCGTGCTCCTGACCCGGCTGCTCGAGACGATCGCCGACCGAACGGCGGAAATTCTGGAGCAGGCGGTGGACAAGATCGACGATCTTTCGATCGAGGTCTTCGGCGAAAAGACAGCGTCGAAGCGTAGGCCTCCGCATCTGTTAGAGGCCCGCCTGCGTGATGTGGCGGGCCATCACAGGCTGATCGCGAAGACCCGCGACAGTATTGCCTCGCTTTCGAGGCTGCTGACCTTCGTTTATACCGTGCCCGCGGTGCAGGAGGACGAGGACAGTCGTGAACTCTGCCGCTCGATCACCCGAGACATACAGTCGCTCTCGGAACATGCGGGCTTCATTTCCGGCAACATCACTTTTCTGCTCGATGCTTCGCTCGGCCTGATCAATGTCGAGCAGAATGCGATCATCAAGATCTTCTCGATTGCTTCAGTCGTTCTGCTGCCGCCGACGCTGGTGGCATCCATCTACGGTATGAATTTCCGTGTAATGCCGGAGCTCGAATGGCAGCTCGGCTATCCTTGGGCGCTTCTGGCCATGGTGATTTCGGCCGTCATACCCTTTTTCTTCTTCCGCTGGAAAGGCTGGCTCTAAGAGCCTGATGGACACGTATGTCTCAGTTGTCTGCCCCCGCCATACATGGCTCCGAAAATATGCGCCGCCTGGTCGCTATGGCGCTCGGATCTGTTGGCGTCGTCTACGGCGACATCGGCACGAGCCCGCTCTACGCTTTTCGCGAGGCGCTGCGCCCCATCTCGCGTGACGGCGTGACGGACGTGGAGATCATCAGCCTCATTTCGATGATGATCTGGGCGTTGACGATCATCGTCACGATCAAATACGTGCTCTTCTTGTTGCGCGCCGACAACCACGGGGAGGGCGGCACGCTTTCTCTGCTCGCCCTGTTGATGAAAACCGCCAACGGCCACGCGTCGATCCTGTTCTTCATGGGAATCGCTGGGGCGGCGCTTTTCATTGGCGATGCGATGATCACGCCGGCGCTTTCGGTTCTCTCGGCTGTCGAGGGACTGAAGCTGGTGACGCCGGCCCTTTCGGATTATATCGTCCCGATCGCCGTTGTGATCCTCCTGCTTCTCTTTGCTGTGCAGTCGAAGGGGACCGCTGCCGTCTCCATTTTCTTCGGACCGATCACGCTCGTCTGGTTTCTCGTCATGGGCGCTGTCGGGGTGATGCATATCGCCGATGATCTGTCGATCTTCTCCGCCTTCAACCCGCTCTACGCGGTAACCTTCATGTTCAACGAAGGTTTTCTCGGCGTCCTCGTGCTGGGCGCCGTCTTCCTTACGGTCACGGGAGCGGAAGCGCTCTATGCCGACCTCGGCCACTTTGGCCGGCGGCCGATCCAGTGGGCCTGGTTCACCATCGTCTTTCCGGCGCTCACCTTGAATTATCTCGGGCAAGGCGCCTTCGTCCTCAAGAACCCGGACGCGATGTCCGATCCGTTCTTCCTGATGTTTCCGAAATGGGCGCTGCTTCCGGTTGTCATCCTCGCAACCGCGGCGACCATCATCGCCAGCCAGGCGGTGATTACCGGCGCCTTCTCCCTGACCCGTCAGGCGATCCATCTCGGCTTCCTACCGCGCATGGCCATTTTCCATACGTCGGAAACGCATACGGGCCAGATCTACCTGCCGAACGTCAACACGCTCTTGATGTTCGGCGTTATGGTGCTCGTTTTCGTGTTCGGTTCGTCAGAGTCGCTGGCGACCGCCTACGGCATTTCCGTGACCGGCGCCATGGTGGTCACGACTTGCCTCGCGTTCGAGTTCCTGCGAGCCCGCTGGAACTGGTCGGCCTTGGGGGCGGCGACCGTGCTCTTGCCGCTCTTCTCGTTGGAGTTCGTCTTTCTCGGCGCCAACATGCTGAAGATCCATGACGGCGGCTATGTGCCGATCCTGATCGCGGCGACCTTCATCATCGTCATGTGGACCTGGAAGCGCGGCACGGAAATCCTTCACGCCAAGACCCGCCATATCGACATTCCGCTGGCAAGCTTCGTCAAATCGATCGAGCGCAAGAGCGAGCATGCGCCGGTCGCCGTGCCGGGTACCGCGATCTTTCTGACGAGCGATCCGGACTCGACGCCGGCCGCCTTGCTTCATAACATCAAGCACAACCACGTGCTGCACATGCAGAACTTCATCCTGACGATCCGCACCGCCAACACGCCGAGGGTGCCGAAGGAGGAGCGCGTCAGCGTACGGCCCCTGTCGGAGCGCTTCACGCTGCTCGAAATGAAGTTCGGCTTCATGGAGACGCAGAACGTCTCGCAGGCGCTGGGCCTCTTTCGCAAGTCGGGCTTGAAGTTCGACATCATGTCGACGTCCTTCTATCTCGGCCGCCGCAAGCTCGTGCCCGATGCCCAATCCGGCATGCCGCACTGGCAGGATCGCCTGTTCATCGCGCTCGCCAATGCGGCAATCGATCCTTCGGACTATTTCCGCCTGCCGACGAACCGCGTCGTCGAACTCGGCTCGCACGTGATCATCTGACTTCCTTCCATCTCGCATCGGCGGTGAGTCAGCCGCATGTTCCAGTGATGAGGCATTAACCAAACATCAAGGTTAATGCATCATTTTTGACGCTCGAAGGCAGCGGTCACGGAGAGCCGTCCGATCGCTTCAAAGGCCTAACGTTCCGCACGAAATCTTGCCGCTGGTCTTCGGCCGGCTTGCGAGAACGCGTGTCCGAGTAAGAGTTGCGTGGAGCCGATCGGTGCGTAAGAGTCAGAAGTTGCGTCACAAGTTTCGCATGTCCTTCTCGGCCTGGACCGGGCCGGCAATCATCGGTCTGGCAATCTTTCTCAGCTTTCCTTCGGCGGTGGCCTATTCGGATCTGGCGACCTTCCTGGCCGGCATCAACCGCGGCGGCGAACGTTGGCGTATGTATCTGACCCAATCGCCGGCAGGTTCGCTCCACGAGGTCGAGATGGTGTTCGCCGATCCGATCACCACCGGTGCGCTGGATGGTGGCGCCGGCATCAATCTGCCCGACGGTAGCCGCGTAGCGCTGACCGCGGAGACCAAGCATCACGGGACGCCGGACGAAGACCGCGTCACGCGCAAGCTGAAAAAAGGGCGGATCGTTGCCGTCAGCCCGGTTACGCCGCCAAAGGATTTTACCGCCGGTTCGATCCTACAGCGCACGAGCTCATTGCTGGAGCCGGACTTCGACGGGGCCGAGAAGATGATCTTCGCGAAGCCGAAGATCAAAGGCAAGGAGATCGAGATCGCCACGGCCTTCTACCGTAAGAAACCGCCGAAGACCGGTATCGGCGTTTCACCGATGCTCGCCAAGCTCGTCACCAACGACAAGGCCGACATTCTCGCAACCGCCTATGTCCGGCCCGAGCCGGACTATGCGCGTGAATCGCCCTTCGATTCGATCCTGCGGGAAGACAAGAATGCCGGGCGCTTCATTCCGGAAATAGCCCCGGACGACCATGCCTGGGCGGCGACGCCGTTGCCCCCGACCGTTTTCAGTAAGGAAGAGCAGACCTGCCTGGCCGAAGGCATCTATTTCGAGGCACGCAGCGAGCCCGTGAAAGGGCAGGCAGCGGTCGCCCAGGTGATTCTCAACCGCGTCCGCAACCCGACCTACCCGAAGACGATCTGCGGCGTCGTCTACCAAAACAAGGCCTGGCGCAACCGCTGCCAATTCTCGTTCGCCTGCGACATGATCCGCGACCTGATCTATTCGCGCTCGCACTGGAAGACCGCCAAGGAAGTCGCGCTGGCCGTCACCGCCGGCAAGATCTGGCTGTCCGAAGTGGGCTCCGCAACGCACTATCACGCGACCTATGTGAGGCCAGCTTGGGCCAAGACCATGAAACGGGTCGGCAAGATCGGACTGCACATCTTCTACCGCACCTATGGCGGCGGCTGGAGCTGACCGGCGCGTTCGACTCCGTGCACGCGTAAGTCATGCGGCCGGTGCCCGAACACCGCGTACGGCAACGATTCCCGCTGCCGCTTTGTCGCAGCTTGCGGATTTAATCATTTAAGCCATTGATTTCTCTTCGAAACATTGTCCACGTCGAACGCTCTTCCATGCCTTGACTATACGGGTGCCTAAAACTATGTTGCGCGCGACTTCAAATGGGGCCGAAGCGTGGCTTGGATACCGGCCGTTTGTATGACCGAGATCGCGTTCGACCGCGTGGGGCTGCAAAGGGGAGCCATGTGACGGAGAAGCCGGAAGACAGTCTGGAAGCGCGGCTGAAGCGTCTTGGCGACGACATTGCGTCCAAGCGGACGGAAGAGTCGGAGGACGTCGAAGTTCGTGCCGCTGAAAGCCGCAAAGGCTATGCGGCGGCAATGAAGCTCTCGAGCGAGTTCATCGCCGCCATCGTGGTCGGGGCGTTTCTGGGCTATCTTTTGGACCATTTTGCGGGTACAGGGCCGTGGGGCATGATCGTCCTCCTGCTTCTCGGGTTCTGTGCCGGTGTTTTGAATGTGCTGCGTTCTGCCGGACTGGTGGCGACACCCGATCAGCGGAAAGACGGCCTTGGGAATGACAAGAAGGACGGAGGCGGCGTCTGAGGCGTCGCCCGGAAGAACACGGTTTCCGCTTGCGGGCGGGTAAAATGAAAGAGAAGCGCGGTGTCAAACGATCCGACCCACCAGTTCCTGGTCAATAAGATTGTCCCGATCGAGATTGGCGGACTTGACTTTTCCTTCACCAATGCGTCGCTGTTCATGGTTGCGACCGTCGGTGTTGCTGCCGGCTTCCTTTACCTGACTACATCGCAGCGCGGGCTGATCCCGACGCGCATGCAGTCGGTTTCGGAGATGTCGTACGAGTTCATCGCGTCGATGCTGCGCGAGGGCGCCGGCAGCCACGGAATGAAATTCTTTCCGATGGTCTTCTCGCTGTTCATGTTCATCCTGACGGCGAACCTGCTGGGGATGTTTCCCTATTTCTTCACCGTCACCAGCCAGATCATCGTGACGTTCGCTCTGGCCGTCTTCGTGATCGGCACGGTCATTCTCTACGGTTTCTATAAGCACGGCCTCGGCTTCCTGAAGCTTTTCGTGCCTCATGGCGTGCCCGGCGTGCTGCTGCCGCTGGTGGTGACGATTGAAATCATCTCATTCCTTTCCCGTCCCATCAGCCTTTCGGTCCGTCTGTTCGCCAACATGCTGGCCGGCCACATCACGCTGAAGGTCTTTGCGGGCTTCGTCACCTCGCTGAGCGCTCTCGGCGCGCTCGGCATCGGCGGTGCGATCCTGCCTCTCATCATGACCGTCGCTATCACCGGTCTCGAATTCCTCGTTTGCTTCCTCCAGGCCTATGTCTTTGCGGTGCTGACCTGCATGTACCTCAACGATGCCGTCCACCCGGGAAGCCACTAGGGAATAACAGTCGCTGGCTTCCGGTCGGCCTAGCCGCCGAAAGCACAAATCCTAAGCCGCAACACCATTTCGAAGGAGTTCAATCATGGAAGCGGAAGCAGCAAAGTTCATCGGTGCAGGTCTTGCATGCCTCGGTATGGCCGGCACGGCTCTCGGCCTCGGCAATATCTTCGGCAGCTATCTCTCCGGCGCGCTGCGCAACCCGTCGGCTGCTGACGGCCAGTTCGGCCGCCTCGTATTCGGCTTCGCCGTTACGGAAGCTCTGGGCATCTTCTCGCTGCTCGTAGCCCTGCTCCTCCTCTTCGCCGTCTAATAACGGATGAAGTTTCGGCCGCGGCCCTCAGGGTCGCGGCCGCGCATATTCTTGCACCTTGGAGGTGAGCATGTTTGTGACCGCGGCTTATGCCCAGCAGTCGACCCCCACTGAAGGCGCCGAAACACACGATGCCACTGCGGCCGGTGAGGTGCACACCGAAACGGGTGTGGCCCACGAAGGCGAGGCTGGCTCCGGCGTTTTCCCGCCCTTCGATTCGACCCATTTCGCATCGCAGCTGCTCTGGCTCGCGATCACGTTCGGCCTTTTCTATCTCCTGATGTCGAAGGTCATCATTCCGCGCATCGGCGGAATTCTTGAAACCCGCCATGACCGAATCGCGCAGGACCTCGATGAGGCCTCCCGCCTGAAGGGCGAGGCAGACGCCGCCATCGCAGCCTACGAGCAGGAACTCGCAAACGCCAAGGCCAAGGGCCACTCGATAGCGGACACTGCCCGCGAGGCCGTCAAAAGCAAGGCCAACGCCGAACGAGCCACTGTCGAAGCCGAGCTGGCGAAGAAGATCGCCACGGCCGAGGCGCGCATCGCCGATATTAAGACCAAGGCGCTTGCCGACGTCGGCGCGATCGCCGAGGACACGGCAGCCGCGGTCGTCAAGCAACTGATCGGCGGGACTGTCACCAAGACCGAGATCGCCGCGGCGGTCAAGTCGTCGGCAGGCAACTGAGGAGCGACCAACCATGGCACTTGATGCGACTTTTTACGCCCTCGTCGGCCTGATCCTCTTCTTCGCCCTCATCGCCTATCTGAAGGTTCCGGGCATGGTTGCCAGTGCGCTTGATGCGCGTGCCGACAAGATCGGCAACGAGCTTAAGGAAGCCAAGCGCCTGCGCGAAGAGGCGCAGAGCCTGGTCGCCGAATATCAGCGCAAGCGCAAGGATGCCGAAGCGGAAGCTGCCAGCATCGTCGCTGCGGCGCAGCGCGAAGCCGAAATGCTGACCGCGGAAGCCAAACAGAAGACCGAGGAATATGTCACGCGCCGCACGGCGCTTTCCGAGCAGAAGATCAAGCAGGCCGAAACCGACGCGATCAACGCGGTGCGTGCGGCTGCCGTCGACCTGGCGATCAGCGCGGCCGAGAAGGTGCTGGCGACCAAGACCGATGCCAGCGCTCAAGAGGCGCTCTTCAAGAAGACACTCGGCGAGGTCAAGACCCGCCTCATTTAAGTTTTGATCCGGTCTTGCGAATTCGAGAGCTCCGCTTCGGCGGGGCTTTTTTATTGGGATGTGACGTCTGGTGCCGGGCAGTATATGCGGCTGCCGTCCTGCTCGCCTTGACGTCATGCCGGCAGGCGGCACGACCGGGTTGCGCCCGGCAAACGCTCCCGCAAAATTTATGAGGTTCTGCGGCCGCGGCCTGGGTCCGCTATCTTGCATGCGAATCGCACGCGCGCCTTTTCGCGCGCCGGCGTTACGCCGTCCGAAACGGGCGAAAGGTTAGGCGATGCAGGGAACAGGGACCGTGGCTGTCGATCGCAGTGCGATGCTTCTCTGTTGCATAGCCCACATGCGTGGCAAAACCATAGAGGGGGAAGGTGGCATCGGCGCGCGCCATCATCCGGTCTCGGGTAACCTTGGCGACGATGGACGCGGCGGCGATCGACGCGGATCGGGAATCGCCCTTGACGATCGCCTTCGCATGGCAGGAAAGACCCTGAGGAACATCGCGGCCATCGATGAGCGCGAAACGTGCCGCGATCGCTAGGCCGTCGATGGCGCGCCGCATGGCGTCGAGACTTGCCTTGAGAATATCGGTGGTGTCGATATGCGTGGCCGAGGATGAGGCGATCGAGACCGTCGCCGTCGCCATGATCTCTTTGAACAGGACCTCGCGCTGTTCCGCGCTCAAGAGCTTGCTGTCGTTCAGTCCGGCCGGAATGAGATCGGGATCGAGAATGACAGCGGCTGCAACGACCGGACCAGCGAGCGGGCCGCGTCCGGCTTCATCCGCGCCCGCGATCGGCCAAAAACCGTCTCGGCGTGCGGCGAGTTCGAAGCTGAAGTCCGGAACTGGCAGCTCGAGAGGAAAAAGGGGGGAATCGGGCGATTTGCGACGTGACATGCGGGGGACCCTCGCATATTCGCCCGATTCCCTTCAAGCCCCCCGGTTCGATTGCGGCGGTGACCGGGAGGAAAACCAGCGCCATCCAGAGGCAGGGGAGGGCACCGGAGTCGAATTTTGCATGAAACCATTCCTGGACGTCCAAGTCCTGCACCGGGTATCGTTGATCCTCAACGCATCAGATTAAGCTCATTAGAGCGGACGCCTGGGGGAACGCCGATGCCTTCCTCGTCCCGCTAGAGCAGCGACAGTTGGACGCCCATCCCAAGCGGAGGCACAAAAATATCGTTCCGCAATTGCCGCCGGGTAAGATTGAGACCAAGTCGCTTGGCAGCGAGTTCGAAGCGGCGGCCGATCTGCCACGCATAGGGACCTGCCCCCTTCATGCGCTTGCCGAATTCGGCGTCATAGTCCTTGCCGCCGCGCATGGACCGGATGAGCGACATGACATGCCTGTAGCGGTCCGGATAGTTCCTCAAGAGCCAGTCCCGGAAAAGGGGGCTCACTTCGAATGGCAGACGCAAGAGCACGTAACTCGCTTCCGAGGCGCCCGCCGTCTTGGCTGAGTCGAGGACGCGCTCGATCTCGTGGTCGTTCAATGCGGGAATGATCGGGGCAACCAATACGCCGGCCGGAATGCCTGCTTCCGAGATTGCTCGAATGGCCTCGAGCCTCTTGGCCGGCGTCGACGCCCGCGGTTCCATGGTCCGCGCGAGTTTTCGGTCGAGCGTCGTCACCGAAATGCCGACCCGCGCCAGTCCTTTTTCCGCCATTGGGGCAAGAAGGTCGATATCGCGCGTCACCAGGGCCGATTTCGTGACGATCATCACCGGATGGTTGGCCGCCTTCAGGATTTCGAGAATCTGGCGCATGATCCGCCACTCCTTCTCGATCGGCTGATAGGGATCCGTATTGGTGCCTATCGCGATCGGACGAACCTTGTAGTCAGGCCTTGCAAGTTCACGCTCCAGCAGGCGTGGCGCATCCGGCTTGGCAAAGAGCTTGGATTCGAAGTCGAGACCGGCCGAGAGCCCCATATAGGCGTGGGTTGGTCGGGCGAAACAATAGATGCAACCATGCTCGCAGCCGCGATAGGGATTGATCGAACGATCGAAGGAAATATCCGGAGACTCATTGCGCGTTATGATGGCCTTCGGCTTCTCGACCTGAACTTCGGTCTTGAACGGCGGCAGTTCCTCGATGCTTTGCCAACCATCATCGAAGACTTCACGCGTTGTGGGCTCGAAGCGTCCCGACATGTTGAGGCCGGCGCCACGCCCACGGCGGCGGTCGATCTCAATCCTGACGCCACTTCCCTTGACGATCGCTTCGGCCATGTCTGCGGTATTGCCGGGCGCAAAAGCACCTTGCTTGAGTTGAGACAGCTCGCTCATCGGAAAATCTCCCAGGAACCGCACACTTGATTCCGTTTCGTCCTGATTATTTTCCTATCCCAGGAACGAGAACAAAGCAAGAACAAAACATGGTGCGGCGCAGAACGTCGAAGAAGGAGAGATGGCCGAAGGGGCTTGCCGCCCAAAGGGTTGTGGCATTTGGCCGGGCAATACGCTAGGAACGATTATGCTGACGATTATCATGGAGACACGGGATAACGAAGCGGAGCTGGCCCAGACGCTCTCGGCGCTTGTTGCCGGCGCGGTGGAGGGACTTGTCAGCGACGTCATCATCCTCGATCACGGGTCGAGCGACGGTTCGGTGCGCGTTGCCGATGCGGCCGGCTGCCGCTTCTGCCTCGATTGGGATCTCGGCGATATTCTTCGCTCGGCGCGCGGCGAGTGGCTGATGCTGCTGGAGCCGGGCGCTCGCCCCGTCGGACGCTGGGTGGATGAACTCGCGGAATACGTATCGCTCAACAAGAGTCCGGCACGGTTTTCTCCGTCGCGTATGCACAAACGCTCGTTTCTCAAACGCCTGTCACGCAAGACGCCACCGCTTGAGGCCGGCTTTTTGATGCGAAAAAGGGATGCGGTTGCGGTCGCGCGCGCCAACATGCGACTGAGCGACATCGCCAGCGGTCGGGCCGTGCGCAAGCTTGCCACCGAGCTCGTTCCGGCCTGGGTCGCTGCAGGCAATCGATCGGTCGAGCAAGCCTGACCGCAAGATGGGGCGTGCCTTGCGGCACCCCCGAAGCGACCCTCAAATAAACTTTTCTGGGAAATCTTTTGCTATGGATGCTCCACGTCGTTTTGTGGGCACCATGTCGTATAGCTACGTGGACCCCCCGGTTGGATGGTCCGGAAGGAGGCGTCTTCGCTTCGCTCGAAGTGGTCTGGTGATTTGCCTCTGCCGCTTCGCGCTTGGCTGACGAGGAGGAACATACAGCATTTATCTGTGGAAGGCTGTTCCAAAGGGAACATGTGGGTCGTCAGCCCCGCTTCAGATGTTCGTCCAGCCGCGGCATGATCTCTACGAAGTTGCAGGGCATGTGCCTGTAGTCGAGCTGCTGCTTCAGGATTCCGTCCCAGGCATCCCTGCAGGCACCCGGCGATCCGGGCAGGACGAAGATGAATGTGGCGTTGGCGACGCCGCCGGTTGCCCGTGATTGGATCGTCGAGGTGCCGATCTTCTCATAGGAGATCCGGTGAAACACTTCGGAAAATCCATCCATGCGCTTTTCGAAAAGCGGCTCCAGCGCTTCCGGCGTCACGTCGCGGCCGGTGAAACCAGTGCCGCCGGTGGTAATGATCACGTCGATGGCATCGTCCAGCGTCCAGGTTTTCACCTGATCATAAATCTTCTGCCGATCGTCGGGAACGATCGCGCGCGCTGCGAGCCGATGACCGGCCTCGCGTATCCGCGCCTCGAGCGTGTCGCCGGACCTGTCGTCCGCCGGCGTTCGCGTATCGGAGACGGTAAGAACCGCAATACCCACCGGAATAAAGGCACGTGTTTCGTTGATCCCGGGCATTGGCGTTATCCTTCTTTCCCTACCGTTCGAGCGGCGACAACGTACCATCCCGTATGAGCAGCGGAAATGCCCTCAGCGGCGCGTTCTGCGTCGTCGTCGCTGTCGAATAACCCGAAGCAAGTGGCGCCTGAGCCGGACATTCGAACGAGCCTCGCACCGGCGGCTTTCAATGCGCCCGAGACATCCCCGATCACCGGCTCAAGAGCTCGCGCAGGCGGTTCCAGATCGTTGCGCATGTTGGCCATCGCCGCGATCCATTCCGCACGCGTTCTTGCGCTCCGCGGGAGGGCAAGCGGCGAATTCGTCTTCTCGACCAGCATCCGAAAGATCACCGGCGTCGAAACCGCGACGCGCGGATTGACAAGGATGATTGGAAAGGATGGAAGGCGCGGAATGGGGGTAGTCTCCTCGCCGATGCCCTTTGCAAGCAGCGGTCCGCCGTCGAGGCACATCGGTACGTCGGCTCCGAGCTCGAGGGCGAGGCTCTTGAGCCTCGCCGGCGTCATTGATGCACCCCAGAAGGTCAATAGCCCACGAAGCGTCGCGGCCGCATCCGCCGAGCCGCCGCCGACGCCCGATGCGATAGGCAGGTTTTTTTCGAGGTGGAGATGGACGGGGCTTGTCGCACGGCCCTCCGCCGTCAGCCCCCGGCGCAGCAGGTCGCGGGCGCGAAGAACGAGGTTGCCGCGCCTGTCATCCGCAGAAAGCGGCAAATCCTGTGAAAAGCGGCCCGAAACGGTAAAACGGTCGATATCAGCGGGTGCCAGACCGATCCGGTCACCGAAATCGGTAAAAGTGACCAGGCTTTCGAGAAGATGATGGCCGTCGGCACGTTGTCCGACGACATGCAGCGCCAGATTGATCTTGGCGGGCGCCGCATAGGTCAATGCGAAACCCGGAATTCCCTCTGCCTGCATATTGTTATCAGGACTTTTTGCCCGGCGTCGCAGTCGCGGGACCAGCCTTCTTCGGCAGCTTGTCCTTGGCGTCCGCCGCGGCCGGAACCCGTTCCTTGAGCGGCGGCAGACCGTTTTCGATCTTCGCCTTGATCTTCGGAATTTCCGCTTCCTCGGGCTTGAGTTCCAAAGTTTGGTTCCACTGGAACACCGCTTCGAGCTTGCGGCCGACCCGCCAGTAGGCGTCGCCCAGGTGATCGTTGATCGTCGCATCGCCGGCCAAAAGTTCGGCGGCGCGCTCCAGCTCCCTGACCGCCTCGTCGAAGCGGTTCATTCGGAAATAGGCCCATCCGAGCGAATCGACGATGTAGCCGTCGTCGGGCTTGAGCTCGACAGCCTTACGGATCATGTCGAGGCCCTCTTCGAGGTTCTTGTTCATGTCGACCCAGGAATAGCCGAGATAGTTCAGAACCTGCGGCTGGTCCGGATTGAGCTCCAGCGCCTTGCGGAAATTCGGCTCTGCCTTATCCCACATCTTCTGCCGTTCATAGGCGATGCCGCGCTGGAAGAACACCGTCCAATCGCTGCGTTTCGGCACGGGGCCGATCGCTGCCACCGCCCGATCATAAACGTCGCCCATCTCCTTGTAGTCCTTGGCGTCGGAGAGCACGCTGCCATAGGCGAGATAATTGCGGATATTCTTCGGATCGACGTCGATCAGTGCCTTCAGATGCTTCTTCGCCTCGTCGACCTTGCCGATGCTGGCGAGGCTGAGGCCGAGTTGAAGTTCCGAGAGGCGGCGCATCGGCGAGTCTTCCGGAACGCTCTTGTAGAGAGCGATTGCCTCGTCGGGCTTCTTCAGGGTTTCCGCAATGCCGCCAAGCATGACGAGAATGTCCGCGCTTTCCGGATCAAGCCGGCGCGCCGTTTGCAAATAAAGCGACACAATGTCTTCCGCGCCCTCGCGGTTGAGTGCGCCGCCGATGGAGAAAAGTACGGCGGCGGCGCCCTGCACGGCGGTGCGCACCTGCTGCTCTTGCGGTTTGCCTTCTTCGATGCTCTTTCTTAGCGCTTCCAGCGGCGTATAGTTGTTGACCAGGCCTTCGCCGACCGAAATCGTGTCCAGCGCCTTCTGCCTGTTGCCCTCGCGGGCTTCGAAACGCGCCAGCGCCTCGACGGAGCGCATGAACGTGTCCGGGGCGGCGCTGCCGCCCTCGCGGTCCAAAATGGCGTCGTTCAGTCTGGCGCGCGCGGTGGCCTTGTCGCCGGCTGCAAGCGCGATCGCTCCGGCATGATAATTCTTGAACACGCGGAACCATTCCGGCCCCTCGAGCGCCTTGATCTGCGCCAAGGCCTCCTTCGGCCTGCCTTGACCGAACTTCGCCCAGGCGGACAGAAGACTGTTCATCAGCCGGTCGAGATCGTTTGGACCTTCATACTTGAGCAGCTTTTGGGCGCTGCGGTATTCGCGCTTGCGGATCGCTTCGATCGCGCGGACCACCGTGGTGATCCTCTCGACGGCCGGATCGGCTTTCAGTTCCTCCGCGATCTTGGCGCCTTCGTCAAACTTGCCGCTCATCAGCAACGTGATCATCAGCCGCTGCTTGACGTCGTTGTTATTCGGCTCGAACCGCAATGCAGTCCGATAGAGCGCCGTTGCCGTTGCGAAGTCACGATCCACATCGGCCGTCCGAGCAGCAAGGAATGCGCCGGCAAAAGTGTTCACGGAACCTATGTCGAAAGGCTCGGCGTTCTCGACAGCCGCCTTTTCTTCAGCGAAGGCCTGCAGGCCGCCGGTCACCGATGCAAGGACCAGCATTGCCGCGCCGCTGAGGAGGCGAAGGAGTGTATTTTGCCGCATATCAAACCTTTCATTGCCAGTGGTCCGGCCCGCCGTTCCATCGCTGGTTGTTCCGGAATCATCGGAAGTTGCCGGACACAAGTCTTGAAGAATAGAATGGCTTTTTTGGCGCAACGCGGCAAGAAATTCCTCCGGGGAGTATCAATCCGCGGTCCGGCGTTCAGCTCACGCGATCAATGCAGAAATCGATCACCTCGACTAGCGCCGACTTCCATGGAGAGGCCGGCAGCGGGGCGAGTGCATCCCGCGCAATCGTGCCGTAATGCTGGGCCCGTGCGATCGTGTCGGTCAGTCCGCCATAGCGGCGGATAAGGCCGAGCGCCTTCTCGAGGTTTGCTGCACTGCTGACGCCGCCTTCGATCGCTTCGCGCCAGAAGGCACGATCCTCTGGAGTGCCGCGGCGGTAGGAGAGAATAACCGGCAGCGTGATCTTGCCCTCTCGGAAGTCGTCACCGACATTTTTGCCGAGGTCCCTCGACGAGCCGCCGTAGTCGAGGACGTCGTCGACCAACTGGAAGGCCAGACCGAGATTCATGCCATAGGATTTCAGCGCATTGCGGTTGGACTTGCTCGTTGCCGCAACGATCGGGCCGACCTCGGAGGCTGCTGCGAAGAGCGCGGCGGTTTTGGCACGGATGACCTGCAGATAATCGTCTTCGGTCGTTTCCATGTTCTTGGCGACGGAAAGCTGCAGGACCTCGCCTTCGGCGATCACCGAGGCTGCAGTCGAAAGCACGTCGAGCGCGTCGAGCGAGCCGACGTCGACCATCATGCGGAATGCCTGCCCGAGCAGGAAGTCTCCGACGAGCACGCTTGCCTGATTGCCCCAGATCGTCCGCGCCGTCGATTTGCCGCGCCTGAGATCGCTTTCATCGACCACGTCGTCGTGCAGAAGGGTTGCGGTGTGCATGAATTCGACGCTGGTGGCGAGCTTTATGTGGGCATCGCCTTCGTAACCGAACATCGAGGCGGCAGCGAGCGTCAACATCGGCCGCAGGCGCTTGCCACCCGAGGAGATCAGGTGATTGGCGACCTCCGGGATCATCTGCACGTCGGAGCCGGCTTTGGAGAGAATGAGCTGGTTGACCCGCTCCATATCGGACAAAGTGAGGTCGACGAGCGGCTTCACAGACGCCTGTTTGTTTTTATTGTCTTCCAGCGGTATCACTACGCCCAACGCCCGGACTCCTGTTTCGTTGCGGTTTCGACAATAGAAAGAGGGCAATCGGGCGGCAAGAGGCGAATTGCTCCGCCTCATGGAAATTGAAACAGGAAAACCGAGCCGTATGAAGGAACTGATCCGCACCAACGACGCCGTGCTTCTCTCTTTTGCGGAGAGCCTGATGAAGGATGCCGGCATTGCCTGCCTCATCGCCGATCGGGACATGAGCATCCTCGAAGGCTCGCTCGGGCTCCTGCCGCGCCGTTTTCTGGTCGCAGAAGATGATGCGGAGGCAGCCCGGCGCATCCTTGTCGATGCGGGTCTCGAGAAGGAATTGCGGCCGTGATCTCAATGATTGCGCGAGGCGGCTGCGACACGTGGGCAAGACGAGCCATATCATGACTGTGACGTCCGAAACGGTGGACGCGTTCCACCGTGGCAGATTCCATCTGGTCCAGCCGAGCGGTCGGGGCCACCGTTCCGGCATGGACGCGATGTTGGTTGCCTCTCTCGTTTCCTGCGATGGCCCCTGCCGCGTCGCCGATCTCGGCGCGGGCGCCGGCGCGGCGGGAATGGCGGTCGCCTCGCGTCTGGAACGAGCCGAGGTGCTGCTCGTCGAGCGTTCGGCGGTCATGGCGAGCTTTGCCCGCCGCAGCCTCGCCTTGCCGGAGAACGCCCGCTTTGCCTCAAGGATTGCCGTACTTGAAGCGGACGTTTCGCTGAACGGCAAGGCGCGCGCGGCCGCCGGCCTGCCGGATGAGACTTTCGATCACGTGATCATGAACCCGCCTTTCAACGATGCCGCCGACCGCCGGACGCCGGACTCCCTCAAGGAAGAAGCCCACGCGATGAGCGAAGGCCTCTTCGAGACCTGGATCAAGACGGCGGGGGCGATCATGAAGCCGGGGGGACAATTGTCTTTGATCGCACGACCGGAATCGATTGCCGAGATCGTCATGGCCTGCGGCCGGCGCTTCGGCGGGATCGAGATAACGCCGCTTTTGCCGCGCGCCGGCGAAAACGCCGTACGGATTCTGGTGACCGCGATCAAGCAGAGCCGCAAGCGATTGACGCTCCGCGCGCCGCTGATCATGCACGGCGAGGGAACGCATCACTTTTCTCCGGAGGTGGATGATCTCAACAACGGCCGCGCCGCCTATCGGCGCCGATGATTAACGGTAAGTGTGGCATTGCGTTTGCGGCGGCAGTGCATACATGCAGTGATAAAGTCGTGTCGGACAGGAGTTGAAATGGCCGGGTTCTTGAAAAGGCTGGTGCCGAAGCGTTTTCGCAGGGACGGGGTGACCATCCCGGCAATCCGGCTGCATGGCGCTATCATGGCCGGCGGCGGCCAGTTGCGTCCGGTTCTCAATCTTGCGACCGTCGCCCCGCTCCTTGAAAAGGCCTTCTCGGCCACGGACGCTCCGGCCGTCGCCATTTCTATCAATTCGCCCGGCGGCTCGCCGGTGCAGTCCCGCCTGATCTACCAGCGCATCCGCGATCTCGCGGAAGAGAAGAAGAAGCGCGTCCTGATCTTCGTCGAGGATGTGGCAGCCTCCGGTGGCTACATGATTGCGCTTGCCGGCGACGAGATCATCGCCGACCCAACTTCGATTGTCGGCTCGATCGGCGTGGTCTCCGGCGGTTTCGGCTTTCCGGAACTGCTGAAAAAGATCGGCGTCGAGCGGCGGGTGTATACGGCTGGAGAAAACAAGGTCGTGCTCGACCCGTTCCAGCCGGAAAAAGAAAGAGATGTCGAGTTTCTAAAGGGTCTGCAACTCGAAATCCACGACACGTTTATCCAGATGGTCAAGGCCCGGCGCGGATCGCTGCTTGCCGATCATCCCGATATTTTCTCCGGTCTTTTCTGGACGGGGCGGCGCGGTCAGGAACTCGGCCTCATTGACGGTCTCGGCGACATGCGCGGCGAAGTAAAGAAACGGTACGGAACAAGGGCTCGCCTCGAACTGATCCAGCCGGCACGCAGCCTTTTCGGCCGGCGCCAACCCGGTGCGGCGGTAGCGGCGGCGATTGCCGCGCCCTTCGCGGCATCAGCGGCGGCCGGTCTTGTCGAAGCGATCGAGGAAAGAGCGCTGTGGGCGCGCTTCGGGCTTTGAACCGGCAGTTTTTCCGCCGATGCCCGTCTTGTTTTCAGGCCGCGATCACGCCGCATCTGGTCAGGCGCGCAAGGCCGCTGTAACACTTTGAAGCGCTGCATCTCCTCTTGAGCATGGCCGAGGAAGCATGCAGAGGAGGAACCATGCTGCAGATCATCCTGCTCCTCATCATCGGTCTCGTCGCCTGGATCGGATACCGCAAGTTCATTGCTGACGCCGAGAAGCTGACGCGTCAGCGTGAGCGTTTGCGTCGCGAGAAAGAGACCGGCGCCAATGGAACGCTAGTCAAGGATCCGAAGACGGGAGAATACCGACTGAAACGCGATGACGAGGAATGATAGCCGATCCACCAGGACGGAAGGAGGATCGGGCAAGACGCTTGACCCTTCACGTGCGACATGGCACCTGTCCCGCAAATTTTGAAGAATTCGGACGTGATCTTATGAGCAGCGCATCCCTCCCGGACCATTTGAACCCGAAGCGTTCTTTTCAGGCTCTGATCCTGATGCTGCACAACTACTGGGCCGACAAGGGCTGCGCCGTGCTTCAGCCGTACGACATGGAAGTCGGCGCCGGCACATTCCATCCCGCGACCACCCTGCGCGCGCTCGGACCGAAGCCCTGGCGTGCGGCCTATGTCCAGCCGTCGCGCCGTCCGACCGACGGCCGCTATGGAGAGAACCCGAACCGGCTTCAGCACTATTATCAGTATCAGGTTATTCTGAAGCCGAACCCGTCCAATCTGCAGGAGCTCTATCTCGGCTCGCTCGAGGCGATCGGCCTCGATCCGCTTCTGCATGACATCCGCTTCGTCGAGGACGACTGGGAAAGCCCGACGCTCGGCGCATGGGGTCTTGGCTGGGAATGCTGGTGCGATGGCATGGAAGTCTCGCAGTTCACCTATTTCCAGCAGGTCTGCGGCATCGAGTGCTCGCCGGTTTCCGGTGAACTGACCTATGGCCTCGAGCGGCTGGCCATGTATGTACAGGGCGTCGACAATGTCTATGACCTGAACTTCAACGGCCGCGAAGGCGCCGAGAAGATCAGCTATGGCGATGTGTTCCTGCAGGCCGAGCAGGAATATTCCCGGCACAATTTCGAATATGCCAATACCGCGATGCTTCATCAGCATTTCATAGACGCTGAGAAGGAGTGCCTTGCGCTGCTTGCCGCCGGTGCGCCCGGTGATGCCAGCAACAACCGCCTGCACAAATGCGTCTTTCCCGCCTATGACCAGTGCATCAAGGCAAGCCACGTCTTCAATCTGTTGGATGCCCGCGGCGTGATTTCCGTGACGGAGCGTCAGAGCTACATCCTGCGCGTGCGAACGCTGGCGAAAGCCTGCGGCGAGGCCTTCCTGCTGACCGATGCCGGTGGCGCCAACTGGAACAAGGAAGCGGCCTGATCACGAGACCAGGCGGATTTTCCGTCCGCATGGCAAGGTGGTGGGCCGATTTGCTGAGGGCCGCGCGTCGGAAGACGAGGCGCCGTGTTGCAGGCAGAACAACTCGCTCCCATCGAGCCGCCACATCGGCTCCACCCTCAGAGATGCGCCGCTCGACAACTCGCCCGCATAGATTTGCAGAGCGCGCCGGACTCCGCTCGGCCGCTCGATGGGTACTGCGCTCGCATGGGCGGTGAAGAGAGCCGCGAAGGCGATGGCGTTGATGAGAGTTGCGAGTGACGTCATGGTCTTGTCTTCGGTGCTGCGGTTGTTCGATGCTTTGACTATCGCCCATCAACAGCCGCTCCGCGGTTACCGGCGGAACAGCCGAAGACCTCGGCCGAGCGCATGACCGTTCCCGCAAAGCTTTCAGCGCGAGCCTGTCCGAACGGCGATCCTGCAAACTTGTGATCGGCTGCGGGATTGGTGCAGAAATGCCTTTGAAGCTGCAAAGCCGGTGCTAATCTCCGGCGGGTTCTCAAGAGAGGGGTTTTCATGATCGGACTGGCAATCGGCGTCGCCGTGATCCTTTATCTGGTTTTCGTCTACAACGGTCTCGTCAAGGCGCGGCAGGTCGCCGAAGAGGCTTGGTCCGGCATCGACGTGCAATTGAAGCGGCGCGCCGATCTCATCCCCAATTTGATCGAGACGGTAAAAGGCTACGCGGCCCACGAGAAATCGACGCTCGAGGAGGTTGTCGCGCTACGCAACCGGGCGCAGGCGGTGCCGGAGGGCGACGTCGCCGGCCGGGCGGCTGTTGAGGGTGCACTCTCGCAGGCGCTTGGACGGCTCTTCGCGCTCGCCGAAGCCTATCCGGATCTGAAGGCCAACGAGAATTTCGCGGAGCTCCAAGGTTCGCTGGAGACGATCGAAGGGGAGATCCAGATGTCGCGCCGCTATTATAACGGTGCGGCCCGCGATCTTAACGTCAAGGTCGAGAGCTTTCCGTCCAATCTGATCGCCAATGTCTTCCGCTTTGCCAAGGCCGGTTATTTCGAGATCGCCAATGAGGCCGATCGCGCGGTGCCGTCGGTCAAATTCTGACGGCCGGAAAAGGAAATGGCGATGAGGCGGCTTTCCGCGGCGCTTGCGCTCGTTCTTCTCATTCTTGCTTCGCCAATGAGCGTGTCGGCGGAAGAAATAATCTCTTCCTTTCATTCGGTCATTGACGTCGCCAAGGACGGCACGCTCTCGGTCACCGAGACGATCACCGCCAATGTCGAAGGTAGTCAGATCCGGCGCGGCATCTATCGTGATTTCCCTTTAACCTTCCTCGATGCGAACGGCCATCGGAGCAGGGTGGATTTCCGTCTCGTGTCGGTCGAACGCGATGGTGAAGACGAAGAGTACCGTACGGAATCGATTGGCGGCGGTATCCGAATCTATACCGGGAAGGCGGATGTCTTCCTGCCGCGCGGCGAGCATACCTTCCAGATCACCTACGAGACCGGCCGGCAGATACGCTTCTTCGCCGATCATGACGAACTCTACTGGAATGTGACCGGAACCGAATGGGCTTTTCCGATCGAGGAAGCGACGGCGACTGTGAACTTGCCGGAAGGGATAAAGGCCCAAGCCCTCAACGTCTTCACCGGCAGCTATGGTGCCACGGGCAAGGATGCGCGGGCGGTGGAGGAGGGAGACGAGCTCTTCTTCGCGACAACGCGCAGGCTGCATCCGCAGGAGGGACTGACCATCGCGATCAAGCTGCCGAAGGGCAGCATCGATCGGCCGAACGCGTCGCAACAGAATATCTGGTGGTTGCGCGACCACATGGCCCTCGTCATCGCCGGCGCCGGCCTGATCGTCGTCACGCTTTATTATGGACGCGCTTGGGTTCGCGTCGGCCGCGATCCGGCCCGCGGGGTCATGGTGCCGCGCTGGGACGCCCCTGATGGCATTTCGCCGGCGCTCGTTAATTATATCGACAATAAGGGCTTCTCCGGACAGGGCTGGACGGCATTCTCCGCCGCAGCGCTCAATCTAGCCGTCAAGGGACATATCGTCCTTGAGGATTTGAAGCACGCCATCGTTATCGCCGCGACGGGCAAGGGCGGCGGAGAGAAACTGCCGGCCGGCGAGGCGGCACTGATGAAGGCGGTTGCCGCCGCCGGCGGCAAGCTCACGGTCGACCGGGCAAACGGCAAGAAGGTCGAGGCGGCGGGGGCCGGTTTTCGCAGTTCTATAGAGCGGGAACATCGCGGCAAATATTACCGTGCCAACATCGGCTGTATCATCGGCGGCGTGTTGCTCTCGCTCATCGCACTCGCTGCGCTTTTCATCTTCGGCGACCTCAGCGAGGACAGCATTCCGCTTGTGATCGTGCCGGTCCTCATCGCCTTTTTCGTTTCGATCTTTGCGGTAGCGTTCGGCAAGTCTTTCCGGCGCGGATCGAGCCTCGCGCGCCGGATTCTGTCTGTCGTGGTGCTCGCCTTCATCGGCTTCGTGCTTTTCACGATCATTTCCAGCATTCTCGCGGTCGTCATTTTCTCGGCGACTGAACTCGATGAACTGCCGCTTCTCTTCGCGATCGGCGGCATCGTCCTGATCAACGTGCTTTTTTTCTATTTGATGGGCGCTCCGACGCCGCTTGGCACGCGCATGATGGATGGCATCGATGGGCTTCGGCAATATATGACGCTCGCCGAGAAGGACCGGATGAACATGCAGGGCGCACCGGAAATGTCGCCTCGGCATTTCGAGACGCTTCTGCCCTATGCCGTTGCGCTGGGTGTGGAAAAGCCCTGGACAGAGGCCTTCGATCGCTGGCTGGTGGCGGCTGTCGCCGCTGGCGCGGCCGCCTACGCGCCGGGCTGGTACCACGGCGACGATTTCGGGCCAGGTTCCTTCAGCGACAGGATCGGCGGTTTTGCCGGTTCCATGGCCGATACCATGACGGCTTCGCTGCCGCCGCCCCCCAAGAGTTCATCATCGGGTTTTTCTTCCGGCGGAGGTTTTTCCGGCGGCGGCGGTGGTGGGGGCGGCGGCGGCGGCTGGTAGGCTCAATTTCCTCGCCGCACTTGATGACATTTTCGCCAGAGCTTGCTAAGTCCGCCGCAACCGTCCGGAACAGGAACAAAGTCGTACGTCCATGCCCGATCTTCTTATCGAACTGCGCTCCGAAGAAATTCCCGCCCGCATGCAGCGCAAGGCGGCGGGCGACCTGAAGAAGCTTCTGACGGACGCGTTGGTCGAGGCGGGCCTGACCTATGAAGGCGCGCGCGAATACTGGACGCCCCGTCGGCTGACGCTCGATATTCGTGGCCTGAACGCACGCTCCGCCGATATCCGTGAAGAACGCAAGGGACCGCGTACCGACGCAAACGAAAAGGCGATTGAGGGCTTTCTGCGTGGCGCTGGCCTTTCCTCCATCAGCGAAGCGCATGTGCACCGCGACCCGAAGAAGGGCGATTTTTACGTCGCCCACATTCTCAAGCCCGGCCGGCCGGCGGAGGAGATCGTTGCCGAGGTGATGCCGGCGATCATCGGCAATTTCCCCTGGCCGAAATCGATGCGCTCCGGTGCCGCCTCGGCCAAACCGGGAAGCCTGCGCTGGGTGCGGCCGCTGCAATCGATCGTCTGCACCTTCGGTCCGGAGACCGACGAAACGAGGGTGATTCCCTTCGAGGTCGACGGCATCGTTGCCGGAAACGTCACTTACGGCCATCGCTTCCATGCGCCGGAGGCGATCACCGTTCGCCGCTTCGCCGACTATGCCGACAAGCTCGAAAGGGCGAAGGTCGTGATCGACGCCGAGCGCCGCAAGCAGATCATCGCCGCCGATGCCCACAACGTGGCCTTCGCCAGCGGACTGGAACTTGTCGAGGACGAAGCTCTGCTCGAAGAAGTGTCGGGACTGGTCGAATGGCCGCAGGTGCTGATGGGGAGCTTCGAGGAAAGTTATCTCGAAATTCCGTCTGAAATCATCCGGTTGACGATCAAGACCAACCAGAAATGTTTCGTCACGCGGCGGCCGGGTGCCGAGACGCTCTCGAACAAATTCATTCTCGTTTCGAATATCGAGGCCAAGGATAGCGGCAAGGAAATCGTCCACGGCAACGGCAAGGTCGTGCGCGCGCGTCTTTCGGATGCGGCACACTTCTGGAAGCGTGACCAGGGCGATCTGCCGGATCTCGACACTTTGAGGTCATCGGCCGAGAAGTTCGGATTGGACCTAAAGAAGCCGCTCGACCAGCGGATGGCGAAGCTCGACGCGTTGAACGTAACCTTCCACGCCAAACTCGGGACGCAGGGCGAACGGGTCGCCCGCATCCGTTCCTTGGCCGCTGAACTCGCCAAGGTTACCGATGCAGATGCCGCGCTGGTTGATCGTGCGGTCGTGCTCGCAAAAGCAGATCTGCGCACCGAAGCCGTCGGCGAGTTTCCTGAGCTTCAGGGCATCATGGGCCATAAATATGCGGTGCTGCAGGGAGAGAGCGCCGCAGTCGCCAACGCGATCGAGGATCACTATAAGCCACAGGGCCCCTCAGACCGTGTGCCGACCGAACCGGTATCGGTGACGGTCGCGCTTGCTGACAAGCTCGACATGCTCGTCGGCTTCTGGGCGATCGACGAAAAGCCGACTGGCTCGAAGGACCCTTACGCGCTGCGCCGCGCTGCGCTCGGCGTGATCCGGCTCATTCTCGAAGGCAAGGCGCGCTTGCCGCTCCTGCCGCTCTTCAATATCGCTCTGGCGGGCCTTAAGGCGAAGCGGGCCGATGTGGCCGGCGACATTTCCGCAGACCTTCTGGCCTTCTTCCACGATCGCCTAAAGGTCTATCTGCGCGATCTCGGAGCGCGCTACGACCTGATAGACGCGGTGCTGACGCCGGAAGCCGACGATCTGTTGATGATTGCACGACGCGTCGAGGCGCTGACGGCCTTCATCACGGCGGAGGAGGGCAAGAATCTCCTGGCAGGCACCAAACGCGCCACGCAGATCCTCGCCGCCGAGGAGAAGAAGGGCACGGAAGTCGCCGCTTTAGTGGACGAGAAGCTGTTCAGGCTCGATGCCGAAAGGACACTTCACGCCTCCATCAAGATCGCCTCCGGCGACGCGCGCGAAGCCATCGTCAAGGAGGATTTCCGCTCGGCCATGGAGGCGCTCTCCAGACTGCGCGAGCCGGTCGACGAGTTCTTCAATGACGTGCTCGTCAATGACGAGGATGCGGCGATTCGCGCCAACCGCCTGGCGCTGCTGGGGCTCATCCGCACGGCGACCGGCGAGGTTGCGGATTTCTCGAAGATCGCGGGATAGCAAGCGCGATCAGCCTTGTGGCTACTGCATGATCTCCTTAAATCGGAGCCGATTTAAGGAGAAAAGACGCACGGCGCTGTAGAGCCATCCGCTCGCGAGGGCGGACGGCCGCTTTCCGTCGACAACCGGGGAGAACTGTCCTATCTCCTTTATTATGACGAGCGGCAATCCGAGCGCAGGCGCAGGTGTCATCGACCCTCCGGCCCTTGAGAGGCATGGCGATTGGATAGCCGTGGCCGACGATGCCGTCCCGTTCGAGCGCATCGAAGCGTTCTTTGCCGGGCGTGCCTATGAGCCGCACCGGCACGATACCTATGCGATCGGCCAGACGCTCTCCGGCGTTCAGAGTTTCCGCTATCGCGGAGCCGACCGTTCGAGCCTTCCCGGCAAAACGATGGTGCTGCATCCTGATGAGTTGCATGATGGCCGCGCCGGTGGCGACGATGGCTTTCGTTACCGTATGGTCTATATCGAACCGGCTGCGATACAGGACGTCCTTGGCGGCCGTCCCTTGCCCTTCATCAAGGACGGCATTTCCTCCGATCCGCGCCTCTTTACCGCGGTTCGCTCATTGCTTCCGGCGACGGAAGCGCGGATCGAGATGCTGGAGTTCGACGACGGTCTCTTCGAACTTGCGCACGCGCTCGAAGCGGCGGCCGGTGAACCTCCGAAGAGGGGAGGAGCGCTTGACTATCGCGCCGCCGAAAGGGCCCGCCTTTATCTCCATGATTTGCCCGAGGGTATCGTAACGTTGGAGACGCTCGAGGCGATCAGCGGTCGGGATCGCTGGAATCTCAGCCGCGACTTCCGCCGATTGTTCGGCACAAGCCCCTATCGCTATTTGGTGCAGCGGCGTCTCGAGGCCGTGAAGGCCGACCTACGGCGGGGAGCACCCGCTGCCGAGGCCGCGCTTGATGCCGGCTTTGCCGACCAGGCGCATATGAGCCGCCATTTCAAGAAGGCTTTCGGCGTTCCGCCCGGGCGCTGGTTGCGTATGACGGGCAGTTCGCCGGTCGACCTGGAATTGCGAAACGGGCCAATTGCCCGTCTTCACGATCGTTCAAGATAAATCGCCTGAACCGCCATATCCTCCGCGAAAAATGACAGGAGGAAACGGCAATGGACATGCCCAAGCGCACCTATGCTCCAATCAATTTCGGCGACAAGCTGGCGCAGTTCACCGACCGATGGCAGCCGCGCGTGATCGCCGAACTCAATGACTATCAGTTCAAGATCGTTCGCATCGAAGGCGATTTCGTTTGGCATGATCATCCGGAAACGGACGAGGCCTTCATCGTTCTGGAGGGCACGCTTCGGATCGATTTCCGCGATGGCGCGGTGACGATTGGTCCGGGCGAAATGTACATCGTGGCGAAGGGCGTCGAGCACAAGCCCTATGCGGCGAGCGAAGTGAAGATGCTGCTCATCGAGCCGCGCGGCGTTCTGAACACCGGCCATGCGGGTGGCGAGCGCACCGCTCGTAACGACGTCTGGATCTGAGCGTGCCATGACCGACGATCTGGTGCTCCTGATTGCAGCGGCGTTGCCGCTCATGGGCAGTCCCGGGCCGGCGACACTCAGCCTTGCCGGCATGGGTGCCGCTCATGGTGTCCGGCGCAGTGCTCGATACGCCGCAGGCATCAATCTCGGCACGGTCGCCGTCGTGTTGCTGATCGCAACGGGCGTCACTGCGATGATCCTGGGCCTGCCCGCAATGAGGATGACGATTGCGGTTCTCGCCGGGTTCTACATGCTCTATCTGGCGTGGCACATCGCTACTGCGCCGCCCCTCGCGGCGAGCGACCCTGGCTCGCACACGCCCTCGTTCGTCGGAGGTTTTGCACTTGCGATCGCGAATCCCAAGGCCTATGCCGCGATCGGCGCCATCTATGTCGGAAGCACGATCGAGGCCGGGAATGCCGCTTCAGCCACCATCGCAAAAATTCTGGTTCTTGTGCTCGTCGCCATAACCGTGAACACGGTTTGGCTCGCCGTCGGCGCCGCCATCGCCTCCACACTGCGCGATCCCGCAAAAGCGCGTATCGTCAACCTGGTCTTCGCCGTACTGCTGCTCGCCTCAGTCGCATGGGCATTTCTGAGATAGCCCCCTTGAGCAGACGAGGGCCGGGCGGCTATGAGGATCATATGACCGCCCGGATTCTCGTCAGTGCCTGTCTCATGGGCCACGCGGTGCGCTACGACGGCGCATCGAAGCCGTTGCTTCACCCGGTGATCGATCGCTGGCAACGGGAAGGGCGGCTCGTCACCATCTGTCCCGAGATTTCGGCAGGCATGCCGGTTCCGCGCCCTCCCGCGGAGATCGAAGGCGGAAAAACGGGGGTCGACGTGCTTTCCGGCCAGGCTCGCGTTCTCGAAAAGACCGGTGGAGACGTAACGGCCGAATTTCGTCGTGCCGCCGAAAACGCCCTTTCACTCGCGCGCGAAACGAACTGCCGGTTTGCGCTGTTGATTGACGGCAGCCCGTCCTGCGGCTCCGGCTTCATCTATAACGGCAGCTTCAATGGCGAGCGTCTTGCGGGAGAGGGAGTGACGGCCGCGCTGCTACGCCAGAACGGCATTGAGGTCTATTCCGACCGGGAGATCGAGGCTCTGATCGTCAGACTTGAAGGCGAAGGCAACGGCTGCCCCTAAAAGATTACGCCCCTGCTTCTCTCAGGGGCGCAATCTCTCGCCATTGCAGCGAATTGCCCGTCAGCCTTGAAAATCAGGGGTCGGCTGACTGGGGCAGGGAACATAAATTATATGGGCTTAATCTAGCCGAAGTGCGAAATCGGACGGATCAAATTCTCGTGAGCTGTTGTCCGCCATTGACGCCGCAACGGGCTCTGCGCGCGAAATTGGCTGTATGGCGGCGGTGGTCGCCGCCCGGTCGATTTCCGCGGAGACCGTGTCCTGCGTCAGCGACTGAGAGGGGCCGCTGCCGGTCGCGGCATTCGCCATTGTCGGCTGGGCGGATTTCATTGCCGCTGCCTTGATGGCATCCTCCGATGCCTTGCTGACGAAGACGACCGGCGATCCGCCGAGCCAGGCTTCAGTGCGCACGGACTTCACCTCTCCGCCGATTTCCTTGAATTCCACCCGCTCGGTGCCCGGTGCGAGATCGGGCACGACGTAGGAAGATTTCTTTTTTGGCTTCAACGGCGGGCAGCTTGCACAAGAAATCGCGGCGACGCTGGAATTCACGGCCTTGCCCGAACCCACATCCTCGATCGACGACGCTGCCGCAGTGCCGGAAGCAAGCGCGAAGGCGGCGGTGATCAACAGGGCGCGCATTGATTTCTCCTCGATATTATCGAGGGCAAGAATAGGCGTCCTCCCTTACCTTCCCGTCATGAGAATTGGTAAAAATTGAATCATGCCGCCATTTCTGCGGAAGTCAGGCGCGTTCGCGCTCAACGGCGCGCCAGCCGATGTCGTGGCGATAGAAGCCGTTCTCCCAGGAAATGCCGCTGAGGACGGCATAGGCTGCGTCCTTCGCATCGCTGACGCTTTCTCCCATGGCGGTGACGTTCAGCACGCGCCCTCCGCAGGCAACCAGTTGGCCGTCCTTTATCGCTGTCCCTGCATGGAACACCTTCGTCGTCGCAGACGGATCGGGCAAAGCGGTGATCGGTGTGTTCTTCTCGTAAGTGCCCGGGTAGCCTTTCGAGGCCATCACCACTGTGAGCGCCGCCTCGTCTCGCCATTCGATGTTCATGCCGCCAAGCGTTCCGGTCGCGGCTGCATAGAGCAGCGGCAGCAGATCACTTTTCATCCGCATCATCAGCACCTGGCATTCGGGGTCGCCGAAGCGGACATTGTATTCGATGAGTTCCGGTCCCTTTGCGGTGATCATCAGCCCGGCGAAGAACACTCCGGTGAAGGGATAGCCGCTCTCGGCCATGCCGCGCATCGTCGGTTGGATGATTTCCTTCATCGTCCGCTCGACCATTTCAGCCGACATTACCGGCGCCGGCGAATAGGCGCCCATGCCGCCGGTGTTCGGCCCCGTATCGCCATCGCCGACGCGCTTATGATCCTGCGCCGAGGCGAGCGGCAGCGCGCTCTCGCCGTCGCAGAGGCAGAAGAAACTTGCCTCCTCGCCATCGAGATAGGCTTCAACGACGACTTCCGCGCCGGCTGAGCCGAAGGCACCCGCGAAGCACTCGTCGACGGCCGCAAGCGCCTCGTCGAGCGTCATCGCGACGGTAACGCCCTTGCCGGCAGCAAGGCCGTCGGCCTTGATGACGATCGGCGCACCATGCTCGCGGATATAGGCCTTGGCAGGTGCGGCCTCAGTGAAGCGGTCATAGGCGCCGGTCGGGATTCCATATTTGGCGCAGAGGTCCTTGGTGAACCCCTTGGAACCTTCAAGCTGAGCTGCGGCAGCCGAAGGACCGAACACCGGAATTTTGGCGGCGCGAAGGACGTCTGCGAGACCGGCGACGAGCGGCGCCTCGGGGCCGACGACGACGAAGTCGATCGCCTCCCGGCGGCAAAACGCGGCAACGGCCTCGTGATTTTCGGTGTCAAGCGCAACGATTGTCGCTTCTTCGGCGATGCCCGGATTGCCGGGGGCGGCATAAAGCGCAGTCAGTTCCGGCGACTGCGCGATTTTCCATGCAAGTGCATGTTCGCGTCCGCCCGATCCGATCAGAAGAACCTTCATTGCCAGCCCCCGCCATCAGATAAGTGTTGCGCTGCGGTTAGGACGGCAGGCCGGTCGGGTCAAGAAAAAAGCGGCCGGTGGCATAAATTGGTGAAGCCGTCAGGCCAGAGCGGCAGCAGCCGGCCAGGCGACGAGTTCTTCGGTCGCCGGCCCCTCAGGGGAGCACACCGTTCGCGTCAAGGCCCAGATCGCCAGATCGTCCAGTGAAAGGGGTTTGCTGATCAGATATCCCTGAAACCGATCGCAGCCGGCAGCAGTGAGCATGGCCAACTTCTCCGGCGTATCCACTCCCTCGCCGACTACCGCCATGTCTTTTGCATGGCAGAGTGCGATCACCGCTTGGAGCACGGGAAGCGATTGTGAGGCCGCCAGGTTTGAAACCAGGGCCCTGTCCAGCTTGATGGTGTCCGCGGCATAGTCAATGATCTGCTGCACCGAGGTGTAGCCGGCGCCAAAATCGTCGATCGAAAGACGGAAACCTTGCCGCCGCAATTCCTCGATATTCCGGTGCAATTGATCGCTGACTTTGACGGCAAAGGTTTCCGTGAGCTCGATATCGATCGATTGCGGTTGAATCCCGTGGCGCGTCAGGCGGTCGGAAAAATAATCGCTGATTGATCGCGAGTGCAGTTCGGCCGAAGAGATATTGATCGCCAACACCGTTTGCGGTCCAAAAAGGGATTTCAACTGGGCGCAATCGGACATCGCCTTGTCGATGACCCACCAGTCGATCTTGGTGAAGAGGCCGGAGCTCTCGGCGATCGGCACGAATTCGTCCGGCGTGACGCTGCCGAGCACGGGCGAGTGCCAACGCAAAAGAGCTTCGCAGCCGGTGACTTGACCGAGTGCGTCCACGATCGGCATGTAGACGAGGCGAAACTGCTCGTCGGGATCGAGCGAGCGCAATTCCTCCTGAATTTGGCGCAAACGGGTACGCTTGTCGTTGATCGCGCGCGAAAACCGGGCGGAACGGTTCTTGCCGCCGCTCTTTGCCTGGTACATCGCGGCGTCGGCATTGGAAATCAGTTCGGCGATTGTAGATGCGTCGTCCGGACAGATGGCCGCACCGATACTTGCGGTCACCGGATAGCGCCTGCCCGACACTTCGAAGCCGCCGTCAAACAGGGCGAGGATTGCAGCGGATATTTCCCGTACCGTACCGTCTCCTGGCCTCGAACGCACAAGAACCGCAAATTCGTCGCCCGATAAACGCGCGAGGATCGCCGGCTTCTGTCCTCGCTTTCGGGTGATGGTGTCGACACTGTCCGCAATCCGTGCGGCCAGTGTTTTCAAAAGGTCGTCGCCGACGTTGTGGCCGTGCTTGTCATTGACGAACTTGAAATTATCGATGTCGATGAACAGCAGGCTGCGTTTTTCACCGGCGGCGATCGCCTCGCCAACGGCGGTGGCGGCAAGCATGTTGAAGTGCGCACGGTTGCTGATGCCGGTGAGCGTGTCCGTCCAGGAGCTTTGCTGTACGAGCTGCAGCGAATGAACCGACTGGCGATGTAGTTCGCGGATGTTCTGGGTCAGACGGCCGATCTCTCCGGCTTCCTTCACATCCGCGATGTCGTCGCGGGCACCGGCCATGACTGCCATGACGTTGGCGTCGAGCGTCGCGATCGGGCCGGTAATGAAGCGGCGGATCAGCACGATAATCAGGCAGATGGAGAAGAGACTCATAACCAGAGCGCCGAGAGCGAGCAGCACTTTCTGGCGCAGCATCTGGTTGTTGAAATGCGCATCGGAAATTGTGAGCGTCGCATGGAGCGATGGACCAAGAGGCACGCTTGCCGAAAGGTTGTCGGTTATTGCCAGGGGCCAGGGCTGCAGAACGATGTCGGCGCCATATTCCTTTTTCAAGGCGGCCTGCATGTCGAGGAAGCGGTCGGGTTGCACCGCCACTTGCATCAGCAGCGCGCTTGCCTTGGCACTCGGCATCGGGCGTCCGAAGGTGATCGGATCGACGAACAGCGAGTAGACGATTCTGGGCCGATCGCCGGCGCCGTGAAGATAGGTCCAGTCGCCAAGCTTGGAGCGTCTGGTCAATTGCCTGGCAAGCTCGACCTGCGCCTGGTCGATCTCGGCGAACGGATCCCAGCTGTTTTCGAAATAGTATTCGGTTTCCAGTTTCGAATTGAAAATGACAAACGAGACGAAGCCCATCGGGTCGTCCGAGAGTGATTTTACGCTCTCCTGCAGGCCCACCCCGAGTGCGTTGGCGCGATAGCTCCTGTCTGTCTCGGAGACGAACTGACGCAGCGCATTGCCGTTCAGCAAAGCATTGAGGAAGCCCTTGCTTCGCCGAACCTCGTTCTGGAAGACGGCGGCGGTATGCTCGAGCCGTTGCGATAGCTTGGCGTGCTCGAGCGCGCGGATCGATCTACTCTGGGCGATGTGAACAGAAAAGGCCGCGAGAAGATAGCCCGCCAGCACCACAGGAAAGATAAGGATGAGCGCGCGTTTGCCGAGGGTCACTGGAAATTCGCCAATGTGCTGATGATCCGTCGGCGCGCCTGCACCGAAGGAACGGAGAGTTCCTGTTGGTATTGGCTTTTTGCCAGAATTTCGGGTGGCGGATAGATTTCCGGATCGGAGCGCGTCGCCTTGGGAAGCAACGCCAAAGCCGCACTGCTCGTGGTCGGCATAGTCAGCGCCATCGCGTTTGCGGCCGCGCTCTCCGCCGAGCCGATGAAGTCGAGAAACTCAAGCGCGCGCCGCTTGTTTGGCGACGCCGAATTCGCCGCCAGGCAATCGACCCAGGAAAGCGTGCCTTCATTCGGGACCGAATAGCGCCACAGCCCGGACACGCCCACCTTGTCGTTGAGCACATGCTGATCGCCGCTATAGCCGAGGGCCATATGGATGTCGTCGCCGAGTACCGGGTCCTGGATCGACGTGATTGCATAATCATAAGTCAAGACGAACGGCGCCTGTTTCTTCATGAGATCGAATGCGGCCTTCAGCGTTTCGTTGTCGTTGGCATTGATGGAGGTGCCGAGCAGCATCAACGGCGGCACGAATGCCTCGGTGTGATCGCTGATCATGGCGATATGTTTCTTGAGCGCAGATGCCGGGCGCATCAGATCCTGCCAGGAGGTCGGTGGCCGCGTGATGACATCGGAACGATAGAGAATGCCTACGGTGCCCCAAAAATAAGGCAGGCCGAATCCCGCACAGCGCTTGCGCCATTCCGGCGCGTAGTCCTTGAGGGAAGGCACGTTCGTTTCGGCGAGCGGCGCGAGAATGCCTCTTCTGCCGAAAAGTGCTGCCGCGTTTTCGCCGACGACGACCAGATCTATGTTGCTGCTCGGATTCGCGAGGATCTCGTCTCGGGCATCGCCGCTGTCATAGTTGATCTGACGAATGGCAACGCCGGTTTTCTCCATCCAACGGTCGACGACCTTCTGGTCGATATAGGATTCCCAGATAAGCAGGTTGAGTGTTTCGGCACGGCTCGGTGACGTCCAAATCAGCGTCGCCACCAAAACGGAAATAGCCGTGCACCCCCTCATTCTCAGCCCCTGCTCGAACCCCCATTCACCGACGGTAGCTGCCAATAATTTATGAATGATTACGGCGGTGCGAGCGCCGAGGCACAGCTTTTCGAATGCACTCGATAGTGGCTGCGGAACGCTCCGAAGAGCGCCCGCTGTCGTCGCTTCAGCGCATGATTTTATCGTGCCGGTATTTTCGGCAGGAAGACGGTGAAGATGCCGAGCAGTGGCAGATAGGAGCAGATGCGATAGACGAACTCGATGCCGTGGCTGTCGGCAAAGATGCCGAGCACCGCGGCGCCCATGCCGCCGAAGCCGAAGGCGAAACCGAAGAAGACGCCCGCGATGAGCCCCACGCGACCGGGTACGAGCTCCTGCGCGAAAACGACGATCGCGGAAAAAGCCGATGAGAAGATCAAGCCGATGACGATGCTGAGCACGCCTGTCCAGAACAGGTTCGCATAGGGAAGCAGAAGCGCGAACGGGATAACGCCGAGGATCGAGAACCAGATGACGAAGCGCGCGCCATACCGGTCGCCGATTGGCCCGCCGAGGAAGGTGCCGGCAGCCGCCGACCCAAGAAACAGGAACAACATCAGCTGCGCCTGCTGCACGCTGGTGCCGAACTTTTCAATGACGAAAAAGGTGAAGTAGCTGGAAACACTGGCGAGGTAGACATTCTTTGTTGCCGTCAGCAGCACGAGGATCGCGACCGCCCACAGGACGCGGGCCCTCGGCAGGGGCAGCGCGCGGCTGGGCGCGGAGCGGCTCATCGTCGTGCGGCGATGCCGCACGTACCACGTGCTGACCCAGGAAAGCACGAAGAAGCCGATGATTGCGACGATCGAAAACCAGGCAAGGCTGCCTTGGCCGAATGGGATGACGATGAAGGCGGCGAGCAGCGGCCCCGCCGCGCTGCCGGCATTTCCTCCGACCTGGAACAATGACTGAGCCAAACCATGGCGGCCGCCCGAGGCGAGCCGGGCGACGCGGGAGGATTCCGGATGGAAGATGGCCGAACCCACGCCGATCAGGCTTGCCGCCACCAGTAGCATCCAGAAGTGATCGGCATTAGCGAGAAGGACGAGTCCAGAGCAGGTCGAAAGCATGGCGACGGGGAGCGAATAGGGGAGCGCCCACCGATCGGTGACGATGCCGACCGCCGGCTGCAACATCGAGGCCGTCACTTGAAAGGTGAAGGTCAGGAGGCCGATCTGGACGAAATCGAGAGCGTAATTCTCCTTGAGCAGCGGGTAAATCGCCGTCAGCAGCGACTGCATGATGTCGTTCAGCATGTGGCAGAAGCTGACGGCAAGGATGACGGAGAAAGCTGTCTTTTCCGGGCTGATGCCGCCCGCGGACGTAACCGATGCCATGAGATGTTCCTTCCGAACGGCCCGCTGTCGGAACCTTCCGTTCATCTCTAGCCCGCTTGCTGCTGGCCTGCTTTTGTGATTTGGTCTAGTTCTTTCGCGAGTGGGCCACATGGCGAAACCCGATCAACATTATCTGCCGGCGCTGCCGGATGCGGACCATTTCAGAAGTCTGGAATGGATTGAGCAGGCGAATGTCCCCGTTCTGGCAATCGGGCGGGATTATGGCTCCGGGCTGATCGTACCCCTTCACAGCCACAGCCGCACTCAGCTCTGGTGGGCGCGCTCCGGAGTTGTACTGGTGCATACGGCAGGCGGACGATGGATGATTCCTCCTGGCCATGCCCTGCTCATCCCCGCCGGCATGGAACATTCGGCTGAGATGGTGAGCGACGTGCGGATGCATTCGATCTACATCTCGTCGGCGATGAACCGGGCTCGCCGGCCTTTGGTGCTGGAGATCACCGCTCTTGTCGGCAGCCTCATCGACGAACTCGTCGGTCTTGAGAACGAAACGACATCGGACCGGCGCGAGCAACTGATCACGGATTTGTTGCTCGAGGAAATTCCACGCCTTAAGGAGCGGCCGCTCGGTCTGCCGTTTCCACAGGACCGCAGGCTCGCCGCCCTCTGCCGGCAATTTTTGAAAGCGCCTTCGGCAAACGCCAATACCGATGAGTGGGCTGCACGCCTGGGCATCAGCCGCCGTTCTTTCACGCGGCTATTCCGGCGCGAGATGGGCATCAGCTTCGTCACTTGGCGCCAGCAGGCCTGCATCTTCGCCTCGTTGCCGCGCATTGCCGATGGCGAACCGGTTACCACCGTGGCGCTCGATGCCGGCTATGACAATGTCGCCGCGTTCACCACCATGTTTCGCCGGATGCTAGGCGCGCCGCCGAGCCTCTATCTCCGCGGCCAGCAGACGTGATTGAATCGGGCATGCCATGGAAACCGAAAGCTGAATTGACCTGGTTAACCGAATCGTAGGAACACGTCGCCGATAAGCGATTGCCGTGCCAAATCAAGCCGCTCCCCTTCTTCGTGCATCGGCACGTTCCAAGTTCGTGCCGCCGAATGATTCATCCGGAGTTGTTCCTTGCGTATCCGTATTGCTTTCCTTTTGTCTGGAGCTTTTCTTTTCACGGCTGGTGCCGCTTCGGCCGGCGACGGCTCCTATTTCTGGTCGGGCGACTGGTATTTGAAGGTCGGTGCCACCGGTTTTCTCGGTCCGAAATACGAAGGCGCTTCGAAACGGATGTTTCAGGCCGCGCCCCTCGTCTCTCTCGGGAGGGCGGGCAGCACGGTGCGCTTCTCGTCGCGCAACGACAACATGTCCTATGCGCTTATCGATCAGGGTGGCTTTCGCGCCGGTGTTGCCGCCAAGCTGATCTTCGGTCGCGACGCCGATACGTCCAGTGACCTCAAAGGGCTGGACCCGGTCAAGTTCGGCGGGGAGCTCGGCGGCTTCGCTGAGGTCTATCCCACGGACTGGATGCGCATCCGCGCCGAAGTCCGCCAGGGTATCCGCAGCCACCATGGCATCGTCGCCGACGTTGCCGCCGATGCATTCGTCGATGTCAGCAGCAATGTCCGCGTTTCCGCCGGCCCGCGTGTGACCGCGGCCACGAGCGACTATTTCGACGCCTATTACGGCGTGAATGCCGCCGAATCCGCCGCATCGGGCCTCAGCACCTATAATCCGCATGGCGGTATTCATTCCGCCGGTGTTGGCGCTGCGATCACTTGGGCGGCGACAGAGAAGCTGGAAGCCGGCGCTATGCCGAATATCGGCGGCTGATGGGCGCCGCCGCGGATTCGAGCCTTGTGCGCGAACGTGGCAGCCGCAATCAGTTGCTCGTCGGTGTCACCGCGACCTACCGTTTCGACTTCACCCTTCCTTGATCGCTGGACGGAAGATTGCGCGAATGATTGCAGGCGCCTGACCGCTGGAACTTGACCGCTGGAACTTGCGCGGTCAAACAGGAGCCATGAACACTTCGTCCGCCGAACACGGGCGCGTACATGACGCGCCGTCCAACAACTGGGTCTACCGGGTATTGCCGCGCGCGCTCTGGCCCTATGCGCAGCTCGCCCGCTGGGACAGGCCGATCGGCTGGCAATTGCTGATGTGGCCGTGCCTCTGGTCTGTCGCACTGGCCGCGGGAACGGCAGCTTCTCTCGGCAGCTTCTCTCCGGAGCGCTTCGTCTTTCACGTGTTTCTCTTCATCGCCGGCGCGATCGCCATGCGCGGCGCTGGCTGCACCTACAATGATATCGTGGACCATGACATCGATATGGAAGTGGCGCGTACCCGCTCGCGCCCGCTGCCTTCCGGTCGCGTCACGCGTTTTGGGGCCAAAGCCTTCATGGTGCTGCAGGCCTTGGCGGGACTTATCATTCTCTTGCAGTTCAACGGCTTTACCATTTTCCTCGGCATCCTGTCGCTTGCGCTGGTGGCGATCTATCCGTTTGCAAAGCGCTTCACGGATTGGCCGCAACTGTTCCTGGGCCTCGCATTTTCCTGGGGCGCCGTCATGGGCTGGGCGGCGGAATTCGGCGAACTGGCTCTCGCCTCGATAATCCTCTACGGCGCCGCCATTGCTTGGACCATCGGTTACGATACGATCTATGCCTATCAGGATAGGGAAGATGACGAACTGATCGGCGTCCGCTCGACCGCACGCCGCTTCGGCGACAATCCAAGGCCCTGGCTGATCGGGCTCTATGGGCTGGCCGTTCTCCTGATATTTTTCGCATTCCTCGCCGCGGGCGCCGGCTTCTTCGCCTATGCGGCCCTTGTCGTGGCGGCCGTGATGCTCGGCTATCAGATCCTGGTCTTAAACATCCACGATCCGCTACAGTGCCTTGCATTGTTCAAGTTCAACGGCATCATCGGCCTCATCGTCTTCGCGGGGCTCGTGCTGGCGCTTCTCGTGCGCCTGATATGAAAAACCTTCCGAGAGCTCCGGAGGATTTACAGCGCTGTACGTCCTTTCAGACGCGCAAAAGTCGCTGTAGCACTTTGATTTGCTACATGTTTTTCTTAAATCGGACTCCGATTTAAGGAAAACATGCGGTAGTGGATTTCAACTCGGCTAGCGCTCTTCAGGCGCGGTTGACCCGAGCCAGACTGCTTTTCAAGCCCAGCTCGGTTCGGCATCCGCCTTGCGCCGCTCGGCAGCGATGAAATTACGAATCACGGCCCGAAGGGCGACGAGGGTAGCGAGCAGGTGCTTGCGCATCGGTATCTCCTTCATGTGTGCGCCGCTTATGGCACGATGAACGCCTACCTGCTGTTTCTGCAGTAACACGTCGGAGAGACCGATCATCGAACTTGCCGGCGATGACGCCGGCGGCAATCGAGACCTTGTACTTACATACAAGAAGCCGGCCGCAGGGAACGGCCGGCTTCTTGCACTGGAGATAGAAAAACGTCGATCAGCGCCGGGCGATGATTTCGCGCCCGTCGATCTTCATCTGGACGCCGAGCGTGCCTGTCGACCGGCGTACGAGAAAGCGCGGCCGGCGTTCGGCGAAAAAGGAGTGGCGGCGGCGCGGCTTCACCGCCGCGGTGCGGACTTCGCCGAGATGCTCCTCGAGCGGCCGGGCGACGCCGTCCGCTTCGACCATCAGCATGGGAGTGCGATAGGCTTCGGCCCAGGCGCGCCAGTCGGCGGCGATGTCGGAAAGGTCGTGGGCGACGAGCAGCGGAATGCAGAGATCCGGATCATCGTGATGGAGTTCTAGCGTCACTGTAACCTCCCCGTCCCCATGGTCGATGGCCCGCGCTGCGACACCCTTGAACGCTCTTGCAGGCAAGGCGATCGAAAGCGGCAAACCGCTGGATGGTAACACCTTGCGCAGCACAGCGCCACGCTCGTCGAGATTAATGGTCACTTTGCCCACATGCCCGCGCAGGGCGTAAGTTGCCTGCTGCGGAAAACGCTTCGGGTCGAGCCTCAGCGTGTTTTCAACCCATGCCGGTTGAGTGAGTGTATTGCGCATTTTCAATCGCCCTTGTTTTCCTTGAGAGCCGGTTCCCGGTCTTCTCGTCGGGACTTTTCGTCCTCTATGGGCAGGAGGATAGGCGGCCGCTCTTCCGGACGGCTTAAAAATCGCGGTTAAAAAAACTTTGCATCTGCCGATGGTTAGCAAAAACCGACCCGCCAAGGTTTCTCCTTCGTCAACGAAACCGCGGGCATTTTTTTAGAGCCGCGCAAACGAGCGCTCGAAAAGCCACGCACAAGTCCCCCGTGAGATCATGCGGCGTCAGAATTCCGTTTCGACGGGAATATGGATAGATCGACAGGGCAGCGGCATGGTTTCGACCTATATCGACTACAATCTCATCACCCGCGACATGAGAACCAGTCTCAACCGTGTGTCGCTTCAGCCGTTGGTCGCCCGCGAAGCGGAATACTATAAGGCCAATATCGGCAAGGTGGCTTCTGTCGACGAGTTTCTCGACGACTATCGGCTTTACTCCTATGCGATGAAGGCTCACGGGCTTGAGGATATGACCTATGCGGTCGCCTTCATGCGCAAGGTGCTGGAAAGCGATCTCAAGGACGACAACAGCTTCGCCAACCGTCTGACAGACGAGCGCTATCGCAATTTCGCCGAAGCGTTCAGTTTCGGCGCGTCAACCGCCGTTGCCCAGACCGATGCCCAGACGGATGCGCTGATCGGTCTCTACAGCGAGACCATCGCCAACCAGTCTGACGTGGTCAATGCCGAGACGAACTATTACAATGCGGTGATCGACACTGTCGCGGATGTGGACCAGTTCCTGGGCAACGAGCGTCTTCGAACCTACGCGATGAAGGCTTTCGGTCTCGATCCCAGATACACATCCTATTCCCATTTGAGACAGATTCTGACGAGCGACGTCAGCGACCCGAACAGCTACGTCAACAAGCTCGGCAGCAGTAACGCTCTAAACCTGGCAAACGCGTTCAATTTTGCGACTGATGGAAGCCTTCCGACGGGCACCCTGCCGCAGGACTCGGCCCAAAAGAGCGCAATCAACGAAAGCTACACCCTGAACGGCAGCGACCACGTGACCTCCGCTGCTGCACTCCTCAACAAGGCCTATTATGAGGCAAAGATCGGCAGCATAACGACGATCACGCAATTGAAGGCCGATACCCGTCTGTTCAATTACGTGGTGACGGCGTTCGGCCTTCCGGCGAGCACCTTGACGACGACCTTCGAAAACATTCTGACGAGCGATCTCAACGATCCGAACAGTTACGCCAATACAATGGGTGGGGAATACAACGCCGAGTACAAGGCCATGGCCGCCGCGTTCAATTTCCAGACCGACGGCACGCTCGCCAGCGGCGACAGCGCCCAGACCGCGGCGCAGATCACCACCACGTCCGACGGCTACATGATCCATTACAACGACAAGGATGACGCCGCGGACGAGGCGCTGATTGCGCGTTTCAAGATGCTGATCAACACGCTGACCAGCGTCGACGACCTGCTCAGCGATTCGAGCATGATGAATCTGACCTTGCGCGCCTTCGGCCTCGAAGATGAAGACGACAGCGTGCGCAAGCTGAGAAGAGTTCTGACGAGCGACCTTAGCGATCCTGACAGCTACGCCAATTCGCTCAGGGACGAGCGTTACGTGAAGCTCGCCAAGGCTTTCAATTTTCAGCCGGACGGCACACTCGGCGCACCGAAGCTCGCGCAGTCCGAGGCGGAAATCCTCAACACATCGAAATCCTACGTCATCGAAAAGAGCCGCTTCGGCACGGAGGAGGACAAGACCAAGGCGCAGGAAGAGGCCAAATACTACAGCGCCGAGATCGAGAAGATCGAGACGCTCGACGACTTTCTCGGAAACCGCCGGCTGGTCGACTTCGTCCTTCTCGCCGCCGGCATCGATCCCGAAACAGTCGAGACCAGCTATATCGAGGAGATGTTTATCTCCGACCTCGATGATCCGGAAAGCTTCATCAATACCGAAAGCGACACGCGCTACCGTGAAATCGTGGCCTCCTTCAATTTCGATACGGAGGGCAAGCTGCTTCGCGGAACAGCGGGCGAGATCCAGACCCGACGCGGCATCATTTCCACGATGGATCTTTATCTGAACCAGACGCTGGAAGAAAATGCCGGGGAAGACAATGCCGGCGTGCGCCTGGCGCTTTATTTCAAGCGCATGGCTTCGGACGTCAACACCGCCTATGACTTGCTCGCCGACAATGCCTTGATGCAGGTCGTCCGCACCGCTTTCAGCATCCCCCAGGAGATGGCGAGTTCCGACATCGACGTGCAGGCTGAATATATCAAACGCGTTCTGGATATCGAGGATCTGCACGATCCAGAGAAGCTCGAAAAGCTACTGCAGCGATTTACCGCGCTCTATGACGTCGAGAACAACACCGACGTTTCGCCCGCCGCCACCATTCTTTCCGGTGGCAGCGGCTTCGGGATCAGCGCTGATACGCTGATGCAGCTCACGCAGCTCAGATTGGGCGGCTAGAGCATCCCGCTTTCAAGCGGAGCCGCTGGAACCGGACAAGATGCTCTAGAATCCAATGTGCTAGAGCGTCCTTTGTGCGTTCACTTGAACGCACGGCGCTCTAGCGCCGAACCGATTTCCTGCACCGCTTACCAAGCGGATTTCAATCCTCCCGCAACACCTTGCCGGGATTCATGATGCCGGCCGGATCGAAGGCGTGCTTGATGCGTTGCATCAGCTCGAGTTCGATCGCCGGTCGGATTTTCGCGAGCTCATCGCGCTTCAGCTGACCGATGCCGTGTTCGGCCGAGATCGAGCCGTTATGTTTGAGCACGATCGCGTGGACGATGGCGTTGATCTCCCGCCACCGCCCGAGGAAGGCCTGCTTGTCTGCGCCGACCGGCTGCGAGATGTTGTAGTGGATGTTGCCGTCGCCCACATGACCGAAGGCGCAGATGCGTGCGCCGGGTATGGCCGTCATGACTGCGGCATCCGCCTCGGCCATGAAAGCGGGAATGCTCGATACCGGAACCGATACGTCATGCTTGATCGAGCCGCCTTCGGGCTTCTGTGCCGGCGACATGCTCTCGCGCATATGCCACAGCGCCTTGCATTTGGCTTCGCTCGTTGCGATGACGGCGTTTTCTATGAGGCCATCGTCGGCCGCCGCCTCGAGCAGGTTCTGGATTATCCGCTCCGCACTCTCAGCGGACTCCGAGGTCGAGACATCGATCAGAACGTACCAGGGATGCGACGTTTCCATCGGATCGTGAACCCCGGGAATGTGCCGGGTCGTGAATTCTATGCCGAGCCTCGGCATCAGCTCGAAGCCGGTCAGGGCAGGACCGCAGAGGCTTGAGGCGCGCTCGAAAAGGGCGAGCGCATCTTCGACGCTCTTGAGGCCCGCAAATGCGACCTGATGGCCGAGCGGCTTCGGAAACAGCTTTAGCACGGCTCCGGTTATGACCCCGAGGGTTCCCTCGGCGCCGATGAAGAGGTCACGGAGATCGTAGCCGGTATTGTCCTTCTTCAGCCGTCGCAACCCGTCCCAGATCTCCCCCGTCGGAAGCACGACTTCCAGCCCGAGGCAAAGCTGTCGCATGTTGCCGTAGGCAAGTACGGCGGTGCCGCCTGCATTGGTCGAGAGATTGCCGCCGATCCGTGCCGATCCTTCCGAACCGAGCGAAAGGGGGAATAGTCGGCCATTGTCGTCCGCGGCTTTCTGGATGTCGGCGAGGATGCAACCGGCATCGGCGACGATGACATTGCCGACTGGATCGATATCACGGATGCGGTTCAGCCGCTCGAGCGAGAGGACGACGTCGGCTTTTCCTTCACGCGGGATCTGCCCGGCCACATGCCCGGTATTACCGCCCTGCGGAACGATTGCCGTGCGGGTCCGGCTGGCGAGCTGCAGGATGCGCGAAACTTCAGCGACCGCACCGGGCCGCAATACGAGAGGCGTCGTGCCGCGATAGAGCCCGCGCGACTCGACGAGATAAGGCGCCGTCTCTGACGGACCGGTGAGGGCATTGCCGGGGCCGACGATCTCGGTGAAGGAGGTGATCAGTTCGGGAGAAGGAATAATGGTCGTCATGGCCTCTGCCTTGGATCAGGATGATTTATTCGTTGGAGCGCCTCATCCCGCTCTAGGGGCAGCCGCCCGTTGCAGGCGATCGACAATCGCTTCGCCAAGTCCCTCGGCCGGGATCGGGCCGAAGGCGATGGTCGCAGCGCCGCTTGCATCCGCCTTTTTCATATAATCGAAGAGGTTGGCGGCCGCCTCCCGAAGATTGCCCGCCGGGCTGAGCTCGAGCACGATCGCCGCCTCGCTTTCGCCGGGAAGCGGCTTTCCGCCGAAACGGATCAGCGCTTCTCCCTGTCGGACGTCTTCGGCATTCAGCCGTACGGCGGCGCCCGGCGCGTAATGCGAAGCGAGCATGCCCGGCGCTTCGATCGCCGCGCCGGCGGTTTCCGAACGCTCGACCGTAAGGCCGGTAAGTGCCTCGACCTCCGCCACGTCGAGCCCGCCTGGCCGCAGCAGCCGGAGCTTCCGATCATCGAGCTTGATGATCGTCGACTCAAGGCCGATCTGCGCGGGGCCTGCATCGAGAATAAGCTTGAGCTTGGATCCGAGATCCGCTTCCACATGGGCCGCACTAGTCGGGCTGATCTTGCCGGACGTATTCGCGCTCGGCGCCGCGAGCGGTCGTCCGAAACGGGCGATCACCTGCCGCGAAAAGCCATCCGGCATGCGGATGCCGAGCGTATCGAGACCGGCGGACGCGAGCGCATGGACGGTACTCTCCGGCCGCTGCCGCAGGATCAAGGTAAGAGGGCCGGGCCAGAAGACTTCCGCCAGGCGCCGCGAAATCGGATCGAATTCGACGTGCTTCTCGGCCATCGCAATGTCCGAAACATGGCAGATCAAAGGATTGAAGCGCGGCCGCCCTTTCATCTCGTAAATGTGGCTGATCGCGTCGGCATTGGTGGCATCGGCAGCAAGGCCATAGACCGTTTCCGTCGGGATCGCGACCGGTTCGCCTTCGGAAAGTATGGCGCAGGCTCTCTCGATCGCCCGATCCGGCTCGATGCGCGTGTCGATGATTTCGGCCATGGCGTTTCCATTCCTTTCCGACGCTTCCTTAAAGGAGGTGTCGCGAAAACAGAACGATTTTCTGCGTGCGAGGGCTGGTCAGAGGTTGCGGATGATTTTGCGCAGCGCCTCGTCTGCGGCGCCGAGCATCAGCACGTTCTTGAGCGCTATCATCGGATCCTGTGTGCGGAAGATCAGTCCGTTGCCGCGAACGTAGCGATTGACGACCATGTGCCGATCATAGGCGTCGGGTTCGATGGCGACGGCGAAATACATGCGCGAATAGCCCGGCTGTATTCGATCGAAGAAATGCGTCTCGTCACCAAGCTCGGAGAAAAAGTTCGCAAAGTAGAAGGCCCAGGTGACCTCTCGCGAGTGGGCCAGATGCGTTCTGGCGCCGGTCACATGGCAGTAACCAAGGTGAGGACTGTTGGCGAGCGTCCGGTGAAAGATCATCTTTGGAAAGCGGATCGAAGCATGGAAGCTGTTGATCCGCTTGTGGGTCGTCTCGCCGGCTGCCGTCAGTTTGCGTCCGGTCCGCTCCGCGACTTCGTCATGTGTCAGATAGCGCCGCTGCTCGGCTATCCAGTGGCGGCGCCGATCGATGCGGCCCGTCCTCAGGAACTCGGTATGGATTGCAGCCTTTGGTGCCAGGGCGGGTGCCCTTTCGGCCGCGTCGTAATATCTGAGCTTTGCCATCGACGTTAATGCGCCACCCTGCCGGTGAAACGGTTGATCCGTTAGCGGATGCTAAGTGATCAGGGTTAATGAATGTTTTCCGCCGGGGCGCGCTCGATGCGGGTGTCGCAAAAGGGCGAGCCTCTTTCGCAGCCGAGACTGCGCTGCCGAAAAAATCGCCAATTGCTCAAGTTTTCCGCTATCGCGTTGTTTACAAATGGAAAATATCATTTCTTACATGACGCGCAGATGCCGGAATATCTGTCGTCTTTCTGGAAACGGATGTCGCGAACCGGCAGTTGTCAAGGCTATCCGCCGGCTTAGATACCCACACTCAAGGTGCCGCCTTAGGGAGGGCGGAGAATTGGGAAGCCGGTCAAATCCCGGCGCTGCCCCCGCAACGGTGGTGGAGCAAAAAGCCTCGGCACAAGGCCACTGGACAAATCGGTCCGGGAAGGCGCCGGGCTGGTCCTTCGTGGACTGCTCCAGAGCCCGGAAACCAGCCTTGAAGCGAAATCAACCGTAACTGGTTGCGGCGGGCAGCCGGATCGGAACCACATGGCGCGCCGGCGTCATCGCCGGCGTTTGGTTCCTGTCCTGCCTCTCCGAAACGTGGCGAATGAGGATGGGACATGGACATTCAGAACGACATGCTGCGCAAGCTGAAAAGCCGCCGCAACGGGTACAGCCTCGACCGGGCTTTCTATATCGACCCCGACTATTACCGCCAGGATCTGGAGCATATCTGGTACAAGGATTGGCTCTTCATCGGCCATGATTGCGAAATCCCAAGAGCCGGGAATTATTTTACGGTCCAGGTCGGCGACTATCCGATTGTCGTCGTTCGCGACCGGCAGGGGACCATCCGGGCGCTGCACAACTCCTGTCGCCACCGCGGCTCGCGCGTCTGCGCGCAGCAGAAGGGCTCTTCGGCCAAACTCGTCTGTCCCTATCATCAATGGACCTACGAACTCGACGGCAGGCTGCTTTTCGCGCGGCAGATGCCCGAGGGCTTCGACCCCGCCCAGCACAGCCTGAAGCCGGTGCACTGCGAGACCGTTGGAGGATATATCTTCATCAGCCTCGCCGACCAGCCCATGGATTTTCAGCCCTTCCGCGACATGGCGGCAGGCTATCTCGCGCCGCATCGCCTTGGCGAAACCAAGGTCGCCTACGAGAGCACCATCGTCGAGAAGGGCAACTGGAAGCTCGTCTGGGAGAACAATCGCGAGTGCTACCACTGTGCCGCCAACCATCCGGAGCTCTGCCGGACGTACCCCGAGGCTCCGACGGTCACCGGCGTTCAGGCCTCGATGGACGATCCGGAAATTGCCGCCCATTGGGCGCAATGCGAGGCAGCGGGGCTGCCAAGCGCTTTCAAGATCTCGCCGACCGGCCAGTTCCGCACGACGAGAATGCCGTTGATCAACGACGCCGAGAGCTACACCATGTCGGGTGAGAAGGCCGTCCGTAAGCAGCTTTCCGCCGACGTCAACGCGAGCCGGATCGGCACGCTGCTTCTCTTCCACTACCCGACGACCTGGAACCACGTGCTCGGCGACCACGCGATCACCTTCCGCGTCTTGCCGCTGGGGCCCGAATTGACTGAGGTCACGACCAAATGGCTGGTCAACAAGGATGCGATCGAAGGCGTCGATTACACGATCGAGGAACTCACCCATGTCTGGACGGAAACCAACGATCAGGACCGCCGTATCGTTGAGGAGAATGCCTTCGGCATCCGCTCGCCGGCTTATGAGCCCGGTCCCTATTCGGCCGAGCACGAGGGGGGCGTGATGCAGTTCGTCGAATGGTATTCGAACTTCATGCAGAACCGCCTTCAGGGCGCTGCCGCTCCTCTCTCGCGGGTGGCATGACCCATGGAAATGGCCGCCTCCTTCCGCCATTTCGATGAACTGCATCCCTGGATCGATCGCCAGCACATGCTTGAGTGCACTTCGACGGTTGCCGAGACTGCGGATGTGATGACTTTCACGTTCCGGTCCGACAAACCGGCCTGGTTCCGTTATCTGCCGGGACAGTTCGTGACGCTTGAACTGCCCGTCGGCGAGGAGTCGGTGATGCGCACCTATACTCTATCGTCCTCGCCCTCGCGTCCGCTCTCGGTGGCCGTCACGGTTAAGGCCCAGGCGGACAGCGTCGGTACGCGCTGGATGTTCGACAATCTGAAGCCGGGCATGACGCTGAAAGCGCTCGGGCCGCTCGGCGATTTCAGCTTCGTCCGCCATCCGGGCGAAAAATATCTTTTCGTTTCGGCCGGTTCCGGCATCACCCCGATGATGTCGATGACGCGCTGGATGGGAGATTGCGCACCGGAAACGGATGTTACCTTCATTTCCTGCGCGAGACGGCCGGACGATCTTCTGTTCAAATCCGAGCTTGAAGTTCTCGCCCGTCAGATGCCGCGGCTCAATCTCGGCTTTCTGGTGGAGGGACACGAGGCACGCCACGGTTGGCACGGATTGCGCGGCCGCATCGATGCGACGAAGCTGCCGCTGCTTGCGCCGGATTTCCTGGAGAGAACCGTCTTTTGCTGCGGTCCCGAGCCCTTCATGCGAGGTGTGAGGGAAATGCTGAAGGCGTCGGGTTTCGAGATGGCGCGTTACCATCAGGAAAGCTTCCAGCCGGCGGCCGCACCCGCCGCCGAGGAGCTTGCCGTCCGCGCTGGGCCGGCCGCAGGCGCTCCGGTCGAGGCCGCACGGTTGACTTTCACCATGAGCGGCAAGGAGGTCACAGCCGTTCCGGGCCAGACGATCCTTCAGACGGCGCGCGTCAATGGAGTGAGGATCGGCGCCGCCTGCGAAGGGGGCATCTGCGGCACGTGCCGGGTGAAGAAGATTTCCGGCGATGTCGAGATGACCCACAACGGCGGCATTCTCGATGACGAGATCGAGGAAGGCTATATCCTCGCCTGCTGTTCCCGGCCGGTCAGCGATGTGCAGATCGAAGCTTGATCGAGCTTTAAAAGTCGGAGCGGAACGCGGGCGCTAGAGCATCCCGCTTTCAAGCGGAACCGCTGGAAGCGGGATGCTCTAGAATCTAGAGTGCTAGAGCGTCCTTTGTGCGTTCACTTGAACGCACGGCGCTCTAGCGGCGCTCGGTCTGATAGGGCAAGCGCGCCTCCGCCGCCTTCACGCTGATGGTGCCGGTGACCGTCATGTCGACGCCGGTGCCTGATCCGCTCTCGGCCCCGGCACGGCTGATGAGCAATGGCTGCGCGAAGGAGGCGACGGCGGTGGCGCCCGTCATTTGCGCGGCGCCGGCTTTGGCGGAGGCGACAACCGTCAGGACCGGCGGTTTTTCCGGCAGCAGCGTACCGCTGGCCCAGACAGCCTTCAGTGCTGCGACGGGCATGGCCGCGACGTTCACGTCAATGTCGTTGAGTGTGCCCGGCACGCGGTAGGGGCAGCGTTTCTTGCCGCAATTATGCGCAGACGAGAATTGCCACAGCGCATAGCTGTTCCAGTTGCCCAGCGGAAAAACCTTGCGGATATCGGGTTTATAGCGCGCATACCAGAGCGGAAGGCGCGAAAGCAGCCGATGCTTGAACCGGTTGGCGGCGATGTGCTTCGCCGTTATGTGGTTGGTATAGAGGATCGGATAGCGGCCGGTGCGCGCTTTGATATGGCCGGCGAAGATCGCCGCGTCGTCGAGAGACATGTATTTGTCCGGATCGATACCTTCGATGTCGAGGACCATCATCTCGTCGTCGCGCGGGTCCGCGTAGTCGAGGAAGTGATTGGCCTGATCGACCGGGTTGCCGGGCCGGGCCAAATGATATGCACCCCAGAGCAGGCCGTGAGAACGGGCAATCATTCGGCGGGTCTGGTAGAGTTCCCGGCTGACCGCATATTTGCGCCACATCGTCTTGCAATGGGCGACCGTATCGCCGCCATGGTCGCCGGTGCAGGTGAAGCTTTCCGGCAGGCCGTCGGAGGCTTTTGCGATGAAGCCGGAAATCCGCTTATCCTTCAGCATCGCTTCCCAGTCGATGCTGTTCATCTCGTAAGCGTCGACGATGATCGCGTTCTGGCGCTGCTTCCACGGCTCGACGTCACTCGCGCGTGCGCTCGCCGCCGCGAAGGTCAGGCCCACAAGGGCCGCCAGGCGCAAGATCATCCCCGAAATCGAGAGTCCCCGCTTTTCCATTCTCTGAGATTGCCGACATTAGGGTTAAAAGGTCGTGAATCTCAGCCCCTGTGCTGATCCTGCGCGAGACGGCCGCTTCTGTACATAGACCTGCGGCGGCAAAGTAGCCGTCGAGTTCGGCTCTGGATTGTGATCTCGCCGGCGGTTTTGTCCGTTATGTGCGCGGGCCGGCAGCTTCGCCGCCCGCTCCATCGACTTCTAGAGGATGCCGATACGCTTGAGGATCATCCAGGCAAGTCCCATCGAAAGGGCAATGAACAGCCCTGCATAGAGCGTGCCGCTCCCGCCGGCGAAGGGCAGGGCGCCCGTGTTCATGCCGAAGAAACCGGTCACCAGGGTGGCCGGCAACAGGAACGCCGTCATCAGCGACAGGATGTAGAGATGGCGGTTGGTCTCAGAGGAGATCTTGCTATCGATTTCCTCGTGCAGGAGCCTCGCTCGTTCCTGAAGCGCAAACACATCGCGGTCGACGGCCTCCAGCCGATCGGAAAGCCGCTCGGCCGCGTCGATGAATCCCGGTGGCACCTCGTCATCCTCCGAGGCCGCCGCGCGCCGCAGCAGGGCGAGGGTGGTTCTCAGGTGCCGGTGCAACCGCACCACAGTTCGGCGCAACGGCGCGAGCCCGGGCTGCTGCCTGTGTTCCGCCTCGCCGTAGACGCGGTCCTCGATGACGTTGAGCTCTTCCGTCAGCTCGAGCACCAACGAGATCAATGTGCGTTGGAACTCGATGACGAGCATCTCGAAGAGATCGATCGGCCGGCTGCATCTGGCGTTCTTTTCAACGGCCGCCTTCACCCGGTCGATGCTGCGCAGCGGATGCAGGCGCGTGGTGATGACGAGCCTGTCGCTGACCGCAAAATGCAGCCAGCCGATCGTTTTGGTGACCGTGTCGAAGGTTCGCTCGAAATCGACCACGGTACCGTGCACGACATCTTCCGAAACGGTTATCGCCGCCTGGGTGTCATGGCTGGTGAGCGTCGCGATTGCTGCCTGCGGCAGATTGGCGATACGCTCGATCAGCGCGGGCGTGCGCGCATCGCTGAGCGCCAGATGCATCCAGAGCCAGCCCTCGCTCGCCTGGAGACTATCGACGGACGAATCGGCGGAGATGCGCTGGCATCGGTTTTCGCCGGGAAAAAACCGGTAAGCCCAGACGAGGCCAGGTATCTCGGGGGAAATCAGGTTCATCGGGAGTGCCTTAGACCGCGAGGATTTTGACTTGAATCAACCCAAAATTCCTAGGCCTATCGATTCAAATAAGGAGAGCGGGATCCGCGCGGAAAACCGTTCACACTTTTCCTTAATCCCGCTCGAGCGGCCGTTTGAGACGGCTTCTATTCGTCTTCAATGACAGTTTTGTTACACTCATTTGCTGCAAGCGCTGGCACGCATCTCAGCATTGACGTTTACGTAAAAATCAATAGGCTCGGCACGTGAAGAGTGCGCGTCGTCTACGATGGCCGCGACTGCACGGGAGGAACATTATGTACAAGGCGCCAATTGACGAGATTGCATTCACCCTGAAGCATGTGGCCGGCATGGACGGTGCTCTGACCGCGGGCAGATTCGGCGAACTCGGCGAAGATCTCGTCGATGCGATCCTTTCGGAAGCGGGTCGTTTTGCAACGGAAGAGATAGCGCCTCTCGCCGAGATTGGCGACCGGCAGGGCGCACGCCTGATTGATGGGGCTGTCCAGACGCCCGAGGGCTGGCGCGACCTCTATCGCAATTGGATCGGCGGCGGGTGGAATGGTCTGACGGCACCGGAGGCCTTCGGCGGACAGAACCTGCCGCACATGCTGCATGTCGCCGCGATGGAAATGTGGAACGGCGGCTCGATGGCCTTCGCCCTCGCTCCCACGCTGACCATGGGTGCTATCGAGGCGTTGGAAAAACACGGCTCCGACGCTCTGAAGGCAACTTTTCTCGGGAAGATGGTTTCGGGCGAATGGATGGGGACCATGAATCTGACGGAGCCGAATGCCGGCTCCGACCTAGGCGCGCTCAAGACCCGCGCTGAACGCCGCGCGGACGGCAGCTACCGCATTTTCGGCCAGAAGATCTTCATTACCTGGGGCGAGCACGACTTTACCGATAACATCATCCATTTCGTGCTGGCGCGATTGCCCGATGCGCCACCCGGCACGAAAGGAATTTCGCTATTTCTTGTGCCGAAATTCCTCGTCAACACGGATGGCACGCTCGGTGCCCGCAACGATCTCTTTTGCCACTCGCTTGAGCACAAGCTTGGCATCCATGGATCGCCGACCTGCACCATGATCTACGGCGACGGCAGGTTCGGTGCGGAGAAGGGAGCGATCGGTTATCTCATCGGCGAGGAACATCGCGGGCTCGCCTGCATGTTCACGATGATGAACAATGCCCGGCTTGCCGTGGGGATACAAGGGGTCGCCATCGCCGAAGCCGCTACCCAGAAGGCGATTGCCTACGCCAAGGAGCGTACGCAGGGCAGGGCGCCCGGATGGAGCGGTGAAGGCATGAGCCCGATCATCGAGCATCCGGATATCGCCCGCACATTGCTGACGATGAAGGCGCTGACCCAAGGGTCGCGTGCCATCGCCTACGCCTGCGCACACGCAGTCGACATGGCGCACGCCAGCCGGGGCGACGAAGCCCGTCATTGGCAGGAACGCTCAAGCCTGCTGACCCCGATTGCCAAGTCCTTCGCAACCGATGCCGGCGTCGATGTCGCCTCGATGGGCATTCAGGTGCATGGCGGCATGGGCTTCATCGAGGAAACCGGGGCGGCCCGGTACCTGCGCGACGCGCGAATCGCACCGATCTATGAAGGCACCAACGGTATCCAGGCGATCGATCTCGTCATCCGCAAGTTGCCGCAGTCCGACGGCGCTCATGTGCGCGGTTTCATTGGTGAACTCGGCCAGGTCGCCGCTGCCGTCAGGGCATCGAACAGGCAGGGATTTGGCGAGACGGCATCGCGGCTCGACGCTGCGATCGCCGATCTCGCGGCGACGACCGAATGGCTGCTGGCAGCGCTGGGAAGCGAAAAACTCGCCGATGCACTCTCCGGCGCCACCCCCTATCAGCGCCTGTTCGGTCTGGTGCTGACCGGCGTCTATCTCGCCAAGGGAGGGCTCGCCGAAGCCGGCGATGGAAAGCAGGATGCGCGCATCAGCCTCTGCCGCTTCGCCGCGGAAAATCTTTTGGCAGAGACAGCCGCGCTCAGAGACCGTGTCGTCAATGGCGCGGAGAGCCTTGCAACCGCCCGCGCCGTTCTCAATTGAGGAAAACCCCATGACTGACCACGTGCTCGTAGAACGGCCGGAGGCCTCTCCCGGTGTCCAGGTCATCCGTTTCAACCGGCCGGAGAAGAAGAACGCCATCACGCGCGAGATGTACGCCAAGATGACGAAGGCACTGACGGTCGCCGGAGAAGATCCCGCTGTCCGTGTGACTGCCTTCCTCGGAACGGAAGGGTGTTTTTCGGCCGGCAACGACATGGCCGATTTCCTGACCTTTGCCATGGGCGGCAGTATGGGAGGCGAAGTTCTGGACTTCCTCCAGGCGCTCGCGGGCGCGGCGAAGCCCGTTGTTTCCGGGGTCGATGGATTGGCGATCGGCATCGGTACGACGATCCATCTGCATTGCGATCTCACAGTGGCTTCCGCCCGTTCGGTTTTCAGGACTCCTTTTGTCGACCTGGCGCTCGTTCCGGAAGCCGCCTCAAGCCTGATTGCACCGCGCATCATGGGGCATCAGCGCGCTTTTGCGCTTTTGGCAGCCGGTGAGCCGCTTGAGGCCGCCAGTGCGCTGGACGCCGGACTGATCTGGAAAGTTGTCGACGAGGATACCGTGGAAACCGAAACGCTCTCGCTCGCAGCGCGCCTCGCCAAGAAGCCGCCGGAGGCGCTGCGCATTGCACGCGATCTCATCCGCGGCGACCGCAAGGATGTCCTCGCGCGGATCGACGAGGAGGCGGCGCACTTTTCGGCGCAATTGAAGAGCGCCGAAGCGCGTGCCGCTTTCGAGGCATTCATGCGCCGCTAGGACCGAAGTTCGGGTGCAGGCATCCTGAATTTCTATCTGTCAATTTTAATCGGTTCTTAAATAGCAATCGCTAGCGTCCGGCCGCAGTAGGCCTTCCCTCGGAGCAGCCGGCCTTAGGTGCAATCACTGGCGCCTAAGGGCTGCTCTGAATGAAAGGCGCTGGAGCGTCGTCCGTGTGTTCACCGGAACTTGCGGCGGTTCGGCGCCGGCCCCGGCGGCATGAGGCATGGCCGGCATCGCCCTCGCGGCATGTCCACTCGGTTTCCCGGCATTTCTCCAGTCGCTCCGGCGATCGGTCCGTCGCGTACGGGAAAACCCTTACGAGCTCATGTCGCCGAAAAACGCCGGCCATTCCCGAGGAGCCCTATTTTGTCCAAACGATCGAACCTCATGACGCGCATCCTTCTTGCGGCGTCCTGCGTTGTCGTCGGTGCCTTCGCAGGTTTTTCCGTCTATATCGATGCGCTTCAGCGTGACACGACCACGAAGGCAGTCGAGGAGAATATTTCCTCTTCCGGCAACCAGGCAGCTCAGAGCGTCGCCAACTGGCTGAACGGCCGGGTGACGTTGACCGCCATGGCGGCGGATGCGGCCGGCAGCGCCTCCGACGAAGCCGGCATCCTGGCCGCGTTGAAGAATGACGTTCTTACCGGCGAGTTCATGTCCACCTATGTCGGCAATGAAGCGGGCAAGTTCATTACGTGGCCCGAGATGCCGCTGCCGGAAGGCTACGACCCGCGCCAACGCCCCTGGTATCAGCAGGCGGTGAAGGCCGATGCTCGCGTTCTCACCGAGCCTTATATCGACGCGTCGAGCGGCGACGTCATCATCAGCGCAGCTGTTCCGGTCAAGCATGACGGCAAGCTTTATGGCGTGGCCGCGAGCGACTTCTCCCTGAAGACCCTGGTCTCCATGATCAACGATATCGATGTCGGCAGCAAAGGTTTCGCGTTTCTCGCGAGCAAGGACGGGCAGATCCTCGTCCATCCGGATGCAAAGCTCGTGACGAAGACGCTCGCTGACGCCTTCCCGGTCGATACGCCGGTGATCGGCAGCGGCATCATGCATAGCGAGCTTGACGGCAAATCGATGCTGGTAAGCTTCGTGCCGGTGCAGGGACTTCCATCGGTCGAATGGTATGTCGGCTTCGCCCTCGATGCGGACGTCGCCTATTCGGCGATCAGCCAGTTCCGCGTGGCCGCGACCGTCGCGACGCTTCTCGCCGTCGGTGCCATGATCGTCTTTCTCGCGACCCTTCTCAGCCGTCTCGTCATCCGCCCGGTGACCGACATGACGGGTGCGATGGAGAAGCTTGCCGCCGGCAATCTCGCTGTTGCGATTCCGGGGGAAGAGCGCCGGGACCAGATCGGCTCAATGGCGGCGGCGGTTGCCGTTTTCCGCGCCAATGCGGTCGAACGGGTTCGGCTTGAAGAAGAAGCGGATGCCAACCGCTCGCTGTCGGAACGTGAACGCCTCGAGCGCGAAGCACAGAAGGCTCGCGATGCGGCGGACGTGCAGCATGCAGTCGAAGCGCTGGCGACGGGCCTCGGCCGGCTCGCGGACGGCGATCTCGCCTATCGCATCGACAGCCCGTTCGCCGATCGCCTCGATCGTCTCAGGGACGACTTCAACAATTCGGTCGCCAGGCTGCACGATACGCTGTGTGCGGTCGGCACCAATGCACGCGCCATCGATGCCGGCGCCAGCGAGATCCGCTCTGCCGCCGACGATCTTGCCCGCCGCACCGAACAGCAGGCGGCTTCTGTCGAGGAAACTGCTGCAGCGCTCGAGGAAATCACCACCACTGTCAAGGACTCGGCGCACCGAGCAGAGGAAGTCGGTGCGCTCGTCGCCCGCACCCGTGAAGGGGCGGAAAAGTCCGGCGAAGTGGTGCAGAACGCCGTCCACGCGATGCACGCAATCGAAAAATCATCCGGCGAGATCTCGAACATCATCGGCGTCATCGACGACATCGCCTTCCAGACCAACCTCTTGGCGCTGAATGCCGGCGTCGAAGCCGCCCGCGCGGGCGAGGCCGGCAAGGGCTTTGCCGTCGTCGCTCAGGAAGTGCGCGAGCTCGCCCAGCGTTCGGCCAATGCCGCGAAGGAAATCAAGGCGTTGATCACTACCTCCGGCGAACAGGTGCGCTCCGGCGTGACGCTCGTCGGCGACACCGGCAAAGCGCTGGAAGCAATCGTCGCCGAGGTTCAGGAGATCAACAAGCACGTAAGCGCGATCGTCACCGCGACTCGCGAACAGTCAACCGGGCTCCAGGAGATCAACACGGCCGTCAACACCATGGACCAGGGTACGCAGCAGAACGCGGCCATGGTCGAGGAACAGACGGCGGCAAGCCACGGTCTTGCCCAGGAAGCGGCTGCGCTCAATGCGCTGCTCGCACAGTTCAAACTTGGAGACATACTGGCGTCCGCCAGCCCGGCCAAGAGCCATCGCCGCCGCGCGGCCTGATGCCGCCTCCGTTGGCAACAGGAAGGGTCCGGCCAGCCGCCGGGCCTTTCTTATTTTTCGAGCGTTGCGACCGCCTCGACATGGGCCGACCAGAGAAACTGGTCGATCGGCGTCACCGATGTGATGCGGTAGCCCGCGGCAACGAGGATCGAGAGATCCCGTGCAAGCGTCACGGGGTTGCAGGAGACTGCGGCGATTTTTTTGACGCTCGAGCGGGCGAGCTCATGGCATTGCGCTTCGGCTCCGGCGCGCGGCGGATCGAAAACGACGGCGTCGAAGACCTTCAACTCCTGCACCATCATCGGTCGGCGGAAAAGGTCTCGCTTCTCGATGGTTATGGGTTTCAGCCCTTGCGTCTTGCGGGCCGCAAAGTCGAGCGCCTTCAAGGCCTTGTCTTCGCTTTCGACGGCGTGGACCCGCGCTGTCCGCGCGATCCTGAGTGCGAAGGTGCCGATGCCTGAAAAGAGATCGGCGACGCGCTTTGATTTGCCGACGTGGCCCAGCACGCGTTCGGCCATTGCCTCTTCGGCCTCGCGGGTCGCCTGAGTGAAACTCCCGGGCGGCGGAGAGACAGTTACACCGCCGAAGCCGATCGCCGGCTTGACGGGCTCGACGATGATCTCGCCGTTCAGGCTGACGCGGGCAATGCCGCGCTCACCCAAGACCGTCTCGACTGTCGTGCGCCTCTGCTTGTCGCTGAGCTTGATACCTTCAGCGGCCAAATCGAGCCCGGTCTCCGTCTCAAGCACGGTGATGCGGAACGGCTCGGCGCTCGACGCCATGGCGGCGGCGATCCTGCGGATGGTCGCGAGCCGCGAGACGATGCCCGGGCTCGTGATGGGACATTCGCTGATCGCGACGATATGGTGGCTCTCCGCCTGGTTGTAGCCGAGGAGCAGTTCCTTCTCAGTTCGCCGGGCGGTAAACACGACGCGGCGGCGCTCACCCGGTCGGGCGATGATCAGCGGGCCAACCTCCGGCGTCAGACCTTTCGACTTCAATGCATCGATGACGAGGCTGCGCTTGAACGCGTGATAGAGTTCGTCGGAAGCGTGTTGCAGCGTACAGCCGCCGCAAGTGCCGTTGACGCCCTCGGGTCCGAAGTGGCGACATTTCGGTTCGACCCGCTGAGGGGAAGCCTCCTTCAGCGACATCAGCGTGCCGTGCGTCCTGTCGACCGCGAGGGTCACCGTCTCGCCGGGCAACGTGAAGGCTGCATAGACGTGGCCGGTTTCCGTCTGCGCGACGCCGTCGCCTTGCGCGCCCAGCCGACTGATCTTCACGGTTTCCGTGCTCATGGCTTTCTTCCCGCGAGAAGAAATTCGCTGTTGCCGTCGCCGCCCGCGATCGGCGAGGGGATGAGTCCGAGGCTCTGCCAGCCCATGTCCTCCACAAGCCAGCGTTCGAGCTCGGCCGCCACCGCCGGCGCGCTCTCCGGATCCTTGAGCAGACCGGCCTTGCTGATCGCGTCGCGACCGGCCTCGAACTGCGGCTTGACGAGCAGGACGCAGTGCGAGCCGGGCTCGGCCATGTCGAGCGCGGGCGGCAGCGCCAGTTTCAACGAGATGAAGGATACATCGGAAACGACGAAGGTGATGCTGCGGTCGCCGATATCCTCAGTCGTCATCGCTCGGGCGTTTAGCCCCTCGATATTGGTGACGCGAGGATCTTGCGCAACGCGCGGATGTATCTGCCCGTGACCGACATCGACGGCAACCACATGGGCAGCCCCTCTCTTTAGCAGCACCTCGGTGAATCCACCCGTCGACGCACCGATGTCGAGACAGGTTTTGCCCGAGGGGTCGAGCCCGAAATGGTCGAGCGCGGCGACGAGCTTCAGCGCCGCGCGGGACACATAGGCCTGTGCCGGGTCGTCGATGGTGATCGCAACGCCTTCGGCGAAAGTCGTGGCGGGTTTGGTCACGGTGCGACCATCGACCTTGACGGTTCCGCGCTGGATCGCGTCACGCGCGCGGGCGCGGCTGGCGACGAGGCCCTTGTTTAGAAGCAATTGATCGAGGCGGATCATGACGTGCATTTCATTGGACATGGTCCGTCATGGCGCGTCATGCGGCGTATTGCAAGGGAGCGGGATAAGCGCCTTTGGATTAAGCGAAATTTAAGTCAAAAAATGCGAATCTTTCAGGGCTGGCAAAGCTCCCTCCCGACGAACCATGAACGGTTCCGTCCTCTGCCATATCCAATGATGCCTTTGGCGCGACCCGAAGCGGCTGGCCGTCTCCCACGGCACCGATCGGGTTGCGCTGCCCGATCCGCGTGTGTCCCTGAAACAGGATTCCACCTCAATGTCTCTAAAAAACATTCCCCTTAGTCGCAAACTCGGCCTGACTTTTTGCGGCCTTATCGCACTCTTCCTGACCGTATCCGCGGTCGTCTATTGGAAAGCCGAACTCGCCAGGCAGTCGTCCGCCCGACAGAGCCAATCCGCCCGGCTCGTCAACCTCATCGATGAGGCTTCTCAGGCCATGCTGGAGCAGGCGGTCAATCTTCGAGGCTTCCTGCTCTTCCGCAGCGACAGCACCTATAATGACGTCTTCGCAAATCGCGAGCGCATGGGAAAAAATATCGCTGCCGCTCGCGAGACGGCCGCCGGCGAAACGCGATTGCTGGCCCTAATCGACAATATGCAGAAGGCTGCCGACGTCTATTTCAACGAACTCGCCAAACCGCAGCTGGAGGCGCGTCGCACGACCGAAATGCCGATCCTCGAGGTCATCGAGATCGGGCGCAACGCATCCAAGGGACAGCTTGACGCGTTTCGTGAGGCTGCTGCCCAGATCAAGGAAAAGGCACGTGGTTGGTCGGCCGAGCAGCAGGACCTTCAGGCAAACGCCACATCGGTCCTCATGGCGGCTCTCGGCCTCGGCGCCGTCGCGGCAACCGTGGTGGCGGCCCTGATGGCCTGGATGCTTTCCCGGACGATCGTGCGGCCGATCGTCGGCATGACCGGCGCAATGGGCCGCCTTGCCGGCGGTGATCACGATATCGACGTGCCCGCCCTCGACCGCGAGGACGAAGTCGGTCAGATGGCCCGTGCGGTGCTCGTGTTCCGGCAGGCTGCGATCGAGAAGCTCAGGCTCTCCGGCGAAACCGAAAAGATGCGCAGCGCGGCCGAAGCCGAACGCAGCCGTAGCGATGCGGACAGGGCTCGCGAGGCCGCTGAAATCCGAGTTGCGATGGAAGCGCTTGGCAGCGGGCTTGCGGCTCTCGCCGAGGGCAATATTGCCCACCGGATCGAGGTGCCGTTCGCCGAGCGCCTCGATGCCCTGCGCATGGATTTCAACCAGTCGCTGGAGAAGCTTCAGGCAACTCTTCGTGCCGTCGGCGAAAACGCCGGTGCGATCAATGCGGGCGCCAATGAAATTCGCGAAGCCGCAAATGACCTGGCGAGACGCACAGAGCAGCAGGCCGCTTCCGTCGAGGAGACGGCGGCGGCGTTGGAGGAGATCACCACGACGGTGCGCGATTCGACCAAGCGCGCGGAGGATGCAGGCGTTCTGGTCGATCGCACCCGAGCGGGAGCGGAAAAATCCGGCGATGTCGTCCGCCGCGCCGTCAGTGCCATGCATGAGATCGAAAAGTCGTCCGGGGAGATCTCCAACATCATCGGCGTTATCGATGACATTGCTTTCCAGACCAATCTCCTCGCGCTGAATGCCGGCGTCGAGGCCGCACGCGCTGGCGAAGCGGGCAAGGGCTTTGCGGTCGTGGCGCAGGAAGTTCGCGAGCTCGCCCAGCGCTCGGCCAACGCGGCCAAGGAGATCAAGGCCCTGATCATGATGTCCGGCGAACAGGTTCGCGCCGGCGTGCACACCTCGTCGGCCAGACGGGCGAGGCCCTCGAAACGATCGTGACCGAGGTGCGCGAGATCAATCAGCACGTGAGCGCCATCGTCACGGCAGCACGCGAGCAGTCGACCGGACTGCAGGAGATCAATATGGCCGTCAATTCGATGGATCAGAGCACGCAGCAGAATGCGGCAATGGTCGAGCAGTCAACCGCCGCGAGCCACGGACTCGCGCGCGAGGCCGCAGCTCTGGATCAGCTCATTTCACAATTCAAGCTGGGCCGCCGTCTCGAAACGACTGCGGCGGTGACGAGCGCTTCAGCGGCATCGAAGCCGATTGCTTCTCCTGCCCGACTGCTCAGCCAAAAAGTGGCGAGATCGTTCGGTTCTGCGGCGGCGGCGCAAAGCCAGGATTGGACCGAGTTCTGATGGCGTCCTGACGATCTTGCCTAACGCGAAGGCCCGGCGAAAATGTCGGGCCTTCTTCTTGAAGTAGAATGCCTCAGCCCGCCGCGCCGAGGCCAACCGCGTGCTTCTGGCCGAGCGCCTGGAACACGGTCGAGACGATGCCTGCGCGATCGAGGCCTGCGCGAGCGTACATCGCTTCCGGTTTTGCCTGTTCCATCCAGACGTCGGGCATCACCATCGGCCGCACCTTAAGGCCGCCGTCGAGCAGGCCCTCTTCGGCAAGGAAATGCAGTACCTGGCTCGCAAAGCCGCCGATCGCGCCTTCCTCGATAGTGATCAAGACCTCGTGGTGGCGGGCGAGCTGACGGACCAGATCATGATCGAGAGGCTTAGCAAATCGCGCGTCGGCGACCGTTGTCGAGAGGCCGGAGGCGTCGAGGTCTTCGGCCGCCTGCAGACAGTCTGCAAGCCGGGTGCCGAATGAAAGCAGCGCTACCTTCGTTCCCTCCTTGACGATGCGGCCCTTGCCGATCTGAAGGATCTCGCCGCGCTCCGGCAGTTCGACGCCCACACCTTCACCACGCGGATAACGGAAGGAAATCGGCCCTTCGTCGTAGGCCGCGGCGGTGCGCACCATATGCTTCAACTCCGCCTCGTCGGCAGCAGCCATCACAACGAAGCCGGGCAGGGTGGCAAGGTAAGTCGTGTCGAAGGAGCCGGCATGCGTCGGCCCGTCGGCGCCGACGAAGCCGGCGCGATCGATCGGGAACCGGACGGGCAGGCCCTGGATCGCCACGTCATGAACGACCTGATCATAGGCGCGCTGCAGGAAGGTCGAATAGAGTGCGGCGAAGGGCCTGTAGCCTTCGGCGGCGAGCCCTGCGGCGAAGGTCACGGCGTGTTGCTCGGCGATACCGACATCGAAGCAGCGTGACGGATGAACGGCCGCAAACCTGTCGAGACCGGTGCCGGTCGGCATCGCTGCGGTGATCGCGACGATCTTGTCGTCGAGGCTTGCTTCCTGGGTGAGCGCTTCGGCAAAGACCGAGGTATAGGCTGGGGCATTCGGCTTTGCCTTGGCCTGCGCGCCGGTGATCACATCGAACTTGTTGACGCCGTGGTATTTGTCGGCGGCGGCTTCCGCCGGCGGATAGCCCTTGCCCTTCTGCGTCACCACATGAATCAGCACTGGCCCTTTGGCATTGTCGCGAACGTTGCGGAGCACCGGCAGCAGATGGTCGAAGGAGTGCCCGTCGATCGGCCCGATATGGTAGAAGCCCATTTCCTCGAAGATGGTGCCGCCGGTGACGTAGCCGCGTGCATGCTCGACGGCCCGGGTGATCGCCCGGTCGACGGTCTTGCCGAGATAGGCGGTAAGCTTCTTGCCGACTTCGCGGATACCCATGTAGGTCCGCCCGGAAGCAAGCCGCGCGAGATAGGCGCTCATCGCGCCTGTCGGCGGCGCGATCGACATGTCGTTGTCGTTGAGGATGACGATCAGGCGGGCATCGAGTGCTCCGGCATTGTTGAGCGCTTCGAAGGCCATGCCGGCCGACATGGCGCCATCGCCGATCACCGCGATGACATTGCGGGCCTTGCCGTCGAGGTCGGCGGCGACGGCCATGCCAAGACCGGCAGAGATCGACGTCGAGGAATGCGCGGCACCGAAGGGATCATACTCGCTTTCAGCGCGCCGGGTGAAGCCGGAGAGGCCGCCTTCCTGGCGCAGTGTGCGGATACGGTCGCGCCGCCCGGTCAGGATCTTGTGCGGATAGCACTGGTGGCCGACGTCGAATATCAGCCGGTCGTCGGGTGTGTTGAAAATCTTATGGATGGCGATCGTCAATTCGACCACGCCGAGGCCGGCGCCGAGATGGCCGCCGGTGCGTGACACCGCATCGATCATTTCCGCGCGCACTTCGCTTGCCAGTTGCGGCAAGTCCCTGTCGTCGATCTTCTTCAGATCGGCGGGGAACTTAACCTTATCAAGCAAGGGAGTCGCCGGCATCGGATTGGTTGGCAGTTGTGTCACGCTGCATGCCTCGTGCGCACCGAAGGACGGCGCGCGAATGTTGATGGGTCCGTTAGAACGGCTGTTTAGACGCAATCGTCGTTGAATGCAAAATTAGGCTTTCCTGCGTCTTCAACCAAGAGCTTAACGAAAATTACCTTTCGGGCAAAGGCACGAACTCTTCCTCATCCCCCGGCACGATCTCGAAGCGCCCGGTGCGCCACTCTTCCTTGGCCTTATCGATCCGCTCCTTGGAGGAGGAAACGAAGTTCCACCAGATGTGACGCGGCGAAGCCAGGCTAGCACCCCCGAAGAGCATCACGTGGCAACCCTTTGCGCCGGCAGTGATGGTGATTTCATCCCCCGGCCGGAAAACGAGAAGCTGATTGTCGGCGAAATGATCGCCGGCGATGATCGCTTCGCCGGAAAGAATATAAAGCGCGCGTTCCTCCCAATTGGCGGCGAAGGGCGCGCTTCTGCCCGCCTCGATCGCCAGATCGACATAGATCGTGTCGGTGAAGACGGAGACCGGCGAGCTTCCGCCTTCAAAATTGCCGATGACCACCCGCGCCCGAACGCCGCCGTCGGCAAGATGGGGCAGCATGTGTTCTTCAGTGTGATCGAAGACGGGATCGATCTCTTCCTTGCCGTCGGGGAGTGCCAGCCAGGTTTGCAGTCCAGAGAGCGAGCGTTCATGGCCGCGCTGGTTTTCCGGCGAGCGCTCGGAATGCACGATGCCGCGCCCGGCGGTCATCAGGTTCACGTCACCGGGACGGATCACCATCTCGGTGCCGAGGCTGTCACGATGCTTTATCTCGCCGTCGAAGAGATAGGTGACGGTCGAAAGACCGATATGCGGATGCGGGCGGACATCGATTGCCTCGCCCGCCCGAAGCAGCGCCGGTCCCATACGATCGAAGAAAATGAAGGGGCCGACGAGGCGGCGCCTCGCCGTCGGCAACGCTCGGCGCACCTGCAGGCCGCCGATGTCACTGGTGCGTGGAATGATGAGGTGCTCGATGGCATCACAGGCGGGTTTGTCGCCGGCGAGCGGATCGGGACCAGGAAAGAAGGACATGGCAGTCGCTCCCGTTGGTGGGCGTTCCGGTTGAAACTAGCGGTAAACCCCTCAACGCGGTAGCGGCTCTTCGAAGACGCAGCGTTTCCGGTTTCAAGCCTTTGCCGCTCACTGCTCTGCGTCGAGCGGCTCCACGCCCTGCGGTCTGCCCGCACGATCGAGGCGGATTTTCTCGATACGGTCCTCGGCCGCCTTCAACAGCGTCTCGCAATGCTTCTTCAAAGCCTCGCCGCGCTCGTAGATTTCGATGGACTTGTCGAGCGCGACATCGCCGCGTTCAAGCGCGGAGACGATGCGTTCCAGTTCTTCGACCGCCTGCTCGAAGGAGAGGGTAGAAACGTCCGGTTGCTGGATGCTGGTGTCCATGAATTACCCTCTCAGAAGTCTCAAGATATGCATGCCGGCCGACTCGGCGAGCCCCTGCAGATCGTAGCCGCCCTCGAGCAGGCTGACGACACGGTGGCCGGCGCTTTTACTGGCCATGTCCATGAGGCGCCCGGTGGCCCAGTCGAAGTCTTCGGCAACAAGGTTGATCTGGGCCAGCGGATCGCGATGGTGAGCGTCGAAGCCGGCGGAAACCAGAATGAAGTCGGGTCGGAAATTGTCGAGCGCGGCGAGCACGCGGCTGCGGAAGGCATCGCGGAAATGCTCGCTGCCGCTGTTTGGCGACAGCGGCGCGTTTACGATGTTGTGCTTGACCCCGGTCTCGTCCTTGGCGCCGGTGCCCGGATAGAGCGGCATCTGGTGAGTGGAACAGAAGAGCACTGACGGATCGTCCCAGAAGATGTCCTGTGTGCCGTTGCCGTGGTGAACGTCCCAGTCGACGATGGCGACCCGCTCCGCGCTATGCGCCTTCTGTGCGTGGCGCGCGGCGATCGCCACCGTGTTGAAGAAGCAGAAGCCCATCGCCTTGTCCTTTTCGGCGTGGTGCCCCGGCGGGCGGGCCGCGACGAAGGCGTTATCGGCCCCGCCGGAGAAGACCGCGTCCACGGCAGCAACCGCACCGCCGATCCCTGTCAAGGCTGCCTCAAGGCTCAGCGGACTGGCATAGGTGTCCGCTTCGATCTGGTTTATATCGTCGCCGTCCGGGATCGCGCGCTTGATCGACCGCAGATGCTCTTCCGTATGGGCGAGCAGCACCAAATCTTCATCGCTTTTCAACGCCTCCAGGCGCTTGAGCTCCGTAAAATTCGGGTGCTCCAGCGCAAGGTTCAGCGCCTTCAGCCGATCCGGCCGCTCAGGGTGCCCCTCCGGAACCTTGTGTTCCAGGAAAACTGGGTTTTCGTAAAAATGCGTGGTCATGCCCGGAAACTAGTGCGCGAACGGTCAGAGGTCCATGGCGGAACACCGTGAAAGTGTCGATTTTCAACAGCGCGGATCGAGCAGGATCTTGCCGTTGCGAAGCGGGTCGGCCTGATGCGCCAACGCATCGGCAAGCCGGCTTAACGGGTAGGTTGCGGCCATCGGGCTTGCGAAAAGGCCGTCGCGCAGGCCAGCGAAGCTCCGCGCAAAGGCCGCTTCAATCGCTTGGCGATCGGCCGAATGCACCCAGGTCCTGAGCCAGAGGTAGGCGAAAAGGACGCCGGAGCGGCGGCTGATTGCCGCCTGCGGCACCGGCACGCCGCTGAGCGCCCCATATTGGATGAAGGTCCCGCCGGGGCGAACGGAGCGGCTGATCAGCTCGCCGGCCAGCCCGCCGCCGACGGCATCGAGTACGGCGTCGAAGTCGATGTGCGGGGGAAGGTCGCTCCCGTCGCTCACAATCACGCGGTGAGCATTGCCAAGACGGACGCGGCTTTTTTCGCTGCGAAGGATTGCCGTCGGCGCCATGCCTTCGAGAGCCAACAGCCTCAACAACATTCCGCCGATCGCAGAGCCGGCAGCGGTCACGGCGACGCTGCGCCCCTCGAGCGAACCGAAATGCGTCCGCAAGGCTTCGATAAGCCGAAGCGCGGTTAGCGGATTGACGTAGCACGCGGCGGCCTGTTCGTCGGTTATATCGTCCGGCACACGGAAGCACCATTCGGCCGGGCGTATGAGGAATTGCTGCCATAGGCCGCTTGCCCCGATCGGAAGGACGCGGTCCCCCGGCCTCAGATCTCGCACGCCCGGTCCAACGCGGCTGATAACGCCGACGCCTTCGAAGCCGGGCACGAAGGGCAGTTCGGTGCGGGCGCGATAGGCGCCGGTCACGGGAATGAGGTCGGACGGGTTGATCGCCGCGAGCGATATCGCGATCTCGATCTCGCCGGCAGCCGGGGCCACGCGCTCGGCATCCACAAGTTCGATGACTTGTTCGGGATCGCCAAACTGTCTAACGAGGGTGGAGAGCATGGCAAGGGGCCTCGCATGGACGGCACGCATCGGGAAAATGTCACGGAAATCCGCATTCCTTTTCGCGATATAGACATGCACGGGCATATGCACAATGCGGCCTATTACGCGCATGCGGAAGCAGCACTCGCCAATCTGTGGCGGCATCGGCCGGCGGTAAAGGGCGAGCCTGCCTATCTCGTTCGCCGTTCAGCCTGCGTCTACCATCGAGGACTGCGTTTCGACGAGCCGGCCAGGTTCACGGTAAGTGTCGCGAAGGTCGGCGGCAGTTCCTTAAGCTTCGCCGTGCGGGTCGAGGCGGCCGACCAGCTGTCGGCGGAGGTCGAAATCGTCTGGGTCGCCGTCGATCCCGTTCGCCACAGACCCTTGCCGGTTCCCGCCGCTACCCGCGAATGGCTTACGGCTTACATGGCCTGATCCGGCCGCAGGCTGCGGACATGGGCAACGATCCCCATGCCGCCGCCGACACCCATCATCGCGAGGCCCTCCGCCTGTGATGGGACGGCAAGCATCTGCGAGAACAACCGGACGATAAGAATGGCGCCCGAAGCGCCGTAGGGATGGCCGAGCGCAATGGCGCCACCGTCGAGATTGACGCGCGCGGGGTGAATGTCGAGCTGGTCGAGGCTGCCGAGGACCTGCGAGGCGAACGCCTCGTTGAATTCGATGAAGTTCATATTTGCTATGTCGAGCGCGGGGTTGCGCGCGCGAAGCCGCGCCATCGCAGGGACGGGACCAAGCCCGAGCAGGTTCGGGTCGACGCCCGCCGCCGCCGCATCGACGAATTCGAGCGCAAAGGGAACGCCGAGCCGCCGCGCCTCGGCGAGATTGGTCACCAGCACCATGGCAGCCCCGTCATTGATCGGGCAGGCATTTCCGGCGGTGACGGTGCCGTTCTTGACGAAGACCGGCTTCAGCCGGGCGAGCGTCTCAGCGGAGGCGTTTGCGCGGGGGCATTCGTCCCTTGCGACAATACCGGCAGGTGTCGCCACCGGCACGATCTCACGCGCGAACCTGTCCGCCGCTTCGGCCGCGACGGCGCGCCGATGGCTTTCCAGGGCGAACTGGTCCTGCCGTTCCCGCGAAATGCGGCAGACTGCGGCGACGTTCTCGGCCGCAACGCCCATGTCCGGGTCGCCGATGAAATCAGGCGCCATCCGCGCGCGCTTCACCGGCTGAAGCTCTTCGCCACGCGCAAGTGGCGGCCGAAGCCGGACGTGGGCGCGGCTGGCGCTTTCCGTGCCGCCGGCAAGATAAAACCGACCCGCGCCGGCCTGAATCTGGCGTGCCGCAAGCACGATGGCTTCGAGCCCGGAGCCGCATTGGCGATCGACGGTGACACCCGGGATGGAAACGGGCAAGCGGGCTTCGAGAGCGGCGAGGCGGGCGAGATTGCCGGCGCTGTTGGCGGCGTTGCCGATGAGCACGTCATCGATCTCGGCGCTGCCGATGCCGGTGCTGGCGACGATCTTCTCGATCAGCAAGGCAGCAAGGCTTGCCGGCTCGATCGTGGCGAGGCTGCCGTTGACGCGGCCGACCGGTGTGCGCAGCGCTGCGATGATGACCGGCGTGCGCGCCGGATCAGACGAGACGTTCAAGGGCACGGTTTCCCTCCGCGATCCATTGCCGCAGCTCCTTGGCGGCGATCTTGCCGGAGGACGTCATCGGCATCTCGCGGCAGAGCCAGACCTTTCGCGGGTGCTTGTAGCGCGGCAGGGCGGCGGCAAGATGACGCTCCAGCGCCTCGCGTTCAAAGCCGCTTCCGTTTGGCTGGATCACGGCGGCAAGCTCACTGCCAAGATCGGGATGGTCGAGCCCGAGGACCAGAACAGCGCGGCTGCAACCGCCGGCCATGATCGCTGCTTCGACCTCGGAGGGATAGATATTATTGCCGCCCGAGAGCACCATGCCGCCCGCGCGTCCGATGAGATGCAGCGTGCCGTCGCCGTCGAGAAAGCCGAGGTCTCCGACAGTTGCGCGAGCGCCTTGCCGAAGGAAGCCGGTGCCGTCGGCGCCAGCAATGTAGCCATCGGATATCAGTTCGCTCTCGACGAAGATCGTGCCCGTTTCGCCTGGAGGAAGACTGTTGCCTGCGTCATCAAGGATCGCCAGCCGAACGCCAGGGAAAGCCTTGCCGACTGCGGTCGGCGTGTGGTTGTCCATTGCCCCGGAAACACTGATGAAACCAAGCTCGGAAGCGCCGTAATATTCGGTAACCTCCGCCGTAGGAAAGGCGCGGCTTGCCGCCTTTCGATCCGTAGGCGTGAGCTTGGCGCCGGCGACGGTGATCTTTTCGACGGAGCTCGACTGGTAGCCTTCCGATAGGTCGCAAAGCCGTCGCAACATCGTCGGCACCAGCACGAGCCGCTTGGCTTGTGCTGCTTGGATCGCAGTGAGTGCCTGGCGCGCTTCGAAATGGCGGGTGCCGATGAACTCGGCTCCGGCCGTCAAACTTTCGGCAAGCGCATAGAGGGCTAGGCCGTGTGCCAGTGGGCCGGGCGCATAAGTCTTCGTTTCCGGTCCGATGCCGAAAAAGCCCTGACCGATCTTGAGACTGAGGCGCCAGGACCTGCGGTCGCGGATGATCGCCTTCGGTTCGCCGGTAGTGCCGGATGTGGAGACGATGAGGAAGGGTTCAGCGCCGTTGCCGATCGGGAGGAGGGGTGCACTATCGAAGCTGCCATCGACAAGATGACCTTGTCCCGTGGCGAGCACATCAAGACGCAAGGAATCGCCCTCGGCGCTGATGACGATGTCGGGGCGCAATTGCTCTTTCATTCGCCGTCGGGCGGCCTCCGGCAGGTGCGGATCGATGATCGCTGCGCAATTGCCGCCTGCCGTTGCGGCAATGACAGCGGCCGGAAAGAGCGGATGATTGCCGACTTCGAGCGCGATCAGCCGCGCCCGGCCCGAGAGGACGCTGCGGCTCGTGGGCGCCTCTCGCTCGATCGCGTAGAGAATGCGTTTTGCCTCCGCAGCGAGCTCCCGGAACGTGAAGGTCCGGTCCTCCATTCGGAAGGCTGGAACATGCGGGCGCTCACCCGCATGCAGCATTGTCGCCTCGGCGAATGGCATGGCGTTAGGCGCGCACCGGCAGCAGCGGGTAGCCGGCAAGGACGGCGCGGGCGGCAAGCGCGGCAATCGCTGCCTTGAGAAGATCACCCGGTATGAACACCAGCGAACCGGTCGCGGCAGCCAGCAGCGGCGTGCCTGTGACTGCGGAAAGCCACGGAACGCCGATCGCATAGAGCACGACGATACCGCCGATCACCGATGCCAGAAAGAAGCCGGCAAACTGGCGGCCTTCCGAATTTGCCGGATGCACGAAACGCTCGGCGATCAGGCCGGTGACGAAGGCGGCAACCGCCCAGCCGAGGATGAAGCCACCGGAGGGACCGGCGAAAACCGCGAGGCCACCGCGTCCACCGGAAAGCACCGGCAGGCCGATGGCGACCAGCAGGATGAACAGCAGGAAGGCAAGTGCCCCGCGTTTCGCGCCGATGATGCAGCCGGCGAGCATGACGCCCATAGACTGCGCCGTGATGGGAACGGGAATGAAGCCGAGAGTGATCGGCGGTATGAGGCCAAGCACGATGACGATCGCAGCGAAGAGCGCGACGAGGACGAGATCTCTGGTGTTCATATGGTCTTACCCTTTTATTAGAAAGCGCGAATTTATTGCCGGCGAAATCCGCGGGCGTCAATGGCGGCTGCAATCGTATCCGCATCTTTCAGTGTCAGGATGATCAGCGGTCCGACGATCGTCAACGGCCGCACTGGCAGCCCTCGTGCGCGGTGCGCCTCGCGGATCGCCTGATAGCGAGCGAAGATATCGGGGACGAAACGCAGCACGAGGCCGAGCGCCAGGCTGACGTCTGCCGCACGCAGCAGACCCAGGCGCTCAAACGGCTTCATCAGGATCGTGATCTCGTCCATGAAGGCGCCGATGGTCGTCGTCGCCGTGACTGCCGCCGCAAAGAGCACGAGCGACGTCAGCCGCAGGATCAGAGCGGCGACGTCCGGCACTGGAAGGAGGAAAAGGTTGACGAGCGCGAGGACGAGGATGGTGAAGAAGATGAAGCCGACGCGCGAAATCGCTTCGCGTAAAGTCATGCCGAGCGACAAGTAGAGCGAGCCGCAAAGCAGGAATGCGGGCAGCAGGAGCGTGAGCGACTTTGTCGCGAAGAGGAGCAAGCTGACGATCACGAGCGCGATGAGTTTCGCGCGTACCGGAACGCGATGAAACCAGCTTTTTCCCTCGACATAAAGGCTCGTCAGCATCCGGCGACCCCGTGATAGTGCCGGATCGTCTCGTCCGGCGGTCCGTCGGCAACGAGCCGGCCCTCATGAAAGAGAAGCAATCGCGCCACACCTTCGACAAGTCGTAGGTCATGGGTGATGACGATCGTGTCTTCGTCGAGCGCGTCGATCGTTTCGGCGACCATGCGGCGGTTGCGCAGATCGAGCTGATTGGTCGGCTCGTCGAGGATCAGAATTTTCGGTCCGGTGACGACGACGCTTGCCATCGCGACGAGTTGCGTTTCCCCGCCCGAAAGCTCGTGGACGCGGCGCCGCGCGAGGTGAGAGACGCCGAAACGTGCCAGCACCGCCTCGGTTCGCAACGAGATTTCATGGGCAGATAGTCCGCGGTTCTTGAGACCGAAGGCGATGTCATCGGAGACGATCGGCATGATCAATTGGTGCTGCGGATTCTGGAAGATGAAGCCGGCTTGCGCCAGCACCTCCCGGTCATTCTCGATTGTATCGAGCCCGTTGACCGTCACGCGGCCCGTGGTCGGTTTGACAAGCCCGTTGATAAGCCGTGCGAATGTGGTCTTGCCGGAACCGTTGAGGCCGATGATGCCGATACGCCGTTCGTCCAGGGAAAGGGTCAGGGGATAAAGCGCGACCCGCTCGTTGAAGCTGACCGAGCAATCGGTAAAGCGGATATTCAATCCTTGTTCCCTCGCAGTTTGCGTGATCGCTCTATAGGGCAAGTCGATCGGAAAGAGCAATGCGGCTTCGCCCCCGCTTCGCGCTTTGCGGAGTATTTGAAAAATGGGAATAAAAGCCTACTCTTTGCGGCATGACGATTCGTCTCTCCAACCGCGATGCCCGGTGCATCTTCCTTGCCAAGCAGGGTCTCTCCGCCGCGCCGCATCGCGCGCTCGGCAAGGAGGGCTTGCTGCAGCTCATTCACGACATCGGCTTCGTGCAGGTCGACAGCATCGCGACGGTCGAGCGGGCCCATCACCAGATCCTCTTCTCTCGCAACCAGACCTACCGCCGCGAGCACCTGACGGAGCTCCTGGAGAAAGATGGCGAGCTCTTCGAGCACTGGACCCACGACGCCTCGATCATTCCGAGCTCCTTCTTCGTCTATTGGAAGCACCGCTTCAAATGGGAAAGCGAGACGCTGAAAGAGCGCTGGCGCAAATGGCGTGGCGAGGGCTTCGACGAGGGTTGCGACGAGACTTACGACAGGGTCGCCAGCGGCGGCGCGGTCATGTCACGCGACTTGAAAGCGGATGACCACGAGTCCGGCGGCTGGTGGAACTGGCACCCGTCGAAGACGGCCCTCGAAGTGCTCTGGCGGCAGGGCAAGCTCGCGATTGCCCGGCGGGTGAATTTTCAGAAGGTATACGATCTCACTGAACGGGTCATTCCCGCGCGCCACTACGAGGGGGACGTCAGCCACGAAGAGTTCGTCGATTGGGCCTGCCGCAGCGCGCTCGAGCGTCTCGGCTTCGCCACCCACGGCGAGATCGCAGCTTTCTGGGACCTGGTGTCGTCGGACGAGGCGAAAGCCTGGGTTGCCGCGCACCGCGACGAGCTTTGCGACGTGGTGATCGAATCTGGCAATGGCGGCAAACCGCGTCCATCCTACGCTTTCTCCGGCTTTCCGGACAACGTCGGCGATATCCCCGATCCACCGGGCCGCATTCGCGTGCTCAGTCCTTTCGATCCCCTGTTGCGCGATCGGAATCGCACCGAACGCCTCTTCGGCTTCTTTTATCGCATTGAGGTCTTCGTCCCGGAAGCAAAACGCGAATACGGCTACTATGTCTTTCCGCTGCTTGAAGGCGACAAGCTGATCGGCCGCATCGACATGAAGGCCGACCGCAAGCGCGGAAGCCTCGATGTTCGGCGTCTCTGGCTGGAGCCGGGCGTAAAGGCGTCGTCGGGGCGGATGGAAAAGCTCGCCGCCGAACTCGACCGCGTTGCCCGTTTTGCCGGCGTCGAAGAGGTGAACCTGCTCGATGCATGGGATGCTCCTGTTTCCTGATCGAGAATTTCCTTGGCTTGCGGCTCCACGCTTCCTAAATGGAGCAAGGAATCTCGCCCACGCAGGAGCAGAACCATGAATACCGATCTGATGAGCCTCTTCGACGCGGACGAGGCAATAGTCCGCAAGGTTCTCTCCGAGACGCTTTCCGGCGCCGACGACGGTGAACTCTTCCTCGAGCATGCGCAGGCCGAGGTGCTCTCATTCGACAACGGCCGCCTCAAGGGCGGCAGCTTCAACACCGATCAGGGCTTTGGCCTGCGTGCTGTAGCCGGCGAGGCGGTGGGCTATGCCCATGCGGGCGAACTGTCGCTTGCGGCGTTGAGAAGAGCTGCGGATGCCGTGGAGCAGGTGACCCGGGGCCATTCAGGCTCCTATGCTGCGGCTCCGCAACGCACGAACAAGAAGCTCTATGGCGACGAAAATCCGATCGGCGAGCCGGCATTCGAGACGAAGGTAACGTTGCTTCAGGAAATCGATGCCTATCTGCGCGCGAAGGAGTCGAAGGTCCGGCAAGTCACAGCGACGATCTCCGCCAGTTGGCAGGTTGTGGACATTCTGAGGGCTGACGGCCATCGCGTTCACGATATACGGCCGATGACGCGCATCAACATCTCCGTCGTCGTCGGCGAAGGTGACCGGCAGGAAACAGGCTCCTTCGGCATCGGCGGACGGCGCGGCTTCGGCGACTTCATCACGGAAGAAAACTGGAAACGCGGCGCCGACGAAGCGCTACGGCAGGCGCTCGTTAATCTCGAAGCTATCGACGCGCCGGCGGGCACCATGGATGTCGTGCTCGCCTCCGGCTGGCCGGGCGTCATGCTGCACGAAGCGGTCGGCCATGGCCTTGAAGGCGACTTCAATCGCAAGAAGACATCAGCCTTCGCCGGCCTCCTCGGTGAGCAGGTCGCTGCAAAGGGCGTTACCGTCGTCGATGACGGGACAATCGAGGAGCGGCGCGGCTCGATCTCGATCGATGATGAGGGTACGCCCTCCGGCTACAACGTGCTGATCGAGGACGGCAAGCTCGTCGGTTATATGCAGGACCGGCAGAACGCCCGACTGATGGGCATGAAGCCGACCGGCAATGGCCGCCGTGAAGGCTATGCCTATGTGCCGATGCCGCGGATGACCAACACCTATATGCTCTCCGGCGATCGCACGCCCGAGGAGATCATCGCCTCGGTGAGGAAGGGCATCTATGCGGTCTCCTTCGGCGGTGGTCAGGTGGACATCACCTCCGGCAAATTCGTGTTCGGCTGCACTGAGGCCTATCTGATCGAGAACGGCAAGCTTGGAGCGCCGGTCAAGGGCGCGATGCTCATCGGCAACGGACCGGATGCAATGAAGCGGGTGACGATGGTCGGCAATGACACGAAGCTCGATACCGGCATCGGCAATTGCGGCAAGGCAGGTCAGTGGGTGCCGGTCGGCGTCGGTCAACCGCATCTGAGGATGGATCAGATCACCGTCGGCGGCACGCAGGCGTAGATCGCACATGATAGAAATCCGGCGTTTTTCGCCAGCCGACGAACAGGCTGTCATCGACGTCATCCTACCGATCCAGCAGGAGGAATTCGGCTTCGATTACGGTCGAGGACCAGCCGGACCTCCGGCGATCCCGGAGTTCTATCAGAGCGGAGACGGTGATTTCTGGTTGCCACGACCGGCGGCCGCGTCGTCGGCACGATTACCCTCAAGGATATCGGAGGCGCGCAGACAGCACTGCGCAAGATGTTCGTCGCTCGCGACTTTCGCGGCCGAGACCACGGCGTGGCCCACACGCCTGCTAAAGGCGCTTCTCGCCCATGCCGAGCGCCGCAAGACTGCGGCGATCTTCCTTGGAACGACCGAGAAATTCCTCGCCGCGCATCGCTTCTGCGAAAAGAACGGCTTTGTGCAAATCGCCTGCGAGGACCTTCCGCCGAACTTCCCGTTCATGGGCCTGGACACACGTTTCTATGTTCACCGGCTGACGCCCGCCGCATAGGCCGGGCGGCCTGTAAGTTAACCGCGGCCGGGAAGCAGAACGCAGTCGTACGCCTGTTTCTTCAGCCTTGCACAGGCAGCGGCGGCGGCCTCGCGGCTGGCAAAGCCGACAAAGCGTGCACGATAGAACCTGTTCGCGCCCTTGCCGACCGCTTCAGTGGTAGGCGAAGCTTTGGCGAGGGCACCGGCCGCCACAGACCGGGCTTTCGCAAGAATTCTGCGCGCTCCTTCCTCAGTCGGCGCCGCCGAGACCTGAATCTGCCAAAGGCCGATTGCCGGCCGCGATGGCGTTGCGGCGAGCTCCTCCGTTTCGACCGCAGATTCGGCGGATGCCGCAATGACCGCCGCCACGGCATCTTCGGTCGGCCGCGGCGGAGCGGCATAGGGCAGTGAAACGCCTGGCAACGTTGCTATGGCGACCGCGCCGCGAGGCGCAGCTGCTGCGACGTTCGCTTGCGCGGCTCTGCCCAGGTGCTGGTCAAGGAGGGCGGCCATCCTGTTGTCGCGGCTTCTCGCTGTGCGCCCGCCGAGAACCACACCGATGATGCGACGGTTGCCGTCCTGGACGGCGCTGACGAGATTGAACCCGGAAGCATTCGTATAGCCGGTCTTGATCCCGTCCATGCCGTTATAGCGGTACATCAGATTGTTGTGGCCGCGGATCGTACGGCCGCGGAATTTGAAACTCCGCGTCGAGAAGAGGCGATACTCCTGCGGGAAGTCCCTCATGAGCGCCACGGCGAGCGTTGCCATGTCGCGCGCGGTCGTCATCTGCTGGCTCGCCGGCAATCCCGATGCGTTGACGAAGACGGTGCGCGTCATGCCGAGACGGCGCGCTTTCGCTGTCATCATCTGGGCGAAGGCCGGCTCGGATCCGCCCAGCTTTTCGGCCACAGCCGCCGCCGCGTCATTGGCCGAATGGATGATCATGCCGTAAACCGCCTCGCGGACGGTGATGGCATCGCCAGCCTTGAGGCCAAGCCTGGTCGGCGGCTTGCGCGCAGCCTCCCTCGACATAGGCACCGTCGTCTCCCAGCCGACCTGGCCGCGATGAAGCGCTTCGAAGGTCAGGTAGAGCGTCATCATCTTGGTCAGAGAGGCGGGATAGTTCGGGGTGTCTGCGTTCTCGGCGGCAAGGATCTTTCCGGTACGGGCGTCGAGAACGAGAGAGGCACTGCCGGCAAGCGCCGATGTGGCGGCGACGAGAAAAGCGACCACCGCCGCGAAGGCAAATTGCAAGTTCTTCATCGAAATCCCCCCACTGGATCCGCGGAGCCCCTGGCGCGTGACCCGTTTCATAATGTGACAAGCGTGGCATTGTCGCAACATTGAGGCCGAAAATCGATCGGTACTGGAATTTTTAATGGCTTGATAAACATTGGATGAATCAAACGCCGATTCAGCAAGGCTTAACCCCCCGCTGCCAAGCTCCGCCTTGACAACGCGGCGGGGCGAGTGGTTTTGCGCGTGCCCCGCGTCTTACCTCCGGAAAAGTCGATCGCAATGAGAATGAGCTTGGCCTGCTTCGAACAGAATCATCGCCGTGGCGGGACAGCGGAAAACGGATGAAACAAGGCCTCGCGCGGATGGTCCGCAACAATATCAAGCGCGCCGTCATTGCCGGCGGACTCAATGCTGCGCATGTTCTTGCGCGCGCGGGCCTGATGGCGGGCGCGCGCGGGCGTGGTGCGGTCTTTACCCTGCATCATGTTCGCCCCAAGTTGGAGCGAGCCTTCGATCCTAACGCGCATCTGGAAATCACACCCGGATTTCTCGAGGACACCATCCTGGCTTTGGAGCGCGGCGGCTACCGCTTTGTCCCGCTGGAAGATCTACCCGGATGTCTCGTCTCGGCCGACGAGCGGCCATTCGCCTGTTTCACCCTCGACGACGGCTATCGCAACAATCTTGAATACGCGCAGCCCCTGTTCGAGCGGTACGGCGTTCCATTCACAATCTTCGTAACCGCCGGCTATGTCGATCGTACCCACACGCTTTGGTGGGAAACGCTGGCCGATTTACTGTCTGTGCGCCGCGAGGTGCGTTTCGATTTCGGCGCGGGCGCGGAGACTTTGGCGACCGGCACCCTCGCGCAAAAGCAGGCCGCATTCGATCGTGTCGCCGCTCATATTCATAGCGCCGACGAGGCAAGTGCCGTTGCCGCTCTAAACAGCATCGCGGCCGAACAGGGAATCGATCCTTACGCGATCACCGAGCGTCTGACGCTCGACGAAGACGGTCTTCGCGCATCGATCAACTGCCCGCTTGCAAGCCTCGGCGCGCATACGATCAGCCATCGTGCGGTGGCTAGGCTGAGCGATGACGAGGCGCGTCGCGAAATCTCGACATCGGCCGCACGCGTCGAGGCGATCGCCGGACGTCGACCGCTGAGCTTCGCCTACCCTTACGGCTTTCGGCCGACGGTCTCGCCGCGAGACCACCGCCTGGTCGCGGATTTCGGCTTTGCGGTCGCGGTCACGACCGAGCCGGGCACGCTTTCATCCGGCGCCAATCCGCATGCGTTGCCGCGGATTTCGCTCAACGGCCACTTTCAGAATACGCGCCACGTAGCTGCCCTCGCTTCGGGCATTCCGTTCCGACTTGTCGCGCGATAGCCGCTCGACCCGGCGTCAGGGGTACATCCGCGCTTTCGACCAGCCTCCTTCCGGCACCTGACGGCGGAACTCGACGCGATCATGCAGCCGGAATGGCCGATCATGCCAGAATTCGATCGAGATCGGACGGATGCGGAAGCCGGACCAATAGTGGGGCCGTGGAATTTCGCCGATCGCGTGGCGGGCGGTATATTCGGCGACCGCTTTTTCAAGCGCAAAGCGGCTTTCAAGCGGACGGGACTGTTTCGAAGCCCAGGCGCCGATGCGGCTGCCGCGCGGCCGGCTCCTGAAATATTCGTCCGCTTCTTCGTCGGAGACGATTTCGACGGGGCCGCGCAGACGCACCTGGCGGCGCAGCGATTTCCAGTGAAAACACATGGCCGCCTTGCGCGTCGCAAGAATTTCGCGGCCTTTCTGGCTTTCGAAATTGGTGTAGAAAACGAAGCCGCGCTCGTCGAATCCCTTGAGCAGAACCATACGCACATTCGGCAAGCCGTCGGGATCAACGGTCGCAAGCGCAACCGCGTTGGGGTCGTTCAACTCGCTCTCCTCAGCGTCCTTCAACCATGTGCCGAAAAGGGAAAAGGGTTCATTTGCTTCCGTGAAGTCACCGGTTATTAACTCGTTCGCGGTCATATTGCCTTCCAATGCCGTGTGTCTGGCGCGGGGACGCTTCGGGATGAGCCCGACTGGTGTTTCCGCATCGAAAAATGTCAGAGCCTGCCTGCGAACTTTCTCGCGATACGTGCGGCTCTGCCGAGTCTGACAGGATTGCCGTGCAAGACATATCAAAGTGGATCGATGGCAAGAAGGGTTTTTCCTTCGCGTTGCTGCGAAGCGCAGCAATTTGCCTGACAATTCTCGTTCTCCCGGGATGCATGGGTACGGGCCTTGACCTCTTCGGCAGTTCCGGCGTCGACCGCTCGCTCTCGACCGGCACAGTGCCGGTTGCGAAAACGTCGGATGGTCTTTCCGACGCTGTAGCCGTACGCAATGCCGTGACCTCCGCCGATATCAGCCAGAGCGGCACCAACGCAATCCCGTGGGCGAATGCAAGGTCCGGCAGCGCCGGCGTCATCAGCAGCATCCAGGAGGATCGCGCCTCCGGCATGCTTTGCCGCCGCTTCACGACGACGCGGCATTCCTATGAAGGCATCGCCAAGTTCGACGGCAGCACCTGCCAACTCGGAAATGGCGAATGGTACCTTACGAGCTTCGGCCCCCGCGGCTGAACCACCGGCGGCTGAAATAGGCGGTTAACCACGTTGTCTCAAAGCGGCTGACGGGCGTTCGAAACCGTCAGCTTCAACCGGCCATGCGGCGGAGGACTAACCGATATTTAGCAACTTCTCCGGATCATCGCCCGGAAAGAGGCGATCGCCGGCTCTCCCACTCGTCGTGGAGAGGGGAGCTAGCGGGGAGAGAAACCGCCGGTCAAAGAAGATGGTACCAAGCCATGCGTGATCCTTACGCAATCCTCGGCGTGCGTCGCAATGCCGGGCAGGAAGAAATCAAGGCCGCCTGGCGGTCCGTCGCCAAAACAGTTCATCCGGATCGCAATCAGGACGATCCGCTGGCTGCGGAGCGTTTCGCCGAAGCCGGTAGAGCCTATGAACTCCTGCGCGATCCCGTGCTCAGAAACCATTACGATCGCGTGCGCCGCGAGGCGGAACTGCGCCGCATGGAGGCGATGAAGGCGAAGATGCGCGGCCCGGAGCCTACCGAGGAGCCGGTTGGCGCCGAGACGGCGGAGGAGGCGATTTCCCGGATCTTCGGGGTCGAGCCGCAGCCGGGATCGCCGGCCTCAAGGCCGAGGCCCTCGCGGGCAGTCGAAAGACCCGAGCCGGCGACGAGTGCCAAACCGGAAGCGGGCGCTGAGCCGAAACAGGAGGAGCCTTCGCACCCGGAGGCGGCAATTGTGCGGCGCTCTGCCGCGCCGGCGGCCGATATCGTCGCCGCTATCGTCCGGCGTATTCGCGGCCGTATCGCTAAAACCGCGGAGAAGGTTCCGGACCTTGCGGTCGACGTGCATGCGACCCTCGAGGATGTCATCAACCGGACGCGCCTCGCAGTCGAACTGCCCGATGGCGAAACGATAAAGATCACGGTCCCGCCCGGCGCAACCGACGGGCAGGCGATCCGTTTGAAGGAACAGGGATACCGCGTCACCGGGATGACGCGCGGCGATGTCGTCGCGACGTTGCGAATTCGACAGGACGGGCCGTTCCGAACCCATGGACTGGACCTCCTGACGACGCTGCCATTGGACCTGCAGAATGCAGTGCTGGGTTGCGAGACCGTGATCGAAACGCCAAACGGACCGGTCGCCGTCGCGGTGCCCGCCTGGTCGGGATCGGACAAGGTAATCCGTATTCCAGGAAAGGGACTGCGCGGTGCCGACGGGGAAAGCGGCGATTTGCTTGTCGAACTGCGGCTGATGCTGCACGAAAAACCGGATGGCAAAGTGACTGATCTGATGCGATCGCTGCGAGACGGCCTCTATTTGTGATGGATTTTTGACAAGCTGAACCAATATTACGGGGACTAACAGTTCCTGATCCGCACCGCGCTTGAACCGCTGTGACGGCTATGCCATAGGCAATGCTCGACAATTTGCCGCACCCGCACGGGGCCGGTTCGGCGTCATTGACATTCATGAACTCTCGCATCGGCGGCGGCTGGTGCAGGCAGACAGTATTGGGGACATTCCATGGCTCAGACATCGGGTCTGATGAATGGCAAGCGCGGCGTTATCATGGGCGTCGCAAACAATCGCTCGATTGCATGGGGCATCGCGAAGGCTTGCTCGGAAGCTGGCGCTGAAATTGCGCTGACGTGGCAGGGCGATGCGCTCAAGAAACGCGTCGAACCGCTGGCACAGGAACTCGGTGCCTTCATGGCCGGCCATTGCGACGTAACCGACCTCGCCACCATCGACGCCGTCTTCTCGACGCTCGAAGAGAAGTGGGGCAAGATCGACTTCGTCGTGCACGCCATCGCCTTCTCCGACAAGGATGAACTGACGGGCCGCTACCTGGATACGAGCCGCGATAACTTCGCGCGCACGATGGACATCTCCGTTTATTCCTTCACCGCCGTCGCTGCGCGCGCCGAGCGCATCATGAACGATGGCGGCTCGATGTTGACGCTCACCTATTACGGCGCCGAAAAGGTGATGCCGCATTATAACGTCATGGGTGTTGCCAAGGCGGCGCTCGAGGCAAGCGTGCGCTATCTTGCCGTCGACGTCGGCAATCGCGGCATCCGCGTCAATGCGATCTCGGCAGGCCCGATCAAGACGCTTGCCGCCTCCGGCATCGGCGATTTCCGCTATATCCTCAAGTGGAACGAATACAATGCGCCGCTGAAGCGCACCGTTTCGATCGAGGAGGTCGGCAACTCGGCACTGTACCTGCTTTCCGACCTCTCGAGCGGCGTCACCGGTGAAGTCCACCATGTCGATTCCGGTTATCATACGGTCGGTATGAAGGCGGTCGATGCGCCGGATATTTCCGTTCTGAAGGACTGATTTCCTTCATTGCTGGAAAGGCGGCAATGACGGCTGGCCCGGAGTGAACACTGTGCTCATCTACATGGTTCGCCACGGACAAACGGACTGGAATGCAGAGAGCCGTCTTCAGGGGCAAAAGGACATTCCCCTCAACGAAACCGGTCGCCGACAGGCGACCGAAAATGGTCTCGCTCTAGCGAAAGTTCTCGCGCGAGATGCCGTCGGTTTCGACTTCGTGAGCAGCCCGCTCGGACGCACGCGCGAAACCATGGAGCGCCTTCGCCGCGCAATGGGACTTGATCCCTTCGCCTATCGTACGGACGAACGGTTGAAGGAGGTCTCCTTCGGCGACTGGGAGGGCTATACGCTCCCGGAACTGAAACGCGAGGTGCCGGGGCGGATCGCCGAAAGACGGGCGGCCAAATGGGATTTCATTCCCCCCGGTCCCGATGCGGAAAGTTATGAGATCCTGTCCTGGCGCGTAGGCGCCTGGCTCAAGGATGTGGCGCGACCCACCGTCTGCGTCAGCCATGGGGGCGTCATCCGCGCGCTCTTCAAACTTCTTGGTGAAATGAGTGCCGATGAGGCGGCCACCGCCGCCATTCCGCAGGACAGGTTGTTGAAGATCGCCGACGGCTCCATTGGCTGGCTTTGAACGCGGGGACCGCTCCCGAAGTCAACATCGATGAGGCCCGGAGAGGGAAATTTGGACGTCCGTATTGGCTCGAAGACCTACTGGACGATTTCCAGATCATTGATGACGCGTTTGCCGTCGACCTCGGTATAGAAGACGAGAACCTTGACGCCCGCCTTCAGTCCTTCGAAATTGAATTCCTCGGGTGCCTGATAACTCTTGCCATCGTCCAGCGACAGGCTCAGCCGGTCCGTGTCCACACTGGTTATCACGGCCTCGACATCGGCGCTTTCGGCATGCGCGGAAAGCGGCGAAAGCAAGCCAGCGGTAGCCATGAGCGCGGCAATGACAAATCGCATCTTTCTTGCCCTCTTCCATGATTCTGCGAATATTCTTGTCATCACCCTTTGATCCCCGATTGTGGCAAAAGTAGCCGTATAACCGCAGCTTTCGGCACACCGCCGATCGTTTCCCGAAACGTGTGGCCGGCTTGATCGGAGAGTGAATGCGGGCGCGGCGAATTTCAAGCAACCAAACCGTGAACACGCTCACGACGTGCTTTGACGGCGGGCGCTATCACCAGGTTTTCCAAGGAAATTTCGCGAAAGCCTATCTTAAGACTCCAACGCTACGGTGCTCGGCGGATTGGGGAAAAACCAGTGATCATTGCCGTTCTGCGTCATCACATCCGCACGGTCGCCAAACTTGCAAGACCGTCGCTCATTCCGGCGGCTATCGCCGGCATGGTCGTCTTCATGGGTGGGTATGTATACGAGCGTCAGAATCGCGAAAATTTCCGCAACGAGCTGAAGATTAATGTTGAAGGCGAACTGAACCTCATAGCCAGCCGGCTCCACGCGGAAATCAATGCGAACATTGCGGCACTGAACGGAATCGCGAATGGGCTGGCGATCCGCCCGGATATGACGCCGGAGGATGTCGACGGGCTGGCCAAGAAGCTGCTTCAGCAGAACCCGCTGATGGTGCGCATTTCGGTGGCACAAAGCGGAGTGGTCGGTTTGGCTTTTCCAAAAGCCAGCCAGGAATGGTTCATCGGGACGGACTTCAACAAATTCCGGACTACCCGCATGGCGGTGGAGCGGGCGGCTTCGGCCGTGAAGCCGGTCATTGTCGGACCCGTTCGCCTGCCGACCGGCCGCAGCGGCTTCGAACTCTTCCTGCCTGTGTTCTCCAAAACGGAAGGACATAGCGGCCTCTGGGGTTTCGTCGAAGCGGTTCTTGACGATAAGGCGCTTTACCGGGCGGCCCACCTGTTCGAGGAACGCGACGAGCGCGCCGAAAATTTCGGCGCCCATCGGCATGTCGATCTACGTCTTTCGATTCGCGACATTTCCGTCAGCGACAATGTTCAGGACGCGTTTCTCGGTGAGGACGAAGTCTTTCGGAGCGCGCCGGTCGTTCGTGAGCTACATCTGCCTGGCGGCATTTGGGAACTGGCAGCAGTCCCTGCCCGAGGCTGGACGCAGGAGCCTGAAAACGGGGGAGACATCAGGCTGGCAATCGCGGCCGCGGTTGCCATCGTCGTCATTCCCATCCTGTTGACCGGCGGCCTCGTCAATGAGCGGCAGCGCAATATCGCCAGGTTGAGGGCGCGCGAAAGCGAAGTGATGGCGCTTTCGCACCGCCTCAAGCTTGCGCTCGATGCCTCGAAGATCGGCATATGGGAAATCGACATAGAGACACAGGAACGGTCCTGGGACGACCGCATGTTTCATCTGCACGGGGTTGCGCATGACGGCCGTGAACCCAGTTATGACGAGTGGCGTGCAGCCGTGCACCCGGACGACATAGCCGCCGCTTCGATGACGCTGTTCCGCAGCCTTGGAGCGGGCATCGAGTATCGTTCGCAGTATCGCGTCGTGCTGCCGGATGGCAGCATACGCCACATCCGCAACGTCGGTTCCGGCCACGACGGCGCCGACGGTCGAGCCAAGATTACCGGGATTAGCTGGGATGTTACCGATGATGTCTTGAAGAACGAACGGTTGCGGGCGGCCAAAGAGCAGGTCGACCTCCAGAACTTGGAGTTGGAACAGGCGCTGAAAGAGCTGTCGGAGCGGGAACAGGAACTGGAGAGACTTACGCGGAGGCTCGACCTCGCGCTCGATTCCTACCGCTGCGGTTTGTGGGAAGCCGATCTCGACGAGAATGTGATCTATTGGGACGAGCGAATGCACCAGCTCTATGGTCTTGTCTACGTTGACGGCAGGATTCCCAGAGACATGTGGCTGCAAACAGTACATCCGGAGGATCGGCCGCAAGTGGTCAAGAATATCCGCCAGGCTGTCGTGACCCGCGACGCCTATCAACAGCAGTCACGCATCGTGCTGCCCGACGGTACAATTCGGCACGTGCGGTCCGTCGGAAAGTTGCATCAATCACCAGAGGGCCAGAAGAAACTCATCGGCATCGCCTTCGATGTCAGCGACGACGTGTTGCTCACCGAACAGTTGCGGGCCGCCAAGGCCATGGCCGATGTGAAGAATGCGGAGCTCGCTCACGCCAAGGATCGCATCGAGCACAATGCTCTCCACGACCCGCTGACGGGTCTCGGCAACCGCCGCATGCTCGACAGGGTGTTGGAGCAGCTGTCGGCGGCGAGCGCCGAAACACCGGACAGCATCGCCATTCTTCATATCGATCTCGATCGCTTCAAGCAGATCAACGATACGCTCGGACATGCGGCGGGCGATGCGATGCTCGTCCATGCATCGGAGATCTTGCGCTCTAGCATCTCGGCGAATGACATCGTCGCACGCATCGGCGGCGATGAGTTCGTTGTGGTGATTTCCGGAGCACCCGAGGACGGCGCGCTAGCAGCCCTTTGCGACCGCATCACCGCGCAGATGCGCCAGCCGGTCGATTACAACGGCTTCTCCTGCCGCTTCGGCGTCAGCATAGGGATTGCCGTTGCACGTGGATCGGCGGTGGACGCGCGCAAGCTGCTTGTCAATGCCGACATTGCGCTCTACCGAGCCAAGAAAAATGGTCGCAATCGGCATCAATTCTTCACGCCGATGCTACAGGCCGAGGTGGTCACCACCAAACGGATTGCCGACGAAATCCTTGAAGGCATCGAACGCGACGAATTCGTTCCCTGGTATCAGCCGCAGTTCGATGCCTCGACGCTTGCGCTCTCCGGTGTTGAGGCGCTGATCCGCTGGCAGCATCCGCGCGAGGGCATTCTCACTCCCGATCGATTCCTGCGGATCGCCGAAGAGCTGAACGTGACCGCCGTGCTCGATCGGTTGGTTCTCGAAAAGTCGCTGGCCGACCGGATGCGCTGGACGGCGGCGGGCCTCAGGGTTCCGAAGATTTCCGTCAATGTTTCTGCCAAGCGCCTGCAGGAAAGGGATCTGCTCGCCTCGCTCGAAGGGCTCAGCATCGTGCCCGGTCAAATCTCGTTCGAACTGGTGGAGTCTATCTTCCTGGACGAAAGCGACGACGTCGTGACTGCCAACATCGATGGGATCAAGAAACTCGGCATCGATATCGAGATCGATGATTTCGGCACCGGACACACCTCGATCGTCAGTCTCCTGAAGATCAAGCCGAAGCGGCTGAAGATCGATCGCCAACTCGTTGCGCCGGTGCTTGGGGCGCGGACGGAACAGGCGTTGGTGCGCTCCATCATCGATATCGGCCGATCACTCGGCATCGAGACCGTAGCGGAAGGTGTCGAGACGATGGCGCATGCGGAAATGCTCGGTATCCTAGGCTGCGATCTTCTGCAGGGATATGCCTTCTCCAAGCCGCTGAGCAGCGAGAATTTCCTGGCCTTCGCAAGCAATCAGGGATTCCGCTTGGCCTCTTGACGGGCGCTTTGACTGGCAAGTGTCGGGTCGCCGCAGCACTTTGAATTGCTGTATGGTTTTGTCCTTAAATCGGTTCCGATTTAAGCAACCATGCAGTAAGAGAGGGCACGCGCATTTTTGCACGGTCTTGGAGCGGGATGAGGAACGCAAGCGTTCCCGTGCGCATGCCGCTCTGATTTATAGGAAGCAGTGCCGTCATGTCCCACAATACCTTCGGTCATCTTTTCCGCGTCACCACCTGGGGCGAAAGCCACGGCCCGGCGCTCGGCTGCGTCGTCGATGGGTGCCCGCCGGGAATCCGCTTCACGCTCGCGGAACTCCAGTTGTGGCTGGACAAGCGCAAGCCGGGGCAATCCCGCTTCGTCACGCAGCGCCGCGAAGACGATCTCGTAAGAGTGCTCTCCGGCGTGATGCTCGACGAGGACGGGGAGACGATGATCTCCACGGGTACGCCGCTTTCGATGATGATCGAGAACACCGACCAGCGCTCCAAGGATTATTCCGAGATCGCCAAGCGTTATCGTCCGGGCCATGCCGACTATACCTACGATGTCAAATACGGCATTCGCGACTATCGCGGTGGCGGCCGCTCTTCGGCGCGTGAGACGGCGGCGCGGGTCGCTGCCGGCGGCATCGCGCGCAAGGTGGTGCCCGGGCTTGTCGTGCGCGGTGCGCTCGTGCAGATCGGCAAGCATAAGATCAACAGGGCCAATTGGAACTGGGCGGAAGTAAGCAACAATCCATTCTTTGCTCCGGACCCGGCGATCGTCCCCGTTTGGGAAGAATATCTCGACGGCATACGGAAGGCTGGCTCTTCGATCGGCGCCGTCGTTGAACTGGTCGCCGAGGGCGTTCCGGCAGGCATAGGCGCGCCGATCTACGCCAAGCTCGATCAGGATATTGCCGCAAATCTGATGTCGATCAACGCAGTCAAGGGCGTCGAGATCGGCAACGGCTTTGCCGCGGCCGAAATCAGCGGCGAAGAAAACGCCGACGAAATGCGCGTCGGTCCCGGCGGGGAACCGGTCTTTCTCTCCAATAACGCCGGCGGTGTCCTCGGCGGTATCGCGACCGGCCAGCCGGTCGTCGCGCGTTTCGCGATCAAGCCGACCTCCTCCATTCTGACCGAGCGTCGTTCGATTGATAGCGACGGCAAGGAGGTCGACGTGCGCACCAAGGGGCGCCACGATCCCTGCGTCGGCATTCGGGCCGTGCCGATCGGCGAGGCCATGCTTGCCTGCACGATCGCCGATCATTACCTGCGCGACCGGGGTCAGACCGGACGGCTGAAGTAGTAGTTTGCGGAGTTGAAAGATGTCCTATGATCAGAAGCGTGTCGTCGATGCCATACGCGCCTTCGAGGCGGGCGAGATCGTCGTTGTTACCGATGACGGCGGCCGCGAGAATGAAGGCGACCTGATCGTCGCAGCCGTACACTGCACACCGGAAAAGATGGCCTTCATCGTGCGCCATACCTCCGGTATCGTCTGCACTCCGATGCCACGCGAAGAGGCAAAGCGTCTCAATCTGAATGCCATGGTGGCCGAGAACGATTCCGCCCACACGACCGCCTTCACGGTCTCCGTCGATTTCAAGCACGGAACCACGACCGGTATTTCCGCCGACGATCGGACGCTGACGGTGAGAAACCTCGCCAACCCGAATGTCGGACCGAGCGATTTCGTGCGGCCTGGCCATATCTTCCCGCTGGTAGCGCGCGAGGGCGGCGTTCTGATGCGTTCGGGTCATACCGAAGCCGCCGTTGATCTCTGCAGGCTCGCGAGCCTGCCGCCGATCGGCGTCATCTCAGAACTCGTCAATGATGATGGGACGGTGATGCGCGGCCCGCAGGTCGAAAGCTTCGCCGAAACCCACGGCCTGAAGCAGGTGTCGGTCGCCGACCTCATTGCCTACCGCCAGCGCAAGGAAACGCTAATCGAAAAGGGCAATTGCTTCGAGATCGACACGCCCTACGGCAAGGCGAAGGGTCACGCCTATTCGCTGCCCTGGGATCCGATGCAGCACCTTGCCGTCGTTTTCGGCGACATTCGCGACGGCGTGGACATACCGGTCCGCCTCCACCTCGAAAACGTCGGGGCGGATGTTTTCGGCAACGATCGCCAGATCGATCACATCATGAGGCGTATCGCCGGAGAGGGCAGGGGGGTCATCGTCTACCTCCGCGAGGGATCGGTCGGCGTCGGCGTTTCGCAGACTGCACGGAAGGGCAAGCACGAACGCGAAGTTCACTCTGAAGCCCAGGCACGCGAGAGCGAATGGCTGGAAATCGGCCTCGGCGCACAGATCCTGAAGGATCTCGGCATCACCTCGATCCGCCTCATCTCATCCCGAGAGCGTCATTATGTCGGCCTGGAGGGCTTCGGCATCAAAATCGCCGCGACCGACATTCTGTAAGTGCAGACTTTAAGGCGCAGTCATAAAGAAAACCGCGCCTCACAGCGCGGTTTTACTCATTCCGAGGGGTATGCCGTTCAGGGCAGGGCGTCGTAGCCTTCGCCGAATCCCTTGAGGTCGACTGGAATGCCGATCCCTTCCTCGGGTGATTGGAACACGATGAAGGTTGCCGTTGCTCCCGCCCGGAAGGTCTTCAGGAGTTCGTCCTCGAGCACGACCTCGGCGTAGCAGCCATCGGAAAAGCAGCGCACGAAATAGGCACGGCCGATATCCTTGCCGTCGACGTTGAGGCCAAGGCCGTTCGGCAGAAGCACGCCGAGCGGCGCCAGAACACGAAGAATCTTCGCCTTGCGATCCGCCGTCTTCAACACCACGACCGAGAGACCGACCTCCGGCCTGTCCTCGGCGATGACGTTCTGCATCAGCGCGCATTGCTCCGCCGACGCACCGGCGGGCTGATCGCAGACGATCGACCACGCACCGTGGTTGGACTTTACCGTCCCGGGCGTTCCGCCGGATTGCTGGGCCATGCTTGCGGTGGGGAAGACGAAGGCGGCAATTCCGAGCGCAGCCAGGACCGGCAGCCGGGAGAAGAGGGACAGGCCCATGTAAACCTCAAAACGTCGAATCATTGGGCTATTCTTGAAGTGCGCTGGGATAAATGAAAAGCCCTGCTGTCTACATTCCAGCGCCATATGGCCGAAATTGGGCCCCGCGTCGATGGGTCGGCGTAGTAGGAGGCCCGTTTTCCGCTCAATTTGTCGGGCGAGCACGCTTAGCGATCAGGAGTTGACCGCTCATGCACTCGAGGCGGACAGCAGCCCTAACGCAATTCAGACGGTGGCGCGAGGGTCGTCTGTGCGAAAAATCCGCTTTGTGCAAAAATGCCGCACGGGGTTAATTGGACAGATGTTGCGGCGCTGGTCAAACTGTGGTTTGAAGCGCTGCAGTATCGCAGGGATTCTGCTTTCCGGTTTGATCCTGATCAAGCGCATTGGGGAGACACATTGTGAAAAACAAGGCCTACGCAGTTCTGGCAGCGCTTGCCTGTCTGCTTTTTGCTTCGAGCGCCTTTGCTGACCAGCCTGTCGAATGGCAGACGAGTCTTCAAGCGGCTGCAACGGGCATCATGGAAGAAGTCACGTGGTTTGAGCGTTACACACTGTGGTTCATCATTCCGATCACACTCTTTGTTCTCCTGCTGCTGATCATCGTGGTGGTCAAATTCCGCGAGAGTGCCAATCCGATTCCCTCAAGGACAAGCCACAACACCCTGATCGAGGTCCTCTGGACCGTCGGTCCGGTCATCGTTCTGCTTTTCCTTGCTATTCCGTCCTTCCAGCTTCTGACCGCACAGCTCACGCCGCCGCAGAACCCCGATCTGACGGTAAAGGCGACCGGCAACCAGTGGTACTGGTCCTATGAATACGAAGTCGGCGAAAATCCGCTTTCCTTCGACAGCCTGCTCTTGAAGGACGAGGACCGTGCAGGCCTCGGCAAGGAAGACAAAGGCGCGTATCCGCGCCTTCTCGCCGTCGACAACGAGGTTGTCGTGCCGGTCGGCAAGACCGTTCGCATGCTCGTGACGGCAGCCGACGTGATCCACGCCTTCGCCATGCCGGCCTTCGGCTTGAAGATCGACGCGGTGCCCGGCCGTCTCAATGAAACATGGTTCAAGGCTGATCGCGAAGGCCTCTATTACGGTCAGTGTTCCGAGCTCTGCGGCAAGGATCACGCCTATATGCCAATCGCCATCCGTGTTGTCGCGCAGGATAAATACGATGCCTGGCTCGCGGCTGCCGGAACCAATCTCGGCGAAGCGAACAAGGCGCTCATGGCGTCTATCGATGGCGCGGCGAAGGCCGTTGACGTCGCCGCAAACGCCGCACAGTAATCGGAAGGGGAGCTCGACCCATGGCTGGCACAGCCGTTCATCACGATCACCGTCATGATCACTCCGATCATGGCCATGCAGACCACGCGCACAAGCCGCTGACGTTCTTCCAGCGCTGGTTCCTGTCCACCAATCACAAGGACATCGGCACGCTCTACCTGATCTTCGCGATCATCGCGGGCATCATCGGCGGCACGCTGTCGGTCTTCATGCGCGCTGAGCTGCAGGAGCCGGGCATTCAGATCTTCCACGGTCTGGCGCAGATGGTCTACGGCTTCGAGGGCGACGCTGCCATCGACGGCGGCAAGCACATGTTCAACGTATTCACGACGGCGCACGCGCTGATCATGATCTTCTTCATGGTCATGCCGGCGCTGATCGGCGGTTTCGCCAACTGGATGGTGCCGATCATGATCGGCGCGCCGGACATGGCCTTCCCGCGCATGAACAACATCTCGTTCTGGCTGATCGTGCCGGCCTTCCTGCTCGTGTTGCTTTCGATGTTCGTCGAAGGTCCGGCCGGTGCCTACGGCGCCGGCGGCGGCTGGACGATTTATCCGCCCTTCTCGACCTCCGGCATGCCGGGGCCGGCAATGGATCTCGCAATCCTTGGCCTTCATATTGCCGGCGCCTCGTCGATCCTTGGCGCGATTAACTTCATCACCACGATCCTGAACATGCGCGCGCCGGGCATGACGCTGCACAAGATGCCGCTTTTTGCCTGGTCGGTTCTGATCACCGCCTTCCTGCTGCTGCTCTCGCTGCCGGTTCTGGCAGGCGGCATCACCATGCTGCTCACCGACCGCAACTTCGGCACGGCATTCTTCGCTCCGGAAGGCGGTGGTGACCCGATCCTGTTCCAGCACCTGTTCTGGTTCTTCGGTCATCCGGAAGTATATATTCTGATCCTGCCGGGCTTCGGCATTGTCAGCCACATCGTGTCGACCTTCGCGCGCAAGCCGATCTTCGGCTATCTCGGTATGGCCTACGCCATGGTCGCAATCGGCGCCGTCGGCTTCATCGTGTGGGCGCACCACATGTACACGGTCGGCATGTCGCTCGACACGCAACGCTATTTCGTCTTCGCGACGATGGTCATCGCGGTTCCGACGGGCGTCAAGATCTTCTCCTGGATCGCGACGATGTGGGGTGGCTCGATCCGCTTCGCGACTCCGATGGTCTGGGCAATAGGCTTCATCTTCCTGTTCACCGTCGGCGGCGTCACGGGCGTTCAACTCGCCAATGCCGGCCTCGACCGCGCATTGCACGACACCTACTACGTTGTCGCCCACTTCCACTACGTGCTTTCGCTCGGCGCCGTCTTCGCGATCTTTGCGGCCTGGTATTACTGGTTCCCGAAGATGAGCGGCTACATGTATTCCGAGTTCATCGGCAAGCTGCATTTCTGGGTCATGTTCGTAGGCGTGAACCTCGTCTTCTTCCCGCAGCACTTCCTCGGTCTCGCGGGCATGCCGCGCCGCTACATCGATTATCCCGATGCTTACGCCGGCTGGAACATGGTTTCCTCTTACGGCTCCTACGTCGCCGCCGTCGGCGTGCTGATCTTCCTCTACGGTGTCGCCGAAGCCTTTGCGAGGAAGCGGGTCGCGGGCGACAATCCGTGGGGCGAGGGTGCAAACACGCTCGAATGGCAGTTGTCGTCGCCGCCACCGTTCCATCAGTGGGAGCAGCTCCCGCGGATCAAGTGACGAGCAACGAACAGAAGCCGCCGTTTCCGGCGGCTTCACCCCGCCGGACTTCCGGCAAAATGCGGCTGTCGTGGCCGCAGGAAATACAGGGACGAGACATGACGGTCATCGACAATCACGAAGCAGTCGGCATGGAGGGCGTGCCGCGCCTGTCCGAAGCCTCTGCGCGCGATTATTTCGAGCTGCTGAAACCGCGCGTCATGTCTCTCGTCGTCTTCACGGCCTTTGCCGGGCTCGTTCTCGCGCCCGGGCATATCAATCCCTTCATCGGCTTCATCGCGATACTCTGCATTGCTGTCGGCGCTGGCGCCTCCGGCGCGCTGAACATGTGGTACGACGCAGACATCGATGCCGTCATGAGCCGCACGGCCAAGCGGCCCATTCCCGCCGGCAAGATCCTGCCACAGGAAGCGCTCGCGTTCGGCCTGACACTCTCGGCATTTTCCGTGATCATCCTCGGGCTCGCCGTCAATTGGTTCGCAGCCGGGCTGCTCGCCTTCACGATTTTCTTCTACGTGGTCATCTACACCATGTGGCTGAAGCGCTCGACGCCGCAGAACATCGTCATCGGCGGCGCCGCCGGAGCTTTCCCGCCGATGATCGGATGGGCCTGCGTGACCGGTGGCGTGTCGGTCGAAAGCATCGTCCTCTTTCTCATCACTTTCCTTTGGACGCCCGCTCATTTCTGGGCACTGGCGCTTTTCAAGATGGGTGAATATGAGGCCGTCGACGTGCCGATGATGCCGAATGTCTGCGGCGAGGCGGCGACGAAGAAACAGATCGTCGTTTATGCCGTCCTGACCGCATTGATCGGCATCTGTCCCACCTTCCTCGGCTTTGCGAGCCTTGGCTATGGGGCGTTCGCGACGGCCATGGGGCTGGGCTTCGTCTGGTATTCGATCGCGGTGCTGCGCATGCCTGAAGGAGATCAGCGGATGGTGCCGGCCAAGAAGCTCTTCGCTTTCTCGATCGCCTATCTTTTTGCGATCTTCTCGGCCCTCCTGGTCGACCACGTCATCGCCCAGATCTGGCTCAATGCCGGAGGTATCGTCTGATGGAAACCGTCAAACTCAGCGAAGCCCAGCGGAAGTCGCGCCGCGGCCGCAACATCGCTCTCGGCTTCGTCCTGGCCGGTCTCGTCGTCCTTTTCTACGTCGTCACGCTGATCAAGTTCGGCAACGGCATGGTGAATTGAGGCGCTGCCTATGACCCCGCAAGCACAAAGGAAAGAGCGTTCGAATGGCGTAATCGTCGGCGCATGCGTCGCCTTCGTCGCCGGCATGGTCGGTATGGCCTATGCCGCCGTGCCGCTCTACGACATGTTCTGCCGGGTGACCGGGTATAACGGCACGACGCAGCGGGTCGAGCAGGCTTCTGATGTGATCCTGGACGAAAAGGTGAAGGTCACCTTCGACGCGAATACCGCGTCCGGCCTTCCTTGGGAGTTCAGGCCTGTTCAGCGCGATATCGACGTAAGGATCGGCGAGACCGTGCAGGTCATGTACCGTGCCAAGAATCTCTCTTCGAAGCCGGCCACCGGCCAGGCGACCTTCAATGTGACGCCGATGGCGGCAGGCGCCTACTTCAACAAGGTGCAATGCTTCTGCTTTACGGAAACGACGCTCGACCCGGGCGAGGAGATGGAGATGCCGGTCGTCTTCTTCGTCGACCCGGAGATCGTCAAGTCGGTCGAAACCAAGGGCATCAAGACATTGACGCTGTCCTACACCTTCTACCCGCGCGAACCATCGAAGCCGGTCGCCGAAGTGAAGGCGAAGGCGGGGGTATCTGAGAACAAACTTTGACAGGAGGTCCGTTTCGGCTAAGCCGGGGGCGGACGACAAGAGAAAGACCTATCGGGGATTACTGACATGGCCGATGCGCATCAGAAGAATCACGACTACCACATCATCGACCCGAGCCCGTGGCCATTGCTCGCCTCCATCGGCGCCTTCATCATGGCTTTCGGCGGCGTCGGCTATATGCGTTACTTCTCCGGTGGCTCCTTCAAGGTGTTCGGGATGGAGCTTGCCAATCCGTGGGTCTTCTTCATCGGCCTGGCGCTCGTTCTCTATACCATGTTCGGCTGGTGGTCGGACACGATCAAGGAAGGGCATGAGGGACATCATACCCGCGTCGTGTCGCTGCACCTGCGCTATGGCATGATCATGTTCATCGCCTCGGAGGTGATGTTCTTTGTCGCCTGGTTCTGGGCATTCTTCGATGCGAGCCTCTTCGCCGGAGAGGCTATCCAGGCTTCTCGCGCCGCTTACACCGGCGGCGTCTGGCCGCCGAAGGGCATCGAGGTTCTCGATCCCTGGCACCTGCCGCTCTACAATACCGTTATCCTGCTGCTGTCCGGCACCACGGTCACCTGGGCGCACCACGCGCTGCTGCACGACGACCGCAAGGGGCTCGTCTATGGCCTGACGCTGACGGTTCTGCTCGGCACGCTCTTCTCCTTCGTGCAGGGCTACGAATACGCACACGCCCCGTTCGCCTTCAAGGACTCGATCTACGGCGCGACCTTCTTCATGGCGACGGGCTTCCACGGCTTCCACGTTCTGGTCGGCACGATCTTCCTGCTGGTCTGCCTGTTGCGCGCGCTGCGCGGCGACTTCACCCCGAAACATCATTTCGGCTTTGAGGCGGCTGCCTGGTATTGGCACTTCGTCGATGTGGTCTGGCTGTTCCTCTTCTTCTCCATCTACATCTGGGGTGGCTGGGGTGCGCCGATCGCCCACGGTTAAGGCCAATTCGTCGACGATGATAATCATGGGCGGTTGCGGTCACGCAGCCGCCCTAATTTTTTACGCGAAACACGATCCGCGGTGTAGACGATGAAGAGCGCTTGGCCATGGCTGATCGCTGCGGGGTTGGTCCTGTCGCCGTCCCTTTCGGCGTCGGCCGCCGAAACGGCCGATCGGGTCGTGGTCCACAAGGAACGCCGCATCCTGCAACTGTTCCAGGGGACTAGGCTGTTGCGCGAATATCCGGTCGCTCTCGGCGGCGATCCGGCCGGGCACAAGGAGCGCGAAGGCGACCGCAAGACGCCGGAGGGGCGTTATGTCCTCGATTGGCGCAACGACGAGAGCAGTTTCTACAAGTCCATCCACGTTTCCTATCCCGGACCTCAGGACATTGAGGTGGCGGCGGCCAAGGGGATCGATCCGGGTGGCATGATCATGATTCACGGTCAGCCCAACTACTTCGGCTGGCTGGCGTTTTTGACGCAGATGTTCGATTGGACGGACGGCTGCATTGCAGTTACCAATGCTGAGATGGACGAAATCTGGGATATGGTTCCCGACAACACTGCGATTGAGATCAACCCATGAATGACGACAAGGCACTTTACCCGCCAGTCGATCCGATCGTTGCCGGTCTCAAGGGCCACTGCCCGCGCTGCGGCCAAGGCAAGCTTTTCGATGGCTTCCTGAAAGTCCGGCCGGCCTGCACGAATTGCCAACTCGACTATGGCTTCGCCGATTCAGGCGATGGACCCGTCGTCTTTGTCATCCTGATTGTCGGCTTCATCGTCGTCGGCGCGGCGCTCTGGATGGAGGTCAACGTCAATCCGCCGTTGTGGCTGCACTTCCTGCTCTGGATACCCTTGGCGACCGTCTTCAGCCTGGGGCTGATGCGGATGCTGAAGGGCGTGCTGATCAATCTGCAATACCGCAACAGCGCACGGCAGGGCGAGATCGACCGTGGTTGAGGAGCACAAGCCGTTGCGCGGTGGCCTCGGTCGAGTTGCGGGCTTTGCTCTGGTCGTCGCGGCCTTTGCGATACTGGTTTCCCTCGGTACCTGGCAGATGCAGCGACTACATTGGAAAGAAGCTTTGATTACCGCAATTGCGGAGCGGCGATCGGCGCCCCCGGTATCTCTGCAGCAGATTGAGGCGATGGCGGCGGCCGGCGATGACATCGACTATCGCACGGTAAGCGTGTCCGGAACGTTCGAGCACGGCAGGGAGCGCCACTTCTTCGCCACTTACGAAGGCCGCACCGGCTATTACGTCTTCACACCGCTGATGCTCGCGGACGGCCGCGCGCTTTTCGTCAACCGTGGCTTCGTACCCTTCGAGAAGAAGGAGGCGTCGACGCGCCCCGACGGGCACGTAACGGGAAGCATGACGATCAACGGGCTCGCTCGGCCAAGGCTCACGGAGAAGCCGTCGTCGCTGGTGCCGGATAACGACATCGCCAAGAACATCTTCTATTGGAAGGATCTCGATGCGATGGCGACGGCTGCCGATATCCCTGCCGATCGCGTGGTTCCTTTCTTCGTCGATGCCGATGCTTCGGAAAACCCAGGCGGCCTGCCGATCGGCAGCGTGACGCAATTCGATCTGCCGAACAATCACCTCCAATACGCGCTCACCTGGTATGGCCTTGCCGCGGCGCTCGTCGTTGTTACCGGGACCTATCTCTACCGGCGGAAGCCGAGGAATTTCCCCGGGGATTGAAACGGCAAACGAATGGGCATTCTCCTCCTTGGCGCCAGCGGAACTTTTCCCGAGACCGATGGTTCGGCGGGCGGAGATTTGACCTATGAACGTGAGTTCCGAACGCAGCGTTTCTCTCTGGATGGCAACCGTCCCGGAGTGGCATGCGGAACCGCTTGCCGCAAATGAGCGGGCCGATGTCGTGGTGGTGGGTTCCGGTATCGCTGGCCTCTCGATCGCCTACGAATTGTGTCGTCAAGGGCAATCCGTAATTGTTCTGGACCGGGGCCCACTGGGACGGGGCATGACGGCTCGCACGAGCGCGCATCTGGCCTCGGCCCTGGACGATTTTTACCACGAACTCATCGGAATGCGCGGTCTGGACGAAGCGGGGCACTATTTCCACAGCCAAGTCGCCGCGCTTGAGCGCGTGGAAGAGATCCAGCGGTCGGAAAAGATCGATTGCGACTTCCAACGCCTCGATGCTTACTTGTTCGCTGCGTCGAGCGCCGACATTTCTCTGTTGGAGAAGGAAATTGATGCCTGTCAAAAGTTGGGTTTTTCAGGCGTCACTTGGGAGGTAATGCCGGGTTCAGCCGAGGCCCCTCAGCACCGTTGTGTCCGATTCCCCAATCAGGCGCGTTTTCATCCACTCAAATATCTCGCGGGGCTGATCCGGTGCATTCAACGAGACGGCGGGCGCCTCTACGCAGAAACACCAGTTGTGAGCGTTGCAGAGAAGGGCGGCGAAACAATCGTCCAAACGCAACATGGCAACGAAGTCCATGCGAGGGCGGCGGTGATCGCCACCAACTCACCGATCAATGACTGGATCGCTATCCACACCAAGCAGGCGCCATACCGCACATATGTGATCGCCGGCCGCGCACGACGAGGATCGGTTAACGACGCGCTGTATTGGGACACGCTGGATCCTTATCACTATGTGCGCCTACAGCCTGGTGATGCTGATGATGATTGGCTGATCGTCGGCGGTGAGGACCACAAAACGGGGCAGGCCGACGACCAGTCGGAGCGAATCCTCAGGCTCACGGAATGGGCGAAAAGGCATTTTCCGACAATGCGAGACCCGGAATATGTTTGGTCGGGGCAAGTTGTGGAGCCGGTTGACTATGTTGCCCATGTCGGACGCAACCCCGGCAATGAGAACGTCTTTGTGGTGACTGGCGATTCTGGGGAGGGACTCTCGAATGGCGTTGCGGGTTCTCTGATCCTGCGCGACCTGATTCTGGGGCGGGAAAATGCTTGGGCAAGCGCCTACGCACCCAACCGGATCTCGATCAAGGCAGCTGGCGAGTATATTTCTGAAAACCTCACAATGGCGGCCAATCTCGCTAAGCATATAACCGGCGGCGAGCTGTCGACGCTTGACGATTTGAAACCGGGTTATGGCGCGCTGATCCGCCGTGGCACAGCAAAACTTGCTGCCTACCGCGACGATGATGGCGAGCTGCATCTCCGATCTGCCAGTTGCACGCATGCAGGCTGTGTTGTGCACTGGAATGCTTTTGAAAAGTGTTGGGACTGCCCATGCCACGGTTCTCATTTCTCCGTGGATGGCGAACCATTAAACGCGCCGGCGTTCAAGCCCCTAGCGAATGCGCAGGAATGAAGCCGCGGCAATACACCCCGACATTGGGCGTGTGGAAGCTGCCTTAGTGCGGCAATTCGCTGGACGGCTGTGCTCTGAACGATGTGGTTCTCGCATAGTCGGCCCACGGCCTGACGCCTGTCTGGTTCCTCTCCCGCGAGATCTGACGTTTGCCTTTGCCGAAGCTCTTCTTTCTTGTGTGCGCGATCGTTGCCGCTATATATGGCGCATGGTCGGTCCAGCCCGCAGCCCTCTCGGCGCAAGGCAATCCGGCGACACTCGCTTTCCTGTTCGTTCCATCGGCGTCCTGATCCATGGCCTCATCTGCCCCATCGAAATCTTCGATCACCATTCGGCTTTGCGGGCCGCGCGGCTTCTGTGCCGGCGTCGATCGCGCAATCCAGATCGTCGTACTGGCGCTCAAGGAGTTTGGCGCGCCGGTCTATGTCCGCCACGAGATCGTTCACAACCGCTACGTCGTCGAGGGGCTTGAGGCCAAGGGCGCGATCTTCGTCGAGGAGCTCGACGAAATACCGCCGGAGCATCGCAAGCAGCCGGTAGTGTTCTCCGCCCACGGGGTTCCGAAGTCCGTGCCGGCGGATGCGAATGAGCGCAACCTCTTCTATCTCGACGCCACATGTCCTCTGGTCTCGAAGGTGCACAAGCAGGCGATGCGCCACCACCGGATGGGCCGCCATGTTGTCCTCATCGGCCATGCCGGGCATCCGGAAGTCATCGGCACGATGGGGCAACTGCCGGAGGGCGCGGTCTCCCTCATAGAGACCGTCGCGGACGCCGATGCATACGTGCCGCCGGATCCGGACAATCTCGGCTTCGTGACCCAGACGACGCTCTCGGTCGACGATACCGCCGGTGTCATCAAACGACTGCACGAACGGTTTCCCAATCTGACCGCGCCGGCCGCCGATTCGATCTGCTATGCGACCACGAACCGACAGGAAGCGGTCAAACAGGCGGCGCCCGGCTGCGATCTTTTCCTGATCGTCGGCGCGCCGAACTCGTCTAATTCCAAGCGGCTCGTCGAAGTGGCGCTCAGGGCAGGGGCAACAAAATCCGTCCTCGTCCAGCGCGCGTCCGAAATCGACTGGGAGACGATCGGCGATATCTCCACCGTCGGTCTCTCGGCAGGCGCTTCGGCGCCGGAAGTGATCGTCAATGAGATCATCGAGGCGTTCCGCGAGCGCTATAACGCGACGGTCGAGCTTGCCGACACGGTCGAGGAAAACGAGAATTTCCTCGTGAACCGCGAACTGCGCCACGTCGAACTGACCGCCGCCGACATGGCTTTCGTCAACGGTGATTAGAGCGGGATAAGGAAAAGTGTGAGCGGCTTTTTCGCCCGCGTCCCGCTCCAACCTAGTAGAATAGCGTTTCTGAAAGTAGCGAGCCTTGGCAGTTTACACCGATATCACGGAAGACGACCTGATCCGCTTTCTCGCCGCCTATGACGTCGGTGCATTGACCTCCTACAAGGGCATCGCCGAAGGCGTCGAGAATTCGAACTTCCTTCTTCATACGACCAAGGGTTCTTACATCCTGACGCTCTATGAGAAGCGCGTGAATGCCGAAGACCTGCCGTTCTTCCTGGGCCTGATGCACCATCTCGCCGAAAGGGGGCTTTCCTGCCCGCTGCCCTTGCCGCGCGCCGATGGCAAGCTTCTGGGTACGCTCTCCGGCCGGCCGGCGGCCGTGATCACCTTTCTCGAAGGCATGTGGCTCAGAAAGCCGGAGGCGCAGCATTGCCGCGAGGTGGGGCGGGCGCTCGCCTCCATGCACATCGCCGGAGAAGGCTTTCCCTTGAAGCGCGCAAATGCGCTCTCCGTCGCCGGGTGGCGGCCGCTCTGGCAGAACTCGGAGGCGCGTGCCGATGAAGTGCAGAGCGGATTGAAAGACGAGATCGCGGCGGAGCTGGCTTACCTGGAAGACCATTGGCCGAAGGGGCTGCCGGAAGGCGTGATCCATGCGGATCTCTTCCCCGACAATGTCTTCTTCCTCGGCGATCGCTTGTCCGGTCTCATCGATTTCTATTTTGCCTGCAACGACTTCCTCGCCTATGACCTCGCCGTCTGCCTTAATTCTTGGTGCTTCGAGAAGGACGGCTCCTACAACATTACCAAGGGTATGGCCCTTCTCTCCGGCTACGAGAGCGTACGACGATTGACGGCGGACGAGGTGGCGGCTTTGCCGCTGCTGGCGCGAGGTTCGGCGCTCCGCTTCTTCCTGACGCGCCTCTATGACTGGCTGATGACGCCGGCAGGGGCGCTGGTGGTGAAGAAGGATCCACTTGAATATCTGACGAAGATCCGCTTCCACCGCGCTATCGTTTCCAGCGCCGAATATGGCCTGCGGCGCGAGGAGGCATCGGCATGAAGCACGTCGATATTTTTACCGACGGGGCCTGCTCGGGAAATCCCGGGCCGGGCGGCTGGGGTGCGGTGCTGCGTTATGGCGATGTCGAAAAGGAGATGTCCGGCGGAGAGGCGGAGACGACCAACAACCGGATGGAACTGATCGCGGCAATCTCGGCGCTGAATGCATTAAAGCAACCGTGCGAAGTCGATCTCCATACCGACAGCAAATACGTCATGGATGGGATCTCCAAATGGATTCACGGCTGGAAGCGCAACGGCTGGAAGACCGGTGACCGGAAGCCGGTGAAGAACGGTGAGCTGTGGCAGGCGCTCGACGAGGCGCGAGACCGCCACAAGGTGACCTGGCACTGGGTCAAGGGACATGCCGGCCATCGGGAAAACGAGCGCGCCGATGAGCTGGCGCGCAAGGGGATGGAGCCATTCAAGAAAATGCGCCGACCGGACGTTGTTAAATGAAAAACGGGCCGTATTGGCCCGTTTCGCCTGCCTTGAATGTCCGACTGGTCAAATCTGTTCCAGCATGGCGGCTGCACCGGAAACTGTCGCCTGGCCCGGGCTGTCTTCCACGTTCAGCGCCTTGACCACGCCGTCCTCGACCAGCATCGAATAGCGCTTCGATCGAATGCCGAGTGTGCCAGCCGAGAGGTCGATATCCATGCCGATCGCCTTGGTGAAGGCGGCATTCCAATCCGACAGGAAGTGGATCTTGCCCATGCCGCCGGACGAGGTTGCCCAGGCACCCATGACATGCAAGTCATTGACCGCGACCACGGCGATGTCATCGATGCCGCGCGCAAGAATCGCGTCGCGGTTTTCAAGATAACCCGGAAGGTGGTTGAGCGAGCAGGTCGGCGTGAAGGCGCCGGGAACAGCAAAGAGAACGACGCGCTTACCCTTGAAAAGCTGTTCGGTGGTTACTTCGACCGGACCGTCGGCGGTCTTTTCCTTGAAGGTTACGTTAGGTAGCTTGTCTCCGACAGCAATGGTCACGGCTCTCTCCTCGATGCTGAGCGGGCGGTCAGAACAGGCGCGCCCGCACTCTGCGAGGGACTATAGGCCCACGTCAATCAAAGACAAGGGTGGTTTCCATGCTGCGATCTCCGGCGCGCACGGTGAGGGCGATCGGCTTTCCAGCGATGCGTTTGTCCTTTCCGGAAAGCCTTACGGGAACGTCCACCCGGCGGTGTGTGGCCGGTTCACCGACAACTGGCTTGCCGAAGCTGATCCCGGATGGGCCGGCAAGAAAAAGCTCGGGTCTGCTGGCCTTTTGCGGCAACTGGAGATCAAGACGAATTACCCCGGCGGCCGCGTCAAAGGTCGCGGTCGTGACCCGGAAATCTTCGGATGGCGCCTCCGGGAGTGAGGCCACCGCATCGGCAATGCGCGCGCTGTCGAGCGGATTGTCGAAATCGCCTTCTTTCAGCGTGACGTCGAGTTCGCCCTGCACCGGAATGCAGATGTCTTCGCAGATGCCGAGAAAGACCGAAGCCCGGATCGTCACGTCCCGTCCATTGCCCACTCGTTTCAGGGTCAGCGGAAAGGCGACCGGGTCGTCATATCCGACATAGCGGCCCGCTCCCTCGCCGAATGTCTTCGGTACAGGGAAATGGATCGCATCGAGAACAACGCTGCCAGCCGGATCGAGCGTGATCTGCGGCGGTATTCCGCTAGGCCCCGGATCGCGCCAATAGGTCTTCCAGCCGGGCTCGAGCTTGACTTCCAAAATGGCGGGTATGGAGCCGTCCGCTTTGGGTTGGGAGGCGACGATCCGGATCGCGCCTCCGGTGACAGTCACCCATTCGCTGGCGGCCGCATAGGATTTGGCTGGCAGAAAAAATGCGAGGAGAAGGGTTGTCGCAGCGAGGCGCTGAGCCATGTTCTCTATTGTGGTGCGTCTGGTCATGGTCAAGCAGTATAGCGTTTCATCGTCGGCCTCCAGCCGCCCGGACGCATGGAAGCGATCATAATTGTTTGATCGCAGCGTTAGCGCCGCGCGTGCAATTTTCGCAGCCGCCACGTAGAGGCGCTTTTCATTTCGTGGCGAATTGGTAGGCTATCTCCATTATGGCAACAACGACGCTGCAAAAGACGCGTGAACGTGGCTTCCTTGACGGTCAGTTCCTGATCGCCATGCCCAGCATGTTTGACGCGAATTTTGCCCGCACAGTCATTTTCGTCTGTGCCCATTCCGAAGATGGGGCGATGGGTTTCGTGCTCAACCGGCCGCAACGCCTGACCTTTCCGGATGTGCTGCTGCACCTGCAGCTCCTCGATCCCGACGATGCAATCCGCTTGCCGGCGACGGCGCGCGATTTCCAGATACAGGCTGGTGGCCCCGTCGAGACCGGCCGCGGCTTCGTGCTGCATTCCGACGATTATTTAAGCGATTCCAGCATTCCCGTCAGTGACGACATCTGCCTCACGGCGACGCTCGATATCGTCAGGGCGATCTCCCGTGGTGAAGGACCGCTCAAGGCGACGATGCTGCTCGGCTACGCCGGTTGGGGCCCCGGCCAACTCGAAAACGAAATCTCGCAGAACGGCTGGCTGACGTGCCCCGCCAGCGAGGAACTGATCTTCGACCGCGCGCTTGACGAGAAATACGACCGGGCCCTGGCGCTGATGGGCGTCAGTTCCGCGATGCTTTCGACCGACGCCGGCCACGCCTGACCTGGCCGCCGAGGACGCGGCGGCGTCATACCAGCCTGGCACACTCAGAGATGCGCTGTTCGTTCAGCCGGTGACTTGCATGAAGCTCTTCGCGTGCAGCAATTGCGGTCAGCCAGTCTATTTCGACAATCGCTACTGCGTGGCCTGTGGCAGCCAGCTGGGTTTTCTGCCCGCGCAGACGGCGATCTATGCGGGAAATCCCTCAGGTGACGGAACCTGGCAATGTGCGGCATTGCCGGGGCAAAGGTTGCGATTTTGCGACAATGCCCGCATCGACGTCTGCAACTGGCTACTCACCGATGCGGAGCGCGGGCCTTTTTGTGCCGCATGCCGTCACAACCGGATTGTTCCGGCGGTCAGCCAGCCAGGTTTGCGACGATGGCAACGCATTGCTCAGGCGCAGCGCCATCTGTTCTATTCGCTGATCAGGCTGAACCTGCCTCGTCCGGACCGTGAAGAGGACCCGCAAGGCGGCCTCGTTTTCGATTTTCTGGCCGATGAGGTCGGCGCTGACGGGGAAGTCGTTCCGGCGATGACGCGCCACGAGGAGGGGCTCATCAGCCTGCGCGCTGCAGAAGCTGACGACGAGACGCGCGAAAGTATCCGTGTGTCGATGAACGAACCTTACCGCACATTGCTCGGGCACTTCCGGCATGAGATCGGGCATTTCTATTGGCCGCGGCTCGTTCGGGATGAACCGACGCTTGCCGAGGCGAGAGCGCTTTTCGGCGACGAACGGGAGGACTATGCCGAGGCTTTGCGAAGAAACTACGAGAACGGCCCACCCGCTGACTGGCAGGAACGCTTCATATCAAGCTATGCCAGCAGTCATCCGGCCGAGGATTTCGCCGAATGCTGGGCTCATTGTCTTCACATCGTCGATACGCTCGAGACGGCGCGCGCCTTTGGCTTGTCGATCGATCCGCGCCACCACGAAGAGATGGCGGCGGAAGTGGACTTCGACCCCTATACGGTGCGGGAAGCGCAGGTGCTTGTCGATTCTTGGATACCGCTGAGCGTTGCACTGAATGCTGTTCAGCGCAGTATGGGGCAGCCGGACAGTTATCCCTTTGTCCTTTCGCCACCGGTCGTCGAGAAGCTCGATTTCGTCATAAATCTGGTTCACGGCGCGCGGAGAAGCTGATCGCGAGTGCTGCAATTCAGAGCGCTGATTTTGTAGCTCGTTCGGCCCGCAGCGCCGTGAACACCGGCAGCTTTCAAGCCCTCTTCATCAGCGGAAATCGCTCCTTGAGCAGCCGCAGGATCGATTCCGAACCGACGGGCGGGCCGAACAGGAAGCTCTGCCCGTAGTCGCATCCCATCTGCGATAGCTGGATCGCATCCTCTTCCGACTCGATGCCTTCGGCCACTACCTGCATGCCGAGTTCGCGTGCCATCGTGATCACCGAGCGCAGCAGAATGCCGCGCTTGTCGCTCGGATCACGCACCAGCGCCTTGTCGATCTTGATCGTGTCGAAGGGAAAACGTGTCAGATAGGAGAGCGAGGAATGGCCGGTGCCGAAATCGTCCAGGGCCAGCCGCAGGCCCGCTTCCTTGAGCTTCTCGAGCACGAGACGAGCTTGCTCCGGATTCTCCATCACCAGCGATTCGGTCAGCTCCATCTTTACCTTTGCCGGATCGCAGCGGTTCTTGTTGAGGACCGCGCGCACGTCATCGTAGAGCTCGTTGTTGAGAAGCTGTGCGCTCGACAGATTGATCGAGACGAAAATCGGCAGGTCGCCGGTCTGGATCTGCCAGTCGGTGAGATCGCTCGTTGCCTTCTCGAAGGCGAACATGCCGATCTGGTTTATGACGTCGGAGTTCTCGGCAATCGGGATGAACTCAGTCGGCGAGATGTTGCCACGCTTAGGATGATCCCAGCGCATGAGCGCCTCGAAACCGGCGATCTCAGCGTCGCTAAGCCGGACGATCGGCTGATAAACAAGGGACAGTTCCTTGCGCTCGATCGCTCGCTTCAGATCCGCCTCGAGCTGAAGGCGGTCCGAACCCGACGTTCGGAATGCCGGCCGGAAGGGCTCGACGCGGCTGCCGCCCGCCTTCTTGGCGCGGAACATCGCAAGCTCGGCGTCATCAAGCAGGCCGGCCGCGTTCTGTTCCTGATCGAGCCAGGAAACGAGGCCGATCGAGGCGGTCAGGTTGATTTCGCGATTGCCGTAGTTGAGCGGAACCATGATCGCCTTGCTGACCGCATCGGCGAAGTCCGCGATCTTTGCCGGATCGCGCTCGGACATGAGGATCAGCCCAAACTGGTCGCCGCCGAGACGCGCCAGGGTATCTTGCGGGCGCAGGAGCCGGCGCAGGCGACGCGTCAAGGCGATGAGAATGTTATCGCCGGCAGCAATGCCGAGCATGTCATTGACCTGCTTGTAGCGATCGATGTCGATGGCGAGGACGGTCGGGCGCACGGGGTTGGCGCTGTCGGCCATCAGCAGGATCGCCTGCAAGCGGTCTAGGAACACCTGTCTGTTCGGCAGGCCGGTCAGATTGTCGAGAAGCGCGTTGTGCAGCAGCCGCTCGACCGAGTTGCGCTGTTCGGTGATATCGACAATGGTGCCGACGCAGCGGATGATTTCGCCGTTGGCGCCGAGCACAGGCCGCGCTCGGATCGATAGCCAGTGATAGTGACCGTCTTCGGCGCGCACGCGAAACTCATGGTTCAACCGGCCGCGCCTGTGTTCCAGGAGCACATCCAACGTCGCCCGGAACCGATCGCGATCGTCCGGATGCAGCCGCGGCACCCAGTTGCGGACAGGTCCACTCATCGTTCCGAGCGAGAGGCCGAGCTGGTGCGAGATATCGGGAATGGTGACAACGCGGTCGCGGGCCACGTCCCAGTCCCAGACCGTGTCGCCCGAACCGGTCAGCGCAAGCGATTGGCGTTCCAGGTCGGAGAACAGGCCCTGCTGGTAGGCGCCGCCGGCAAAGGCATGCTGCATGACGGTGAAGCCGATCAGAAGCACGATGAGGACGAGCCCCCCGCCAAGCGCCGGCTGCACGATGTCGTTGGCAAGCTGGCCGGTCACGGCAAGCCAGGCGCCGAAGAGCCAGACGAGGATCAGCAGCCAGGCCGGGACGAGAAGAATGGCACGGTCGTAACGGTTGAAGCCGAGATAGGCGATCAGCACGATGCCGACGATCGCCGTCAATGCGAAGGAGAGGCGGGCGATGCCCGAGGCGATTGCCGGATCATAGATGGCCACCCCGAAGAGCAGCCCCAAGCCAAGAATCCAGGCGAGTGTCGCGTAGCCAAGATGCTGGTGCCAGCGATTGAGGTTCAAATAGGTGAAGAGGAAGACGACCAGTCCAGCCGCCAGAAACACTTCTGCCCCCGCTCTCCATATTCGCTCGTCACCCGCCGTCACACTGATCAGCTTGGAAAGGAAGCCGAAATCGACGCAGATATAGGCAAGCACCGCCCAGGCGAGCGCCGCGGTCGCCGGCAGCATCGAGGTGCCTTTGACGACGAAGAGGATGGTGAGGAACACCGCCAGAAGTCCCGCAATCCCAAGCACGATCCCGCGATAGAGCGTGAATGCATTCACGGTGTCCTTGTAGGCGTCGGGCTGCCAGAGATAGATCTGCGGCAGATCCGGCGTTGTCAGTTCGGCAACGAAAGTGATGACAGCGCCCGGATTGAGCGTGATGCGGAAGACATCAGCCTCGTCGCTCGGCTGCCGGTCGAGCGCAAAACCCTCGCTCGGCGTGATCGACAGAATACGCTGGGATCCAAGATCGGGCCAGAACAGCTTGGAATTCACCAGCCGGAAATGAGGCGCGACGATAACGCGCTCGAGCTGCTCCTCCGAGACATTGGCAAGCGCGAAAACGGCCCAGTCCCCTTGATGGTTTTCCGTGCTCGAGCGCACCTCGATGCGCCGCACGATGCCGTCCGTGCCGGGAGCGGTGGAAACCTGGAACGCCTCGCCCCGTCCGCTGTAGATTTCCGTCGTGGCGGTGAGGTCGAGCGCGGTATCCTCCCGCGAGATTTTCACCGGTTCGAGCGCATGCGCGACGCCGCCGGCAAGGCCGAGCGCGAAGACGACGAATGCGACCAGAAGCGCCGCTAGCTTTGTGGCTGGCCACGCGAACGGCTTACAGGTTAGGGGCATCAAAGGGGCATATTCCTGTTCGGTACGGCGTCGGCGGACAGAAGGGAAAACATCAGATGATCCCGCCACTGTCCGTTTATCTTCAAGTACTGTCTCAAATAGCCTTCACGCTCAAAGCCGGCCTTTTCAAGGAGGCGAATGCTCCGTGCGTTCTCTGGAATACAGGCTGCTTCAATACGGTGCAACTCAAGGGTCGAAAAGATGTAGGGGATCGTCAGCTTCAGCGCCTCGAACATATGGCCCTGACCGGCATATTTCTGCCCCATCCAGTAACCGATCATGCAGTTCTGCGCCGCACCTCGCCGGATGTGGCCGATGGTCAAGCCGCCAAGGAGGATTTCATCGGGCTTGTGGAATAGGAACAACGGCACAGCCTGACCGGAGGCGTATTCCTGCTCATTGCGAATGACTCGGCTTCGAAAGGCGCTCTCGGTCATTTCGTCGACGCGCCAGGTCGGCTCCCAAGGCTCCAGGAAGGCGCGACTCGCGCTGCGCAAGTGGTACCACTGCCGATAATCGGCATACCGGGGCAGGCGGAGCAGGTAATGCTGATTGGCGATCTCGACCGACTCGGGCTGCCGCGACAGGAACCGAAAAACCGATCGTGCCATACGTACCTCCGGGCCAAACTCAGGAGCGGGATGCTGGCGGAAAACCGCGCCGCACTTCCCTATCCCGCATCAAATCAATTGCGTGAACGGGTGGGAATCCTCCGTTCGCGGCGCCGCCGATCACTCGTGCGAGGCCGTCGTTCAATCCTGAACGTTGCACAAGTTTGCGCTCGAATCGAATCCGATTTTTCAGGAATTGTGAGAGAAAGAAGATTGCCTCTCAACACGTCTATCGACAACGTCTCTACCGCGCCGCGCGTCTTTTCAGACGCACGAACTGCTGCATGGTTTATCCTTAAAATCGGCTCCGATTTTAGGAAACATGCAGTAATTAGCCCGCGAGCGCGCGTGTATCGGCCTTGGTGGTAAGCGTCGACAGGATATCGTTCATTGGCGCGAGATGTTCGAGCGGGCCGATCGCCGAAAGCGTGGGCACCGTATCGAAGAACAGTCGGCCTGCGAGATCCGTCAGGCGCTCGATCGTGATACCGGACAAGCGCTCCATCAGTTCGTCATTCGGAATCGGGCGGCCGTAGAGCATCATCTGGCGTGCGATCTGGCCGGCCCGGGCTGCCGGGCTCTCCTGGCCCATCAACAACTGCGCGCGAATCTGCGCGCGGGCGCGTTCAATCTCCTGCTGCTCTATGTTCATCGACGACTTACGCAATTCGTCGACGATCACCGGCATCAGTTCCGGCAGGTTTTCGCCGCCGGTCGCCGCATGGACACCGAAGATACCGGTATCGGAAAAGCCCCAATGAAAGGCATAAACCGAATAACAGAGACCCCTGTGCTCGCGCACTTCCTGGAACAGGCGCGAAGACATGCCGCCGCCAAGAATGTTCGCCAGGATCTGCGAGCAGTAAAAATCGCGGGCGTGATAGGCCTTGCCTTCGAAGCCGAGCAGAATCTGCGCATCCATGAGGTCGCGGCTTTCGCGGCTATCGCCGCCGGTATAACGCGCCGTGTCGAGAACGGGTGAAGAAAGCGGTGCGGTCGCGAGAGTGGAAAAGCGTTCCTCGACCTGGCGCACAAGCGAGTCGTGCTCGACGGCGCCGGCTGCGACGATGAAGATCCGGTCGGTCGTATAGTTGCGGCCAAGATAGTGGCGGATCTGGTCGGCCGAGAAGGACAAGACGGTCTCCGGCGTCCCGAGGATCGGCCGGCCGACCGTCTGGTCGCGGTAGGCTGTTTCGGCGAAGCGATCGAAGACCACGTCGTCCGGCGTATCGTCGGCAGCCCCGATCTCCTGCAGAATAACCTGCTTCTCGCGCCGGAGCTCGTCGTCGTCGAACGTCGACTCGGTCAGGATATCGGCGAGGATGTCGACCGCCAGCGGCACATGATCCTTGAGCACGCGGGCGTAGTAGGAGGTCGTCTCGGTCGAGGTGGCCGCGTTGACCTCGCCGCCGACATTCTCGATCTCCTCGGCAATCTGGCGAGCGCTGCGCCGCCGGGTTCCCTTGAAAGCCATGTGCTCCAGCAGATGCGCAATTCCGTGTTCATCCACGGTTTCGTTTCGCGATCCGGACTTGATCCAGACGCCGAGTGCCACACTTTCGAGATGCGGCATTTGCTCGGTCACCACCGTCAGCCCGGAAGGGAGCCGGGTGCAGTCAACTTTCATCATATGCTTCTTTCGTTCCTAATCCCGAACGCGGGTACGCTCGCCGATGAAGGTTTCGACGTTCTTAAGCTCCGGATCCAGGATATCGAAACGCTCCGCCCTGTTCATGAGATCAGCAAGCCACGTCGGAAGCGCGGGGTCAATACCACTTGCCGATTTTACTGCAGCAGGGAATTTCGCAGGATGGGCTGTCGCGAGCGTCACCATCGCGGCCGAAGATTTCTCATGTTTATCCGCGACGTGCACACCGATTGCCGTATGCGGATCAAGGAGATAGCCGGTTTCCTCGAAGGTTTTGCGGATGGTTTTCGCCACCTCCTTTTCCGAGGCGCGGCCGGCGCGAAACTCCTTGCGGATTTTTTTTAGCGCGCCGTCACCGATCGCAAAAGAACCGGACTGGCTGAGGCTTGCCATTGCCGCACGCACCGCGGCCGGATCACGCTCATTGGCCTCGAACAGCAGCCGCTCGAAGTTGGAGGAGATCTGGATGTCCATCGACGGCGAGGTCGTCGCCTTGACTTCGCGCATCTCGTAGCGCCCGGTCTTCAAGGTGCGGGCGAGGATGTCGTTCTCGTTGGTGGCGATAATCAACTTGTCGATTGGCAAGCCCATGCGCTTGGCGACGTATCCGGCGAAGATATCGCCGAAATTGCCGGTCGGCACGGTAAAGGAGATCTTCCGATCCGGGCCGCCAAGCGCGACGGCCGTCGTGAAATAATAGACGATCTGGGCCATGATGCGCGCCCAGTTGATCGAGTTGACGCCCGAAAGTTTGACGCGGTCACGGAACGCCTCGTCATTGAACATGGCTTTGACCAGGTTCTGGCAATCGTCGAAATTGCCATTGATGGCGATCGCATGCACGTTCGCTTCGGTGGCGGTCGTCATCTGTCTTTGCTGCACCGGCGAAACCTTGCCATGCGGGAAAAGAATGAAGATGTCGGTGCGCTCCCGTCCGGCAAAGGCGTCGATCGCCGCCCCGCCGGTGTCTCCGGACGTCGCTCCGACGATCGTCGCCCTTTCGCCGCGTTCGGCAAGAACATGGTCCATCAGTCGGGCGAGCAGTTGCATCGCCACGTCCTTGAAGGCGAGCGTCGAACCATGGAAGAGCTCGATGACGAAAGCGTTGGGGCCGGTCTGAACCAGTGGCGCTATGGCCGGATGGCGGAAGGTAGCATAGGCATCGTCGATCATCTCGCGGAATTTGACGGCTGGGATTTCGCCATTGGTGAACGGCTCGAGGATGGTGAAGGCGATCTCTTGATAGGATTTGCCGCGCAACGCCCGGATCTCCTTCTTCGAGAATGTCGGCCATTCCTTCGGTAGGTAAAGCCCGCCGTCACGAGCCAGCCCCGCCAGAAGAGCGTCGCAGAAACCGAGAGATTTTGCTTCTCCCCGTGTCGAAATATACTTCACCATCGTTTTCCTTCGTCGTGCGAAACCAAGATGGTCTCGGGCCGAATCAAGCCGAAACCCATGCAGAAGTTCAAAGTGCTACAGCCTCCGCCGTGCGTCTGAAAAGACGCACGGCGCTGTCGTGCGAGAGTGTTGCAGACCGCAAGTGAATCCGCCCGGCCCGGATTCTTTTGCGTTAGTCACTGGCAAATCGCGCGGCCATTCTTGTCACCATGGCAATTTCCGGGCGTTTCGGAAATTTCGGCTCGCGAGGGCCGACCGGTCGATTTTTCAATTTGCCGCTGCTATAGACGATGCCCGAAGGCCAAGAAAGGCCTCAAGTCGATCGTTTTCGGTCGAGAGCGCGGCAAGGACGAAGATTGAAGCGGCTCCGCCTGCATCGCGTTCTCGCTTATTGAAGTCGACCATGACGAGTTTGGATTGTCTGAAGTCATTGTGGTCGAAGAGTTTCAACCGTTCAGTAGAGGTTGTGCAACGTGTTTGGCAAAGTATCCCGTCGTCTTCTCGCAGTGTCTCTCCTTTTGGCCGTTGCCGGCTGTAACAAGACGCAAACAGGTGGCGCCATCGAAACGGGGGGCAGCGCGAGCGCCGCCACGCCGGCCGTGGTCCAGGCGGCCTGCCCGCCGGTTGGCCTCAGGGATGGCACCTCCTCCTATCGGACTTATGCGAAAGGCGCGAAAGACGATCCGAGCAAAGTCGTCTACCAAGCCTCGCTTGCCGATACGACGCGCCAGTGCGTGCAGGGCGAAGACAAGCTAACGGTGACGGTGGTCGCTCAGGGTCGCGTCGTCGCCGGTCCCGCCGGAGGACCCGGCAAGATCACGATGCCGATCCGTGTGGCTGCGACCGACGGCGAAAAGACCCTCTATTCCGAACTGACCCAATATCCGGTCGAGATTCCGGCAGGCAGCGCCACCACCCAGTTCGTTTTCACCAAGGCCGATGTCACGCTGCCGGCCGGTGCAGGCGCGGAAGCCAAGATTTTCGTCGGCTTCGACGAAGGTCCGTACCGGACGAACTAGAGCGCCGTGCGTTCAAGTGAACGCACAAAGGACGCTCTACCACTCTAGATTCTAGAGCATCTTGAGATTCTAGAGCATCTTGTCCGCTTCCGGCGGTTCCGCTTGAAAGCGGGATGCTCTAGGGGCGTGTGGACGATGTTTGCCCCTGACCCCAGCCCTCTCCGCGCAGGCGGGCAGAGGGGTGGACAGGCGGAAGACTTCGCTCGATCCCCCAACGCAAAACGCCGGGGCAAGGCCCCGACGTTGCTTTTTCCCATAAGCGCTCGCCTATTCCACCGCGACGCTCTTGCCGGCGTCCCACTTGTAGAGCGAGAAGCTCGGCGATGTGAGGTCGCCGGTTTCGCCATAAGTCAGCTTGCCGATGACGGTATCGATCTCATCGCCGGATTTGATCGCCGTCGCAACGGCATTCGGGTCGTCGACCGATCCCGCCTTCTCAATGCCCGCTTTGAGGACCTGAACCGCTGCATAGGCATTGAGAGTGAAGGCTTCGGCAGGGATGTTCTTGGCCTTGAGAGCCTCGATCACCGGAGCGGCTGCCGGATTGCGGGTTGCGTCGCTGGCATTGGTGTAGATCGTGCCGGCGGCAGCGTCGCCGCCGATCGCCCAGAACTCGGTATTGGAGAGGCCATCGCCGCCGAGAAGCTGAGCGTTGACGCCCTGGTCGCGCATCTGGCGCACGAGCAAGCCGCCTTCGGCGTGATAGCCGCCGAAGTAGACGACATCGACATTCTCGGACTTGAGGCGCGTGACGATGGCGCTGAAGTCCTTTTCGCCGGGTGTCAGGCCCTCATACACGACTTCGGTGATGCCGCCGGCGTTGATTGCGGCCTTGAATCCGTCGGCGAGACCCTTGCCGTAGGGGCCCTTGTCGTGCAGCACGGCGATGCGCTTGTCCTTGAGGTTCTTGACGACGTAGTCGGCAGCGACGACCGCCTGCTGGTCGTCGCGGCCGCAGGTGCGGAATACGTTCCAGAGCCCTCGGGTGGTGAGATCCGGCGTGGTCGCCGTCGGCGTGACCATCAGGATGCCGTTCTCAGCGAGCACATCGGACGCCGGCATCGCGGTGCCGGAAAGAACCGGGCCGACGACGTAACGCACACCTTCGCCGGCGAGCTGGTTGGAGACCGACACCGCTTGCTTCGGTTCGCCCGCGTCGTCGAGGATCTTGATGACGATCTTCTCGCCCTTGATGCCGCCGGCATTGTTGATGGCTTCGACCGCCGCTTCGGCGCCGTTCTTTACCTGCTCGCCGAAAGCCGCAACCGGGCCGGTGAGCGGAGTGATCACACCAATCGTGACGTCGGCATGGGCAAGCGGCGCGAATGCGACGCCCGCCGCCAAAGTCAATCCGGTCAATAGTGAAAGACGCATAATGTTTCCTCCTTGGAGTTACCCTTGCGGGCTTGCTTGATATGGCGCTCACGCGCGGCCCGACAACCGGGGAGATTGTCGGAGGAAAGCCATGCGGCTTCAATGCGGCATGGCGTCCTTCGCGAGTCAAAATGGACACGCGCCACTATGGTCTGAGGACTTTCCCGCTCCGACGGCCGCCGGGGCGGAAGGTCGATCGGGCTGTCTGGCCTTCGGGGGTTAGGCCGTCATGGACTCCGACCATTCGGCTAGCGCTGCGATTACGCCCGGCAGGGCGGCCATCCGCGAGATGACCGTTTCGGCGCCGGCTTCCGTCAGCTTGTCCGCATGCGTCAGAAAGGTGTGGGAGCCGCCGGTGAAGCCGACGACGCGCATGCCGGCGGCGCGGGCGCCATGGATGCCATGCACCGAGTCTTCGATGACCAGAACGCGCGACGGATCGACGCCGAATTGGGCGGCGCCGTGCAGGAAAATATCCGGCTTCGGCTTGACGCGGTCCGGTCCGAGGTCACGCGCGGAGTAGATGTGTTTGCCGAAATGGTCCTTGATGCCGACCTTGCCGAGCATCGTCGCAAGACGCTCTGAGGTGGAATTGGAGCAGATGCAATGTGGCAGCGTCAGTTGCACCAGCACCGGCTTGACCCCATCGATGATCTTGACGTCGCGCGCCAAGCGGTTGTCGAGAATGGCGTCGACCCTGTCGATCAGCGAGGCGGAGAGCGGGATGCTCGCTTCCTTCTCGATTGCCAGCAATGTGTTGTGCCACGTCATGCCGGCGAAGCGCTCGGCCATTTCTTCGACGCTGATGGGATAGCCCGCCTCGGTCAGCAATCCGGCCTCGACTTCCGAGGCGATGATTTCGGAATCGACGAGAACGCCGTCGCAATCGAAGATAATGAGGTCGATACCGGTCATTTTGCATCAGTTCCTTGGGAGAAAAGTCGCGGCTGACAGGGAGAAGTCTGGCGCGGGAAACGGTCCCGAGACGTTTATACGATGGCAGATCAAAGCTCAACCTATGGAAATCGCCAGAACGGCGCCGCGCTCTGCTCGACAGGTCCCGGTCGCGACTCTATCTGTAGCCCATGAGCAAGGAACGCGACGACACGCTTGCAAGCCGAATCAGCCGGGCACTCGCCGAAAGGATCATCTCCGGCGCCCTGCCGCCGGGCGAGCGGCTAAGGCAGGATCATGTCGCCGAGGAATTCGGCGCCAGCCACGTGCCGGTTCGTGAGGCTTTCCGCCGGCTCGAAGCACAGGGTCTGGCCGTCAGCGAGCCGCGCCGCGGCGTGCGCGTCGCAGCCTTCGATTTGAAGGAGGTGCGCGAGGTGGCTGAGATGCGCGCAGCACTGGAGGTGCTGGCGCTCCGCCATGCCATACCTCACCTGACGCCGGCAATTCTCGACAGAGCCGAGGCCGCGACGGCCGCCGCCGACAGTTCTCGCGACGTGCGCTCCTGGGAGGCGGCAAACCGCGCTTTCCATCGCTTGATTCTCGAGCCCTGCGCCATGCCTCGCCTGCTCGCCGCAATCGATGATCTCCATGCGGCAAGCGCTCGTTTTCTTTTTTCCGCCTGGCGCTCAAGCTGGGAGGCGCGCACCGATCACGACCATCGTGCCATTCTGGCGGCTCTTCGTCATGGACGGGGTGAGGAGGCTGCGGCCATTCTCGAGCGTCACGTCGGCTGGATCGGCAGGACGCCGGTGAAGACGTCAGGCGGTGAAATCCGCGAGGCATTTTCGATTATCGGCTAGTTTCCGGCCGCGCACCGCACTGATCGCCATTTTCCTCGACGACCGTTCGCTTGCGCCGCGGGCTTCACATTTGCCTCGACTGTTTTTTCAGATGTTTCCGCCTTGATCTGTACCCTTCTGCCCGCTATCGGATAATTATAGATAGTTTTTTGAATTATCTATAATTTTGCTCGTTAGGAGGATCGATGTCAGATTTCGTTTCCGTTCAATCACCCGGCTTCGACCCGCTGCGTCTTGACGAAAGGACATGGACGTTGAAGGCGCTGTTTGTGATCGCGGGCACAGGGTTTCTCGCGCTGTCTTCGCAGATCAGCGTGCCGATGGTGCCTGTGCCGATAACCATGCAGACTTTCGCCGTGACGATGATCGGCGTGCTCTACGGTTGGCGCCTCGGCGTCCTCACCATTCTTGTCTGGTTGGCGGAAGGCATGGCCGGCCTGCCGGTGTTGGCCAATGGTGCCGGCGGTGTTGCCCATTTTGCCGGGCCGACGGCGGGCTATCTCGTCTCGTTCCCGCTGGTCGGCGGCCTTGCCGGCTGGCTGGCCGCCCGCGGCTGGACGGGCGACCGGGTGGTGCTGAGTTTCGCTGCGCATTTCTCGGCCAATATGCTGTGCCTAGTCGTCGGCGCGGCGTGGCTTGCGACAGTGATCGGCGCCGAAAAGGCCATCATGCTGGGTGCGGCGCCCTTCGTGCTCGGCGCAGTCCTGAAATCGGCATTGGCGGCCGCGGTCCTCAAGGCGGTGCAGAACTGCGTCCGCAAATCGGTGGACGCGCTATGACAATCCGGTTGCGCGGGCACCATCTCCTGTGCCTGCTGACCTTCGTGGGCGAGGGCTACACGCCCTCGTTCACCCGCAACTATCTCCGGATCGCGCAGCGTCTTTCTGCTGGCGAGGCGATCGAGATCATCGACGGGCCCGACGATATTTGCGCTCCGATGCTGGGCTTGCCGGAAGCCCATTGTTGCAACGAAAACATTCGTGATCGTGACAATCGGGCGCTTGCCGCCGTTGCGGACCTGCTCGGATTTTCGCTTGGAGTTGGCTCGATGCTCGTTCTCGACGCCAGCCGCCTCGATGCCTTGCGCGCTGCTTTCGCGCGTGACTCCATTCGCGCCGCCTGCGACGAATGCGAATGGTCCGCATTGTGCACGCGCATTGCCGTCGAGGGGTTCAGAGGTGCGCTGGTCGACGCGGGCGCCTCGGCGACACCTCGGTGCGACTAACGCGGAAAAAGTTCCAGGAACGCCTTTTCGCCTGCATGGCTGAAGCGAATGGCGCGGCTGTTCTGCTCGCGCTTGGCCCAACCCCTATCGATGAAGAGCGTCAGCAATGCCTCGCCGAGCGAGCCGGCAAGATGCGATCGGCGTTCGCTCCAGTCGAGGCAGGTGCGGCAGATCGGCCGGCGTGATTTCTTAAGGGCGGCATAGTCGATGCCGATAGCCTCGATGCGGATCCGCCCGGCATCGGTCAGAGCCAGATCATCGTCGCCCGTGACCTCGATTTGACGAGCGGCGATCAGGCTGTCCAGCATGCGCACGCCATAATCGCCGGCGAGGTGGTTGTAGCAGATACGCGCTTTCCGGAGCGCCGGATCTCTCGGTCCCGGCTGGTGGCGCGTCAGGCCGCGGCTCGCGGCAAAGCCCATGAGGCTTTCGAGCATCAGCCCGACCTCATCCTCGCTCAACGCGTAGTAGCGGTGACGGCCCTGCTTGCGCTGCGTCAGCAATCCGCCAGCTTCCAGCTTGGCAAGATGCGAACTCGCCGTCTGCAGCGTGACGCCGGCATGAGCGGCCAGCTCCGTCGACGTCAGCGCTCGTCCGCCCATCAAGGCGGTCAGCATGTTGGCGCGCGCGGGATCGCCGATCAGTGATCCGATGAGGGTGATGTCTGGACCTTCCTTCATACTTCGATGGTAATCGAAGCATTCCGGATGGGCAAGCAGGCATAATGGGCACCGATCAAAAAAGGAGAAGCCCGTGATCACCTGTTTCATCCGCTATGAGATCGATCCTTTCCGCAAGGACGATTTCGCCGCCTACGCCCGCAATTGGGGCGAGGCCATTCCGCGCTGCGGCGCCGACCTCATCGGCTATTTCAGCCCGCACGAAGGTTCGGCGACGACGGCGTACGGCGTCTATAACATCGAAAGTCTCGCTGCCTACGAGGCCTATCGGGCTCGCCTCGCCGCCGATCCGCTCGGGCGCGAGAACTATGAATTTGCCCGGCGAGAGCGCTTCATCTTCAAAGAGGATCGTATCTTTTTGAAGAATGTTTCGCTGCCGCACGGAAAGGTATGACACGATGATCGCCGTCATTTTCGAAGTTCTGCCTGCAAAAGGGGAGCGCGACACCTACCTCGGGATCGCCGCCGATCTGCGTCCCTCGCTGGACGGGATTGACGGCTTTATTTCCATCGAACGCTTCCAAAGCCTTGCCGATCCGAACAAGTTGCTGTCGCTTTCCTTCTGGCGCGACGAGGAGGCGGTAAAGGCGTGGCGCAACGGTGCCGAGCATCGCGCGGCGCAGGAGGCGGGACGCCGAGGCGTCTTCGCCGATTATCGCTTGAGGATCGCTGCCGTCGTCAGAGACTACGGTCTCAACGATCGCCGCGAAACACCTGACGACAGCCGCCAATGGCACGACGAAACCCGCGCCGGCTGAGATGGCGCGGCGAACGGCTACGTTGAAAGGCAAAATGCGTGCTCAAATAGGGGTTGCCAAAGTGCCCTGAGCTACCGTTCTCAGACCGGTGAGACTTTTTCCGGACGGCCTTCAGGCTTTGGTAACCATCTTCGGTAACCATAGTGCTATAGTCATCCCGAGTAAGCGTATTTGCGAGTTGCCAATGTCTTCAGTTGTTTCGCTTGCCGAAATCTCCCGTGCCGCCCGTCCGTTGAACTGGCTCGACAGCATCATCAAGGGAGATTGCGTGGCCGCGCTGAACGCGCTTCCCGATAATTCGGTCGATGTCGTTTTCGCCGACCCACCTTACAATCTCCAACTCGGCGGTATGCTGCACCGGCCGGACCAGTCGCTGGTCGATGCCGTCGACGATGATTGGGACCAGTTCGCCTCCTTCGAGGCCTATGATGCCTTTACTCGCGCCTGGCTGCTTGCCTGCCGCCGCGTTCTGAAGCCGAGCGGCACGCTCTGGGTGATCGGCTCCTATCACAACATCTTCCGGGTCGGCGCGATCCTCCAGGACCTGCATTTCTGGATCCTGAACGACATCATCTGGCGCAAGACCAATCCGATGCCGAATTTCAAGGGTCGCCGCTTCCAGAACGCGCATGAGACGCTGATCTGGGCGACGCCGAATGCGAAGGCCAAGGGCTACACCTTCAACTACGAAGCCATGAAGGCGGCGAACGACGACGTGCAGATGCGGTCCGACTGGCTGTTCCCGATCTGCTCCGGTTCGGAGCGCTTGAAGGGCGACGATGGCAAGAAGGTGCATCCGACCCAAAAGCCGGAAACCTTGCTCGCCCGCATCCTGATGGCCTCGACCAGGCCGGGCGACGTGGTGCTTGATCCGTTCTTCGGCTCAGGCACTACCGGCGCCGTCGCCAAGCGCCTCGGCCGCCACTTCGTCGGCATCGAGCGCGAACAGGACTATATCGACGCCGCCGCCGAACGGATCGCCGCGGTCGAGCCGCTCGGCAAGGCGACGCTCTCGGTCATGACCGGCAAGAAGGCGGAACCGCGCGTCGCTTTCAACACGCTGATCGAAAGCGGCCTCATCAAGCCTGGCACGGTATTGACGGACGCAAAGCGCCGCTATAGCGCCATCGTGCGCGCCGACGGCACGCTCGCGTCCGGCGGCGAGGCTGGCTCCATTCATCGCCTCGGCGCGAAAGTCCAGGGTCTTGACGCCTGCAACGGATGGACATTCTGGCATTTCGAAGAGGGGAATACCTTGAAACCCATCGACGAACTCAGGTCCGTCATTCGAAATGACCTGGCAAAACTGAACTGATCAACCAGTTCCGCTTAGGTCTTCGAAAAGCGCTCCGCCCGGTTTTTGTACCTTCAGTCCCGGAAGGAGAGCTTTAAACGCCCGGAATCCGCGAGGATTCCGGGCGTTTGTATTCGAGATGTAGATGAATGGAAAAGCCCACCGCAAGAGCGGTGAGGCTCTGGATCCAAAGGCCTGAGCGGGTTACAGAAAGAAGTCGTCAACCCGCAGGGTGGAAACGCCGTTTACCTTGATCTGAAAATCGGCGTAACCATCACCGTTGACGTCGCCCGAGATCACCCCGGAGCGGAAATTCAACTCGCCCGCCTCGCCGGTGAAGGCGTGGCTGCCGATATAGGTGAAGCTCTGATTTCCGCTCCAGGTCACGTCGGCGTCGATCGTCGAAAGGTCGATTACGTCGTATTCCGATCGATGGAAATCGGTGATCACATCGCGCCTGCTACCGACCGCCGTCTCGGTGATCGAATTGAAGTCGAAATTATCGGCACCGGTGCCACCCGTCAGGTAATCGAAGCCAGCGCCGCCGCGCAGGATATCGGCGCCGGAGCCGCCATAGAGACTATCCGCACCGCTGCCGCCGTCGAGGAAATCATTGCCGCCGAGGCCGTCGAGAATGTCGTTGCCGCCGAGCCCGCGCAACACATTGGCGACGGAACTGCCGGTAATGTCGTCATGGCCGTAGTTCGTTCCGGTCGCGTTCTCGATGCTGATCAGGTCCTCGCGCCGGCCCGTGCCGGTGGTCGCATATTTGTAGCCAAGGTCGATCGTCACGCCCTTGCCGCGCTCCGAGCTCCAGTCGTCCTGCAACTGATAGCTGATCGTATCGATGCCGGTGCCGCCGTTGAAATAGTTCTTGAAGCCGACCGAGAGGAAGGTGTCGTTGCCGCTCTCGCCATAGTAATCGCTGGCGTAGGTTTCGATCTCGAAGCGGTCATTGCCGCTGCCGCCGTAAACGAGATCATACGAGCTTGCGTCGCGGGCGCGCGCATCGGCGATATAGAGATCGTCACCTGCGCCCATATAGATATCATTGCCGCCTTCGAAGTAGTTCACGACAACATCGTTGCCGTATCCCGCGTCGACAAAGTTGTATCCGCCGTAGCTGTCGGTCCTGTTCAAATAGATGCTGTCATTGCCGTCATAGGCATAGATTTCCACCGCCACATAGCCGTTCTGCTTGATGATGTCGGCGTAGTTCGTACCGTAGATGCGCGTGACCATTGCTCGGCCTTTCAGCGAAGGTGTTGAATTCTAATGCTGATCATGGAGCGGCGAAGCTGAATGGCCGGTGAACCGATTGCGGCGTTTTCGTGAATTCGAAGACCGTTCGGTGTCGGAAATCCTGGACGCTGCGCGGCGGAGAGATCTCAGGAGTGAACGCCGTAGGCTGCCAGGTCGACCCTCAGTTTCTGCGGATCGGTGAAATGGACTGCTTGCCATCCGGCAGCCTTCGCACCCTCCACATTTGCCATGCTGTCGTCGATGAAGAGCGTCGCTTCGGGAATGAGGTCGAATGTCTTCGCATGGGCACTGTAGATTGCGACGTCGGGCTTGATGAGGCCCACATCGCCGGAGACCGTAACCCCGCGCGGCAGCGTCAGGAACGGATAGAGCTGCTGTGCTTCGCGAAACGTGTCGGAGGCGAAGTTCGTCAGCATCGTCACGTCGCGGCCGTCGGTGATCAGGCTCTCCATGATCGAAACCGTCCCGACATAGGCGTGCGGCACCATTTCGTGCCAGTGCCGGCGGAAGGCGCGGATATGCTCCTCCCGTTCCGGATGGTTCTGGATCAGCAGGGCTTCGGCCTCTTTCCAGGAGCGGCCGCGATCCTGCTCTACGTTCCAGTCTTGGGTGCAAACATTGGCGAAAAACCAATTGCGCTCCGCTTCGTCCGGAATGATGCGGCAATAGGGGAGATGCGGGTCATAGTGGATCAGCACCTTGCCGATGTCGAACACGATGTGACGGATGTCGATGCTGCTCATTATCAATTCCCGAACGATAACAACCGAGCGACGTGGACGAAAAGCCGCCTCGTTTTCTTCTGCGCGGTGCTCGCTTTACCCGGTTTTGAACGCATGCGGTATAGCCTGGGCAATTGCCTTTTTCATGACAGTCGGAAGCGCCTGCGCCTTGAGCGACGCCATCGGTTCCCACCATCCGTTGGCAGCGGTGACTGCGTGCGCGACATTGGCGCGGTAGACGGAAAGGCGCAACTCGAAATGTGTGAAGATGTGGGTTATCGCTCCGCAGGGCTCCCAGGGTGCGGCAAAAGGCTGCGCCTCGATCGAGGTTTCGCCGTCGCGCCTGGCGGTCCAGTCGGTGCCGGGCACTTCCGTCATGCCACCGAGCAGGCCCGTTTCGGCACGCTTCTGCAGGTAGACGGCATTGGAGCTGTCGATCGCAACGAAGGCGGCGCCGCGGCGGAGCGGTTTTTCCCTCTTCACCCCCTTTCGCGGGAATGTCTCGGGGTCGGCCGTCGCAAGCGCCAGACAGTTCGCCCGGAACGGACAGAGCGAGCAGGCCGGGCGCTTCGGCGTGCAGATCGTTGCCCCGAGGTCCATCATGGCTTGCGCGAAGTCACCCGGCCGGTCGGCCGGCGTAAGGTCGGAGACCAGCGCCCGCATCTCCGGCTTGGCAGCAGGCAGCGGCGTCTCGATCGCAAACAGGCGGGAAATGACACGTTCGACATTGCCGTCGAGAACGGCGCTTCGACGGTTGAACGCGATCGCTGCCAGCGCGGCGGCTGTGTAGTCGCCGATGCCCGGAAGCGCTCTTAGCCCTTCCTCACGATCCGGAAAACGTCCGCCATGATCGCGCGCCACCGCTTCGGCGCATTTCTTCAGGTTACGTGCGCGGGCATAATAACCGAGGCCGGCCCAGGCCTTCATGACGTCCTCGGTTTCGGCGGCGGCGAGGTCTTCAACCGTCGGCCACAACGTCAGAAATTTCTCGAAATAGGCCTTGACCGCCTGGACGGTAGTCTGCTGCAGCATCACTTCGGACAGCCAGACATGGTAGGGATCGGGAGTTGCGCCATTTCGCGCCATGGGCGGCGAGACCCGCCACGGCAGTTCGCGGTGGTGGCGATCGTACCAGTTGAGCAGACGGTCGGCGGCGTCCATCGCTATTAAGGTGTTGCGCATCATTTGCCGGGCAGTCCTTTTCCGGCCTATACTTGGCGGACGCCAGCTTGAGCTGCAAGGCTCAATAGGAGTTGCAAACAGAAAGTCGTTCCGGTGAATCAAGCAAAGGCCCGAAAGGGCGTCGTCCAGATCAGCGAGGTCGCCAACGGCCTGATCGATCCGGTGCTGGCGAAGCGTGCAGGCATCAACACGATGCTGCTCGGGTCGTGGGACGAGATTGCCGGGGAGGAATTTGCCGATTGCACCCGGCCCGAAAAAATCGCCTGGCCACGGCGAGCCTCCGAAATCGGAGGCGAAGGCGGCTACCAGCCGGGCGTCCTGACCATCGCCTGCGAGGGGGCACGGGCGCTTTTCCTGACCCACGCACAAGGTGAACTGATCCAGCGCATCAACGGCTTCTTCGGTTTTTACGCAATCGGCCAGGTGCGCATCGTCCAGAAACCGGTGGCCGCACCGCCCAAGCCCCATCGTCGGCCGCGCCTACTGGTGGGCGAGGCGGCTCGTCGGCTCGAAACCATGATGGAAGGCATCGAGAGCGAGGCCCTTAAGACGGCGCTGAAACGGCTTGGCACCGCAGTGCTTTCGCCGCGCAGGAAATAAGGGCGACCATCAGGCGGTCACAATTCTTTGACTTCAGTTGAAGCACCACCCCTTGTCGTCCCGCACACGGCAAGTTATCGAAATCACACTTCAATTTTCCCTCATAGAACACGGGTCCTGTCATGTCCGCTTCCGAAATGAGCCTCCCGAAACGCCTGCTGAGCGGTGTTGCCGTTGCAGCGATTGCCCTGGTGCTCGCAGCTTGCAGCGACGAGAAGAAGGAGACGGCTTCCAAGGCGCCGAGCGAGATAACGGCAAGCGCTGACGCAACGACCACCGCATCCACGACGGCGACGCCCGCCGCCTCCGAAGCGAAACCCGCCGGCACCGAAGTAGCGCAGGCGGCCGCTCCGGCCGCTAAGGCCGACCTCCCGCAGTCGGAAGGCACCGTCGATGTGGCGAAACTCATGGAACCGGGGCCGCTGCCGGAAATGGCGGTGGGCGAAGCCAACGCGCCGGTGACGATCGTCGAATACATGTCGATGACCTGCCCGCACTGCGCCAACTTCCACAACAAGACCTTCGATGCCATCAAGGCGAAATATATCGACAGCGGCAAGGTGCGCTTCATTGTGCGCGAATTCCCCTTCGATCCGCGCGCGGCAGCCGCCTTCATGCTGGCGCGCTGCGCGCCAGAGGGCCAGTATTTCCCGATGATCTCCATGCTCTTCAAGCAGCAGGAACAATGGGCCGCTGCACAGAATGGCCGCGACGCGCTCTTGCAGATGTCGAAACTCGCGGGTTTTACACAGGAGAGCTTCGAGGCCTGCTTGACGAACCAAAAACTTCTGGATGATGTGAATGCAGTAATGCAGAGGGGCGCCAAGGAGTTCGGGGTGAAATCGACGCCGACCTTCTTCGTTAATGGTGAGCACTATTCGGGAGACATGTCGGTTGACGTTATGTCGGCCCTCATCGACAGCAAGCTCTGATCCTTCGCTTTTCCTGACAACGGGCGACGGCAGCAGCCGTGCGCCCGTTTTTTTCGTTCCGGAGTCTTCCTCTGCCGTCCTGAGCAATAGGAGACATACACTGCAGCCGGTGAGGTCTCGACATGCCTCACGGTGATGTTTCGCTGAAAACCCGGATTAACGGCTGCATCGTCGATTTTGCTTGTGCGGAGCATCGCCTGATAGTCGAAGTCGACGGGTCGCAGCATGCGAGACCGGGCAATCTCGACCACGATCGGCAGCGCACCCTAGGTCTAGAGGCGGATGGCTGGACGGTCTTGCGTTTCTGGAATGACGATGTGCTGCGCGACGTCGACGATGTATGCGAGCATATCGTGCGGGGTGATCGGGAAGGGGGCGTTCGAGTGATGCCTTCGCAGGTTACCCCCCTCTGCCCTGCCGGGCATCTCCCCCACAAGGGGAGAGATCAGCAAGCGGCGATGCCCCGCCCGGCCACTTATCTTTCGCCTCGACCGAGGGACGTCGTGCTTTCGGCAATTGCCATGTTGTCTTTGGGCAGATTCGTGCTTCCGGCCGATCTCCCCCCTTGCGGGGGAGATGCCCGGCAGGGCAGAGGGGGGTATCGGTCTCTCCCCCCAGCGTGCCGCCCATGAAGTTCAACAAGCTTCGCCTGCTCGGCTTCAAATCCTTCGTTGAGCCGACGGAATTCATCATCGAGCGCGGTCTGACGGGGGTGGTCGGGCCGAACGGCTGCGGCAAGTCGAACCTCGTCGAGGCGCTGCGCTGGGTGATGGGCGAGAACTCCTACAAGAACATGCGCGCCTCCGGCATGGACGACGTGATCTTTTCCGGATCGGGCAACCGGCCGGCGCGCAACACGGCGGAAGTCGGCCTCTATCTCGACAACGGCGATCGAACGGCGCCCGCAGCCTTCAACGACAGTGACGAAATCCAGGTGACGCGCCGGATCGAGCGCGAGCAGGGTTCGCTCTACCGCATCAACGGCAAGGAAGCGCGCGCCAAGGATGTCCAATTGCTGTTCGCCGACGCCTCTACCGGCGCGCGCTCGCCGTCGATGGTCGGCCAAGGCCGGATCGGCGAGCTGATTGCCGCCAAGCCGCAGGCGCGCCGGCAACTGCTCGAAGAAGCCGCCGGCATTTCCGGCCTGCACTCGCGCCGTCACGAGGCAGAACTTCGGCTTAGGGCGGCCGAAACCAATCTCGAACGCCTGGATGACGTGACCTCCCAGCTCGAAAGCCAGATCGAAAGCCTTAAGCGACAGTCACGCCAGGCCAATCGCTTCAAGATGCTGTCGGCCGATATCCGTCGGCACGAGGCAATTCTTTTCCACATCCGCTGGGTGCAGGCCAAGGAGGCAGAAGCCGAGGCGACCAGCCAATTGAACCAGATTACCGCGCATGTTGCCGAGAAGGCGCAGGCGCAGATGGAGGCCGCCAAGGCCCAGGCAATTGCCAGCCTCAAGCTTCCGGAATTGCGCGAGAATGAAGCAAAATTCGCAGCCGCTTTGCAGCGCCTTCAGATCGCCCGCTCGCAACTCGAGGAGGATGCGAGCCGGATCCTGCGGCGGCGCGACGAACTGCAGCGCCGGCTGGCGCAACTTGCCGAAGATATTGCGCGCGAAGAACGGCTCGTGACGGAAAATGCCCACATTCTCGCCCGCCTCGATGAGGAAGAAGCGGAGCTGCGGGACGTTCTGGCGGAGGCGGACGACCGCGCCGCGGCGGCGCGCGACAGGCTGGATGAGACGAACGACAAACTCTCGGCGAGCGAAGCCGACCTTGCCCGGCTGACAGCCGAGCGCGCCGAAGCGCAAGCCGCACGCAATCAGATCGAAAGAACGTTGCGCGACCTCTCCGACCGGCAGGCGCGCCTTCTTCGCCAGCTCGCGGATCAGGCACGCGATCTCGACGATCTCGATCGCCAGATGGCCACACTCCCCGATCCGCACGAAAAGCGGGGCCAGGTGGAGGTTGCGGAAGCCGCGCTGGAGGAGGCCGAAGCTGCCGTTGTCATGGTTGAAGAGGCGCTCGCGGCCGCCCGGGCGGACGAAGCTGCCGCCCGCCCGCCGGTCGATCAGGCGCGCGCGAGGCTGAACGGCATCGAAACCGAGGCACGCACGATCCGCCGGATGCTGGAAGCCGCCGGGGCCAGCGCCTATCCGGCGGTGGTTGAAGAGATGAAGGTCGAACGCGGCTTCGAGACGGCGCTCGGTGCGGTCCTTGGCGACGATCTCGATTCGCCCTTGGAACAGGCGGCGCCCTCGCATTGGCGGATGCCCGGCGATCACGCGAACGATCCGGCGCTGCCGATAGGTGCCACGCCTTTGATCGGCTATGTGCACGGGCCGGAGGCGCTAAGAAGAACTCTAACTCAGATCGGCATCGTGGAAAACGAAGCGCAGGCCGAGCGCCTGCTGCCGCTCCTTATGACCGGGCAGCGCCTGGTGACGAAGGAAGGCGCGGTCTGGCGGTGGGATGGTCACGTGACCGGATCGGAGGCGCCGAGCGCGGCGGCGCTGCGGCTTGCCCAGAAGAACCGCCTTTCGGAGCTCGAAGGCGAAGCGGACGATGCAACGGAGGCCCTGCGGCGGGCCGAGGCGGAGCTTGCAACCGCCGGTGCGCGCATTCGCACCGACGACGAGCGGCTTCGACTTTCGCGCGACGCCCAGCGGATGATCTCCAAACAGCTCGCCGACGCTCGCGACGCATTGGCAGTCGCTGAACGTGCCTCGGGCGATCTCGCTCGCCGTCGCGCGGTGCTCGCCGAGACGAAGCTTCAGGTGGAAGGGCAGGTTGAAGAGGTCGCCGAGCAGATCGAAGCCGCGAATGATGCCCTTGCCGGTCAGGCGGATCTTTCGGAAGTCGATCTGCGACTGCGCAGCCAGACGGCCGAAGTCGCGACCGACCGCGCGGCCGTTGCCGAAGCGCGCGCTGCCCATGACGGTCTTGCCCGCGAAAACGAGGCGCGCCTTCGCCGGCTTTCGGCGATTGCCGGTGAGCGGGAAACCTGGAGGGCGCGGGCCGCGAGCGCCGACGAGCACATCGCCACATTGCGCGATCGCGAGGCGGAAGCGCGCGATGAAGTCGAGGAGCTGATCGATGCTCCCGACGAGTTCGAGGACAAGCGCCGTAGCCTAATGAACGAATTGCAGAAGGTGGAGGCGTCGCGCCGGCAGGCAGCCGACATTCTTGCAGAAGCGGAGAGCCGCCAGCGTGAAGCCGATCGCCTTGCTGCGACGGCGCTTTCGGAACTTGCGGAAGCGCGTGAAAAGCGCGGCCGGGCCGAGGAACGGCTCGTTTCGGCCCGTGAGCGCCGCGTCGAGATCGAGGCCCGTATCCTTGAGGCGCTTTCCTGCGCACCCCATGAGGTGATGCGGCTGACTGGCCTTGCCGTCGATGAGGTATTGCCTGAAATGCGCGGCGTCGAGCGCGAGCTTGAGCGGCTGAAGGTCGAGCGGGAACGGCTGGGCGCCGTCAACCTGCGCGCCGACGAAGAGCAGAAGGAGCTTGCCGAACGCCTTGCGGCGCTGCTGAAGGAGCGCGACGACGTGATCGAGGCCATCCGCAAGCTGCGCAGCGCCATCCAGAATCTCAACCGCGAGGGCCGCGAACGATTGATTGCGGCGTTCGACGTGGTCAATGGCCAGTTCCAGCGGCTCTTTACGCATCTCTTCGGCGGCGGCACCGCGGAACTGCAATTGATCGAGAGCGACGATCCACTGGAAGCCGGCCTCGAAATTCTCGCCCGGCCGCCCGGCAAGAAACCGCAGACGATGACACTGCTCTCGGGCGGTGAGCAGGCGCTGACGGCAATGGCCCTGATCTTCGCCGTCTTCCTGACCAATCCGGCGCCGATCTGCGTGCTCGACGAAGTCGACGCGCCGCTCGACGATCATAATGTCGAGCGCTATTGCAACCTGATGGACGAGATGGCGGCATCGACCGAAACGCGGTTCATCATCATCACCCACAATCCGATCACCATGGCCCGCATGAACCGCCTGTTCGGCGTCACCATGGCCGAGCAGGGCGTCTCGCAGCTCGTCTCTGTCGACCTGCAAACGGCCGAGCGGTTGCGCGAAGCCGTCTGAGACTTCCGTGGATTTCGCTCGCTGACTCTAAAATTGATGCACTGCAGCAAAAATCTTGGCCAAGTGCATTTTCAGCCCGAAACATATACTGTAGACCGTCAGAAAAGCTGTTTCTGGGTGGAGAACAGGCATGACGAAATGGGTATATACCTTCGGCGGAGGCAAGGCCGAGGGGCGCGCCGAAGAGCGCAACAGGCTCGGGGGAAAGGGCGCGAACCTGGCGGAGATGTGCAATCTCGGCTTGCCGGTTCCGCCCGGCCTGACGATCGTCACGGATGCCTGCAACAGCTATTTCGAGAATGGCAAGACCATGCCCAAGGGCCTGCGCGAGCAGGTACGCGAGGGCATTGCCCGAACGGAGGAGATCACCGGCCGCGTCTTCGGCGATACCGCGCATCCGCTCCTCCTCTCCGTTCGCTCCGGTGCCCGCGCCTCGATGCCCGGAATGATGGACACCGTTCTGAACCTCGGCCTCAACGATCAGTCGGTTCATGCCCTCGGACATGATGCCGGCGATGCGCGCTTCGCCTGGGACAGCTACCGGCGCTTCATCCAGATGTATGGCGATGTAGTCATGGGGGTCGACCATGAGATCTTCGAGGAGATCCTGGAAGACGAAAAGGGGCGTCTTGGTCACGAGCAGGATACGGAGCTTTCGGCCGTCGAATGGCAGCACGTCATAACGCGCTACAAGGAGGCGATCGAGGAGGTGCTTGGCGAGCCCTTTCCGCAGGACCCCGAGGTCCAGCTCTGGGGCGCCATCGGCGCCGTCTTTTCGAGCTGGATGAACCCGCGCGCGATCACCTACCGCCATCTCCACGCCATACCGGCCGGCTGGGGCACTGCAGTCAACGTCCAGGCCATGGTGTTCGGCAATCTCGGCAATTCGTCCGCGACCGGCGTCGCCTTCACGCGCAATCCCTCGACCGGTGAGAAGGAACTCTACGGAGAGTTCCTGGTCAACGCGCAGGGGGAGGACGTGGTGGCGGGCATCCGCACGCCGCAGAATATCACCGAGGCTTCCCGCATCGCTTCGGGCTCTGACAAGCCGTCGCTGGAAAAGCTGATGCCGGAGGCTTTTGCCGAATTTGAGGCGATCTGCAACGCCCTCGAACGGCACTACCGCGATATGCAGGACCTCGAATTCACGATCGAACGCGGCAAGCTGTGGATGCTGCAGACGCGCTCCGGCAAGCGCACTGCCAAGGCGGCGCTGAAAATCGCCGTCGACATGGCCGAGGAGGGGCTGATCTCAAAGGAAGAGGCCGTGGCGCGCATTGACCCCGCTTCGCTCGACCAGCTCCTGCACCCAACGATCGATCCGCATGCGCGCCGCGATATCATCGGCTCCGGACTGCCCGCCTCGCCGGGTGCTGCGACGGGCGAGATGGTTTTTACCTCCGAGGAGGCGGTCCAGGCCGACAAGGAGGGCCGCAAGGTCATTCTGGTCCGCATCGAAACGAGCCCTGAGGATATCCACGGTATGCACGCCGCGGAGGGAATTCTGACGACGCGCGGCGGCATGACGAGCCACGCCGCCGTCGTTGCGCGCGGCATGGGCACGCCTTGCGTTTCGGGTGCCGGCAACATCCGCGTCGACCCGCGCAACGAGCTGCTGATTGCCGCAAGCGTGACGCTGAAGAAGGGCGACGTCATCACCATCGATGGATCGTCCGGCCAGGTGCTGAAAGGCGAGATCCCGATGCTCCAGCCGGAGCTTTCCGGCGATTTCGGCAAGATCATGCAATGGGCCGATCAGAGCCGTCGGATGACGGTGCGCACCAACGCTGAGACCCCGGCCGATGCGCGTGCGGCACGCTCCTTCGGTGCCGAAGGCATAGGCCTCTGCCGCACCGAGCACATGTTCTTCGAGGACGACCGCATCAATGTGATGCGCGAGATGATCCTGGCCGAAGACCAAGAAGGCCGGCGGGTGGCGCTTGCTAAGCTTCTGCCGATGCAGCGCTCAGACTTCGTCGAACTCTTCTCGATCATGCACGGGCTGCCGGTGACGATCCGGCTGCTTGACCCGCCGCTGCACGAGTTCCTGCCGAAGACCGACGAGGAAATCGCCGAAGTCGCCGGCGTCCTGTCGCTCGACCCAGCGCATCTGCGCGAGCGGGTGGACGCGCTACACGAATTCAACCCGATGCTTGGGCATCGCGGTTGCCGCCTGGCGATCTCCTATCCGGAAATTGCCGAAATGCAGGCCCGTGCCATTTTCGAGGCCGCGGTCGAGGCGGCACAGAAGACCGGTGCTCCTGTGGTCCCCGAGATCATGGTGCCGCTCGTGGGTCTGCGCTCCGAGCTCGATTACGTCAAGGAACGGATAGACGCGGTTGCCAAGGATGTGATCGGAGAGGCGGGCATCGGCATCGACTATCTGATCGGCACGATGATCGAGCTGCCGCGGGCGGCCCTGCGGGCCGGCGTGATCGCCGAGGCGGCCGACTTCTTCTCCTTCGGCACCAATGACTTGACGCAGACCACCTTCGGCATCTCGCGTGACGATGCCGCCCAGTTTCTCGCCACCTATCAGCAGAAGGGCATCATCGAACAGGACCCCTTCGTGTCGCTCGATTTCGAAGGCGTCGGCGAGTTGATCCAGATTGCAGCAGAGCGTGGACGCCGCACCAAGAATGGGCTGAAGCTCGGCATTTGCGGCGAGCATGGCGGCGATCCCGCCTCGATCCGCTTCTGCGAGGAGGCGGGGCTCGACTACGTTTCCTGTTCGCCATTCCGGGTGCCGATCGCCCGGCTGGCGGCTGCACAGGCGTCGATCAACGGCAGCAGCAAGGAGCAGGCGTTGGCGGCAAGTTGATGACTGCCGACGCACATTGTCAGACGACGATCGGTGGTCCCGCCCGCTTGAGTCCCGCGCGTCTTTTTCAGACGCACAAAGATCGCTGTAGCACTTTGAATCGCTGCATGTTTTTATCCTTAAATCGGTTCTGATTTAAGGATACATGCACTAGATCACGATGATTTTAGGTCGGATCGAACTAAAATCATGAACATGATCGAGTCTAATAATTTAGCGCGGGATGCGGGCGGAAAACCGCGCACACTTTTCCTCATCCCGCGCTATCGGTTCTGTGTGACGATCACCCGCCGCTCGACGACGACCGGCCGGTTCCAGCCCCACAACATCAAGTCGTTACTGTAGCGCAGGCTGCGCCGCTCGGCGCGACGGTCGAGTTCGATCCGCTGCAGGCAGGTGGCAAAGGCGTCGGTGCCCCGTCGGAAGCCGTAGGAGGCACAGGTGTTCGCGTCTGCGGCGCGACGCTCCTCGGGCGTCATCGTCTGGCACGCGGCGAGCAGCAGCCCTGCGGCTGCGAGCGGCAGCAGTCTCATGGTCATCATCGTCATCATCACCTCCTGATCGACGCGCGCAGTGCGCGGCGGTACTGCAGCGTCAACCCGCCATCGGCGGATGACGAGCGAACAGATCCTCCTGACAGAGGTCGGCCGCAAACCGGGCAGTCATATCCACTGCTGAATGAGGGAAAATGATCGTGGCCTCGCGTTCTCTGCGCGATGAGGCTGCAAACAAGAGGGAGCGACGCATAACGTTGGATCCGCAGGGCGCGATTCAATCCGATGGAATATCATGCGCCGGTTGCACGCGACTGGTCAATCGCCGCCGACAGCGCCGTGCGTCTTTTCAGACGCACAAAGATCGCTGTAGCACTTTGAATTTCTGCATGTTTCTCTTAAATCGGCCCCGATTCAAGGAAACCTGCATAGCAACGTGTCAGATCTGCTCCAGCACGCCGACGAAGGCTTCCGCAAAGCTCTTGAGGTCGGCCGTTCGCTCGCTCGGCTGCTCCACGCGAATTGTGCTTCCATCCCCATCGAGGCAGACGAACAGGATCATCGGCGCCTTGTCTTCGGTTTCACCGTAACGAATGGCGGCGATCGTCAGACAATCTTCAATGAGACCGGAGGCCGGCAGAGCGAAGAGGAATTCGCCGCCGACATCGTCCGCCACCGTGCGGATGAAAGCCGCAAAATCCTCTTTGTTTCCGGAAAAGTGGTCGAGAGAAAGTTCCAGCTCGAGCAGCGCCATCGGAATGGCCGCTTCGCCAGTCTGAGGCGGAGGGGCGGGGACGGCAATTTCCATGGTTGTTTCCGATGCGACCATGATGTTTCTCCGTTGCTTGCCGCGCGTTTGTTACAGCGCCGTGCATCTTTCAGAGGCACAAAGGTCGCTGCAACACTTTGACCTGCTGCATGGCTTTATTCTTAAATCGGTTCCGATTTAAGGAACCATGCAGTGGCTTTCGATGCCGGCCAAATGCCTCCAGTTCACTTCCCCGGTCCCGAAACAGCCGGCCGGAAATATCATGTCCAATAGCTTGTTAACGAGAATGGCGAATTTGCGGCGCCTATGCAACCGCATAGTGTTTGTTCGGATGGCCAGAGCATTTCTGTTCCCAGGGCATCGGCCATGGTCTAAGAAAGCGAGGTCTGTTCCGCCTGGGATTGATTCCGTTATATGATTGTTCGCTACGAGCGTCCCTATTCCCATGCTGCCCATTGGGCGCGCCGTTTGGCCCGCATCGCCTTTGCGATCTTCGTGCTGTCGGTACTGGCGCATCGTTTCGGTCCCCTGACGACCCCGCATTTTCTGGCGCTGGCGTCGCTATCCGGCGCCTTTGCCTTGATCGGCCTGCTGCTGGCGGCCATCGGCCTCACGCGTCTGTGGCAGGTGGCGGCGGTCGGCGGCATCGCTTCGATCTCGGCTATCGCCTATGCGGCGCTTCCGCTCGGCTTTCTCGGCTATGGAGCCGTGCAGTATCTGATGCGGCCGGCTATCTACGATATCAGCACCGACACGGTGACGCCGCCGCCTTGGATCAAGGTGCCCGAGGCGGAAAGGAGTTGGCTGAAACGCAACCCGACCGTTACGCCGCAGGATCGCGAGGCGCGGATCGCCGCTTATCCGGGGCTCACCGGCCGGCGCTATGATGGCGCACTCGACCGCGTGTTTCAGGGCGTCCGCAAGGTCGTCGATGAAACGCGCGTCGGCACGACGGCGGAACTCGGGACCGAAAACGCGCGGGCCAACCTTGAGGATCTGGCGGTGCGGTCTGGCGCGGGTGCGGATGCGAATAGCGAGCCGGATGTCATTCCGGTGCCGGCCTGGCGGCCCGCGCCGGGGCTCGATGGCGGCATACCGGGACGCCGCTCGGGCGATGTCGTGCTGCAGGGCGAATGGCGCACTTTGATCGTCGGCTTCCGCTTCGACGTGCTGATCAGGCTGCGCGAGGAGGCGGAGACCACCCTTGTCGATCTGCGGGTGGCCTCGCGCTACGGGCCGCATGACCTCGGCATGGGCGCTCAGTTCGCGGAAGAATTTTTGCGGGCTCTCGATGCAGAACTGCTGGGGATAGCCGGCGATTGATCGCGGCCCTTCATCCGGCGCCGCCGGGCATCAGGCGATAATCGCCGAGAAGCGAGGGCGGTCCATCGGTCTCGACGCGGCCCTGCTCGATCAGGTCTTCCATGTGGGCAAGGACTGAGAGCTCTGCCGCCCCGTGAAGCCGCGGATCGGTCGAAGCATAGATCACCTTCACCATATCCGGGATCTTCCGGTCGCCGGCGCTGATGCGTTCGAGTACGGCGCGCTCGCGCATCTTGCGATGCGCCCTGAGCCCGCGCAGGAACGAGCCGGGCTCGGTAACCGGGCCGCCATGGCCGGGCAGATAGAGCCGGTCGTCGCGCCCGAGGAGCTTTTCGAGCGAAGCCATATAGTCGGCCATGGCGCCATCCGGCGGCGCGACGATGGTCGTCGCCCAGGCCATCACGTGGTCGGCGGAAAAGAGGATGCCCGTGTGATCAAGCGCAAAGGCCATGTGGTTAGCCGTGTGTCCCGGCGTGGCAAGCGCCGTAAGTCTCCAGCCATCGCCTTCGACCTTTGCGCCGTCCGAGAGGGCGACGTCGGGGGCAAATTCCATATCCGAGCTTTCGGCGAAGGGATTGGTTTCGCCCTGGTGCAAGGGCCGGGCGCCCCGATGCGGACCTTCACCAATGATCAGCGCCCCTGTCGCAGCCTTGAGGCGGCGGGCGAGTGGCGAATGGTCGCGATGCGTATGGCTGACGGCGATATGGGTCACCTCGCGACCTTCAAGCGCTGTCATCAGCGCGTTGAAATGCGCGGCATCCTCCGGCCCCGGATCGATGACCACGACGGAGCGGCGGCCGACGATATAGGTATTGGTGCCGTGGAAGGTGAAGGGACCGGGGTTGTTGACGGTAATGCGCTGCACGTCCTCTGCAACCGCCACCGCCTGGCCGTGGGCCGGCTTGAAATCGAGATCGAACTCCGGGCCTTGCATGCGTCTCTTCCTGGCTTTCACTTGTATTCGATCTCGATGAAGGACATCGGCTCGCTGCCCGCATTGACGACATTATGCGCGACGCCCGCGTCGCGCCGGTAAGCGATGCCCTTTGCGACATCGACCCTGCGGCTGCCGCCTTCCTCTTCCACCAGGAACTGGCAGTCCGTCATCGGCACGACGACATAGCCGAGCCCGTGAACGTGGTGCCCCGTATCGGCGCCAGGCTCGAAATCCCAACGGATGATGCGCACGACGGTGTCGTCGAGCAGAACGGTTGGAACGGCAGGCGGGCGGGCGCGAAACGGGCTCATCAAGGTCTCCATTTGCGGCGACAATAGGCCAAAGGATCGAAGGAGGAAACGGGCCTAGGTACAGGATCGTTAGCCATTGCGGCCTTTGGGCGAATGAGCGGATGCCGTGTGGAAGGAAGGTAGGCAGTAACAAATTTGCGCGCAACGCGAAGTTAAGCATTGTGACGGCGCACGAGCTTTGCTAATCAGGCGCTCGATTTGGCGAGGTAATTTCTCGCCAGCTCCGTTGGGGCGTAGCCAAGCGGTAAGGCAGCGGTTTTTGGTACCGCCATTCCCTGGTTCGAATCCAGGCGCCCCAGCCACATTCGATCAAAATACCTTCGAAGCGACAAAAAACGCCGACTTTCGCCGGCGGATTTCTGACGATGTTTGGTCGGTTGGTTTCACTCCGCCTTCGCGCCACCCAAGAACTCTTCGCACCAGCTCGGGCCGTTTGCGCGTTTGCGGTCGCCGGCGATGCGGATTGAGCGGATGACGTAGTCGGAGGAGACGGTGAGTTGGACGGCGCAGCTCAGATATTCCGTACGGGCGGCGGAAATGCGCTTGCCGCGTTTGCCGTCGGCGGTTTTTTCGTATTCGGCCGGGATCTTGCGGGTCTTGTAGCCGCCCTTCCAGCTATAGATGGTGTCGCTTCCGGCTTCGACGTCGGAAATCGGCGGGCCGTATTGGGCGAAGAAGGTGCCGGCGGGCTGGCCCAGCCAGCGGGCCTCGACCGCGTTTCTCGTCACCCCTGTAGTCGTCGTACAGCCGGCAAGGACCAGCGCAAGGCCGGCCACCGTCATCATGCGGAAGTTCATATCTCTGTCCCTTTGGTGCTTGTCCTGAAATCTGCAGCGCGGAAGGCCGGAATCCCCCGGTTTTCCAAGCGATCCGTTGAGCCTCTAACGTCAAAAGGAAGGAAAGAAAATCGGCTCCCGGCGTTCCGATTCAGGAAAATCCGAAGCGTTGCAGAAACGCCCTATTTTGGCGCGCGGCGGCGGGTGTGGACAGGCGTTCCTTCGGTCGAATTTTGGTGGTGCGGGCATTCTTTTTTGAGCTAGGCGCTTGTGAAATCGAAAATGCTGTTCTATAGAGGCGCCGCTGGTCACGGAGTGTAGCGCAGTCTGGTAGCGCACCACGTTCGGGACGTGGGGGTCGAGTGTTCGAATCACTCCACTCCGACCAGCTTACAACCTCCCGAAATCATCGAATTATCAGCGTTTTTCGCGTCGTAGGTTTGGCGTCGACGCTACGTCTTACCAACAGAAACGACTCTATCGGCGGCATTTCCTCCTGAACTCGTTTGATAAGGTCGTCGCCGGTATAACCGAAGCGCGTTGCATGTGGCGGCGGGCGAGGGGTCGAAGCTCGACACCGCAGTCGGAAGCCGACGCTCTACGCACTGAGCTACAGCCGCAACGGAATGCCACGGTGGTAGTCCCCGGGGTCCGGAAAGTTCTATCCGGCAGGCAAGAGGGGGCAACGACAGCAGGCCGAACGCACCGGCCGAAGCGTGAAGCGGACGGGCTTAGGGTCGAGTGTGGGTCATCGGAATGGTGTTGCTTTCCTGCAACGATTCATGTGTGATTTCTACAATTCGAAATTGTGTACTTGCCGATCGGCCAGTCTCGTGTAATGTAACGCTATCCGCAATTCAATCAGAGGAGGCGTGAAATGGAATCTATTCTCGTGTTTGTGCGCCTCTCTGGCGGGACGGCTATCATGGCTTCGATGTGTCGTGCATCTAGCCCAAGCCGATTTTGGTTCCAGGGCCTCTAAGCCCCGGATTTCCGCCGTTTGGCATTTTCCCATCTGATCTGACGTGACCGGCTGACGGAGCGACTGTTCGCATTTCCGCGTCCGCATCCGCGCGTCTTTTGACCTACGAGAGGACCTGGCTGCGCGTTGCGCCGGGACAGAAGCTCATGCGCGAAGCACAATTTTTAGTTGTCGATACCCTTGCGGCAACGGTCGACGAACTGTGCCGGAAATTCGGCGTCTGGAAGACCACGGGTGCGTTGATTCTGGCCGCCTGGAGGCGTCGTCAAATGAAGAACCAGATGTCTCACCTGCCAAATCGCATGCTCCGCGATATCGGCCTTCCGGAGAGTGAGAACGCGCCCGGGGAAGCCAGATTTTTCCCTTGGGATGTCCGGTTTTAAGGCAAGGTGACATCTACAGCGCCGCGCGTCTAATTAGACGCGCAAAGTTCGCTGTAGCACTTTGAATCGCTGCATGATTTTGTCCTTAAATCGGTTCCGATTTAAGGAATCATGCAGTAAGGCCTCGGCGGCTTGTCCGCCGGGGCTGGCCTGCTTAGGCAGGCGGACTGTCCCACGACGTTCGAAGCGGTGAAACAGCCCTATCGGTCATCATGGCCGACGGGCCACCTTACCAAGTGAGGACCGCATTGAAAGGCCCCCAGTGGCGGCAATCGCATCAACCTGAATCGTTTCTTGGAAGTGTGCCGTTTTGAGACGCTGCCGGCTTCGTTGCTACTGCATGTTTCCTTAAATCGGAGCCGATTTAAGGATAAAAACATGCAGCAATTCAAAGTGCTACAGCGACCTTTGTGCGTCTGAAAAGACGCACAGCGCTGTAGGGCGCCCAGCGGGCTTTATTGTTCACTAAGAAACGTCCTGTTTCCAAAACGCTGTCTTCTCAAAGTGAACGATGGACGCGATGATGCCTTCAACGAATGCATCCTCTGCGAGACAGCGATGTCGAAGGAACCAATTTTCACACTGCGCGAAATCCTTATCTGGTCCGTCATCCTGGGCAGTGTCGTCGGCTATCAGCTTTGGCGGCATGCCGATCTACCGCCGCTGACCATCGATCTGGCGACCATCGAGAGGCACGCCTGATGATCGCCGGCAGAGGAAAGTATGAAGCGGCGTTCGCCAACGAAAAAGGGGGCCGCGTGGCCCCCTGTCGATCGTCGCAAAATCGTTGATCAGCCGTCGATCGCGTCGATGATCTCCACGGCCTTTGCGGCAGTGACACGGCGTACCTCTGCGTCTTCGCGGCGATTGGCGAAGATTTCCGTCGCCATCAGCTGGTCGGCGAGATCGGCCGGCAGCGAGAGGATCACCCGGCTCTCTTCCGCATGGATGCCGCCGAGAGCGGCACGCTTGGCGGTGATCATGCCGCCGGCAACCGTATTGTTGGTGTCGGGGTCGATCAGGATGAAGGCGCCGGTCGTGCGGTTCTGCTCGTAAGTGTCGAAGATCGCCTGTTCGTCGAAGGCGAGGTGAACCTTGCCGATGGCATTCATCGGCAGCTCTTGCGTCTGGTTCCACTTGCCGCTGTTGAGGTCGAGCTGGCTCGCGGGTTGCACCTGAACGCGCTGGCGGCGGCTGCCGGACTTCAGCCAGTAGCGCTTGCCGGGCTGGATGCCTTCCGGCTGGAGCGCGACAAGCTGCGCATCGAAGGCAAGCCCGGTCATCGGCTGGCTGTCGATCGCCGCGATCACGTCGCCGCGCGAAACGTCCACCTGACGGTCGAGCACGAGCGTGATCGCATCGCCGGCAACGGCGGCATTGCGCACGAGATCGAACGTGACGATCTTCGTCACATTGGCGACGATGCCGGATGGCAGGATGACGACGGAATCGCCGGGCTTCACCGAGCCGCCGGCAACCGTGCCCTGGTAGCCGCGGAAGCTTTCACCGGGGCGCGAAACACGCTGCACCGGCAGGCGGAAGCCGACGGTCTGCGCCGAGCGCGTCGTTGCGAGCTCCAGAACCTCGATCAGCGTCGGACCATCATACCAGGGCATGGAGGCGCGGCCGTCATAGACGACGTTCTCGCCTTTCAGCGCCGAGACCGGGATCGCTGTGACCTGACGCACGCCGAGCGACAGCGCCAGTTCCCTGAATTCGTGCGAGATCTGTTCAAAGCGGGCGCGGTCGTAGTTCGTAAGGTCGATCTTGTTGACCGCGAGCACGAACTGGCGAATGCCCATCAGCGTCGCGATCGTTGCGTGGCGGCGGGTCTGCTCCAGAAGGCCCACGCGCGCATCGACCAGCAGCACGGCCAGATCGGCGGTCGAGGCACCGGTTGCCATGTTGCGGGTATATTGCTCATGGCCGGGCGTGTCGGCGACGATGAAGGAGCGCCTGTCGGTCGAGAAATAACGGTAGGCGACATCAATGGTGATGCCCTGTTCGCGCTCGGCCTGCAGCCCGTCGAGCAGCAAGGCGAAATCCGGCAGGCCGAGATCGTTTTGCTTGCCCTTGGAATCGCGCTGGAGGCTTGCGGCCTGGTCTTCCTTCACCGCCTTGGTGTCCCACAGCAGCCGGCCGATCAGCGTCGACTTGCCGTCATCGACGCTGCCGCAGGTGATCAAACGCAGCGGACGGGTATCCCGCGTGGCCCGCGCCGGCTCCTGCGCCGGAAAAGCGACGACAGCGGTCGTTTCGTCGAGAGCGGCGTTCGCGATGGCGGGTGCGGTCATCAGAAATATCCTTCGCGTTTCTTCTTTTCCATCGATCCGGCCTGATCGCGGTCGATGGCGCGGCCCTGCCGTTCGGAGACGGTCGCGGTTTCAAGTTCGGAAATAATGTCGTCGAGTGTGGTGGCGCGGGAACGAATGGCGCCGGTCAGCGGGAAGCAACCGAGCGTGCGGAAGCGGATGACTTCTTCGCGCTTCGTCTCGCCAGGCAGAAGCTCGAGGCGCGGGTCTTCGGCGAGGATCATCATGCCGTCGCGCTCGACGATCGGGCGCTTCTCCGCGAAATAGAGCGGCACGATCGGAATCTCTTCCGCCTGAATGTAGCGCCAGATGTCGACTTCCGTCCAGTTTGATAGCGGGAAGGCGCGCACGCTCTCACCCTTGCGGACCATGCCATTATAGATGTTCCAGAGCTCGGGGCGCTGGTTGCGCGGGTCCCAGCGGTGGTCCGGCGTACGGAAGGAATAGATGCGTTCCTTGGCGCGGCTTGCTTCCTCGTCGCGCCGCGCGCCGCCGAAAGCGGCATCGTACCGGCCGGCATCGAGCGCCTGGCGCAACGCCTCGGTCTTCATGATGTCGGTATAGAGCGCCGAGCCATGCGAGAACGGCGTGATGTTCTCGGTAGCCCCGCGCGGGTTGGTATGAACGACGAGATCGAGATCGTATTTTTCGACCATCTCGTCGCGGAAGGCGATCATCTCCTGGAACTTCCAGCCGGTATTGACATGCAGGAGCGGGAAGGGCACGCGGCCGGGATAAAAGGCCTTGCGCGCCAGATGCAGGAGCACGGAGGAGTCCTTGCCGATCGAATAGAGCATCACCGGGCGCTCGAATTCCGCCGCGACCTCACGGAAAATGTGGATCGCTTCGTTTTCCAGCGCCTTCAGATGCGGGTCGAGCGGCGGCTTCGCGCTCTGCGGATTGTGCAGTTCCGTTTCCGGATGGGTGTGGGGCATTTCGAACTCCAGGGGAGGATACTTGTCTTTTGATGCGGCTGCCGCCTCAGGCGGCGCTGCTTGCACTGGGGATAATGGAGGAAGCTGCTTCCGGCACATGCAGACCGCATTCCCGCTTCTCGTCATTCTCCCACCACCAGCGTCCAGCCCGCTCGGGCTCGCCGGGCTTGATCGCGCGGGTGCAGGGTTCGCAGCCGATCGATGGATAGCCGCGGCCGTGCAGCGGGTTGACGGGAATGGCTTGTGCCGCGACATGGGCGCGGATGGTCTCGATGTCCCAATCCGCAAGCGGATTGATCTTGATGAGCCCGCGTTCGAGATCCGCTTCCGCAAATGGGGTGGCGGCGCGATTGCCCGACTGGCCGCGACGCAGGCCGGTAATCCAGTAGCGTGCTCCTTCAAGGGCGCGGGCAAGCGGCTTCAGCTTGCGCACGCCGCAGCAGGCATGTCTCGCCTCGACGCTTTCGTAAAAGCCGTTCATGCCGTACTGCGCCACGTAAGCATCGATATCGGCCTTTTCAGGATGATAGCGCTTGATCAGGATGCCGTAGGTTTCCTCGGTCCGGTCGATGAGCGCAACGGTCTCGTTGAAGAGGCGGCCGGTGGAGAGCGTCGCAACTTCGATGCCGAGGCGGCCGGTTCCGATCGCGGCGGTGATGACCTGATCCTCGATACCGAGCGACGTCGTGAAAACGGTCCGGCCTTCAAGACCGGCGACCAGGGCCAGGCGTCCGGCAAGATCCAGGCCTTCGAGCTTTGCGTTCAAGGCCTCCGCTTTGGCTTCGAGGGATTGCGTGGTCATGGCTGCATCCTGTTGCAATTTGCACGGAATATCGCAGCCGTTTGTGACAAAGGACAGAAAAACGGATTTCTATTGCTCAAGGATCAGAGCAAATATCTCTCTCATCCAGAAAGTTCTAAGAAAACCTAGTAAATTGGTAGATTATTCTCCCCGCAGACGTGCAGGGCCAGGTTACTCGTGCGCGTACCGCGCTGAATGGTCTCTCGGCGTTCAAGATTTGTTGAATGCACTGTCCTTCCGTTTCAAGCGCGCCAAGTTCAGGCTGATCTTATGGGTCCATGGACAGGAGAGAAGAGATGGCCAGACCCTTACCGCTTCGCATGCTCGTCGCAGCTCTCCTTGGGCTGCTTGTCGCCACGGGTGCCTATGCACATCATGGCTGGTCCTGGGCGGAAGCCGATCAGATTGAGCTCTCCGGGACGATCCGCGAGATTTCGATGGCGCCGCCGCATCCGACCCTTCGCGTCGAGACGAAAAATGACGGCGTCTGGCGAGTCGAACTCGGCAATCCCCGCCTCACCGAACGCTCCGGTTTCGTCGAGGGCGTCGCAAAGATCGGCGATCCGATCGTCGCACTTGGCAATCGCTCGCTCGACCGCAGCGAGAAGAGGATGAAGGCGGTCCGGATCACGGTGGCCGGAAAGGTCTACGACATTTATCCGGAGCGCATACGGACGAATTGATGGAAGGGGTAAGCGTGCTGGAGTGGATCGGGACGTTGCCCTTTGCGGTGGCGATACGGCGCTCCGCAATCCTCTATCTCTTCGTGAACGCTGCGCACGTCCTTTCGATTGGGCTCTTAGTCGGCGCGATCCTTCCACTCGACCTGCGGCTGCTCGGCTTCTTCAGGAAGGTTCCGGTAGAGGTGGTCGGGCCGTTCCTCTCGCGCGCGGCGGCGACCGGCGTCGGCCTCGCGATCATCACCGGCTTCTGCCTCTTCAGTGTCCGCCCGCTCGAATATGCCGGTAATGCGGCCTTTCTCACCAAGATCACCCTGCTTGCCCTCGGCATCACCAATGCGCTGCTGCTGCATCTGACGCCGCAATGGCGAGCAGCCGTCAAGGGCGGACCGCTTTCCCCAAGAGTCCGCCTCTCGGCCCTGCTTTCCGTGGCGATCTGGACCGGAGCGGTACTTTCCGGGCGCTGGATCGGCTTCCTTTCAGAGTAGTCTCACCGGTCGCTCAACGCCCATCTCGGATTGATCCAAGGCTCCTGGTTGGAGCGGGCGAGCGGTTGCTTGCCAAGAATGTAATCGGCGGCCTTTTCGCCGGTCATGATCGAGGGGCCGTTGAGATTGCCATAGGTGATGTGCGGAAAGATCGAGGAATCGGCGACACGCAGTCCTTCAACACCGATCACCCGCGTTTCCGGATCCACCACCGCCATCGGGTCGTCCTTCGCACCCATCTTGCATGTGCCGCAAGGGTGATAGGCGCTTTCCAGGTGCTCGCGCAGGAAGGCGTCGATCTCCTCGTCCGTCTGGACTTTTTCTCCCGGCTGGATTTCCGGGCCGCGATAGAGGTCGAAGGCCGTCTGGCCGAAGATCTCGCGCGTCAGCCGCACGCAATGGCGGAATTTCTCCCAGTCCTCCGGATGGCTCATATAATTGAAGCGGATGACCGGATCGGCTTTCGGATCGGGGGAGCGAAGCGTGACGTCGCCGCGTGATTTCGACAGGTTGTAGCCAACATGCACCTGAAAGCCGTGCGAGTTCGCCGCCGCCTTGCCGTCATAGCTGATTGCCACCGGCAGGAAGTGGTACTGGATGTCCGGCTGCTTGACGCCGGGAGCCGAGCGCAGGAAGGCGCAGGCCTCGAACTGGTTGGAAATGCCAAGGCCGGATTTGAAGAAGAGCCATTGCGCCCCCGCCACGCCCTGCCAGAACCACGGCAGCCAAGAATAGAGCGAGACCGGCTTGGTGCTGACCTGTTGGAAATAGAATTCCATATGGTCCTGGAGATTCTGGCCGACGCCCGGGCGGTCGACCTCCACCTCGATACCCATCTCTCTTAGATGCGCTGCAGGACCGATGCCCGAGAGCATCAGCAGTTTCGGCGAATTGAAGGACGACGCCGAGACGATCACCTCGCGATTGGCCTTCACCACTTCTGTCCGGCCGTTGCGTTCGATCTCAACGCCCGTTGCCCGGCCATTCTCGATGACGATCTTATGGGCGAGGCAACGAATGAGCTGGACATTGGACCGTTTCAGTGCCGGCTTAAGATAGGCGGAAGCGGCCGACCAGCGACGGCCGTGCCAGGTCGTCTGCTCCATCAGGCCAAAGCCTTCCTGCTTCGAACCGTTATAGTCTTCGGTAGCCTCGAAGCCTGCCTGTTTCCCCGCTTCGATGAAGGCGCGGAAGAGGGGATTCCTGAGGCTGCCGCGCTGGACATGCAGCGGCCCGTCGGTACCGCGCCAGCCCTCTTCGCCGCCATGAGAATTTTCCATCCGCTTGAAATAGGGCAGCACGTCGGCATAGGCCCAGCCCTTGGCGCCGAGCTCTTCCCAGCGATTGAAATCCTCCGCATGGCCGCGGACATAGACCATGCCGTTGATCGAGGAGGAGCCGCCGATCACCTTGCCGCGCGGCGCGGTGATGCGCCGGTTGTTGAGGTTCGGTTCCGGCTCGGAGAGATAGCCCCAATTGTAGCGGTTCATGCTCATCGGCCAGGCAAGGGCCGCCGGCATCTGGATGAACGGGCCGAAATCGGAGCCGCCGAACTCCAGCACGATGACCGAATGCTTGCCGTCTTCCGAGAGACGATAGGCAAGCGCCGAGCCTGCCGAGCCGGAACCGATGATGACAAAATCTGCCTGCATGCGATGGTCTTTCTTTTGTATCCTTTAAGCGGCGGCGATGATTGCCGTGACGCTGCCTCTTGGAAGGACTCTTTCGCGCCACCGACCTGGCGCTGCTGGATCCCCGGAACACGCTTCGCTCGCCCAAGGATGAGGGAGAAAAACAGCAGCCTCTCGCCCGAAACGCCGCTTGATCCTCAATAAGGCGCCTGCACCGGCCCCATGCCGACATAGACGGTCTTGAGCTCGGTATAGTGGTCGAGTGCCGCGACCGAGTTTTCCCGCCCGAAGCCGGATTGCTTCGAGCCGCCGAAGGGGATTTCGACCGGGCAGAGATTATAGGTGTTGATCCAGAGCGTACCGGCCTCGAGCTGGTCGACGACCCGGTGCGCGCGGGTGAGGTCCGCGGTGAAGACGCCGGCGGAGAGACCGAATTCGGTCGCATTCGCGCGTGCGACGACCTCGGCCTCGTCGTCGAAGTCGAGCACGCACATGACCGGTCCGAAGATTTCTTCGCGCGCAATCGTCATCTCGTCGGTGACATCGGCGAAAACTGTTGGTTGGATATAGGTGCCTTCGGTATTCACTGCGTTCGGAATGCCGCCGCCGGTCATGAGCCGCGCGCCTTCGGCTTTACCCTTCTCGATATAGGAGAAGACCTTGTCGCGCTGTGGCTTGGAAACCATCGGGCCGAGTTGGGTCGCCTCGTCCATCGGATCGCCGATGACGATCGCCTCCGTGCGCTGCTTGAGCCGCGCAAGAAAGGCGCCCTTGATCTTTCGCTGCACGAAAACGCGGGTGCCGTTGGAGCAGACCTGGCCGGTCGAATAGAAGTTGCCGAGCATGGCGCCGCCGATGGCGCTTTCGAGATCGGCGTCGTCGAAAACGATCAGCGGGGACTTGCCGCCGAGTTCCATCGTCACGTGGCGAAGTCCGGCGGCGGCCGCCTCGTAGACCTTACGGCCGGTCGGCACCGAGCCGGTCAGCGACACCTTGGCGACGTCCGGATGGTTGACGAGCAGCGGCCCGGTCGAGCGGTCGCCCTGGATGACGTTGTAAAGGCCCTTCGGCAGGCCCGCTTCCACCAGGATCTCGGCAATCTTCAGCGCCCCGAGCGGGGTATTCTCCGACGGTTTGAAGACCATGGCATTGCCGGCCGCGAGCGCCGGCGCGCCCTTCCAGCAGGCGATCTGCTGCGGATAGTTCCAGGCGCCGATGCCGACGCAGACGCCGAGCGGTACCCGCTTGGTATAAGCGAAATCGCTGCCGAGTGGGATATAGTCGCCGTTGAGTGCGGCGGCCGCGACACCGCCGAAGAATTCGAAACTGTCAGCGCCCGAGGTCGGGTCGGCGACGATCGTTTCCTGGATCGGCTTGCCGGTGTCGAGCGTCTCGAGCTCGGAGAGCTCGCGGTTGCGTTCGCGCATGATTTCGGCGGCGCGCTTCAGGATGCGGCCGCGCGCCGTCGGGCTCATCGCCGCCCATTCCGGCTGCGCCCGTTTGGCGGCGGCGATCGCTTTCTCGACGATCGCCGGCGTTGCGGCATGCAGGCGCGCGATGACTTCGCCGGTCGCCGGATAGATGCTCTCGATCACCGTGCCGGCGGTGTCCTCGACATATTCGCCGTCGATGAAGTGCGAGGCTTGCGGTTGGGCTCTCATGTCATTCTCCCCGCGGGTAGCGTTTGGATTCCTCGAGATTGTCGAGGTTCATGTGGTTGCGCATGTAGCGCTCGGATGCTTTCTGCAGCGGCTGATGGTCCCAGGGGTAATAAGCGCCGTTCCGGAGCGCCTCGTATACCACCCAGCGCCGCGCCTGGCTTTCGCGCACGGCGGCATCGAAGGCCTCCATGTCCCAGTGCGCAATCCTCATGTCGCGAAAGGCGGTGAGCGTGGCGGTATCGACCGGGCTGCGCGGACTTTCCGCAAGATTGGTGAGTTCCAAGGGATCAGCTTCAAGGTCGTAGAGCTGGTCCGGATCGAGTGCGCAGTGGATATATTTCCACTTGCCTTCCCGAATGCAGACGAGCGGCGCATAGGAGGCCTCCGCCGCATATTCCATCAGCACCGGTTCCGTCCTGTCTGCGCCGTTCATCATCGGCAGAAGGCCGACGCCGTCCGTCCAGGGCTTGACCTCGTCCATCGAGATGCCGGCGAGATCGGCAAGCGTCGGCGTTACGTCGAGGTTCGAGGTTGGCGTCAGATGCAGACCGGGTGCAACGCCCGGGCCGGCGATCATCAGCGGCACGCGCGCCGAGCCTTCGAAGAAATTCATCTTGAACCACAGACCGCGCTCGCCGAGCATGTCGCCATGGTCGGAGCAGAAGATGATGAAGGTATTGTCGAGCATCCTTGTTCGCGTCAGCGTATCGATCAGGTCTCCGACCTTTTCGTCGAGATAGGAGATGTTGGCGAAATAGGCACGGCGAGACCGCCGGATGTCCTCCTCGGTCACCTCGAAATTCTCGTAGTCGCAGGAGAGAATGATGCGTTTGGAATGCGGGTCCTGTTTCTCGGGCGGAAGCATGCCAAGTTCCGGCAGCAGGTGCTCGCAGTCCTCGTAAAGGTCCCAGAACTTGCGCCGCGCCACATAAGGATCATGCGGGTGGGTGAAGGAGACGGTCAGGCACCAGGGGCGGCGGTTCTCGTCGTCGTTCTCGCGGGATAGATGATAGAGCTTCTGATTTGCCAGAAACGCCACCTCGTCGTCATACTCCATCTGGTTGGTGATTTCGGCGACGCCGGCGCCGGTGACGGAGCCGAGATTGTGATACCACCAGTCGATGCGCTCGCCGGGCTTGCGATAATCCGGCGTCCAGCCGAAATCGGCCGGATAGATATCCGTCGTCAGCCGCTCCTCGAATCCATGCAACTGGTCCGGCCCGACGAAATGCATCTTGCCGGATAGCGCGGTGTAATAGCCGGCGCGACGCAGGTGGTGGGCATAGGTCGGGATCGACGACTGATATTCCGCCGCATTGTCGTAGACGCGGGTGCGGCTCGGCAATTGCCCGGCCATAAAGGACGCGCGAGCCGGCGCGCAGAGCGGCGACGAGGTGTAGTTGTTGCGGAAGCGGGCCGATCGCTTGGCCAGCGCCTTTAGGTTGGGCGCATGCAGGAAGTCGGCAGGACCGTCAGGGAAAAGCTTCCCATTCAGTTGGTCCACCATAATGATCAGGATATTCGGCTTCGCGGTTGTCACGCGGTTTGTTCCTTAAGTCTACATCTCGCTTGTTGGCCTTTGCCCCTCAACCTAGCCTCTCCCCGCAGAGGGGAGAAGATGGCGGCAGCCGGATGAGGGGCAACTACCTGCCAGCATGGCGGAGTTGTCGCCTCCGACTCATGCTTCGCGAGCCTGCAAATGCGCATTCACATAGTCTTCCGTCAGCGCGATCGAAGCTTCGATGCTGATCGGCGCCGATTTCAGACTTTGGCGGATATAAAGCCCGTCGATCATCGCAGCCGCGCCCTCGGCGATGCGTTCCGCGTCATCCTTTGCGCAGAGCGCCCTGAGGCTGACCAAAAGATTGGAGCGCAGCCGCCGCGCATAGATGACGAGAAGGCGGCGAACGTCGTCGGAGCGCTGCGCTTCGGAATAAAAGGCGAGCCAGGCGGCGATCGTCTCGGGCGCGAATTGGTCTGCCCGGAAGCTGACGCGGATCAGCGCGCTCACCTTTTCTCGTGGCGTCGCTGCCGCTTTCAATGCGGTCACCGCATCCTGGCGCAACTGTCGCAAAAGGCTGCGGATGGTCGCGATCAGCAATTGTTCCTTGCTGCCGAAATAGTGATGGGCGAGCGCAGGCGAGACACCGGCCGTCCTGGCGATATCGGACATGGTGACGGCCAGCGTGCCTTGATCGCCGATCACGCGCAGCGCTGCATCCACCAGCGCCTTGCGGCGCACCGGCTCCATTCCGACTTTCGGCATTCCTGTCTCCTCTGACACGTCTCAGTTTATTTTTGATTGACGCATCAATCAATAAAAAACTTTCGCTTTTTCCCTTTCTTTTTGCTGCAAAATCCGGCTCAATCATGAGGTGGCGCTCGCACTTATCGGCAAGACTGGAGGTTGAGAATGACCCACGCTTTCGATCCCGCCGGTAGAGACACCGTGGCAGGCAAATGGGGATGGTTTGTCGCCCTTGGCGTGCTTCTGATCATGTGTGGCGGTATCGCCTTCGGCAACCTGCTCATGGCGACCGTCGCGTCCGTCTATTATGTCGGCATCATCATGCTGATCGGTGGTCTGCTCAATCTCGCCCACGCCTCTCAGGTCAGGGGCTGGGAAAGCTTTTTCTTCTGGGTGCTGAGCGGCGCTTTCTATGCGGCTGCGGGCCTGTTCGCCTTTGTCAATCCGGTGCTCGCGTCCTCGGTCCTGACCTTCCTTTTGGCGCTCGCACTGATCGTCGCTGGCGGCTTCCGCATCTGGGTCGGCTTCACGCTGCGGCCGCTGGCCGGCTGGGGCTGGATTGTCATCGGCGGGCTTGTCACCTTGGCCGCCGGGCTCATCATCGCCGCCGGCTGGCCGGTCGACAGTCTCTGGATTCTGGGCCTGTTCCTGGCAATCGATCTTGTCATGCAGGGTTTGGCGCTGATTGCCTTCGGCGTTCTCGTCAAAGCCTAGAAGAGCCGTATTTTCAACGAGCAAAGGCGTGCCTTTGTCCCTCGCTTAAGCTTCACAAAACTTTCACATTCGGGAAAGACTTCGTTGACGCTTGCCTTCGATGCTGACGCGCGTCAATTGTCGCTATCCTGGAGCCCGGCATGTCCGCCGCCCCCGCAGAAGTCCTGTCGCTTCGTCGCTTCGGCGACGAGCAGATCGTCACGCTCGCCAAGCTCGTCATCGAAAATGCCTTCCAGCCGATCGTGGAAGCGACGACCGGCGCGGTCTTCGGCTATGAATCATTGGTGCGGGGATACGAGCGTCTGGGCTTCACGTCTCCGCTCGAGCTGCTCGATAGGGCAGAAAGTGCGGGTCAGCTCCTGGCGCTGGAGCACTTGATTAACAGTCGCGCCGTTGCCGCCTTCGCGACCATTCCGGATTTTTCGGCGCGTACCCTGTTCCTGAATTTCGATTCGCGCCTGGTCGGTGGCGAGGGGGACGTCGTTGAACGGCTGGTCAATCATCTCAAGCGCGGCAATATCGCGCCGTCCTCGCTTTGTTTCGAACTCTCGGAGCGTTTCGACGGCGGCAAGATGCCGGATTTCTCCGCGCTGGTTCGCCAGTTGCGGCTCGCCGGCTTCAAGCTGGCGATCGACGACTTCGGCGCCGGCTTCAACGGGCTGAAACTCCTTTGCGACCAGCCGGTCGACTATGTGAAGATCGATCGGCATTTCATTTCCGGCATCGAGAGGGACCCGCGCAAGCGGCACCTCGTTCGCCACACGGTCAACATGGCCCATGTGCTCGGGACGCGGGTGATCGCCGAGGGGGTGGAGACGGAGGCCGAATTGCTGGTTTGCCGCGATATCGGCTGCGATCTGATACAGGGCTATTTCGTTGCCCGTCCCACGACGCATCTCAACGAGTTGCAGCCGGTCTATCCTCATTTGGCATCGATCGGCAGCGGCAGGCGGCGCTCGGCGACACTGGACAGCATTCTGATCAGGAAGGAGATCGAGCAGCTTCCGGCGGTCAGCGAGAGCGACGACCTCGATTCCGCTTTCGACCTTTTCCGCCTCAATCCCCGTCAGCCGTTCTTTCCGGTGCTGAACGCCAATGGCGAGCCCCGCGGCATCCTGCACGAGTACCACGTCAAGGAGATGATCTATCATCCCTTCGGCCGCGATCTCCTGAAGAACCGCATCTATCAGCGCCGCATTTCGCATTTCGTCAGTCCGGCGCCGACCGCCGAACTCGATACGCCTGCCGATGAGATGCTGAAGATTTTTGCCGGCATGGACGGCAGCGATTGCGTGATCGTGACAGAAAACATGCGCTACGCCGGCATTCTTTCCGCTTCGTCGCTTTTGAAGATCATCAACGAGAAGCAGCTAAAGACGGCGCAGGAGCAAAACCCGTTGACGGGTCTTCCGGGCAACCGCGCCATTCGCGATTATGTGCAGGACGCCATTCTCGACGGCGATCAGACGCGCTATTTCTGCTATTGCGACTTCGACGATTTCAAGCCGTTCAACGACACTTACGGATTCCAGAAGGGCGATCTGGCGATCACCTTGTTTGCGGCCCTCCTGCGGCGCCACTTCATCGGCGAGGAGAAATTCCTGGGCCACGTCGGCGGCGACGATTTCTTCGTCGGCGTCAGCGGCTTCAGCGAAGGGGAGATGCGCACGGTGCTCGGGCGCCTTGTCGATGATTTTCATTCGGACGTCCGGCAGCTCTATTCGCAGGAGCACCAGGCGGCAGGACGGATCAGCGGCTATGGCCGCGACGGTGCCACGAAGGAATTCCCGCTGATGCGCTGTTCAATCGCCGTGCTGGTGCTTCCGGAAGGCTACATCCTCTCCGACGCTCAGACGGTGAGCGCGCGGATTGCGGAGTTAAAGTCTCGCGCCAAGGCAAGCGAGAGCGGTCTGGTGCTGGAGCCGCTTCTGCAGCCTTGATGACATAGCTCCGGCCGCCGCCGCTGGTGACAAGCCGGATCATGCCGGAACGGCAACGTTGCCGGTTTTATCGAGTTCTCTTGTCTTCCCATTCCGGAAGTCTGGCTCGACGGCAAGAGAGCGCGGACTTTCCGGAACGGCAGAGGGGCTATAGGTTAGACGCAATGCCGTTTTGCGAGGATGCCGCCATGACCCTTCCGACCGAGATGACCTATGTGGACGTGCCAAACCCGGGTGGGGCGGAAAACATGGTGCTGGCGCGGGGGCCGCTGCCGCAGGTGAAGCCCGGCGATATCCTGATCCGCGTCGAGGCGTCGGGGATCAATCGCCCGGATCTCCTGCAGCGCAAGGGCGACTATTCGCCGCCGCCGGACGCGAGCCCCATTCTCGGCCTTGAAGTTGCGGGCGAGGTGGTGGCTCTCGGCGACGGCGCCACCGGGTTCTCGATCGGCGACAAGGTTTGCGCGCTCGCCAATGGCGGCGGCTATGCCGAATATTGCGCGGTGCCGGCGACGCAGGCCCTTGCCTGGCCGAAGGACTATGATGCGGTAAGGGCCGCGGCATTGCCGGAGACCTTTTTCACTGTCTGGGCCAACGTCTTCGACATGGCAGGACTCAAGCGGGGCGAAACGATCCTCGTTCACGGTGGATCGAGCGGCATCGGCACAACGGCAATCCAGCTCGCCAAAGCCTTCGGCGCGGAAGTATTCGCGACCGCCGGCAGCGCCGAGAAGTGTCGGGCTTGCGAGGAGCTTGGCGCGAGACGCGCGATCAACTACCGCGAGGAAGATTTCAAAGCCGTCGTGCTCGATGAGACAGGCGGGCGCGGGGTCGATGTCATTCTCGATATGGTCGGCGGGCGCTATTTCGATCGAAACATCGGTTGCCTTGCCAAGGACGGACGCCTGTCGATCATTGCCTTTCTCGGCGGTGCGCGGGTAGAAAACGCCAATATCGCGCCGATCCTGAGGAAGCGGCTGCATGTGATGGGATCTTTACTTCGGCCACGCACGGCTGAGAAAAAACAGGCGATCCGCGACGGGCTGCTTGCAAGGGTCTGGCCCCTCCTCGAGAGTGGCGAAGTTGCGCCTGTCATCCATGCCGTCCTGCCGTTCGAAAAGATTGCCGAGTGTCACCGACTGATGGACGCAGGCCACCATATCGGCAAAATCGTGGTGAGGCTGGGCTGAGATACGACGATAGTCGGCCTTGCATTCGGGCTGAAACAACCTACGTTGGAGATATCGGCAACAACAGAAAGGAAGGTGATCCAATGTCTAATGAGATTTCGGACCTCGTGACAGGCATGGGAAAGGTGAAGGAGTCGAGGCAGCCCTCGGCTTGATACCCGCCTTCCTTCGGGCCAGCCGGCCCGGGCCGTCATAGGCCAAAACTCATGGAAGGGTCGCCAAGTGCGGCCCTTTTCCTTTTGCATCATGGGTCCGAATTGCGGGCATCAGAGCCCGAGACGGCCGATGGCCGGTATCTTGATTGCAGGCCTTGCAACGTCGAGCCCCGCCACCAATCCCATGAAATGCAGTTCCAAGCCGCTTCGCCAGCCGGCTGAAATACCGGCGAGCCCATAGAGCGTCGCATGAAGATCGAGACCATCGGTATCGACCTGGAAGAGCCTGCCCCCGGGCAGGTAGTCGCGCCCGACGGCGTCCGGCGGCAGCACTGCGTCAAGTTCGGGTACGGACCGCAGCACATGAGCGACGAAGGTGTTTGAATTCGGGCCCGGCCAGAGGCGATAGGTGCCGGGCGAGGAATAGGGATAGGCGGCGATCGCCTGCTCCACCTTCGAAAGCAGCCGCTCCGCTTCCGCGCCCTTGATCGCGACAACAATGCGCGGCTCATTCGAATACCAGCGCGCATCGGCCTGATAGGCGTTCTTGCGGATCGGCTTGCCCCAGCCGACTTTCTCGTACCGGCCGTAGGCGAGGGCCCCTTCCTCCTTGGTGACGATCCAGGCATGGCTCGCCACGGCCCCCTTCATGCCGCCTGTGGTCGCCGAGAAGACGTAGATTGCGGCTTCCGGACTTTGGCTCGCCTCGGGCAGCATGCCGGCGGAGGACCAATCCGCATCCCGCCAGCTCTGCGGCCTATCCTTCACGTACCACCAGCCCGCCGAGGCGAGTGCCGGAAGCAGGTAGATGAAGAGGAAGGCGGCGAGCAGCCGACGCAAGATTTTCATGGATTACCCCGGTTTCCAGCAGATGGATTCCTGATAAATGCGTAGGCGAAAAAGGAAAATTGAGGGCAAGCATGTCTAATCCCGTTCTGGTCGAGGTCACGCGCGGAAACCTGGTCGAAAGCCGCCATCGCGGGGCGGTCGTCGCCGTCGACGGCGAAGGCCATACGGTATTTTCATTGGGGGATACGGATGCGGTCATCTTCCCCCGTTCCGCCTGCAAGGCCATGCAGGCCCTGCCGCTCGTGGAAAGCGGTGCAGCGGACGCCTATGGTTTCGGCGCCAAGGCGCTGGCGCTTGCCTGTTCCTCGCACTCCGGCGAGCCGGAGCACGTGGCGCTCGCCGTCGAAATGCTGGCGGCTGCGGAGCGTGACGTCGGTGCCCTCGAATGCGGCGCCCATTGGTCCTCCGACCAGAAGACGCTGATCGCACAGGCGCGTTCGCTCGAGGCTCCGAGCGCGTTGCACAACAATTGCTCCGGCAAGCATGCGGGCTTCGTCTGCACCTGCTGCCACTCCGGCACGGAGGTTTCCGGGTATATCGGCTACGACCATCCAATCCAGAGGCAAATCCGCGGCGTCATGGCAGACCTGACGGGGGCAATTTTCGCTCGAGACAACTGCGGTGTCGACGGCTGCTCGATCCCGACCTATGCCGTACCGCTGAAGGCCCTTGCCCACGGTTTCGCCAAAATGGCGACCGGCTTTGGGCTGGAACCGGAGCGGGCGCGTGCTTCGAAGCGCCTGATCGATGCCTGCATGGCCGAGCCGTTCTATGTCGCCGGCACCAAGCGTGCCTGTACGCGACTGATGAAAACGGCGCCCGGACGTATCTTCGCCAAGACCGGTGCCGAAGGCGTTTTCTGCGCGGCAATCCCGGAAAAGGGCATCGCGATTGCGCTTAAATGCGAGGACGGAACGACGCGCGCCGCCGAGGCGATGGTCGCGGCCACACTCGCACGCTTCTTTGCGGACGAACCTGAGATCCGCGCAGCCTTGATGGCGCAGGCCAACCACGCGATGAGCAACTGGAACGGCATGCATGTCGGCGATGTACGCGTGACGGAGGCTTTCGCCATCTGACTTTGCGACCGGCTTGCGCCGTCAGGTCATGATCAACGTAGCGGCGGCATCGCGGTAGGGGGATAACGGTTCGGCCGCCATATCCGCGGGTACGATCAGGCCGGCAATATCGCCGACGCCCAGGATGCGGTGAGGGGAGGCAGCGCCGAATTTTTCCGGCGTAGCGAGGACGTAGGTCTCGGCGGATTGGCGGGCAATCGCGCGCTTGATCGCGGCTTCCTCGTAATCACCGGTCGAAAGTCCATGCACGGGGTGAACTGCGGTGACGCCGAGAAAAAAGACGTCGACGCGAATCTCCTCGATGGCCGCAATCGCGGCCGCGCCTGTTGTTACCATCGAATGCTTGTAGAGCCTGCCGCCGACGAGGATCACCTCGGCATCGTGGCGCTCAAGCTCGGCGGCAATCGTCGGGCTATGCGTGACGATGGTCGCGCGCAGGTCGCGCGGCAGTGCACGCGCGATTTCCGCATTGGTGGTCCCTCCGTCGAGGAAAACGACCTGTCCCGCCTTGATGAGGCCTGCCGCGCGGCGGCCGAGCTTTCGCTTCGTCTCACTGGCGATTGCACCGCGGGCGGCGAAATCGGGCAGAGGCGGCGCCAACGGTAGTGCGCCGCCGTGAACCCGCTTCAACAAGCCTTCGGCCGCCATTTCCCGGAGGTCGCGGCGGATCGTATCCTCCGAAAGCCCGAGTTCGTCTGCAAGTGCCTTGGCAATGATCTGTCCGTCGCGGTCGAGTCTCGCCGCGATCATGGCCCGTCTTTGTGTGGTCAGCATCAATTTCTCCTTGACTCGTCACGATATTGCATGAATGTTCATAAAATAACAGGTAATTTCTGGAAAGTTCGTGCAAAATATTGGAGGAAATCATGCTTGTCCTGATTGCTGGTCCCTATCGTTCGGGTACGGGAGACGATCCGTCTAAAATGGCGGAGAACTTGAAGCGTCTGGAAGAGCCGTCCTACGCCCTTTTCAGGGCTGGGCATGTGCCGATGATCGGTGAATGGGTAGCCTTGCCCGTATGGCGCGCGGCAGGCGGGAGCCATGTCGGCGATGACCTCTATGAGGAGATTTTCCATCCCGTCGCCGGCAGGCTGCTCGCGCTTTGCGATGCCGTACTGCGGCTGCCGGGCGATTCCAAGGGGGCTGACAATGACGTGCGTATCGCCCATGAGCGCGGCATTCCGGTCTACTACCGCCTCGAAGACGTGCCGGGCTGTTCCGACGCTCTGGTCGCGTGAGTGAAAGCTCCGGCGGGGCTCGCTCCGCCGGCAGTTTTCGCGATTATTCGTGCACGTGCGGCTCGGCAACGAAGGTCAGCGTTGCGGTGTAGCCGGTCTTGTCGGCAGCGCTGCCTTCGAGCGGCACCGTGTGGCTGACCGCCAGCACGTTCAGCCCGGCATTTGCGGCGCGAGACCTCCGTCGCTCCTATCATGTTATAACATTTACAGAACACATAGTTGTTAGCGGGCCGTCGCCGACCTTGTCAATCGCGGCGATTTCATTTTTGCTGCGGGCACAAATTGCGGCCGCAGGCCGCCATGCAAGTTTGGGAGGCAGGACAATGCTGAAACTGTTTTATACGCCCGGAACCTGTTCGCTCGCCTCGCACATCGCCCTGGAGGAGGCTGGAGTGGAGTATGAAACACGGCGTATCGATTTTTCGAAAGGCGAACAGACCACGCCCGAATACCTCGCGATCAATCCGAAAGGGCGGGTTCCCGCATTGGTGACCGAGCGCGGTACGCTGACCGAAACGCCGGCTGTCCTCGCCTATATCGCCCAGAGTTTTCCGGAAGCCCGGCTGGCGCCGCTGAATGAACCATTCGAGTTCGCACGGTTGCAGTCCTTCCTGAGCTATCTCTGCTCGACGGTGCACGTCGCCCATGCTCATGCCCGTCGCGCCGCCCGGTGGGCCGACGATCCGGCTGCGCATGAGGCGATGAAGGCGAAGGTTCCGAAGAACATGACGGATTGCTTTGCCCTGATCGAGGGCTCGATGTTCGCCGGTCCCTTCGTCATGGGCGAAGATTATTCGATAGCCGATCCCTATCTCTTCACGATCGCCGGCTGGCTAGAGGCCGATGGCGTCGATCCGTCACAATTCCCGAAAATCCTCGACCACCGCAACCGGATGGGCGAGAGGCCGGCCGTCACAAGGGTGCTTGCGGTGGTGCAGGCATAGGGCGGCGTTGGTCGGTGCCGCGTGTCGGGCGGTCTACAGCGCTTTTCGGACGCACAAAGGTCGCTGTAGCGCTTTGAACCGCTGCATGTTTGTATCTTTAAATCGGTTCCGATTTAAGGATACACGCCGTAGGTTTCAGGGACCAAACTGGGCCGCGAGCCGCTTCGGCGCTTTCTCTCGCCAGGCAGCAATCAGTCTCTGCGTCAGCGTTTCATTGTCGATAGCGGACAGCCTAACGAGCATCGCCGGCCACCCCTTGTAATGGTCGGTCTCGAAGAAAAGCGACGGATCGAGTTCCATCAGCATTTCCTTCTCTTCCAGCGCGCACATCACCACCAGCGTCTCGGCGTTCTTCATCCGAGCGAAGCTCTTGCCTTTGACGAGCAGCGCTGGCGTTCCGTAGGACGTGCCGACGGTCGTTTCCGGCAGTCCGATCGACTCGGCCAGCCGCCGGACCCGTTCGAAGGAACTCACCATATCTCCCGCCATGATCACGCCGTCTGTTCACGCCAGTGCGTCAGCCACAATAGCCGAATTATGGCCGTCGATCATGGGCAGTCGCAGGTTCCGTCCATCGCCGCGCGCGGCCACGGCCAGCCCGGGAATGGCAGATCGGCAAGTTCGCGTTCTTCCATCTGGGCGAGATCCGGATGCTGGAGGGGATCGCGCAACCAGTTCACCGCCGCCTCCGGACCGCCGCAGGTGATCGCAGGCAATTTTAGCATAGAGAAAAACTTCAGCATGGCGAGTCATCCTTCCGATGCAGTCGCAGCGTCAGACATGTGTTCGGAGCTAAGGAGGAATCCGATTAAAAGTCTGGAACTGCTGCCTGGTTTCTCCTGGATCGACCTGGATCCTAAGAACCTTGGAGCAGCATCCGCCCCTTCGGCGATATTTGCAATTGAGATTGCCGGATTTCGGATTTAGAAAAGCTATATGAAAGAGTTGAACACGATCCATCTGAATGGGCTACGTGCGGTAGAGGCAGCCGGTCGCCTCGGCTCGCTTGCGGCCGCGTCGGAAGAACTCGGCGTGACGCCTGGCGCCGTGAGTCAGCAGATCGTCAAGACCGAGGCGCAACTGGGGCGCGCGATCTTCGAGCGCTCGCCGAGAGGGCTCGTACTCACGGATTTCGGGCGCAAGCTCCTGGTGCGGCTGTCGAGTGCCTTTGCGGAACTCGCGGAAGCCGTCGCGCAAGCCCGGCGCCGTGACGAGTCGGTGCTGACGGTTTCCGTGGCCCCGGTTTTTGCAGCTCGCTGGCTGGTCTACCGCCTTAACCGCTTTGCCGAACGTCATCCGGAAATTCGGCTGAGAATTGACGCCACCACCACCCTCGTCAATCTGGAGACCTCCGACGTTGACGTCGGCATCCGCGTCGGTGCGGGGCGCTGGCCAGGCGTGCGCGCCGAACTGCTTCTGGAGCAGGAGGTCTTTCCCGTCTGCTCGCCGGCCCTCGCGGCAGAACTGCGTGAACCCGCAGATATCCTGAAGCTACCTGCGGTCATCGATGAGCATGCGATGTTTTCCTGGGACCTTTGGTTGAACGCGGCCGGTCTTTCCGGCTCCCGGATGACGGTGCGCCATGCCTTCAACGAGGCGTCGCTTGCGCTTGATGCGGCCATTGCCGGCCAAGGCGTCATGCTTGCCTGGCAGACGCTTGCCGGCTACGCCGTGACGAAGGGCAGCCTGGTGGCGCCCTTCGGAATCCGCGCAAAAACCGGCTTTAGACACTATTTCGTCACGTCCGCATCAAGGCGTGAAAGCAAGGCCGCCACCGTCTTCAAACGCTGGGTACGCGATGAAGTCGAGGAGGGAATGCGGCTGCTCTCCGCTATTCCGGCTCCCGCAGCCGTTCCTCCATCATCGACTTGAAGGCGGGACGCGACTGGCAGCGCGCGAGCCACGTCTTGACGCGAGGATGCCTGTCGAAGAGAGCAGTCTGGCTCATCGCATAGCGGAAGACCTCTGCCAGGTTGAGATCGGCGACGGTGAAGCGATCACCGACCACATAATCGCGGTTCTGAAGATGCGCCTCGAGCACCGCAAATGCTTTTTCGAGCGACTGCGCGCAAGCTGCGATACGTGCCTCCCCCTCGGGCGTATTCTCGATACCGTCGTCATAGGCAAGGATGATCTTGACCGCGTGGGGCTCCACTTCGGTCGCAGCCCACATCGTCCAGTTGCCGATCTGCCCCTCTTCGGCGAGATCGGCCGGAGCAAGCGGCCCGCCATATTTGCGCGCGAGATAGAGATTGTTGGCAAGAGATTCGGTGAGCACCAGCCCGTTATCGTCGATTGCCGGGATGAGACCCATGGGATTGACGGCAAGGAAGCTAGGGGAGCGGGTGTTGATAGGCGCGTCCGCAGCCAGCGGATCCGCGAGGCGGCGTGCCTGGATCACGGGAACGGATTTGAATGGGATGCCAAGTTCATGCGCCATCCAGTAGTTGCGCGATGCCCGCGAACGATAAACGCCATAGATCGTCAGCATCTTCGGCCTCCTCCTTTGCGATGCATGACTCCATACGCGATTGCAGATGCAGGCAGAAGCGGTTCCCATTGATATGTCACATGAAATCTTTTGATGCGACGGTCGCTTGCTCCCAGCCGCCGATAAGGAGGCGCCCCGGCGGCGGTGTTGTCTGCAACCTTTAGGAGATTTTTCCGCACGATGTTTAGAGAAGCATAACCTCTATTCGCTAGCCTTGGGAATGGAAAGTCCGGCCGCTCTTCCGGAGGCTTTGCTTGGCAAGGAAAACGTCCCGCAGTAGCCGATACGCCGCCCTCAACGCGGGGCGACAACGCGGAGACGCGCCGGTTGATCGACGCCGGCAACCGCCTTGCGGAGGAGGTAGCACGCATCTTCCCGCCAGAACCCGACATCGCGGACCGCCACTATTGGCTGGAAACGATGATCAACCACGTTCCCGATTATATCTATGCCAAAGACACCGAAGGGCGGTTTCTCATCGCCAACGAAGTGACCGTTGCTGACAATGGTCTCGATAGCCTTCAGGATCTCGTTGGCAAAACCGATTTCGACTTGCATCCGCGCGAATTCGCTCAGGGTTTCGCCGAAATAGAACGCCGCGTAATTGAGACGGGCGAGCCGATCTTCGGCATCGAAGAGCGGGCGATCGTCACGAAAGGCCGCGACCGCTGGCTGATGACCTCGAAAGTGCCGCTGCGCAACCAGCGCGGCAAGATTGTCGGCGTTGTCGGCGTCTCGCGCGACATCACCGATCGAAAGGGTGCCGAGCGCCTGCTCGAAGGCCAAGCGCGGCTGCTGGAGATGATAGCGAAGGGCAGGCCGCTCGATGAATTCTTCACCGAATTGATCCTGCTGATCGAACTGCTGCTGCCCGGTATCAAAGGGTCAGTTCTGCTCCTCTCGGAGGACGGCCGCCATCTCCTGCACGGCGCCGCTCCAAGCCTCGACGAGGTCTATTGCGCCGCCATCCATGGTGTTGAGATCGGCCCGAACGTGGGTTCCTGCGGAACGGCCGCCTGGCGCGGCGAGCAGGTAATCGTCTCCGACGTGCTCTCTGATCTGCTTTGGGAAGGATATGCCGACCTCCTGCGGCCTTGCGCTTTACGTTCTTGCTGGTCCACGCCGATTGTTTCACGCGAACGCCAGGTCCTCGGCACGTTCGCGCTCTATTCGGGGGAAGTCGGCGTCCCGGGCGACCGGCAGCAGGAGTTGATCGCGATGGCTGCTCATCTGGCGGGGATCGCGATCGAGCGCAAGCGGGCCGAAGACAGGATCAGTTTCATGGCCCATCACGATGCCTTGACGGGCCTGCCCAACCGCGTCCTCTTCGAGGAGCAGGTGGCCGGGATGCTCGAGGCAATTCGCGGATGCGATCAGTGGGCGGTTCTGGCCTTTCTCGATCTCGACAACTTCAAACTGATCAACGACAGCCTCGGTCATACCGCCGGTGATGAGCTGCTTAAGGCGGTGGCAGAACGCATGCGCGCCGCAGTGCGTAAGTCCGACGTTGTCGTGCGCGTCGGCGGCGATGAGTTCATCATCCTCCTGAACGGGCTACCGACGGAACAGGAGGTGGTGCTCTCCCGCCTGGAGGATATTCGCGCCGCGATTGCCACCCCGGTGCAGCTCAACGATTGCAGCCTGCAGGTCACTTGCAGCATGGGCGTCGCCTGCTTCCCCAACCAGGGCCGGACCGTAAGCGAACTGCTCGCCAACGCCGATATGGCCATGTATCGCGCCAAGGAACTCGGCCGCAACAACCTCCAGGTCTTTTCCGAGGAGATGGCCGCCAAGGCTCATGAGAAGCTCCAGCGGCAGGAAGAACTGCGTGAGGCAATCGCCCGCGAAGAATTCGTCCTGCATTACCAGCCGCAGATGAGCCTTGAGAGCGGCCGCATCTTCGCGGCCGAAGCTCTGTTGCGATGGAGGCATCCGCTTCGCGGCATGCTCTCCCCTGCTACTTTCGTTCCGCTCGCTGAAGAGACCGGCCTGATCGTGCCGATCGGTGATTGGGTACTGAGAACCGCCTGCCGCCAGTGCAAGGCCTGGCAGGATGCCGGGCTGGCGCCTCTGATCATCAGCGTCAACGTGTCCGCGCGGCAGTTTCGCGAACGCAACTGGGCCGCGCGGGTGGCGGCGGTACTGACTGAAACGGGTCTGGAGGCGCGTTATCTCGAGCTCGAATTGACCGAGAGCCTGATCATGCAGGACGTGCAAGGGGCGATCGCGACCATGCATGAGCTCGAGGCAATCGGTGTGCATCTGGCCATCGATGATTTCGGGACGGGATATTCGAGCCTCAGCGCGCTCAAACGCTTTCCGGTGCGGCGGTTGAAGATCGATCGCTCGTTTGTAGAGGACATTCCCTCCGACCCCGATGACAAGGCAATTACCTCGGCGATCATCTCGCTCGCGCAGAAGCTCGGCCTGCGCGTGATTGCCGAAGGGGTAGAAACCCTCGATCAGGTTGAATTTCTGCGCCAGAGCGGTTGCGACGAGATCCAGGGCTATTTCTTCAGCCGGCCGCTGCCCGCCGGCGATTTCGAGGCGCTGCTGCGGCAAACCTTGTGCGTCTTAAACGATGCGTGGCGCGTGTAGGTGCCACGCGGCCGGGGTCTGGTGTCATACCAGCGGTTGTGAACTGCGATAGCACAATTGTGATCGGAAGTTTGCTGACACAAGCCGGCTCCGGCCGTAAATGCGAATCTGGAGCAAGATGAGAAAAAAACATAAGCGGTTTTCGCTTGCGTCCTGCTCCGGCTTATCGATATCGATCACAATGATTTTGGATTGCTTCAATCCAAGGTCACCGTGATCTATTCGAAAGGCAGGGAGGCGTGAGTCGCTGATGCCTGTCCTGCCGCTCCTTCAGTCGCCGCACTCAAACCACAAGAGCTCGATGTCATCGCTGCCTGTCTTTTCCCGCCGCCAGTTCCTCCGCACATCCGGACTCGCAATCGCCTCCGCCGGCCTTGCGGGCTGCACCTCTTCGATGAACACCGATCGGTTTCGCCAGGAAACGGCGCCGGTTTTCCGCAATCCCGCTCTTGAGAGTCGCTGGATCGACCCCGCCGAAGGCATACTGGAAGGACCGGTCGGCGAGCCGACGGGATTACCGGCCCAGGACCCTTACTACGAGGAGATCTATGCGGCGATGGAGGATGGCGGCTTCCTGATCCCTGCGGTGCCCTATCGGCAGATCGATGCCCGTTTCTATCGCCAGGAAGTCAGCGATCCGTTCGGCGAGCGGCCTGGCACCATCGTCGTGGATACGGCCGACCGCTATCTCTACCTCATCCAGCCGGGTGGCCAGGCTCTACGATATGGGGTCGGGCTTGGCCGAGAGGGTTTCGCCTGGTCGGGACGCGGCGTCATCCAGTGGAAGCAGAAGTGGCCAAAATGGACGCCGCCGGGCTCAATGATTGCGCGCCAGCCGATCCTGGCGAAATACTCGGCGCAGAATGGAGGCATGCCACCGGGGCTCGACAACCCGCTCGGATCGCGCGCGCTCTATATCTTCCAGAACGGCCAGGATACGCTCTATCGCGTGCATGGAACGCCGGAATGGCAGTCGATCGGCAAGGCGGTTTCATCCGGTTGTGTGCGCATGATCAACCAGGATGTCATCGATCTTTACGACCGTGTGCGTAATAAGGCGCCGATCCTGGTCATCTGACGGATTTACGTTTCCGCTGAGCGATCAGCCTTCGTGCTGATCGTTCGCGAGCCGCTGCGTCAGCCGGTGCAGGGCTTCGCGCAATTCGCCGACCTCTTCAAGGCTGCAACCCGTGGCCTTGCCGATTTCGATCAGTATCCCGAAGGCCTCGTCCTTCAGGTCCCGGCCATTTTCCGTGAGACTGACGATCACCTGCCGCTCGTCGGCCGGATCGCGCAGCCGGGTGACATAACCGGCCGCTTCCAGCCGCTTGAGCAGCGGAGAAAGAGTGCCGGAATCGAGGCCCAGCTCTTCGCCGATCCGCTTCACCGTCATGCTGTCCTGCTGCCATAGCGCGAGCAGCACGAGATATTGCGGGTAGGTGAGCCCGAAACGGTCAAGCAGCGGCTTATAGGCGCGGTTGAAGGCATGCGCCGCCGAATAAACGGCAAAACAGAGTTGCTTGCCGAGCGTCAGTACCTCATCGGACAGGGCATCAAATTTCGCCACTTTGGTCGTCATGATGGCATTGTCGCAAATTCGCGCCGACAATGCAATTTGCAAAATTAATTTGCGAGCAATTTAATTTTGCGATAAGTATCTGCCCATCGGCAACATCACACGAAGGAGACTGCCATGCCTATCGTTTACCGCACCACCGCATCCGCGACCGGCGGCCGCGCCGGCCAGGCCAAGAGCGCTGACGGCGTGCTCGACGTTACCCTCACCGTGCCGAAGGAACTCGGCGGCGACGGCGCGCGCGGCACCAATCCGGAGCAACTCTTCGCCGCCGGCTATTCCGCCTGCTTCCTCGGCGCGCTGAAGTTCGTCGCCGGCAAGGAAAAGGTAAAGCTTCCGGAAGACACCAAAGTGACAGGCACGGTGGGCATCGGCCCTCGCGAGGACGGCACGGGTTTCGGCATCGACGCGGCGCTTGAAATCTCGGCGCCCGGCGTTGACCGGGCGGTAGTCGAGGACCTGGTGCAGAAGGCGCATATCGTTTGCCCCTACAGCCATGCGACAAAGGGCAATATCGACGTGAAACTGACGGTCGCCTGAGAGCGAGCTCGTTGCTGTTATAAGCTGAGGCCCGAAACGCGTTTCGGGCCTCAGCTTTGTCTTTCGCGACCTCGGTACAGGGCGATTCCCGGCAGCCCACCCGACGAGCGCGTGCCTCGAGCGATTTGTAAAGGGGCCGCCTAGGCCTTCTTTAGAAACTCGGTGCGCAGCACCAGTCCCTTGATCTTTTCGACCCGGCACTCGACCTCTTCCGGATCGCCCGTCAGGCGAATGCCCTTGACCAGCGTGCCGCGCTTCAACGTGGTGGAGGTCCCCTTTACCTTCAGATCCTTGATCAGCGTGACATTGTCGCCGTCCTTCAGGATGGCGCCGTTCGAGTCCTTAACGTCCATGGTCAATCCTTTGAGTATATAACTGGGTTACCGCTTCAGGCTGCCGAGGATACCGCGCACCAGGGCACGGCCGACCTGGGTTGCTACGGTGCGGGCAACCGATTTCATCGCGGCTTCGACGATCGTCTCACGCTGGTATCCGGACGAACGCGCCTGTTTGCCTGCCGGCTTTTCCGACGCATCGTCACCGAAACCGGGCAGGGTCCAGCGTCCGCTGCCGGTCTCCTGGGCTTGCGCCTCTGCCTGTTTGGCTTCCGCCTGCTCCGCGGCCTTGGCCGCCCGTTTTGCAAGCATCTCGTAGGCGGATTCCCGATCGAAGTCTTCGTCATAGAGACCACGCACCGGACTGACGTCCATCACCTTCTGGCGCTCGGCCTCCGTCAGCGGACCGAGGCGGGAAGCCGGCGGGCGGATCAGCGTCCGCTCCACTATCGAGGGTGAGCCCTTGCCCTCAAGCGTCGAGACCAGCGCCTCGCCGGTACCGAGGTTGGTGATCACCTCTGCGCAATTAAAATCGGGATTGGGGCGGAACGTGTCGGCCGCCGTCCTGACCGCCTTCTGTTCGCGCGGGGTATAGGCGCGGAGCGCATGCTGGACGCGATTGCCGAGCTGCGCCAGCACCGTTTCCGGCACATCGAGCGGATTCTGGGTGACGAAATAAACGCCGACGCCCTTGGAGCGGATGAGACGAACCACTTGTTCGACGCGCTCGACGAGCACCTTTGGTGCATCGTTGAAGAGCAGATGCGCCTCGTCGAAGAAGAACACCAGCTTCGGCTTGTCCGGATCGCCGACCTCGGGCAATTCCTCGAAAAGCTCCGAGAGAAGCCAAAGGAGAAAGGTCGCGTAGAGCCGCGGGTTCATCATCAGCTTGTCGGCGGCAAGCACCGAGATTGCGCCCCGACCGTCATTGGTGGTGCGCATGATGTCGGTGATCTTCAGTGCCGGTTCGCCGAAGAAATGCTGTGCGCCCTGCTGCTCGAGGATCAGCAGCTCGCGCTGGATCGAGCCTACCGAGGACTTGGAGATGAAGCCGAACTGGTTGGAAAGCGCGCTTGCGTTCTCGCCCATATAGTTGAGCAGCGACTGCAGATCCTTGAGGTCGAGGAGGGGAAGTCCGCCCTCATCGGCGATCTTGAAGGCGATGTTCAACACGCCTTCCTGGGCATCGCTAGCGTTCATCAGTCGCGACAGGAGGAGCGGTCCCATCTCCGACATGGTGGTGCGCACCCGGTGGCCCTTCTCTCCGTAGAGGTCCCAGAAGATCACCGGAAACTCCTGGAACTCGTAGGGCGTAAGGCCGATCTGCTCAGCCCGTTTCAGCAGAAAGTCCTTCGGCTCGCCGATCGCCCCGATACCGGAAAGATCGCCCTTCACGTCGGCGCAGAAGACCGGCACGCCGGCATTTGAAAAGCCCTCGGCGAGGATCTGCAGCGTTACCGTCTTGCCTGTGCCGGTGGCGCCGGTGATCAGCCCGTGGCGGTTACCGAATTTGAGCTCCAGATACTCGGCCTTGTTGACCGAATCGTCCGGCTTGCGGCTGGTTCCGACATAGAGCTTGCCTTCCTGCAGCATGGGGGTTTCATCTCCGTTTTATCAATGAAACCGGGCAGTTCCCGCATGTTGCGCAAAGGCCCGTCATCGAAGTTTCGCTCAGCTCTGTTATAGGCGGTGCAGTTGCATGCGGCAACATGGTCGCAATCGGAAACAGTCGCGCCGGCGGCCGGATTGCCATTGGTAAGGCGCTGTGAAACCATGGCTGGAATTCGGGCGACGCTCCGCGGCCCTGACGGATTGGGGTTGTTATTGTCATTCCAGGACCGATCATTTACCTTGACGTTAACGTCAAAAATTCGAACGAGGAGATTTCCATGAGTGAACTGGTCACACGCGTCGCGGAGAATGTCGGAATCGAACCTGCGACGGCCGAAAAGGCTGTGGGGATGATCCTCGGTTTCCTCCAGCGCGAAGCGGCCGAAGGGCCGGTTGCCAAGATGATCGAGGCAATCCCGGGCGGGCCTGAGCTGGTCGCCCAGTATAGTGGCGAAGGCAGCAACGGTGGCGGATTGCTTGGCGGCCTCATGTCGGCGATCGGCGGCGGGGGCGTCATGGCGCTTGGCCAGCAACTGATGAGCGAGGGCCTCGGCATGGGCGAGATCACCGCGCTCGCCAAGGAAACCATCGCCTTTGCCAAGGAAAAGGCGGGTGACGAGGTGGTCGACGAGGTTGTCGCCTCCGTCCCGGGCCTCAGCCAATTCGTCTGATGACAACCCGTTAGACGCCCGAACCTGTGTCAAACACCCACCGAAGCGTTCGGTGGGTGTTGTTGTTTCGACTTTCCAGGATTTTGATCCCGTGTCAGGCAGCCTCGTCCCACTGAGGCGCCAGCCCTGCGGGACTGACGATCCGGCCGTCCGGGCGGGCGAGCCCGCTGATCGCCGCCATTTCCTCCCGCGTCAGCGCAAAATCGAAGATCTCAAAGTTTTCCTTGAGCCGCGATTCCGTCGCCGTTTTCGACAGCGCGACGACGTCCTTCTGTTGCACGAGCCAGCGCAGCGCCACCTGTGCAGCGGTCTTCCCATGGCGCGCGCCGGTGTCTTTGAGCAGGGGATCAGAAGGCACCCTGCCATTGGCCATGGCGTAATAGGCGGTGAGAGACATCCCAAGCCGGCGTGCGGTTTGCAGAACCTTCGTCTGGGCGAGATACGGGTGATACTCGACCTGATTGGTCGCGATCGGCGCGTCGCTGAACAGCACCGCCTCCTCCATCTGCGCCGTGTTGAAATTGCTGACGCCGATATGGCGCACCTTGCCTGCCTTCCGCACCTCGTTCAGCGCGCCGATACGCTCGGCCATCGGCACGCAGCTGCCCGGCCAATGGAGCAGCAGCAGATCGACATGATCGGTCTTCAGCTTTCGCAGGCTTTCATCGACCGAGCCGATGAACGCGTCATGGCGATAATTGTCGACCCAGACTTTCGTCGTCAGGAAGATGTCCGCACGCGGAATTCCCGACTTGCGGATTGCTTCGCCGACTTCCGCCTCGTTGCGATAGGCCTGAGCCGTGTCGACATGGCGGAAACCGAGCCTCAAAGCTTCCGGTAGTATGTGAAGCACCTCGGGTCCAGACATGCGGAACGTGCCGAAGCCGAGAGCGGGTATATTGGCGCCGTTTGAATTGACTGCATGCATTGAGGGCTCCTTGATCTAGGGTCAGCCGAGAGAAGCAACACCCCTATACTTGTCCCCGTCGGGCGCGGCTTCAAGGCGCCTTGCTGACCGGTGGTGTCGGGGCTGTAGCGACAATGAACAGGCGCGGAAAACGCAGCAGCACGCGCCCGTCCGCCATGGCAGGATAAGCCCTACGAATCTTCTCGGCGTAGGCCGCGAGGTAGTCTGTACGCCGGTCGGCTGGCAATGCGTCGAGATAGGGGCGCAGTCCCGTGCCTTTCACCCATTCGACGATGGCATTCGCATTGGCGAGGGGGTGGTAATACACCGTGTGCCAGATATCGACCCGAGCCGCATGAGGGGTGAGCCTTTCGACATAGGTCCCCGGCGGGGGGAGGGGCATGCGCTGGAGCGTCCAGCCGCCATAGGCCTGCGCAAAGGCTGGTTCCTCGGCCGTTTCCTGCATCAGTTGATGCGACGGCTCGTCGAGATTGTCGGGCATCTGCACCGCGAGCGCCCCGCCCGGCACCAGCGCGTCGATGAGCCGCTCGAGAATGGCGATATGCTTCGGCAGCCATTGGAAGACCGCATTCGCGAAGAAAAGCGCAGCCCCGTGCGGCGGCATCCAGTTGGCGAGATCTGCCTTTTCGAAGCGCAGATCAGGCAGCCGATTGCGGGCGGCCGCCAGCATGTCATCGTCGCTGTCGATGCCGGTGAGCGGGTTATTCGGGAAGCGCTCAAGGATCAGTTGCGTCGAATTTCCGGGTCCGCAGCCGAGGTCGAAGGCCGGGCCGGCGGGAAGATCGGGCACCTGGGCGATGAGATCGCGTGCCGGCCGCGTCCGTTCATCCTCGAACTTCACGTATTGCGCTGCCGACCAGGCCATCGGGCCGTTCCTTCATATGCCGAACTGCAGGCTTTCAAGCGAGGGCAGGATGAGCGCCGGACCATAATCCTTATATTCGTCCGGCATATCGGCGCGGTTGATCCAGACCGTGCGGAAGCCGAACTTGGTCGCACCTGCAATGTCCCAGCGGTTCGACGACTGGAACGAAACCGCATGCGGATAAAGCCGGTATTGCGTCGTCACCAGGTCGTAGACGGCGGGTGCCGTCTTGAAGGCTCTGACCGCATCGACCGAGAAGACGTCGTCTATGATAATGTCGAGGGCGGCATTCTTCACGGCGGAGGCAAGCATTGCGGGTGAGCCGTTCGAAAGGATGGCGATGCGGGCGCCGCGCTCCTTCAATCCCCGCAGCACGGCCGGAACCTCCGGGTAGCAATCGAGCGCCCAATAGGCGTCGAGCAGCCGCTTCTTGAGCTTCGGATCGGCCGAAGGGAAGCGCGCGAAGGCGTAATCCAGCGATTGCTCCGTCAACTGCCAGAAGTCGACATAGGCACCCATCAGCGAGCGCACCCAAGAATATTCGAGTTGCTTGGCGCGCCAGAGCTCGGAAAAGGCCTGGCCATCGGGCCCGATGGCCTCTGCATGGCGGCGCACGGCCGCATGCACATCGAAAAGCGTCCCATAGGCGTCGAAGACATAGGCCGCGTGAGACATCAAACTCTCCCGTCAATCCATCGTTCGGCGGCGCGCAAGAGGAATTTCTCTCAAGTGAATAGCCGCCAAAACAAGGGCTTATAGCGTCGCGTCAGAAGACGCTCTGCTTTCTCCATTTCTTTTCCCTGGATCATGTCAAAAATTTGTGCACCGCACAATGCCTCCCTCTGCGGTTGCTGCCATTGTTCAGCCTTTCCAGACCTTTGCAGGGAACCGCAGCGCCTGCTTGGCCAGTTTGCCCTTGAGGCCGAGAGCCGCATCGCAGAGGCCGACTACGTGGCGGTTCGGCTTGGCTTCGGGGCGCAGCGCGTGAAGGGCGGCAGCCGCGCTCTCCGGCGCCATGTAGCGCGCCAGGATGCCGAGCGTCAGCGCCGTCGAGCGGCCGATGCCCCGAAGACAGTGGACGAGCAGATGCGCGTCCTCCGGCAGACTGTCGACAAAAGCAAAAGCCGCCTCGACCGCCTCGAAACGTGCGGCGTCCGGCGCATCCGGATCGGTGGCGTCGCCGAAATGGAGTTCCAGATGCCGCTCCGGCGGCAGTTCGATCATGGAAAGCAGCCGGCTTGCGGGCGCGCGGATAGAGATGAGATGCGTCGGCGCCCAGAGCACGCGATTGTGCCGCGCCTCGGTCTGCGAACTCACGATCACGCGCACCGGCCAGCCGTTCGCATGTTCTGGATTGGCTTCGAGAACGGGGCGGTAAAGTTCGCTTTCTGTCGCCTGAGCCGCAAGCGCCATGACAGGACCTCGCTGATTCGTCTTGCCCGATGAGAATAACAGTGCGGCGGAGCGATCGGAATCTCTTCATCAGAACCTTGTAATCACGCTGATGCCGAGGTCGGTCGCACGGTCCATCGCCACCAGCGCCGGCACGGCCTCTTCCAACGAAATCTCGCGGCCGATCAACTGTTTCGGATCGAGTTTGCCGGCCGTGATCATCGCGAGCATCGCGTCGTAGCGCCAGGCCTGCATGCCGTGGCTGCCATAGATCTCGAGTTCGTGGCCGATCACCTGCGCCATCGGGATTTGTGGAGTCGCATGGTCTGCGAGCATCAGGCCCACCTGCACATGCCGGCCGCGCCGGCGGAGGTTCTTGATCGAATTGAAGCAGGTGACGGGGGAGCCGAGCGCATCGATCGAAACATGGGCGCCGCCTTTGGTGATCTCCTTCACCGCACCGGCGACATCTTCCGTTTCGCGGCCGTTGATTGCGGCGACGGCGCCGAGCCTGCGGGCGAAGGCGAGCTTTTCCTCGGAAATGTCGATCGCGATCGGATTGGCGCCGAGTGCGGCGGCGATCATGATCGCCGAGAGGCCGACACCGCCGCAGCCGTGCACCGCTACCCATTCGCCGCCCTGGACCCGTGCCTGGTCGGCGATGGCCCGGAAGGAGGTGGCGAAGCGGCAGCCAAGGCTTGCGGCGGTCGCAGAATCCATGCTCTCCGGCAGGTGCACGAGGTTCTGGTCGGCAAAGTCGAGCGCCACAAACTCGGCAAAGGAGCCCCAATGGGTGAAGCCGGGCTGGAACTGTGCTTCGCAGACCTGTTGGTTGCCGGAGCGGCACTCGCCGCAGCGTCCGCAGCCGGAAACGAAAGGCACCGTCACGCGGTCGCCGGCCTTATAACGCAAGACGCCGCGACCGGCGGCGGCGATTGTTCCGGCGAGCTCGTGGCCGGGCACGTGCGGCAGGCGGATATCCGCGTCGTGCCCCATCCAGCCGTGCCAGTCGCTGCGGCAAAGTCCGGTCGCCTCGACCTTGATGACGACGCCGTATTCCGTCGGCGTCGGGTCCGGCAGCATCTTGATTTCCGGCGTCTTTTCGAATGCGTCGTAATAGATCGCTTTCATTGCGGTCCGCTCCCCTGCGGTTTTCGGTCATTCTCGCATGGCGCTCCGGGTGGTGCCAGAATGGACGCCATGACATTTTTTGATGTACCCATTCAACCCGATGCTGTTTTTTCCGGCTAGACCGGACGAACACACGACAAGCCGAGAAGGAGACGCCGATGGCCGTCGATACATCACCCCGCTCCACCACCTGGACCTATGTCGATGGTGAGTGGCTTTCCGGCAATCCGCCGCTGATCGGACCGACGTCTCACGCGATGTGGCTCGGCTCGACCGTGTTCGACGGCGCGCGCTGGTTTGACGGCATCGCCCCGGATCTCGATCTGCATTGCCAGCGCGTCAATCGTTCTGCCGTGTCGCTCGGCCTGAAGCCCACGATGGCTGCCGAAGAGATCGAGGCGCTCACCTGGGAGGGCGTGAAGAAGTTCGACGGAAAGACGGCCCTTTATGTAAAGCCGATGTATTGGGGTGAGCACGGCTCATGGAGCGTTGTAGCCGTCGATCCGGAATCGACCCGCTTCGCACTCTGCCTGTTCGAGGCGCCGATGGGCAATGCCCATGCCGGCTCGTCGCTGACGCTATCGCCGTTCCGCCGCCCGACGATCGAATGCATGCCGACGGACGCCAAAGCCGGCTGCCTCTATCCCAACAATGGCCGCATTTTAAGCGAGGCGCGTTCGCGCGGCTTCGACAATGCGCTCGTGCGCGACATGCTCGGCAATATCGCCGAGACCGGTTCGTCCAATGTCTTCATGGTGAAGGACGGCGTCATTTTCACGCCGGCGGCGAACAAGACCTTCCTTGCTGGCATTACCCGTTTTCGCGGCATGGGCCTTTTGCGCGAGGCTGGCTTCGAAGTGATCGAAACCACGCTGACCATGGCCGATTTCGAGGCGGCCGACGAAATCTTCACGACCGGCAACTATTCGAAAGTGCTGCCGGTCACCCGCCTGGAAGGCCGGGACCTGCAGGCCGGCCCGATCGCCGCCAAGGCCCGTGATCTCTACATGGATTGGGCGCATTCGAGCGGTGACGTGTAGGGCCCTGACAACGAAATCCCCGCCTATTTCGCGCCACTCCGGCCACGATACGGCATGCGCATATAGGTGTCGCCGGCCTTAAGTTCGGCGAGCATCTGCGCCATGCGTCTTTCGCGGGTCTCTTCATGCTTCGCCCGCGAAATCCAGCCGAGATAATCGTTGCGTTGGTAGGCCGGACGCGCCGCATAGGCAGCCTCGAGGCCGCTGTCGCGCAATCGGCTGGCGATATCGTCCGGCATCGGGTGGATCGCGCGCTTGAGATTGCTGGTGCCGCCGGTCATGTATTCAGATCTCGATCGGACGCACGAGGACATCGGCGGACGAGCGCGTTGTCGGTCCATGATAGACCGCCTCGATATTGTTGCCGTCCGGATCGAAGAGAAATGCAGCATAGTAGCCGGGATGGTACTGGCGCTCGCCGGGCGCTCCGTTGTCCATGCCGCCATGGGCAAGTCCCGCCTTGTAAAATCGCTGCACGGCATCCTGGTCGGCGGCCTGGAAGGCGAGATGGACGCGGGTGCAATAGTCATCCGCCTGATCGACGTAGAACTCGTCGAATGCAAAGGCTGAATTGCTCTGGTAGCTCGGCTGGTGACCGAGCGCGCCAAGCACGGCCTGATAGAAGCGCTTGCTGACGTTGAGGTCGCCGACGCGAAGATGAATATGGTCGATGAGCCGTCCCTGATGGAACTCCATTTTTTCCTCCCTGCCGATTGCCTGGCCTACGGTTTCGATGCCGACACCCTTTTCGCATCGATCTCGCTGCCGAGCTCGACGTTTTGATTTCTTGTCATAAACGCAAATATCGGCAACAGGTTCTTCTCCGCCTTTCGGCTTGCCGGTGACAAGCGCCAGGGTGAGCCAAAAGGATCCACCAGGACGGCGGCATCCGGCAGCGATTTGGCAGCCGCATCTGGCTGAAACGTCTCGACGGAACTCCTCCCAAGCGGCGCCTGATGACCCGTGCCCCACGGTCGCGGTCAGGCTCGCTGCAGCCAACAACATGGCGGTCAAGGCCGGGCGAGGTGACATATTTATCTCCCCTGCGTGGTTTCGAAAGCTTGTGCGCGGGAAAGTTGCGCGCCGTCTTGGCCTGAAATGTGCCGCGTATCACAGTGATCTTGGATGCGGGCGAACTGCGCACACTTTCCCTGATCTTGCCCAGGGACCACGATCGCTGAAAGCATGATGAAAGTATTTTGCGTGGTTAGGGAAATTTTGGCACCGCATCGGTTGCCTCCCGCCAAGCCGGTGCCTATGTTCCCGCTCACAGATTTCCATGACGAAATCCCATGCCAAGAGGAGATGCCACAATGGCTTTCGAATTGCCGAACCTTCCCTATGATTACGATGCTCTCGCCCCCTACATGTCGCGCGAAACGCTCGAATACCACCACGACAAGCATCACCTTGCTTACGTGACGAACGGCAACAAGCTCGCCGAGGAAGCCGGTCTTTCCAATCTTTCGGTGGAGGAAGTCGTCAAGAAGTCCTATGGCACCAACCAGCCGCTGTTCAACAATGCCGGCCAGCACTACAACCACATCCACTTCTGGAAGTGGATGAAGAAAGGCGGCGGCGGCACCAGCCTGCCGGGCAAGCTCGACGCGGCCATCAAGTCCGATCTCGGCGGTTACGACAAGTTCCGTGGCGATTTCATCGCTGCCGGCACCGGCCAGTTCGGCTCCGGTTGGGCCTGGCTTTCGGTCAAGAATGGCAAGCTTGAAATCTCCAAGACGCCGAACGGCGAAAACCCGCTCGTCCACGGCGCCTCGCCGATCCTCGGCGTCGATGTCTGGGAGCATTCCTATTACATCGACTACCGCAACGCCCGTCCGAAATATCTCGAAGCTTTCGTCGACAACCTCATCAACTGGGACTACGTCCTCGAAATGTACGAAGCAGCCACCAAGTAAGCGGCTCGTCTATCGCGACAGAAAATCCGACCCGGCGCCTGCGCCGGGTCTTTTTTGTGGGACGGGGTGGCTGCGGGCGCGAGGCTGGTGATTGCACTTCACCCCGACCTCTCCCAAGGATGGGAGAGGGGGATAGGGGCCTCGCCGCGCGTGTCGTTTCCCCATCAAAATGGGGAGAAGGTGACCGGCAGGCCGATGAGGGGAATATTGCGCGCATAGCTAACTGTCCCGCGCGCCTCTATGAGTCGCCCGCCTCAAGCGGCTGCGCTGCATTCATTTTCCACCCGGCGATCCAGAGCTGCCTGAGCTTGTCGCCCTCGCCATGGAAAAATTCGCCGGCCGGCTCGCAGTGCTCCACCCGGTCGGCGCGAAAGTTGCGGATATCCTGCCGCAATTCGCACCAGGCAACCATCATCGCATGTTCCGAATAGTAGATCAGCGCCAGCGGCCGCACCGTGCGTTCCGTTGCCCGCCCGAGTTCGTCGCGGTAGTCGAGCGCCAGTTTCTGTTCGTCGCGGATCGCGCGGCGGACTAAGGCGAGGTCGATGGCCGGTGGCGCAACTGCGACCGAACCCCAGGCGTGCAGCGCTTGCGACTGGAAGGCCTGGCGAAGAGGCTGCGGCACGGCGCCGGTGATTTTCTGACTGACCCGTCGCGCCGCCGCTCTCAGTTCCTCGTCGGCGGTGCGTGCGAGGAAGGCAAGTGCCAGCACGATCGCCTCCGTCTCCTCGATCGAGAACATCAAGGGCGGCAGGTCGAAGCCGGGCCTCAGAATGTAGCCGATGCCGCGTTCACCCTCGATCGGCACCCGCATCGCCTGCAAGGCGGCAATATCACGGTAGATCGAGCGCGGCGTGACCTCCAACGCTTCGGCAATGTCTGCCGCGGTGACCGGTTTCCTGGCGAGCCTTAGAATCTGGATGATCTCGAATAGCCGCGATGCCTTGCGCACGGCAAAAAACCTCCACCGCCTCAAACCTCCTGACAAGACATTGTCAGTTGGGCAGCGGTATAGCACGAGCCAACGGATTGAAAAGTCTGCAATCCGGTTCGGTATCCCTATAGAAATTTGACAGGCAACTGACATGAGCTACGCTGAAAATCTCTGGCTTTTCTTCACTCTACTCTTCGGCATCATCGTTGTACCCGGCATGGATATGGTATTCGTGCTCGCCAACGCAGTGACCGGCGGGCGGTCCTCCGGCCTGTCGGCGACGGCCGGCATCATGGCGGGCGGTGTGCTGCACACGCTCTATGCCGCACTCGGCGTCAGCGTTATCCTTCATCTGGTGCCGCAGTTGTTCAACGTTCTGCTTGTCGCCGGTGCCGCCTACATCGCCTGGATCGGCTTTTCTCTTCTCCGCAGTTCCATCACCATCGGCAGCCTCGAGAGCGGCGCAAGACTGTCGCACTGGGCGAGCTTTCGACAAGGGGCGCTTACAAGCCTGATGAACCCCAAAGCCTATCTCTTCATGCTGGCCGTCTATCCGCAGTTCCTGCGGCCGCAATTCGGTCCGGTCTGGTCCCAGGCTGCCGTCATGGCCGTGATGATCGCCTTGACGCAGCTTGCCGTCTACGGCGGGCTCGCGCTTGCCGCAGGGCGCGGCCGGGATCTGCTCGTCGGCAGCCCGGGCGCCACGGTCGCGATCGGTCGCGCCGCCGGCCTTCTGCTTGTTGTTATCGCAGCTTTCACCGTATGGCAGGGGTGGATCGGCGCTAGGTAACGTGCGGCCCACTGCGATGCTGACATTATGCCGTAGGCGGAAAAAGCGTCGCAGCGCGAGGTAATCTGCCGTCGATTTATGCTGAAATGACAAGCACTTCAAGAAAATGTTACTTCCGTCGAAAGACCAAAATGCCATCATGCCGGCGCTTCAACGGACTGCCGCAGAAGCGGGTTCGAATAACCGGGAGACCATGATGAAGATACGAGCTTTTATGCTTGCTGCCGTCCTGGCAGGCGTTGGTGTTACTGCTGTCACTGCAGCGGACGAACCCCAAGCGGTCCGCCAGCAATTGATGAAGAAAGTCGGAGCCGCTGCCGGCGCCCTCAGTGGTATCGCCAAGGGCGAAAAGCCGTACGATGCCGACATCGTCAAGGCATCGCTGGCGACGATCAGCGAGACGGTGAAAATCTTCCCGAACCATTTCCCGGAGGGTTCGGAAACCGGCATGGAGACCGAAGCGAGTCCGAAGATTTGGGAGAACATGGGTGACTTCAAAGCGAAGGCCGCCAAGCTGGGCAGCGATGCCGAGAAGCTTCTTGCCGAGCTTCCCGCCGATCAGGCCGGCGTCGGCGCCGCCCTCGGCGTTCTCGGCAAGGATTGCGGTAGCTGTCACGAGACCTATCGTCTGAAAAAAGAGTGACAACCGCTTCTTCCGATCCCACCGTTAAGATGCGCCGGTCCGACCGGCGCATTCTTGTCTGCGTTTGAAGCCTGAAGGGGTGTCAATGGGCCGGCGAACAAGGAAGCTGATGTCTGGTCTGGTCCTGCTGGCGGTTGCGGGCGCCGGTGCCTTCTGGTGGCTGACGAAACCGGCGCCACGGGATGAGGCCTACTGGCAGGATATTGGCGAGCCGGATCTTGCCAACGGCGAGCAGGTCTTCTGGGCCGGGGGCTGCGCCAGTTGTCATGCCGCGCCGGGGGCGCAGGACGATGCCCGGCTCGTACTTTCGGGGGGACGGATCCTGAAAAGTCCCTTCGGCACCTTCCATGTCCCGAACATCTCGCCCGATGAGACCGCCGGCATCGGCAGTTGGACGCTTGCGGAGTTCGGCGACGCCGTGACGCGCGGCATCGGAAGAAGCGGAGAACATCTCTATCCGTCTTTCCCCTACGGCTCCTACGCACGGATGACCGTCAGGGACGTCAACGATCTCTGGGGATATTTGCAGACGTTGCCGAAAAGTGCCAATGCGGCGCCACCCCATGAATTGCCGTTTCCCTACAATATCCGCCTCGCTGTCGGCGTCTGGAAGCTGCTGTTCTTCGATGACGAGCCGCGCGTTGAGATAAATACCGCCGACGCCAAGCTCGCCCGCGGGCAATATCTCGTCGAAGGTCCCGGCCATTGCGGCGAATGCCATACGCCCCGCAATGCGCTCGGTGGATTCGAGGCAGGCAAGTGGCTGGCGGGCGCGCCGAATCCGGAAGGCAAGGGTCGCATCCCCGATATCACGCCGGGCTCGAAAAGCATCGGCAGTTGGAGCGCGTCCGACATCGCCTCCTACCTGGAAACAGGATTCACGCCGGAATTCGATACGGTCGGTGGCTTGATGGTCGAGGTGCAGAAAAACATGGCAAGGCTTCCGCCGTCCGACCGTGAAGCGATCGCTGCCTATCTGAAAGCGCTGCCAGCGCAATAGGTGCTCAGGTGAGCAGATGCTCCTTGCCGAAGCGCGCAAGATAGCCGTCCAGTTCCTCCGAACCGAGGCCGAGTGCATGGAAAATCTCGGCCGTGAAGCTGACCGGTGCGGTGCCCGCAGCCGTCACCAATCGACCGCTGCGAAGCGCTTGCGGCTGATCGCAGTAGTGCGCTTGCCCGCGATAGCCGGGGACCCTCGAAAGGCTCTCGGCCGCGTTGCCGGTATGGTCCGCCGCGTCGAGAATGCCGCTGGCGGCGAGCGCAAGTGTTGCGCCGCAAATCGCTGCCACCACGCGATCCTCCCCGTGAAAGGCACGGATGGTGGCCGTGAGATCGGGCGCTGCGGCGGTTTCCCAGATCGGCCCGCCGCAAAGCACAAGACCATCGAACTCCGCCGGTGTAAGCGTTTTCGTCGGCAGATGCGGTGTGATGCAAAGTCCGCCCATCGATGTCACAACCGTGCCTTCAGGTGCGGCAATAAGCATGTCGAGGCCGAACTCGGTGCGCGCCGTGGCCATCAACAGCGCACATTCCCAGTCGGCAAACCCTTCTGTCAAAACGATCGCCAGACGCATCCGGTCCTCCCGCTCAGCCGAGCTTCTGCAAATAACGCATGCCGGTCACCGGACGCGGCACGAAACGTTCGGACTCGTAGAAGTGATGCGCCTGGAAATTGCCGGTAGCGGCGCTGACCGAAAGATACTCGCAGCCGGCTATCTTCGCCTGCTCGCGGGCTTTGGCGACGAGGTGGCGGCCGATGCCGGTGCCGCGATGACCGGGGCGCACGAAGAGGTGATGCAGTTCCATGCCGCGCATGCCTTCGGCCGCCCGGTATTGGGGGACGAGTATCGCGTAGCCGATCAATTGATTGCCGGCTTCCGCAACGAGCGCGGTTATCCAGGGCGTACGGCCGAAAAGGTCCCTCTCAAGCCGTTCCGGCGTTATCGGAGCGGCATCGCCGTGGTGGGCGGCAAGCTCTGCTATCATCTCTCGCAGTTCGGGGAGATCGCGGAGCTTGGCGCAGCGAATCGTCACCATGGACGCTCGCGTGGATGGCATGGGATGAAGGTTAGCGGTGGCAGTCTGCAGCATTCTCGGCTCCTACGGTTCTACCGCCATCAGGTGCCGTGAAAAACAAAAGCCGCCTGATGGCGGCCTTGTTGATATGATCAGCAGGCCGCTCCTATCGGAACAGCCAAAAATACGCGCGGCAAATGGGTGCGTTCTTGATCATGCGCGTAGATTGTTCATTTCCAGGAATTTGTCAACGGGATTTCGCTCGACCCTTACAGCGCCGTGGTCTTTCAGACACACAAAGGTCGCTGTAACACTTTGAACTGCTGCATGGTTTATCATTAAATCGATTTCGATTTAAGGAACGCTGCAGTGCTGAGTCGATCAGTGCTCGCTATCGCACATAGAGTGATCGGCGAGTGCCCGAATGACATAGCAATCGCCGATCGTGTGATCGCCATGGCAGGCGACGATACGCTCAAGCTCATGCTCTAGTTTTCTCAGTCGGGAGATCCTTTCCCGCACGGAAGCGAGATGTTCCGTTGCTATTCGGTCTGCCTCCCCGCAGGGTCGTTCCGGATGCTGGCTGAGTGCCAGGAGCTCGCGGATCGCATCGATCGAAAGTCCCAAATCACGCGCGTGGCGAATGAAGGCGAGGCGTTCGAGCTCCCGCTTTTCATAGCGCCGCTGATTGCCTTCCGAGCGTTCGGGCGCCGCAAGCAGTCCCATTTGCTCGTAGTAGCGAATTGTCGGGATTTTCACACCCGTGCGTCGGGAAAGGTCGCCGATCGAATACATTTGAGCTCCTAGACTAGCTCTAGCTTCTAGAGCTTTAGATAAGGCGCCGGTTTCTATCCATCAATACGCTGCAACACCTTGAAGGAGTTCATGCTCCTCGGATCTACGCCGAGCCGAGGGAGCATGTCGTGGGTCAAGGCAACGTGTAGGCGATGACGTAGTCGCCCGGCTTTGTGCCGACCGAACCGTGCCCGCCGGCTACGATCAGCACGTATTGTTTGTCGCCGACCGTATAGGTCATCGGCGTCGACTGGCCGCCTGCCGGCAGCCGCGCCTCCCAGAGCTGCCGGCCCGTGGTGAGGTCATAAGCCCTGAAAAAATTGTCGACGGAAGCGCCCAGAAAGGCGACGCCGCCCTTGGTGACGATCGGGCCGCCGATGCCCGGCACGCCGAGCTTGAACGGCAGCGGAAGCGGTGTCATGTCGTAGACCGTGCCGTTCCTGTGCTTGTAGGCGATCTTGCCGGTCCTGAGATCGGCGCCCGCGACATAGCCCCATGGCGGCGCCTGGCAGGGGATCTGCAAGGGCCCGAGGAACGGGCCCATATAGACGCCGAAAGGCGCCCCTTCGTTGCGGTTCAGCCCTTGCTCGCTCCCTTTTTCGCCTTCGCCCTTGGGCGGGATCTGGTCGCGCGGGACAAGCCGCGAGGTGAAGGCGAGATAGGTCGGCATCCCAAACATGACCTGGCGTTCCGGATCGACCGCGACCGAGCCCCAGTTGAAGGTGCCGAAATTACCGGGATAGACGAGCGTGCCTTCCACCGACGGCGGTGTGAAGCGGCCCTCATATTTCAATGAATGGAATTCGATGCGGCAGGCGAGCTGGTCGAACATGGTGATGCCCCACATGTCCCGCTCGCTGAGCGGCGCGGGCGTGAAGGTGAGGCCCGAGACAGGCTGCGTCGGTGCGGTGAAATCCTCGGGGATAGCACCGCCGGGAGCGGGGACCTCCTCGACCGGAATGATCGGTTCTCCGCTCCGGCGGTCAAGAACATAAATATCCCCTTGCTTGGTCGGTCCGACCAAGGCTGGCACGACGGTTCCATCCTCTTTCGTGATGTCGAGGAGAGTTGGCTGCGCCGGAACATCCATATCCCAAAGGTCATGGTGCACCGTCTGGCGCACCCAGCGCACCGCACCCGTATTGATGTCGAGCGCGACGATCGAAGAGGAATATTTCTCCACATGCTCACTGCGTCCCATGCCGAGCTGGTCCGGGACCTGATTGCCGAGCGGCACGTAGATCAGCCCCAAGCCCTCGTCGACCGATGAGACGGACCAACTGTTCGGCGAATTCGTGGTGTAGAATTGGCCAGGCGGCAAGGGCGCTGTCTGGTTGGGATTGCCGCTGTCCCAGTTCCAGATCAGCGCACCGCTGTTGATGTCGAAGGCGCGGATGACGCCGGACTGTTCCTGCGTCGAGTAATTGTCGTTGACCGCGCCCCCGACAATGATCTTGCCGGCAACAGCAACCGGCGGCGATGTCGAATAGTAGTAGCCGGCCGGGTTGTATCTCATTCCCTGTTCGAGATGCAGGACGCCGTTGTCGGCAAAGCTGGTGCAGACCTCGCCGGTCGCGGCATCGAGCGCGATCAGGCGCGCATCCGATGTCGGCAGATAGACGCGCTCGGCGCAGGCGCTGCCGGGCGCGGCCGCCGGATCAGTCCAGTAGGTAACGCCGCGGCAGGTCTGGTGCTGGCGGTCCGGATTCATACCGGAGTTGGAATCGTACTTCCATTTCTCCTTGCCCGTCGCGGCGTCCAGCGCGATTGCCCAGTTGTGGGGCGTGCACATGTAGAGTGTGTCCTTCACCTTCAGAGGCGTCACCTGATAGGTTGTTTCGCCGACATCGTCAGGCAGCTTCACGTCGCCGGTCTGGTATTGCCAGGCGACCTTGAGGCTCGCGACATTTTCCGTATGGATCTCGGTGAGCGGCGAGTAGCGCTGGCCAAAAGGCGTCCTGCCGTATTGATGCCATTCGCCGGGCGGTACGTTGCCGCCGAGATTGGGATTGGCGGTGATGATGTCACTCGGCAGATCTCCGCGAATACCGTGGAGATCTTGTGTCATCGAGAACGCGGCGACGCAGATCGAGACCAGGCTCGCCAGCGCCAGCGGCCAGGCACTGGCGAGATAGCGCTCGCCGGACGGGCTGACGAAGCCGAGCGGCCGCCGGATCCAGGGGGCGAGCAGCCAGAGACCAAGCAGGATGATGACGCCGCCCCGCGGGCCGAGCTGCCACCAGTCGAAGCCGACCTCCCAGACGGCCCAGGCAAGCGAGCCGAGGACGAGCAGTGAATAGACCCAAAGTGCCGCGGCGCGCCGACGGAAAAGCAGGTACGCGGTGAGCAGAAAGCCCAAGCCGGCGATGAGATAGTACGGACTACCTCCGAGCATCACGAGCTGCGCACCTCCTGCGCCGATCGCAAGGCCGATCAGAGCAAAAAGAATGGCCGTCAGGACAATGACCATGAGGGCAAAACTCCCGAGTTGAAGAGGTGCGGAGAAGCACCCATGAATCCTGCGGGCGGGCCCGGCCGGGCCCGGAAGAGGCGAAGCAGTTCCGGTCGACCATCGCGATCGGATCGCAACGTCCGCTGCTAAGCGGTTTCAACCGGTAGTGCCGTTCGGAAAGTTAACGCAATGAGCGTGCCTTTCAATGGCCACTTCAACCGCAACGACAGTCTGCAATTCGCAGTGATGGGGTCTTTAACCGGGCCTGAACACCTAGGTCCCGCAGAAGGTCTGCAGCACCTCTTCGCCGGGTTGCGGCGGCTCCGCATAAGCTGCGTGCTCCGGCTGGTCCTCATAGGGTCTGGAGGTCACGTCGAGAAGTGCCTCGAAGAGTGAGAAATCCGCATCACGGATCGCCGCGTCAATCGCCTGTTCGACCCGGTGGTTGCGCGGAATGAACGCCGGATTGACGGCCCGCATCGCCGATCTGCGCGCGCCCGCTTCCATCGGCTCGCGCGCAAGCCGCCGACGCCAGTCATTGAGCCACGATGAAGGCGCGGTCCGGTTGTCGAACAGATCGGTAAGGGCCGTGTCCGCGTGCTCGTCTTCCGCCGACGCTGCAAGCTGCCGGAAAGTAAGAGTGAAATCGGCGTTGCCGTTATGCATCAGCGTCAACAGCGACTGGATGAGTTCGAGATCCCCATCCTCCGCCGTCGAAAGGCCGATCTTGCGGCGCATGCCGTCGAGCCAATGGCTCTGGAAGATTGTGCCGTATTCACTCAGCGTATCGTTGGCGAAATTGACCGCTGTGTCTGCGACCGGATCGAACAGCGGTACCAGCGTTTCGGCGAGACGCGCGAGGTTCCACTGGCCAATGGCCGGCTGGTTGGCGTAGGCGTAGCGACCGAACTGATCGATCGAGCTGAACACCTTCTTCGGATCAAAGGTATCCATGAACGCGCAGGGACCGAAGTCGATCGTCTCGCCGGAAACCGTCATGTTATCGGTATTCATCACGCCATGGATGAAGCCGATATGGAGCCAGCGGGCAATCAATGCCGCTTGCCGCGCCGCGACTGCCTTGAAGAGCGAAAGATACGGTCTCTCGTCTTCTTTCAACTCCGGGTAGTGGCGACCGATTACATAATCGGCGAGCGTCCTGACGGATTCCGTATCGCCGCGAGCGGCAAAGAATTGAAAGGTGCCGACGCGGACATGGCTGGCCGCAACACGGGTGAAGACGGCGCCAGGCAGGATCTGTTCACGATAAACGGGCTGGCCGGTGACAGTAGCGGCCAGCGCACGGGTCGTCGGTACACCGAATGCGTGCATGGCTTCGCTGACGATATATTCCCGTAGCACCGGCCCAAGCGCCGCTCGCCCGTCGCCGCGGCGGGAATAGGGCGTTTGGCCGGATCCCTTGAGCTGGATGTCGCGCCGCCGGCCATTGCGGTCGATCACCTCGCCAAGGAGAATCGCACGCCCGTCGCCGAGTTGGGGAACGAAGGTGCCGAACTGATGGCCGGCATAGGCCATGGCGAGCGGTTCCGCTCCAGTTGGAACCTTATTGCCGGAAAAGATTGCCGCCCCATCGCGCTCGAGTGCTTCGATATCGAGGCCCAATTCTTCGGCGAGTGGCCGGTTGAGCTTGACCAACCAGGGTTCTGCCACTGGCGTCGGTTCGAGGCGCGCGTAGAAGGTTGCAGGCAGCCGCGCGTAGCTGTTGTCGAAGCGGAAGGGGGCTGTCTCCGAGGGCGATTGCGGCGGCACGTAATTCATCATGATCCATCGGCACGGGCAAACAAAGCCGGCCGCCCTTTCATGACAAGTCTACACGACCGATCCCCTTTTCGCGAGGGTTGAAACCGATTGGACCCCTCCCGCCCTTATCGCGGGAGGGAAGGAAACGAAGCTTCCTGTCAGGCGCTGAGCATGGACGGCGGCAGGCAGGCTTCGCATATGGCCGCGATATGGCGGTGGTCGGTGCCGCAGCAGCCGCCCAAGATGCGAAGATGCGGCATGCGCCTGGCCAGCGCGCGGTAGCGCTGCGCGAGATCGAACGTGTCGCCCATATCCAACGTCTCGCTTTCATCGAGCTCGGCATGACTTTTCGTCGACGCGTTGGCGCGTATGCCGCCGATGCGCTGCACCCATGCGCGGCCATGGTCGAAGCTGGATTCGAAATGGTTCGGATGCGCGCAGTTGACCATGTAGTAGTGCGGATAGCCGTCCGTCTCCGCATCCACCGTTTCGATCGCCTCCTGCAACGAACGGCCCGTAACGAGCCGGCCGTCGGTCTCAACGGTAAACGATATGGCGCAGGGCATCCGATGGTTGCTGGCCGCGCGGGCAATGCCGATCGCCTCGTCGATATTGGTCAGCGTGTAGGCTGCCACCATGTCGGCCTCGCTCGCGGCAAATGCGGCAATCTGTGCGCTATGATAATCCTCCGCTTCATCGGCCTTCATCCTGCCGGCCTTGTAGCCATCGCCCCTCGGTCCGATTGCCCCGCTGAGAACGATCGGCGCCTGCGGACGCTCGTATTCGGCGCGCAGTTCCGTGAGCAGATACACGGCATCCCGATTGACCCGCGTCAGCGCGTCGGCGTCGTAGCCGAGCTTCTCGCCCCAATCGGCGTTGGCGCGCCATGTGGCCGTGTCGAGCACGAAGCCGGTGTCATGACGTCGGGCGATGTCGAGATAGCGCGTGTAGTAGCGCAAGAGCTGCCGGCGCCCTTCCGCCGACGACAGAAGGACGAAGGATGCGAAATGCGGCAGTTCAACTCCCTCGTGAAAGATCAGCGTCGTCTCCATGCCGCCGTCGCTGAGGAATGTGCCTCCTCGTAAGAGCGGCAGCTCGTGTCTGTACTTTGCCAACTCCTGTTCCACTTTTTCCCTCCTGTGCTTCCCACACGTTCCGGTGCGAGGTCGGATGGCATTTCTGCCTCTTTATCATCTGCTAAACTAGCGGACTTGCGGTATACTATGGCCGAAATATCCGCATATCGCTGTAACATCAGGAACTTGCCGTAGGATTTCAGTCGCGGCGGGGGATGCTCCCGCCGTTTCCCGAATGGAAAACCGTACCGACGGTACAGGAGCGGCCATGCGAAAGGGTGAGGAAACGCGCACGAAGATCCTCGATGCCGCCGAGACCGCCGTGCTGGCAAAGGGTTTCGGCGCGACCTCGATCGACGAGCTGATCGTCGAAATCGGTATTACCAAGAGCGGTTTCTTCTATCATTTCCGTGACAAGAACGAACTCGCCAAAGCGCTTCTCGAGCGCTACATCGAGAACGACGAACGCATTTACGACGAAATCTTCGGCCGCGCCCGTCAGCTCGCTGACGATCCGTTGCAGGCTTTTCTGCTTGGCCTCAAGCTATTGTCGGAACTGCTCTCGGACCTGCCGAACGGACATCCCGGCTGTCTGGTCGCGACCATGTGCACCCAGGAGCGGGCGTTCGATCGTGAGATCCGGGAAATCAATCGACAGGCGGCGCTGATGTGGCGCCGGCGTTTCAGCGCGATGTTCCGGGACATCATGCAAATCTACAGGCCTCGGGAGCCGCTCGACGCCGATCAACTCGCGGACATGGTTTCGACTGTTCTCGAGGGCGGCATAGTGCTTTCGAAGGCGCTGAAGGAGCCGAAAAGTCTGCCAGAGCAGCTGCTTGTCTTTCGCAGCTTCGTGCGCCTGCTGTTCCAACCGGCGATGCAGGCGTGACGTTCCACTGGATCCGCCTCCGAATAAGCACGCGGCGCCGTGGGAACCTACGCGGTCCCGTCCTCCAGTGCCGCGGCCATTTCCGCCAATTTTCGCACTGTATTGAGATTGCGCGCCGTGCCAGGTTTCAGCGCCGGCAGCTTGAGCTTGGATCGTCCGGATCCGTTGGGAAATTGAATGTAGATCTCTCGCCCATCGATCTGCACCTGTTCCCCATCTGGAGCGACCAGTTTGTCGAGCGCGTCGGCCGGAGGGGGCTGCGGCAGAAAGGTGATCAGCAGGAAGTTCGGCTTGGCGTCGGGAAACGGCGCGTTTGCCGCAATCGCCTCGAGCTCGCGACGACTGCGAAGGACGACACCGGGGGCTTTCCCCATCTTTGCCGCCAACGCGTCCTCGAGCCTCTTCTGCACCTCGGCTTCGGCAAGTTCGGAGCGGAAGATCACGTTGCCGCTCTGGATATAGGTCCGCACGTCGGTGAAGCCGAGACCTTCGCAGATGGCCCCCAGCTCCGCCATGGGAAGCGTGCCGGTGCCGCCGACATTGACCGCCCGGAGCAACGCGACATAAACCGGCACGTCCATTCCTCCTACATCTTGCCCGCGACCTTGATGGCGAAGGCGTATTCGAAAGCGATCTCCTCCAGTCTCTGGAAACGTCCGGAGGCGCCGCCGTGACCGGCATCCATGTTGGTCTTCAACAGGATGGGATCGCCCGCTGTGGTTCTATCGCGCAGCTTCGCTACCCATTTTGCGGGTTCCCAATAGGTCACGCGCGGGTCGGTCAGGCCTCCGAGCGCCAGGATGGCGGGGTAGGGCTTCGCCTCGACGTTGTCATAGGGAGAGTAGCTGGCGATGATGTTGTAGAATTCCATGCTTTCGATCGGGTTGCCCCATTCGGGCCATTCCGGCGGCGTCAGAGGCAACGTATCGTCGAGCATGGTGTTTAAAACGTCGACGAAGGGCACGGCGGCGATGATGCCCTTGAACTTCTCGGGCGCCATATTGGCAATCGCGCCCATGAGCATGCCGCCTGCTGAGCCTCCCTCGGCGATGATGTTCGCGTGCGATGTGAACTTCTCCTGACTCAGATAATCAGCGGCGGCGATGAAGTCTTTGAAGGTATTGATCTTCTTCGCCATCTTGCCGTCTTCGTACCACTGGAAGCCCTTGTCCTTGCCGCCGCGGACGTGAGCGACGGCGTAGACGAAACCGCGGTCGACCAGCGATAGGCAGTTGGTGTTGAAGCCCGCTGGAATGGTGATGCCGTAGGCGCCGTAGCCGTAGAGCAGGCAGGGCGCGGAACCGTCGAGCGGCGTATCCTTCCGGTATAGAAGCGTAACCGGCACTTCGGCGCCATCCGGTGCCGGAGCGAAGACCCGGCGGGCCACGTAGTCGGCGGCATTGTGGCCGGATGGCACTTCCTGAGTCTTGAGCAGCCTGCGCTCGCGCGTCTGCATGTTGTAGTCAAAAAGCTGCGAAGGCGTGGTCATCGAGGAATAGGAGAAGCGGATGACGTCGGTGTCGTACTCGGCCGCTCCGGAGAGACCCAGAGAATAGGCTTCCTCCGCAAAGGCGATCGCGTGCTCCTCGCCGGTGCGGCGGTCGCGGACGACGATTTCCGGCAGGCCCTCTCGCCGCTGCAGCCAGACGAGGTGGCGGGCGTAGGCCATGTGGTTGAGGATCAGCGTGCCCGGCCTGTGCGGCACGACCTCGCGCCAGTTTTCCTTCCGCGGCGCTTCCACCGGCGCTTCCATGATCTTGAAATCCTTGGCGCCGTCGGCATTGGTAAGAATGTAGAAAACGTCACCGCCTTCGGTCATCGAATATTCGAGGCCGGTCACACGCCTCGCCACGAGCCGCGGCTCAGCGGTCAGGTCCTTGGTCGAGAGCAGCCGGTATTCGCTGGTCTCATGGTCGTGGATATCGATGTAGATGAAGTCGTCGAGCAGCGAGCCGCCGACCGACATGAAGAAACCAGGGTCCTCTTCTTCATAGACAAGCCGGTCATCCGCCTGGGGCGTTCCGATGACGTGATGAAAGATTTTGGACGGCCGATGGTTTTCGTCGAGCACGGTGTAGAAGAAGCTCTTGCCGTCCGGGTCCCATGCACCGCCGCCGCCGGTATTTTCGATCACGTCGGTGAGGTCCTCGCCGCTCGCAAGGTCGCGGACCTTCAAGGTGAAATACTCGGAGCCCTTGTCGTCATATCCCCAGAGTCCCCGAGAATGATCGCTGGAGTGGTCGAGACCGGCGAGCCGGAAATAGGATTTGCCCTCGGCCTCCTTGTCGCCGTCGAGAAGCACCTGGCGGATCGCCTCATCGCTTGCCGCTGCCTCTCGGGGGACACGGAAGTAACGGGGATGTTCGCCGCCGGTCACATAGAATGTGCCGTAGGCGAAGGCGCCATCCTTCATCGGGACGGACGAATCGTCCTCCTTGATGCGGCCGCGCATTTCGGCAAAGAGCGTCTTCTGCAGGTCCTTGGTGTCCGCCATCGCGGCGTTCATGTAGTCATTTTCCGCTTCGAGATGCCGGCGGATCTCCGGGTCGAGAATCGAGGGATCCTTGAACATCGCCTGCCAGTTGTCCGCTCGCATCCACGCGTAGTTGTCGGTCCGGCTTATGCCGTGGCGGGTATCCGTTATCGGCTTTTTTGGAGCTACGGGTGCGATTGGCAGGTTCTTGAAAACGGACAAGGAATATCTCCGGGGTCGGTTCGGTGGGAGACAATGAGATAGAGAGCGGCGCCGTGGCTATCAAGCGGAAAGCGCCATTACGGGCGGTGAAGGACCGAGTGCGGCGGCATCTCCGAGAGCTTACCACCGCCCTTTCAGCGACTTAACAGCGTGCTCGATGAACGCGCGGATCTTCGGCGTCTCCGCGTGGCGGTCTAGAAAACATGCGTAGAAATCGAGCGGCTCATGGTCGACGCTGGCGATCCCTCTCGTCGTGTCGCCACTAAAAAGCGGCACGAGCAAGCCCTGTTCGATCAGAGGGTTGGCGATGAATGCGCCGAGCCGGGCGACGCCCGCACCGGCAATCGCCATCTGTGCCAGCGTGTCGATGTCGTTGCTGATGATCGTCGAGCGCAACTCAGGTTCGAAGCGCGCGCCGTCACGCACGAAACCCCAGCGAAACAGCCGGCCGTGCACGGCAAAACGATAGGTCAGACAGTCATGATGCTGCAGCTCCTCCGGCGTTTCCGGCCGGCCGCGCCGCGCGATATAAGACGGCGCGGCGCAGATCATCATCGGCACCGAGGCGAGCTTGCGTGCTATCAGGCCGGGCTCGAGCTGCTGGCCGAAACGTATGCTGATGTCTATCCCTTCGCCTATATGGTCGGTGCTTCGATCCGTGATTACCAGCTCTATCGAGACGTCCGGGTGTCTCGCGGCAAAGGGCGGTACCAGCGGCGCGATAACATGGCGCCCGAAGGTGACGGATGAGGCGATTTTCAACGAACCTCTAGGTTCGTCGTTGAGCATCGAAACGGCAGCCGCGGCCTGCTCTAGGTCGTGGATCACGCCGCGCACACGATCGTAATAGATCCTCCCGCTTTCGGTCAGCCCCAGTTGCCGGGTGGTGCGGCTGAGAAGCCGCGTGCCGAGTGTGCGTTCGAGCCGCGCGATGTTCTGGCTTGCGGCGGCCGGCGTGATGCCGAGCTTGCGCGCGGCTGCAGCAATGCTGCCTTCCTCGACGCTCCGGACGAAACTCTCAACGCCGCGCAAGGTGTCCATAACTTATTCCATCGAATAAAGATCCATATTCGATAGTTTTGCCTAACTCTGAACAAGGCTGCAATGGACTACCGGCGCTCGGCCGCATTTCGTAGTGAGGAGCCACACGAAATGTTTCTTCGCCTTTCTCGGGAGATTTTCCATGTCGGAAGACACCATGCCGCTTCCCGCCGTGAATAGTCGTAAATTGCCGCCGCAGGCCGTGCCGGTCGTCTTTGCCTTTTTCATGTCCGCGATCATGGCCTTTCTCATGTGTTGTGTGATCGTCGCTTCCAACAGCGGTGTCGATGCGGGTTATCCGGCCCGTGTCGTCAGTGCCTACGCCTTGGCAATGCCGGTCGCCTTCGTCTGTGTGTTGCTCGTTCGTCCGCTCGTCCTGCGACTTGTCGCCATGGTCTGCCGGATGCACGCCTGATATCGCGATGCTACCAACGGGCAACTTCCGTGCTGCGAGAATGTCACGCCATCAAGGCGGCAACATTGTCCCTGGCGTAGGTTTCGAAAGGACGCGGCGGCTTGCCCGTAAGCCTCTGAACGTCGTCGGTGGGCGCGGCCATCCGGCCCTCGCGCACCGGTCGGAAGAGGGTCGCGAGATACCGAGCATAGGCTTTCGGCACACCCCCCTCGCTGAGCATCGCGATGAAGGTCTCGTCATCGACCGACTTGTAGGTGATCGGCTTGCCGGTGACGCGCGAAAGAATTGCGGCGGCTTCAGCGTAGCTCAAAGCCTCCGGGCCGGTCGTGTTGAATGCCTGACCGTTGAAGACATCGCTAGTCAGCGCTGCTGTCACGCTTTCCGCGACATCGCGTGCGTCGATGAAACTGACCTTGGCATCCGCCGCGGGCACGGTGATCGCCCCGCGCCGGACGCCTTCGAGCCAATAGGTATGGAAGTTGTCCGCAAAACAATTGGGCCGTATGAGCACAAATTTCGCTCCGGTCTTTTCGACGAAGAGTTCCACCTGGCGGTAGGGAAAATCGTCATCGGCTTCGAGGCCGAGCAGGGTCATGAGGACGATCTTTATGCCACGTGCGGCTGCGGCCTGGATGATCGGCGTCAGCAGTTGGACCGGATCCAAACAGCCCGCCGGTGCGATCACGAAAATACGGTCTGCGCCATCGAGGGCCCGGCCGTACGTGGAACACTCCCGATAGTCAAAGGCCACGGCCTCGGCGCCCGCCGCCGGCAAGCCCTTCCGGCTCGCAGCCTTGACGCGTTCGCCCTTCGCGGCGAGCGCTCGCACCACTTTGCTGCCGACCGACCCATTGGCGCCAACCACCAGAATTTTGCCTGCCATTTCTCGCCTCCCTAGGTATACTTATGCAACCATGTTTATGGGAGAAACTAAGCGGGGGCCGGAAAGTTGCGGTAGGGAGGGCACTTTCGCCGGCTTGATCGTTCGAAGCTGCTGCGGAGTTGATGGTGAAGGAATACGACGTTTACATGCAGGCCTGCCCGACGCGGCTGGTGCTCGACCGGCTTGCGGACAAATGGGCGGTCCTCATCCTCGCGAGGCTCGACGAAAGCCCGATGCGTTTCAACAGGCTGAAACGCGAAATCGAGGGTGTTTCACAGAAGGCGCTGTCGCAGGTGCTGAAAAAACTTGAGCGCGACGGGCTCGTTCGCCGCGAAGTTTTCGCAACGGTGCCTGTGACGGTCGAATACTCGATTACGCCGCTGGGCCGCACATTGTCGACGACCGCTACGGCGCTCGCGCGTTGGGCCGAGGAAAATGTCGAAGCTGTCCTCGCCGCGCAGCAGCAATACGACCGTAGTGCCTGATGGCGACGGGGGAGGCGTGGGCGCGCAGACAGTAGCAGCCGGTGACAGGAACTTTATGCGGCGAGTTTGACACCGATGCCCCACGGATCGATGAGGCTGTGAATGTCGCCCTCCTTGCTCACTGCTATATCGAGTTCCTCAAGCTTCTGGACCATTGCTGCAAGCCTCTCCCGATCTCTGAGGCGGATCGTATAGTCGGAGAGGCCCGTCATATTGCCTTGGCGCTTCGATGCGCCGCGCGAGTTCCAGACATTGGCAGCGACGTGATGGTGATATTTGCCAGAGGCAAAGAAGCTCGCGCCCGGATAGCGCGCCATCAGGTCGAATCCCAACGCGTCTCGGAAGAATGCATCCGCCTGGGGTATATCGGAGACTTGGAGATGAATGTGCCCGATCGTCGTGCCCGCAGCGAGACCGCTCCACCCATCTTTCGGGACCTCGTCATAGAGCGTCTGCAGGTCGAGCGGTAGGGTGCTCATTTCCACCGTACCATCCGGCTTATAGGTCCACTCGGCGCGCGGTCGGTCGCGGTAAACCTCGATGCCGTTGCCTTCCGGGTCGGCAAGATAGATCGCCTCGCTGACGCGGTGGTCGGATGCGCCCTGCAGGTGAATGCCACTCTGTGCGGCATGCGCAAGCCAGCGACCGAGTTCTTGGCGATCGGGAACGAGGATCGCGTTGTGAAACAGGCCGGGCGCGCTGCGCGGCGCCTTTGCCGCGCTGCTATCGGTCGTCAGCGTCAGCAACGGACGTCCGGCGACGCCGAGCGTTTCGCCGCTCGCGCTCGTCTCGATGGGCGCAAGCCCGAGGATCCGCCGATACCAGGCGGAAACCGTCGGCAAATCCTGCACGACGAGGTGCGACCGCTCAATATAGGCCGGCATGGCGACAGCGTGATCGGCGGGAAGATGCATCATCGAATGCGACTGTGTAGTGTCTTTCATCGTCTGCCTTTCGGGCCCACAGGCCGGCCTGCGATCGCCGGTCGCGGTTTCTTGAAACCATAACCCAATATGGGCACGTGAACGCGTTCACGAAAGCTATTATATTACTTGATGTTGTGTTCGATGAACGTTGACGGTCGCAGCCGTCGCTCTACCTCATTCCTATAGCGATGTGAGTGCGAGTGTTGCGGCCGATGTGATCTCAATCAATGTCGGAGAGGCCCCTCCGCTCAACTTCGGGTCGGCACGGATGACGGAGAGCTGAGCTCATTGTCCGCCTCGTATCTCGCGCCGACCTATGAGGAAATGGTCACCTTGAATTGCTCAATCCGCTATCATCGTGATCTTGAGGATTGGCTTCATTTTCCGCACCGGCGATCCGGGAACGCAACAGAAGGAGCGTAACTGAATGTATAGGAAAATTATCGTCCCGATTGCCATGGATCAGCTGGAGCATGGCGAGTCCGTGCTCGGCATCGCCGAGAAGCTAATCAATAAGGACGGCGAGATCGTTCTCCTCAACGTCGTCGAAGACCTGAATGCCTATGCCCAGGGATATATGATCGTCGATTTTCCGCTGGAGATGATCGAGGAATCGCGCAAGCATGCGGCCAAGACGCTGGAAGCGCTGAAGACCAAACATGGCATCAAGGGCCGCATCGAAATCCGCACCGGCGGAGCGGCCGGCACCATTAACGCTCTCGCCAAGGAAGAGAACGCGGACCTCGTGATTATCGCGTCGCACCGCCCGGGGCTGATCGACTATTTCATCGGTTCGACTGCCAGCCGCGTGGTCAGCCACTGCCCCTGCGCCGTCCTCGTCGATCGGTAACCAACAACAAAAAGGCGGTGTGGTCCTGCCGCACCGCGACTCAAGGAGCCTACGCAATGGACAAGTACGCGCTTGACGATTTTCGCGAACAACTTCTACGCCGCAAACGCGAACTCTATGGCCGGCTGGTGAAGATCGAGGAAGACCTCGATCAGCCGATGAACGCCGACGTGCCGGATCGGGTCACGGAGCGGGAAAGCGACGAAGTGTTGGAGGGGCTTGGCCTTGCAGGCCAAGGCGAAATTCGCGCCATCGACGCGGCACTCGATCGAATTGCGTCAGGGACCTTTGGCATCTGCGTGCGTTGCGGCGAACAGATTTCGCCGAAAAGACTGCACTCCGTGCCGCACACGCCTCTCTGCCAGACCTGTGCGGCGGAGGTTTCCGGCCGCCCAAGGTGAAGTGTTGGACATCTTCTTTCCGGTCGGGCCACCTTCAACAGGAACTGGGACCTGCACCTTCGGCCCGCACTCCTGCTCAACGGCAAGGAATTGGCCATGCCGTCGAAGTGTCCCGCTTTGCGCCCGACGTCAGCGCAGTGTTGTAATGCGTTGCAAAATTTGATCCTTTCGCCGCATTCCTGCTCTTTGCCGGGAGAGTTCCCTATGGCACGATGAACCGATATGGGACGGAAAAAGGGGGCCTGGTTTTTCATCCTCTCGTTTACTTATCCGAATTAATTACGTGCCTAAGCGGAATCCGGAGGGGCCGCGTGGATAGCAGCGACTTCAAGTGGGACTACGACCTATCGGAGCTGATCGCCGATGGAATTGTCCACGGCATCGGGCTTTGCGCTGCGCTCGTCGGCGTTACGGCCCTGATTTTCTATGCGACCGTCTGGAGCACGTCCGGTCAGCTCGTCGCAGCCGCGATCTACGGAGCGGGGCTCGTCATTACGCTGTCGGTTTCATTCCTCTATAATCTTTATCCGGTCTCTCGAACGAAATGGTTCCTGCGGCGTCTCGACCATTCGTCGATCTTCATCCTGATCGCCGCGACCTATACGCCGTTTCTCCAGCGCGGCTGGGATGATCCGTTTCTCTTCTCGATGCTGATGGGCATCTGGGCGATCGCGGCCGCCGGCATTGCGATCAAATGCCTGCTCCCAGGGCGTTTCGACCGGCTCGCGATCCTGCTCTATCTGGCTATGGGCTGGAGCGGACTTCTTGCAGCGAAGTCCTTGTTTGCGGCATTGAGCGGAACGACCCTTGCCCTCATCGTCGCTGGCGGGATCATCTATTCGATCGGTGTCATCTTCCATATCTGGGAGCGGTTGCGTTTCCAGAACGCCATCTGGCATGGCTTCGTCGTTGCTGGTTCGGCTGTGCACTACTCGGCTGTCGTGAGCTGCATCAGCAGTGCTACCGCATCCTGATCGCCTCTATAATGCCGGTGCTGTAACACTTTGCAGCGCCGTGCGTCTTTTCAGACGCAAAAAGTCGCTGCAACGCTTTGAATTGCTGCCGCAATTCAATCGGGCGCCTGTTGGCAATTCTCCGACGGTCTCAGCGCCTCGGCCATGCGCGAGATGACGCCGTCGAAACTCGTCAGCTTGGTCTTGCGGTATTGCAGCCTGAAATAGGCGGCGCTGCCGTCACAGAGTGCTATCGCGCGCGCATAGAACACCTCGCGGTCGCGCGCACCGGAGAAGCTGGCCCAGACGGGCGTGATGCGGGAGAAGAGTATTCTCCACTGGTCCTGCTTCTCGTAACCGATGTGCTCGGCGACGTCGGTCTCGAAATCACCGTCAGACGGGTGGCTGCCGAACACCGTCAGCGTCGCCCCGTTGTCGTCCGCATGAAAGCTTGCGCCATCGCCGTTGTCCGATTGCTGGCGCATTTCGAACCCGGGCGGTATGTCGATCGTGTAGCCGAAGCGGGGATTGGCATAGGGATGCCAATCGTCCTGCGCGGCGGCGGGCGGGGCGAGGACCGCAAGGAGAGCGAATGCAAAAAAGGCACGGCGCATGCGGGCGTCCTCTCGGGTTGCTTTGACCTGCCGCTCCCCTTACAGCGCCGCGCGTTTCCTCAGATGGGTGAAGGCCGCCGTGGTTGCTCTGAGCTGCTGCATAATTTTATCCTCAAATCGATTAGAGTTTAAGGATTATCGGTAGCTTCGCGGCGAGGTCTCCCCCGCTGTTCCTGATGGAACAGTCGGCAGATGCCAGCGCCCTGTCGAGCGTCCCAGTCAGTCCTCTTCGAAGGTCATCGCGGTGCCGTTGAGGCAATAGCGCAGGCCCGTCGGCGGGGGACCGTCCGGAAACACATGGCCGAGATGGGCATCGCAATCGGCGCAGCGGATTTCCGTCCTTACCATTCCGTGCGAGCGGTCGACATATTCGGCGATCGCCTGCGGATCTACCGGTGCGAAATAACTCGGCCAGCCGCAACCTGAATCGAATTTCGTGTCGGACCGGAAGAGTGCTCGACCGCAACAGACGCATTTGTACGTACCAAATCTCTTGTTGTCGAGGAAGGGGCCGGTAAAGGGGCGTTCGGTGCCATGTTCGCGCGTAATGCGATATTGCTCGGCCGTCAGCAGCGCCCGCCATTCCTCGTCCGTCTTCTGTACTTTCCGCGTGCGGCCATCGGCCATCGTCAGTCTCCTCATCGGTAGCGGCGATTATATAAGATCACGACGGCGCGCTGCCAAACAGGCGTCCCGGATCTCCATACACGATCTCGCCCGGCTATCGCCGCAACCGTTGTGCAAAAGCCGGGAGCTGGTCAGCTTTTGCTTGGCTTTCTTCAGTATATCCGTCGCATAAGGGCAGTCGTTGTCGATTCGCTCTTGAGGCGGAACCGCCCTTCTTTTATGTGCGGTACTGGCTTGACCGCGGTTCAAGCAGTAAAGGAGCGTGCCAAGACGATGGATGTCGCGGCCCTGACATTTCTGGCCCTCGGTCTACCCTTCGTCGCGGCCCTCGTGGCGCCGGTGCTGACGCGGTTTCTTGGCCAAAATGCTGCCTGGCTTCTGGCCCTCGCGCCGGCCGCGATCTTCGTGCATTTTCTCCGTTTCCTGCCAGAGATAGCGCAGGGGGAGATCGTCACCGGCGGCTATGCCTGGATCCCGTCCTTCAATGTCAGTTTTTCCTGGCTGATCGATGGATTGTCGCTCACCTTCATTCTCCTGATCTCCGGTATCGGCGCGCTGATCGTGCTCTATTCCGGCGGCTATCTGAAAGGACACCCGCAGCAGGGGCGCTTCTTTTCGTTCATCCTGATGTTCATGGGATCCATGCAGGGCCTTGTCGTCTCGGACAGCTTCCTGATGCTCTTCGTCTTTTGGGAGTTGACGTCGATTACCTCCTTCCTGCTGATCGGTTTCGACCATGGGCGCGAGGCAGCCCGCCGCGCGGCGCTGCAGGCCTTGGTCGTAACGGGGGGCGGCGGTCTGCTGCTGCTCGCCGGGCTTCTCATCCTCTGGAATGTGAGCGGCATTACGCAGTTCTCGCTCCTGCTCTCTTTCGGCGCCGACTTGAAAGAGAGCCCGTTCTATCTCGCTATACTTCTCCTGGTGCTTGGCGGCGCGTTCACCAAGTCGGCGCAGTTCCCCTTCCACTTCTGGTTGCCGAACGCCATGGAGGCGCCGACACCGGTTTCGGCCTATCTGCATTCGGCAACGATGGTGAAAGCGGGTGTCTATCTTCTAATGCGGCTCAATCCGGTGCTCGGCGGGACGCCGGAATGGCAGATCCTGCTGCCGCTTTTCGGTGTGACGACGCTTATCGCCGGGGCGGCGTTGGCGGTGCGCCAGACCGATTTGAAGTTGATGCTTGCCTATACGACGATGTCGTCGCTCGGTCTTCTCGTCATGCTGACGGGTTTCGGCGCGCCGCATGCGATCGAGGCCGCGGCGCTCTACCTCGTGGCGCATGCGCTGTTTAAAGGCGCGCTGTTTATGGTGGCCGGCATCATCGACCATGAAACCGGATCGCGCGATCTGACGGAGGTTGGCGGCCTGCGTTCCGCCATGCCGCTGACCTTTCTGATCGCGCTCGCCGCAGCGCTTTCCATGGGCGGCCTGCCGCCCTTCTTCGGTTTCCTTGCGAAGGAGGAAATCTATTACGCTCTCTCCAGTTTCGACCGTCGCTCCATCGTCTTTGCGTCGCTAGCGATAGTCGGTAATGCCCTGATGTTCGCGGTCGCCTTCGCGATTGCTCTGAAACCCTTTCTCGGGCCGAAGCAGAGTACGCCCAAGTCCCCCCATGAGGCACCGGTCCTCCTCTGGCTTGGCCCCGCCATTCTCGCCGTCAAAGGGCTTTCCGTCGCACTGATGTCCGGAATGGCGCATCGGCTGATCTCGTCGCCGATGGCTTCGGCAATCGCCGGCGAGCCGCGAACGGTGACGATTTCGCTCGTGCCGCATGTCGGTGCGCCGCTCCTGCTTTCCGCCGTCACCGTGCTCGTTGGCGTCGTCTTCTACTTCAATCTTGCCCGTCTGCGTGGACTTATGACGGCAATCCTGGCCGATATCGGCTGGGGGCCGGACCGCGGCTTCGACCAGTTCATCGGCGGTCTCGTACGCTTCGCCGTAGCTTTGACCCGCCGGCTGCAAGCTGGGCGGTTCGAGATCTATATGACGGTCACCTTCATGCTGGTCGCCGTCGTGCTTCTGGCGGTACCGGCCTATTACGGCGAGTTGCCGCGCGCGCCGTTCTTTGCCGCCGACGTGCCGGCGCATGAGCTCGCCATCATGGCGATCGCCGTCGCCGGCCTTTTTGCCGTGGCGCTCGCCGCCGATCGCCTGACCGCGATCGTCTCGCTCGGCATTCAGGGCTTTGCCGTCGCCGTAATCTTCCTGCTCTACGGCGCACCGGACCTGTCCTTCACCCAGTTCATGATCGAGACGCTTTCGGTGGTCGTGCTGGCGCTGGTGATGACGAGGCTTCGCCTGTCACCTTCGGACCACCGCCCGCTGCGTCAGAGGGTTCCCGATCTCGCCGTCGCGCTCGCCTGTGGCCTCGGTTTCGGATTTCTTCTGCTGGCGGCCACCGGCGTGCCCTTCGACGCGACATTGACGGAGTTCTTCAATGACCATTCAAAGTCGATCGCCCACGGCGCCAATGTCGTCAACGTTATCATCGTCGATTTCCGCGGCACGGACACGCTCGGCGAAATTGCCGTCGTGATGATCACCGGCCTCGCCATTCTCTCGCTCGTTCGCCTGAGGGCAGGATCACTCAAGCGTGGCGCGGAGATGCAGCAGCCGGCTGCGGAGGAACGCGCATGAAATCGGTGATCTTCCGCACGGTCGCGCCGTTTCTGACAAGCCTGATGATGCTCTTTTCGATCTTTGTGCTGCTGCGCGGCCACAACGAACCGGGTGGCGGGTTTATCGGCGGATTGATTGCCGTATCGGCGCTCGCGATCTACGGCATCGCCCACGGGGTGGAGACCGTGCGCCATGCGATCTATTTCCACCCGATGGTGATCGCCGGAACGGGCCTCTTCTTCGCCACGGTCGCGGGCTTGATCTCCATCTTTGTCCGGGTGCCCTTCATGACGGGGCTCTGGGTCTACCCGTCCTTTATCGGCGTCGAGATCCCGCTCTCCACCCTCATGCTGTTCGACACGGGCGTTTATCTCGTCGTCGTCGGGGCTATCAGCTCGATTGCGCTGTCGCTCGAAGAGCGGGGAGGGGAGTGATGGAGGCCTGGTTCGCCCTGCTCGTCGGTATCTTTTTCACCGTTGCCGTCTATCTGCTGCTGTCGAAGTTCATCATCCGGGTGCTCTTGGGCGTCGCTATCCTCGGAAACGCCGTCAACCTGTTGATCTTCACAGCCGGCCGGCTGACGCGTGACGTGCCGCCGGTAATCGCCGGCGGAGCCGATACGCTTGTCGGTCCGGCTGCGAACGCGCTGCCGCAGGCGCTGATCCTGACCGCGATCGTCATCTCCTTTTCCTTCTTCGCCTTCCTGCTCGTTCTTTCCTGGCGGGCTTATGATGACCTTCAGACCGATAACACGGACGAGATGCGCGTTGCCGAGCCGGTGAGCGAGCCGGCGCCGCCGCTGGGATATTGACGATCCATGGCTGCTATCAGCTCTCCCCCCGCCGATCTTTCCGCTGCGCTCGTCCTCGCGCCGACGACGGCAGCCGATTGGCTGGTTATCCTACCGGTAGCCTGGTGCCTGGCGGTTGGCGCCTTCCTCGTTATGCTCCGCCGCCCGATCGGCTTTCACCCGGTCATCGCCATTGCGGGACTTGCTGGTCTGGTGCTGATCGACGGACTGCTTCTCGAACATGTGGCAACGAACGGTCCGGTGACGATGGTCATGGGCCGCTGGCTGCCTCCTTTCGGCATCGCATTCACCGTCGACCTGACCGGGGCGTTGTTCGCGCTGGCGGGGGCGCTCGTCGCATTCGCGGCCGGCGTCTTCTCGCTTGCCGATATCAACGACAGCGGCCGGCGCTACGGCTTCTATCCATTTTTGATGCTGTTGATGGCGGGGGTTTCCGGAGCTTTCCTGACGGGAGATGTTTTCAATCTCTATGTCTGGTTCGAGGTGCTGCTGATCTCGTCCTTCGGTCTGCTGGTTCTCGGCTCCGAACGCGAGCAGATCGACGGCACCGTCAAATATGGATTCCTGAATCTTGTTGCGACGACGCTTTTCCTGACCGCCACAGGATATCTTTACGCGATCTTCGGTACGCTCAACATGGCTGATGTCGCGCGCAAGGCGGAAGCCCTGCGCGATAGCGCTCCGCTGATGACGCTGACGGCGCTCTATATGCTTGCCTTCTGTATGAAGGCGGCGGCCTTTCCGGTGAACTTCTGGCTGCCGGCCTCCTACCATACGCCGCGCGTGGTCGTATCGGCGCTCTTTGCCGGGCTGCTGACCAAGGTCGGCATCTACGCGCTGATCAGGGTGATGGTCATGCTTTTCCCGGTCGAGAGGGAGGAGCTGAGCTTCGTTCTGGCGCTCGCCGGGGCGGTGACGATGATCGTCGGTGTTCTTGGCGCGCTGGCGCAGACGGATTTTCGCCGCATCCTCGGCTATCTCATTGTTTCGGGCATCGGTTCGATGCTCGCGGGCATCGCCATCGGCGGTCCCGGCGGCATCGGCGGCGCCATCTTCTACGCGCTGCATTCGATGCTGGTAATGACCGGCCTCTATTTCGCCTCGGGAATTGCGATGCGCCTTGGCGCAAGCTCATCGATTGCAACGCTCGCCGGTCTTTACCGCAAGCATGCAGGATTTGCCGCGCTCACGTTGATGCTGTGTTTCGCGGTTTCCGGCCTGCCGCCCTTTTCCGGCTTCTGGCCGAAGGTCATGCTCGTAAAGGCGGCTTTGGACATAGGCGCCTGGTGGCTTGCCGCTGCGCTTCTGCTTGTCGGCTTCCTCACCATGATCGTCACCGGCCGTCTCTTTCTCTTCGCCTATTGGCGCGAGGAGGATGTTGCGACTGGCGAGACGGCGCCGCCTTCTCCGGCAACATTGGCGCCACTTGCGGCGCTCGTGCTGCTGACGCTCGGAATTGGCCTTTATCCCGAACCGCTGCTTTCGGCGATCCAGAGCGCCGCAGCAGGGCTTGCCGAGCCGTCCGCCTATCTGAACTCGGTCTTTCCCGCAGGAGGACCGCAATGAAGTTCCTGGTGATCAATCTGATCTTCACCATTATTTGGGCTGCCATCAGCGCCAGTTTCACGCCTGCGAACCTCGTGCTCGGTTTCGCCGTCGGTGCCTTGTCGCTCTGGCTGATCCGACGCGAGCTTCAACCCGTCACCTATCCGCTTAGACCGCTGCGGCTGCTGCTTCTCACATTGCTGTTCTTCAAAGAGCTTGCCATTTCCGCAACCAAGGTCGCGATCCTGGTGCTGCGCTCGAGGATGGCGCTGAAGCCCGGCATTTTCGCCTATCCGCTGACGGTGAAAAGCGATTTCGAGATCACCTTGTTGGCCAACCTCATTACTCTCACGCCCGGCACGCTTTCGGTTGACGTCTCGGACGATCGCAAGACGCTCTATGTTCATGCTCTTGACTGCGCCGATCCCGGCGCGCTCAGACAGGACATCGCCCGCGGTTTCGAGCGACGCATTCGGGAGGCCTTCGAACGATGACGCCGGATACGGTCCTTGCCGCCGCCATCGGCCTGGCGCTCGTGCTCCTGTCGCTGGCGCTGCTGATGACGGTGTTGCGCATCATTCGCGGACCGACGTTGCCGGACCGCGTACTCGGTCTCGACATGTTGGTGGCGATTGCCATCGGCCTCATTGCGGTGATCGCCATCAAGACCGGTTTCAGCCTCTACATCGACATCGCGATCGCTCTCGGCCTCGTCGGCTTTCTGGCGACCATCGCCTTTGCGCGGTTCATCCTGGCGCGCGGCCTTGCTCCGGAGCGGGAGGCTGAACGGCTGCAAGCGGTGGCGGGCACGAAATCATCTTTGAAGCGCGGCAAGGCTGGGCAGGCGGCGCGCCGCAAACGTAAGGGAGAGCGCTGATGGGAGCGCAAATCGAGACCGCCGTCACGCTCGCGGTCGCGCTGATCCTGGTGGTTGGCGCGTCCTTCTCGTTGCTGGCGGCGCTTGGCCTTTTACGGTTTCCCGACCTCTATACGCGTATGCATGCCGCCTCGAAGGCCGGAACCGTCGGCTCGGGTCTGTTGCTCTTTGCCGCTGGTCTGCACTCGCTCGACGTCGCGGTCTTCATCCGTGCGCTTGCAGGCTTTGTTTTCTTTGTGCTGACGGCGCCGATCTCGGCCCATCTCCTGGCGAAAGCTGCGCATCAGGCGGGCTACCGGATGACGAAGCTTTCGGTGATAGATCAGCTTCCACAAGGGGAAGAGGCGCGTCGACATTGATCGGCAGCGTTTCTGTCTCTGTATTTCAGAACAGTTCTGCGGCTCACTTCAATTTTAGCAATTTGGAATAAAGTTGCTGCTGTCGGATAAAATTATGTTTGGACTTTTGGCGGATCAGTGTTAATCCAGTAAATGTAAAGTGTCGTCGTGGAAAATACTTTGAACTGAAATTCCAGCTTGGGTTGTGAAACTTGTCCGTTGCTTTGAGGTGTCGACCTTCCGATACCTTGGTGACGGATTTCCCTGTTGCAACTCGAGCCTTGATGTGCGGCAGAACAGTGGTCTCTGCCACGCGATTATCGGTCAAATCCAAGGCAGCAAGCGCTGCTGGCGGCATTTTGCACACCCCTCTGAAACAGTGTTTCAGGTTTTGTTGCTGGATTCCGATAGGAGAAAGAAATGACAGAAACTACGCTCGGTGCGAGCCATGAACTCTTGGTTGAACTGACGGCGGAAATCGTTGCCGCTTACGTTAGCAACCATGTGGTTCCGGTTGCCGAGCTTCCGACGCTCATAGCCGATGTCCATTCGGCCCTTAACAACACGACGGCTCCTGCGCCCGTGGTGGTTCCGGTCGAGAAGCCGAAGCCCGCGGTTTCGGTCCGCAAGTCTGTTCAGGACGACCAGATCACCTGCCTCGAGTGCGGCGGCACCTTCAAGTCGCTGAAGCGCCATCTGATGACACACCACAACCTTTCGCCAGAAGAGTATCGCGAAAAGTGGGATTTGCCTGCAGATTATCCGATGGTTGCACCGGCCTATGCCGAAGCCCGTTCGCGTCTTGCCAAGGAAATGGGCCTCGGACAGCGTCGCAAGCGTCGCGGCAAATGAAATCTGGGCCGGCTCTATTGCGTTGTCCCTTAAATCGGAACCGATTTAAGGGACGAAACCATGCACTTCAAAGTGCTGCAGCAATCCTGAAAAGACGCTCGGCGCTGTAGGGCCCGCCCGGTCGAGTGAGCATTTCGCGCGCACACGGATGAACAAGTGTCTGTGTGATGTGCGGTACTGCGTTGCCGAAACATGAGCCGGGCCATCAGCCCGGCTTTTTCGTGCGCACTGAATTTGGATTGTTCGCCCGGCTACGTTCCTCAGGCGTCGGGCGCCGTCAGGCCGCCAGGCGGGTTTCCGCCTCGCCCTTAATCCGGCGGAGCATCGAACGCAGACCGTTGGCGCGTTGCGCCGACAGATGCTCGATGAGGCCGATTTTGCCGAAGACGTCGAGGGCGTCGAGCTTGGCGATTTCAGACGCCCGCTTGCCGGAATAGATAGCAAGCACGATCGCCACGAGACCTCGGACGATATGCGCGTCCGACTCCCCCTCGAACGTGAGAACCGGGTCGTCCGGGTCACCGGCCGCGCGGGTTACCAGCCAGACTTGGCTCGCGCAACCCTGGACCTTATTCTCGCCCGTCCTCCAGGCTTGCGGCATTTCAGGCAGGCTTTTGCCCAGCTCGATCACATAGCGATAGCGGTCCTCCCATTCGTCGAGGAAGGCGAAGTCATCAATGATCTGGTCAAGCGACGTCATAGGCGGTCCGAATACCGGCGCATCTTGGCGAAACGACAGCCGTCCCCGCGAAAACGCGCCCTGTTTCAGCCCCGTTGCCCACAGCATGGAGCCCCAGGGTCTTGTTCACCCTCATATAGGAGATGCTGGACGTAAAGAGAACAGTCAAAGCGATTTTCAGGGCGAACGCAGGCATTCCTACTGCATGTTTCCTTAAATCGGTGCCGATTTAAGGAAACATGCAGCAATTCAAAGTGCTACAGCGACTTTGCGCATCTGAAAAGACGCACGGCGTCGTAGGTGCGGCAGCGACAGAAAAGAAGACGCTGCAAGGCGGACAGACTCGCTCCAGCCGCGCGAGCGGCTACTTGGTGGAGGCCGCTTCCGGTTCGAGGCGCTTTTCCGGAACCGGCGTGCGTTTAAAGGTGGGCACCGTTGCGTTTGGCGTTTCCGCGGACGTTACCTCCGCCAAGGGAGCGACCGTACCGGTCATAACCTTGGAGTCGGGCGTGCCGGCATCAGTCTCGGCAAATTGGGTATTCAGGAATTCATAAGCGATCCGGGCGCCTTCGCGGGCTCGATGGCCGAGAGCGACGAAGGTCTCTGTACCTTTCTCGCAAACATCGGGCTTCTGGATGCAAATCGCGCTTATATATTGGAAGGCCTCATTGGCGGCGGAAACGGTATCGCCGATTTCGACCTTCGGACCGTGCTCCAGCTTGCTCGTGCTCGAAGGATCGAGGAACGGCAGCAGTATCAGCACCAGCGAAAACCAGAACGTCGCCTTTACGAGAAACCACATGTCCTGCCCATCCTCTTTACGCCTGCCGCAGCTCCGGTCTGCTATAGCGCCACTCGCCGTTCAGGCGCGCAAGGTCACTGTAGCACTTTGAATTGCTGCATAATTTTGTCCTTAAACCGATTCCGGTTTAAGGAGTCATGGAGTAGCCGGTTTTGCCGCCATCGGCAGCTAGAGCGCGAAAGCCTGATATCCACGCTCGTTCTTCGTTCCACGCTCGGAGCCTTTCACCTTCAGCTCCGGTCATATCTTGAACTCGACTGTAGAATGGGAATCACAAGGCGGCTTTTCCAAAAACAATCGGATTTGCTTCAAAATTTAATGAAACGCCCGATTTCGATATTCGCCATGGTGATTTGTCTCGCATTTTAGTGATTGCCGTTAAGGTTCATGGCAGAGTGCCGAAGGCCAAGCCCGAAGGTCTGGGCACAGGCGTCCGCCCACCCTGCCCAAATCCTTAACAGAAACCGGAAAATCCACAAAAATCCGCTGCTTACGCCCCGTTAACCACAACAGACGAAGCTCGCCCGAATTGCCCCAAAACGGGAATTTTCGGCCTTTTGCCGTGTCCTCTCGGGTGGCCCGCTTATTCTTTCATTAAGTCGGGGATGCGAGATTCGGATCATCACGAGGCGGTCCGACAGGCGCTGCGAAACGCAGAAACGGACTTGCGATTGTCTCGCAAAAACAACAAAGGTGGCAGGGCAAGGCGTGAGTGTATTGCGTGACATGGCTGGCAAATGGACATCCCGTGCGGATGCAGCGGCCGCACCGTGGCTGCCGCGCCGCGCAGCTGGTTCCGTTGTCGCACGCCATGATTTCAAGCGGCTGCGTGCCGTCGCGGCCGTCTCGTTGACCGCCCTTCCGATCGTCCCGCTCGCTTTAGCGGCGGTATTGCCGGTTTCTGTTGCCCTGCCGGCGGGAACCGCGCTCTGGGCCTCCGCCTCGTTGTTGGCTGCTGCTGCAACTATTGCCGGCAGCCGCGTCGCGCCGATGCCGGGCCATACGGAAGCGATGCCGGCACCCGAACAGTCCGAGCTTTCTGCCGCTTACGACCTTTTCGCCGGTCTCGTGACCGTCCACGATGTGCGCGGCAACGTTCTTTCGGTTCATGGCCGCGATGCGGTCGACCATTTGAAGCTGATGCGCGACCCGAGCGGACGCGGATTCATCGAGCAGATTCACGTCTCGGATCGCATCGTCTTTCTCAGGGCAATTGATGTGTTGCGGCAGGGCGGCGCCCGATCCGCGGTCGATATCCGCCTCGAACGGCTATCGTTGCCGTCCGAAGCGGCGCAATTCGTGCACATGCGCTGCGAAATGACGCCGGTCTGTGACACGGACGGGCGGCTGGCGGCAATCGTCGCCCAATCGCGCGATGTCTCCGAAGAGGCTCGCCTGCGAGCGGAAGCCGCCGCAAAGACCGCGCAAGCCGAATCAGCAAACGATGCCAAGACTCGTTTCCTCGCCGCCGTAAGCCACGAGCTGCGCACGCCGCTCAATGCCATTCTCGGCTTTTCGGATGTCCTCTCCGGGGAATATTTCGGAAAGCTGGAGAATGACCGGCAGCGCGAATATGTGTCGCTGATCCACAAATCCGGCATGCATCTCTTGTCCGTGGTCAACACCATGCTCGACATGAGCAAGATCGAAGCCGGACGCTACGAACTGGTCCCGGAGCCTTTCCGCGTGATTGAGGCGGTCGCTGCCTGCGAGGCCATGCTATCGCATCAGGCGCGTGAAAAAGGGGTAAGATTGGTGAGCCGCGTCCACCGTTCTGTGGGCGAGGTCAACGCCGATCAGCGTGCGTTCCAGCAGATACTGATCAACCTCATCGGCAATGCCATCAAATTCACGGATGGAGGAGGACTTGTCACCGTCGATGCCGAAACCCAGGGCGCGACGCTGAAGCTCACCGTCAGCGACACGGGCATTGGCATTGCCGAAGACAAGCTGCAGATGCTTGGCCAACCTTTCGTCCAGATTCAGAATGACTATACCCGCCGCTACGAAGGTACCGGACTCGGCCTTTCACTGGTCAAAGGCTTGGTTGCACTGCACGGCGGCAACGTTTCGATCCGCAGTTCGGAAGGTGAGGGAACCGTGGTCGTGGTTTCTATCCCGTGCGACGGCTCCGGAATCGTGGACGCTGGGCGCGAGCACCTGGCGGCGCCCCTCCCGGTGGAGTTTCCGCCGCGATTGAAGGAGCGTGGCCGGGAGGACGGTGATTTCGGAAAGCACGGACTGCCGAAGGCTTTCCAGAAAGAGGGAATGGACGAGGGACATGGCTCCGCGCAAGCGAAAACAGCCTGAGCGGAAAAGGAGGGCGCAACCGCGGCCAGGCCTGGCCTTGCGGGGCTTGGCGCTCGCCGGTCGCGGCTTGGTGTTCGGCGGGAGGCTGATGGCCCGCCATCCGGTCGGTGCCGGCGGATCGGCCGCCTTCGCCATCGTCTTCAGTTTCGTCGCGGCCAACGCCATGTGGTACCAGCCTGGTGCTCATCCGTCGCCGCTTCTGCGCACGCGCGTGCCTTTGGTCAGTCCAGAGATTGCAGAACGCTTGGCGGCTGCCAACGGTGAGACGGTTCAACCTCGTAACGTGACGACCTTCGTCATTGAGCGTCAAGGCGCGGCGAAAGCGGAGAATGTCGAGGATGTGACCGCTAGCGCACCGCACGAGGCCGAGGCGGGATCGGGCGACCGAACGGAAGTCGGCTCGGGTGCCGGCTCGGCGATTATTACGGACGTCCAGAAGGAGTTGGCGCGGCTCGGCCTCTACGAGGGAACACCCGATGGCCGTAGCGGTCCGAAAACCTCGGCCGCGATTCTTCGCTTCGAGAAGCAGGCCGGGCGCATGGAGACCGGTACGGCAAGCGCCGATCTGCTACGGGGGCTGCGGACGGCAAGCAGTTCCGAGCCTGCCGCGGTTACTCCGGGCGCGCGCCCTTACGCCGATCCAAAGACGGTCCCGGCCGGCGCCGATCCGGTCGCCGCCGCAATTCGTACGGCGGAGAACGAGATGCTCGCTCCCCGTACCGAGATTCCGGTTTCGAACGAAATGGTGCTGACCATCCAGAAGGGACTGAGCAATCTTGCCTATGCCGATATCGTTGTGGACGGCGTTGCCGGCGACCAGACGCGTGCCGCGATCCGTCACTTCGAAAAGCATTACAGGCTGCCGCAGACTGGCGAACCGAACGTCAAGGTTCTCAAAAAACTGAAGGAAATCGGCGCCCTCTGACAGCTATGCGACATCCGGGTCATTTGCATACGCATGGTATGGCGTGTATCAGCCTTGAATGCGTCTGAAATCCCACATCTTCGTTTCCTCGCTGTTGCGGAGCGTCTTTGGGCGCGGCGGCTACGCGGCGGTCTTGCGCAAAGGTGCCGAAGAGGCTGGAGCGATCTTTATCCGTCAGCGCACGCGATTTGGAACTGAGACGCTTTATGCGCCGGCTCCGCAGAGTTTTTTCGACGATGCAAGTGAGCCCGGCCGCAAATTCGAGGTGCGGCTCCAGGACAAAGAGCCGGAAAACGTCGACAGCGTTCTTTCCTCGGAAATTCGCTTCGATCCGGACTGTTGGATCGTCGAAATCGAGCTCGACGACTGCGGCGATCTGTTCGAGATCACCGATGCAACCGCCGCCGGCAGATGAGTACCGCCTTCCCAGACCTCTACAGCGCCGTGCGTCCTTTTAGACGCATAAAGGCCGCTGTAGCGCGTTGAATTGCTGCATGGTTTTGTCCTTAAATCGGTTCCTATTTAAGGGACCATGCAAGACGTTGCGTGGCATCGCCTTGAACGGCAGCGGTGCGCGCTTCTTGTCGCCGGGAATCGGAGACGCGGTTTTCGGCGAAGTGGGCCTCGTGCCGCACCGGTGCTGCACCGTTTCCATCGACGCGAAGCCAGGCCTCTAGCCGTTCGAGGCTGGCTTTCCTGCCAACGCTCATGATCAGCGCCTCGGCACGGCTGCTACCGCCGAGCCTTTCCGAAAGATGCGGATAAAGGCTCTCGAGCAGGAAGCGCGTATCGTCGGCGGGAAAGTCCATTGCCGAAAGCGTTGCGGCGAGTTGCTGGCCGGAGACGTCCAGCAGAATGCGTTCGGCGAGCGCGCGGCTCGCGCCTAACGCGTCGGCAAGAGCGGTGGCAAAGAGGCTCGCTTCACCATTTCGGGCAAAGCGCACGAGCAGCGCCTGGTGAAGCTCATCGATCGGCCGGACGACACGCGACGTTCCGTTAGCATCCTGCGATCCGACACGCGCCAGTGCCTTGATCTCCTCGCGCAGCTTTTCTTCACGTGACGGGCGGTCTGAGGATGGGCTGATGGGCGTCGTCGAGTAAAGAGTGCTCGCTGCGGACCGATCCGCGTCGCCATGCGGCCGCTCCGGCAGAGTTGCGGGTTGATGGTGCTCGACCAGCGCGTCGATGACTAACGGCGATAGGTTCTCCCGGCGGGCAATCGCCTTGGCGTGAGCCGACCCTTGCCGGCGGACGATGGAAATAAGCGTCTCGTCGGAGATTGCTTTCGATCGGGTGAGAAAGATCGCGGCGATGGAAATCGGCATGCTGCCGATCAGAAGCGCAACAGATTCCGGAACCTGGGCGCATTGGGAAAGGGCGGCCGCCGCCTGACGACGGGCCTCATTGCTGGAACCGAGAAACAATGGTTCGAACAGTTCGGCGAATTGTTTCATGTCGGATTTGCGCGGAATGCGCAGACTTTCGAAGCCGGTGACTGTCGCCATCAGCACGACGTCCTTCAGCCGGCCGGTCTGCGGCCTTTCCAACTCACGAAACCGGTTCGTCACGAGATATCCTTGCACGCAAAACATTGCCATTGCCGGTGGTTCGGAACGGCACACGTCACCAAAAATAAAATTAAAACGTTAGCGTAGCATTAACTATGGACGTTGGGGCTTTATTCAGGCTTGCGGCGCGGCCGTGGCGACAGCAGGCTCCAAAATTTTCCCAATAAACATCGAGCCGGCAGCAGCGCGTCAGCCTTAAAAAGTCCACAAGCGGTTCTATTTGATCCCACAGACGGTGAAGGGCGTTATGCCCGCCGAAAGAGAAGGCCAATGCGGCTTTCCCATGGGAGATACATCTGTGAAGAATGCGTTTTTGCGGGCGGCGGCCGTATGCGCGCTGTTGCTCATGCCGGCGATCGCGGAGGCGGCGGAAGGCTTTGCCACTGCCAACGTAAATATGCGCTCGGGTCCGAGCACGCGCTATCCGGCCGTTGCCGTGATTCCGGCAGCCGAATCGGTGGAAATCCATGGATGCCTGGCGGACCGACCCTGGTGCGACGTTTCCTTCTATGGCGGCCGCGGATGGGTCGCGGGCCGCTATGTGCAAGCCATCTATCGCAGCAGCCGGGTTTATCTGGAGCCGGAATATTATCGTCCGCTCGGGATCCCGACGGTCGTTTTCCAGTTCGACCGCTATTGGGACCGCAACTACCGGGGCCGCGACTTCTATCGCGACCGCGACCGCTGGCGCCGCGGCCCGGATTGGGTCGAGGAAAACCGCGACAGCCGTGACTGGGAACGCCAGGCCGACCGCGATCGCCGCGAATGGGAACGAAGCCAGTCCAGAGAACGCCGCGAATGGGAACGCGATCGGGAACGCGTCCAGCGGGAGTGGGAAGGGGAACGCCGTGATGACGACCAATGGCGGCGTAGAGGCGATGAAGACGACCAGGGGCAACGGGACCGGCGGCGCCGCGAATCCAGGGGCGAAGATGACTCGAGAAACGTACCGGATTGTGCGGCCGGCGATTTCCGATGCGAGGAGAATTAGGAGGTAAAATGCCGGCACGAGCATCCACGAGATAGCTGGTCCTGCCCATCCGGATTCTCGCACCCGCGCCCGAGAGGCGCGGGTGCGGAGAGCTACCGCAAATGCAGAGCGGGCGGCGATTGTCGCCCGCTTTTCTTTTTGCTCGCGTCTTTCCGCCTGGGATTTTGGGCCGCCGGTAGAGGGAACCAATCCGGATGCGCTGCGTTGACATCGCGCAAAAGCAAGGAGCGAAGAAATGGCGGACAAGAATCTGGCGGCAGTTGGCGCCGAAACAGATGCCGAAACACGGACCGTAGGCGCACAGGCGGAGCTTGAAGCTCAGATTGCGGATTTGAGGACGGAGATCAGCCGCTTGACCGAAACGGTGACGGCCATCGGCAGTGGGGCGAGGGCGGTCGTGCAAACCGAAGCGGAATTGATGACGGAGCGAATGCGCGAACGTGTACGCGAGGACCCGATCTCGGCGCTTTTGACCGTAGCCGGCGTCGCCTTCCTGTTCGGCTTGCTTGCAAGACGCTGAGAGGATCGCTATCAGGCCCGTCCCGGCCAGATTGAAGATGGTTAAGGTGCTATGGCCTGAATTAAGATACCGTTAACCAGGCTATGGCTCAATCGAGGCGGGCCGGTTATGATCGGTCCCGCATCTGATGTGAACCGAAACGGAAGAGATCCGGGCAACCGGAAGAAGGAGCAAATGAGAAGGGCGCGTCTGTCCGGCCTATGTCCTGGAAAATGCGTCAGCCCGCGAGCGGGCAGGGTGAAATCTGTACGGTAGTTCATCCGTCTCATGGAAGTATGGAGACGAGCATGGCAGACGTAATCAGAATGCAGGACCGCAAGGTCAAAACACCGCGAAGGCCTCCCGTCACCTCAGGCGGCGCCAAAGTGCTGCTCTTCACAGGTATCCGCTACGAGCGTCTGGACGGCCGCGGGCCGCAGCCCAAAGCGCCGCCAGGACACCGGATCAAGCAGTAAACATTTCTTGGCGAAGAGCGATCCGTTCATCCGGGAGCGCTCGCGTCGGTGAAGGTCGCTGCGATCTTCAGAGCCGCCAACCTCCACAACCATTCCCAAGTATAACCATTCCGTTCTTGAAGATTGGAACCGGTGGCAACCGTCCGGCTATGGGTTAGCGGCGAAAGGGCTCGCAACTCGACTCGGAAAGGAAGTTGCGGACCTGTTCCTCGAAACTCCGGAGAGGCGCGAGCGCGCGAAGAACAGCATAGCCTTCCGCGTCCTTCATCTCGATCATGATCGATTGCGCCAGCGCTTCGGGCGGCGATTTACGCAGGTCGACGAGCTGGATGGGTGTGGCAACGACCAGGTCCAGATTGCCGTTGACGGCCGTCTGGTCGTTCATGCTGAAGACTTCGTTCGAGCTGCTGTCGAAAACCGAGAGCGACCAGAACGGCACGGCGCCGCGGGCGATAAAGCGCGCCGGCGTATCGGCGATCGAGAAGCTGCAGACAGCGGTGCGCAGATAAGGATCGCTGTTGTCCAGGCCTGTTGCGCCCGGCTGTGCAGTCAGCGAAAAAAAGCTGTCCATTTCCAGCAGTCCAAGCACCCGCGTATAGGCGTCCCGGCCGGTGAATTGCGGCAGGGCGAGCACGATGACGATGTGCAGGAGCGCCGCGCCGACCAGGCCCACGAGAATGGCGAAAAGCACGCTACGCATTTCCGCACCCGGTCTTGACGATCTTGGGCATGGCGAGGTCGATCAGTCCGGAAGAGCCGGCCGTCGGCGTGTCGAGCAAGGTCAGTACGAGATTGAAATTGCCCTGGTGGCGGATGGCAAGCCAGTTGTCCGGCCGAGCGAACGGTGACGCGTGGATGACGAAACTGCTGTCCTTGGAGCGCAACACCGTCCACGAATTCATTGCCGAGGGCATCTCCGGACCCGGCCGCAACGTGATCCCATCGGATGTCGTCGCATAGAGTGTCCAGAAACGGGCTGGTGGCGTGATGCCGGAGACCTCGTAAGAGCAGGCGGCCGAGAGCCGCGCGCCGCTGTCGTCGGTTGCGGCGGTAAACATCAGTCCCTCTGCACCGCCGTAGAGCAATTCGCCTGCACGAGCGCGGTGCGCCTTGGCATAGGGGTCTGCGGCGATGGTTTGCGCCTCCGGGAACGCCACCCATGGGCCGATCGCGATGGAGCCAAAACCGACCGTTGCCTTTAGCGCCCATATGGCCGAAACGATGCCGCCGCCGAACGCGACGGTCAGTGCAAGTGCGACGAGGAGGGGAATTCGGAACAACGGCGGCTCTATCGAATGATGTCTTGTTTGCCCCGCCCGCTTTGGTCTGCTCTGCGGCGATGGCGTCTGGCGTGTTCGTCAGAGAACGGACTTATGGTTGTGAAGTCAATCGCTGGTGGCATTCGCTGTGAGCCGTTTGGCAGAACCTTCCTCCGGTGCTTCGAGCACGGCGACCTTTCCATTGCTCTTCCCCGGCGTTTTGAGGGTCGGTGCTTTTTCGAGTCTCTCGCCGATCGATTTCAACAGCCGGGTCACTTCGGACGAGAGGGATCGTGGACGAACGAGCGGGGGGAAAGCGTTTTCGTCCGGCTTGGCATCCGCCACCGCGGCAGGTTTCTTCGGCGCGTCCGGAAGCGGCTCGATGCCGGGGATCGCACGGTGGTCGATTCCCTGTTCGGCATAATCCATCAGCCTCTTGAAGGTCATGGCCGGCAGCGAACCGCCGGTCATCTTGTCGGTCGACGTATAATCGTCATTGCCGAACCAGACGGCTGTCGTGTAGTCGCCCGTGAATCCGACGAACCATGCATCGCGATAGGCTTGCGTGGTGCCGGTCTTGCCCCCCGTGACGATGCCGTTGTCGAGAGCTGCTCGGCGCGCGGTTCCCATAACCGGGATCTGGGTAAGAATACGGTTCATCGAGGAGATTGCCTGCTCGCTCAGAACCCGCCGCGCTGGCGGCGCATCGCGACCGAAATCGTAGAGAATGTCGCCGTCATAGTTGAGGATCTGGCTGATACCGTGCCGTCGCGTTTGGAAGCCTCCGGCCGGAAAGACGGCATAGGCCGTCGCCTGGTCGAGCACGGTCACTTCCGAGGTGCCGAGCGGCATGGTCTTGTCGGTGCGGATGGGTGTTTCAATGCCCATCTTCTTTGCGGTTTGGGCAATGACTTCGGTGCCGAGCTTGTCCTTGGCGAGCCGGACCGGAATCGTATTGATCGATCTCGCCAGCGCCGTCATCAGGGTTACCCGGCCGGAATAGCTGCGGCCGTAATTCTGCGGCGACCAGCCGCGCCAGGTGATCGGGGCATCGACGACGACGGTCTCCGGCGTCATGCCCTTTTCCATTGCCGCCGCATAGGTATAGACCTTGAAGGACGAGCCCGGCTGGCGAAGCGCGCGGGTGGCGCGATTGAACTGGCTCTCGCCATAGTCGCGGCCGCCGACCATGGCGCGCACGGCGCCGCCGTTTTCGATCATGACCAGGGCGCCCTGTTTAACCTTGTAGCTCTCGCCATATTGCCGGAGGCTCGATTCCACCGATTCCTCGGCTGCCTGCTGCAGCCCCATGTCGATCGTCGTGCGCACGATCAGCGAATGCTGGGCAAAGGACGCGGCGATGCGTTGGACCTCCTCGAAGGCCCAGTCCAAGAAAAAGTCCGGCGCCTTGACCTGGGCGCGGTCGATCACGGTCGCGGGATTGAGACGGGCGGCAATCACCTGGCCTTCGGTCATCAATCCGCCTTGGACAAGATTGGACAGAACCTCGTTGGCGCGACCGCGCGCAGCCGGCAGGTTGACATGGGGCGCGTAACGCGCCGGAGCCTTGAAGAGCCCGGCCAACAGGGCGGACTCGGCAAGGTTGACGTCGGTGATCGCCTTGCCGAAATAGAACTGAGCCGCCGCCGCCGCTCCGAAGGTGCCGCCGCCCATATAGGCGCGATCGAGATAGAGGCGGAGGATTTCTTTCTTCGAGAGGTTGGATTCGAGCCAGACGGCGAGGAAGGCTTCCTTGATCTTGCGCTCGATCGTTCGTTCGTTCGACAGGAACAGGTTCTTCGCGAGCTGCTGAGTAAGTGTGGACCCGCCCTGGACGACGCCGCCCGCGCGGGCATTCTCGGTCATGGCGCGCATCAGGCCGAGGAAATCGATGCCCCAATGATCGAAGAAACGGCGGTCCTCCGTGGCGAGAACTGCCTTGATGAGATGATCCGGCAGTTCGTCGATCGGAACGGAATCCTCATGGATGATGCCGCGATGGCCGATCTCGTTGCCGTAGCGGTCAAGGAAGGTGACGGCGAAGTCGCTTTGCGCCCGCCAGTTGCCCTTGGTCTCCTCGAAGGCTGGCAGCGCCAGCGCCAGCATCAGCACCGCGCCCGCCGTCCCCCAGGTCATGCCTTCGCCGAGAATTTCGAAAAAGGCTCTTTTCCAGCCGCGCACACGAAAGCGGCGAAAGAAAATGGTGGTGTCTTCCCACCATTCCGCCAGCCGAAAACCTGCGTTCCACACCGTCGAGTCGATCCAGGAATCGATTCGAAGAAAGATGTGTCGCCTCTTCGGCTGATTGTCCTCTTTCCTCGGTTCCTGCACGGCTTTCATGTCCCGAAGGTTTCCTTGCGCTACGACGATATTTGCACGGCGCGAAATTCCAATCTACTTGCATATCGCGCCGTCGGCCTTAAAAAACCGGCAATTTTCTGCGAAGTTTCCATGTTGGCGTGGAAGTGACGAAAGTGTGATGAAATGGGCGAAATGCCGTTCTGGAAGACGAAGAGTCTTGACGAAATGTCCAACGCCGAATGGGAAAGCCTCTGCGACGGCTGCGGGCTCTGTTGTCTGAACAAGCTGGAGGATTGGGATACAGGCGAGATCGCCTGGACTTCGATCCGGTGCACGCTGCTCGATGGAGAGAGCTGTCGCTGCAAGGACTACGACAATCGGCAGGCAACGGTGCCCGACTGCATTCAGTTGACGCCTGAGGTGGTGCACGAGATCACTTGGCTGCCGCCGACCTGCGCCTACCGCCTGATCGGCGAGGGGAGGGATCTTTATTGGTGGCACCCGCTCGTTTCGGGGGATCCGGAAACCGTGCACGCGGCGGGGATCTCCGTGCGCGGCCGCACAGTGGCCGAGGACGGCGTCGATATCGAAGACTACGAGGATTATTTGGTCACGTGGCCCTTGGAAGTCGTAACGGAGCCGGTCAAGTAGCCGGGCGAGTCTTCGCCGTCAATGACGACCGTTCTTCTTGACCAGGCTCTTCGGTGCGACGTTGCGCCAGGCGGTTTCCATGGTTTGGCGGACGAGCTCTTCATCGGCGTCGACGAAGTAGAACGAGGTCCAGCCCCGCGCGCCCCAGCCGCCGGGAACGGCCGCGCAGACGCCTGGCTCCATTTCAAGCAACATGCGCTGCTGGTCGGGCGTGAACTTGAAGACTGCGCGGCCAGCCTCGGGGAGCGACATGAAAATGCGCTTGCCCACGCGGAAATCGCGTGTTCCGAAATGGGCATTTTCCTGAGTTCCCGGGAGGCTCAGTGCCAGTTTTTCAAGCTCTTCTGTCAGCATGAAAAAAGAGTAGCACGGAATTGCTGTTTGGCAAAAAGCCCGCGGCTCCTCGATTTAGAAGCGGCTGGGATTCGCATATCCGTCGTCGATTCTTGCGGCCTGCCGAACGGCCGAACCGTTCGGCAGGCGCTGCCGGCAAGTCACTCTGCAGGCGGAACGGGCTTCTGCGCAGCTTCGCCAGCCGTGCGCATCTCCCGCCACTCGTTCTCAAAACGATCGAGAAGCGGCTGCGGAACTCTGGATTGCGGTGGCGATGCGGGCTGTTTGTTCGCGCGTGTCTGCATCCGATCCTCCTGAATGTGCCGTTTAGGATGGCGGGACCTTTCCACATCATAAAGGCTTTGTAAATCAGCGGGTTAGCGACTTAAACGATTGAAAAAACTTAAATCGATTAATCTGCGACCGCTCCACAATATAATCGGAAGCGCACTTCGAAGTTTCGGACTCAACGGCGGAGGAACTGGATTCAATTGCTGAGAAAGACCACCTAAGCGACTCAAAAGAATCGCTAACCTTCAGCAGTTAACGCAGCGGGCAAGCGGCGAAGCCAGAAGCGCGCGACCACGAGCCCTCCGGAAGATTGTGATCGCAAGGGTCTTTAACACGAACAGCTCACGGGTTTCAGCTTTGGCGCAGTCCGGGCCGCTCGATTGGGACTGGCCTCGATCTAGAGTTTCCTCGCGGCGGAAGCCATTGCAATCTGTGGTCGCTTTTCCTTTGTAGATGTCGTTCCATCGGACGGGGCCCTTCACTTGGCTCAAGGGCCGACATTCATTTGCCATTCAGCCTGCATCGTTTAATGATTTTGCCGATGATGCTTCCCAAGTCGAAAGTGCGTTCATGTCTTCACCAGTGATCATAGCCGCGCTTGCTGCAGGCCTCGCGGGCTTCTCTCCGCCCGCCGACAAGATGCCTTCGGTTGTTATCCGCGTGGCTGGCGATTGCAGCGCCGCCGCCGCGCAGGTAGTGGCTGAGACGGGTGGAGAGCTGCTCTCCGCGCAGCCGACATCGGATGGCAAGTGCGTGGTGACCGTGCTAATCCCTGGCAATGGAGGGCGGCCGAAGAAGGTGACGGTGAAGGTGCCGATGTAACTTTCTGCACCCTGGCCCGTCAGCAAAGGGAAGTAAACGAGACATGCGCATTCTGATAGTCGAGGACGACGTCAACCTGAACAGGCAATTAGCCGAGGCGCTGAAGGACGCCGGCTACGTCGTCGACCAGGCCTTCGACGGCGAGGAGGGCCATTATCTCGGCGATGCAGAGCCCTACGACGCGGTGATCCTAGATATCGGTCTTCCCGAAATGGACGGCATTACGGTGCTCGAAAAATGGCGCGGTGGCGGCAAGACCATGCCGGTGCTGATCCTGACGGCGCGAGACCGCTGGAGCGACAAGGTGGCGGGCATCGACGCCGGCGCCGACGATTATGTTGCGAAGCCGTTCCATGTCGAGGAGGTGCTTGCCCGCATCCGGGCGCTGATCCGCCGGGCAGCCGGCCATGCGAGCTCCGAGATCGTCTGCGGGCCGGTGCGCCTCGACACCAAGGGTTCCAAAGCAACCGTTGGCGGGATACCGCTCAAGCTCACCTCGCACGAATTCCGCCTGCTTTCCTATCTCATGCATCACATGGGACAGGTCGTTTCGCGCACAGAGCTGGTCGAGCATATGTACGACCAGGATTTCGACAGAGACTCCAATACGATAGAAGTGTTTATCGGCCGTCTGCGCAAGAAGATCGGCAACGATCTGATCGAGACGGTCCGAGGACTTGGATATCGTATGCAAGCGCCCGGCAATGGTCATTAGATCCCTAACTGCTCGCGTTCTCGCGGTTTCGACCGTTTGGGCCGTCGTTGCCCTTGTGGTGATCGGAGTTGTTATTTCTGCACTCTACAGGCAGGGATCGGAACGCGGCTTCCAGGATCTGCTGCGTGCGCAACTCTATAACGTCATCAACTCGATTTCGGTCGACGACAAGGCCGCACTATCCGGCAGTCCTCAACTCGGTGACCTGCGCTTTTCCCAGCCGCAGACCGGCTGGTATTGGATCGTCGAGCCGATCGGTGAATTCGACACACCGCCGCTGCTGTCGACATCGTTGGGCACCTCGAAGCTGCCGATCGCCAGCGTGGACGAGGTTCCCTTCGACATTCGCTACGAGCGCTTTTATACGACCAAGGATCCATTCGGGAACGAAGTCGAAGTGGCGGAAACCGAGGTCGTCCTTGACATTCAAGGCCATGCCGCCCGCTTCCGTGTCGCGGGTAACCGAGACGTGCTGGAGGCGGACATCGATCGCTTCACCCGCAATCTTACGATTGCGCTCTCGATCTTCGGCCTTGGCGGTCTTGGCGTAAACGCGCTGACCATTCTCTTTGGTCTGAAGCCGCTCGATCAGGTGCGGCGGTCGCTCGAAAAAATCCGTGCGGGTGAGAGCGAACGCCTGGACGGTGCTTTTCCGCGCGAAATTCAACCTCTCGCCAATGAGGTGAACGCGCTGATCGACAGCAACCGTCGTATCGTCGAACGCGCGCGCATGCAGGTCGGCAATCTCGCTCACTCTCTGAAGACGCCGATCGCCGTTCTGCTCAACGAGGCGCGCGTGTTGGAGGTGCCGCACGGCGAATTGATCAGGACGCAGGCGGATGCGATGCAGACCCAGGTTCAGTCCTATCTCAGCCGGGCCAGGATTGCGGCGCAACGCGGATCCGTGCTGGCGAGAACCGAGGCGCAACCCGCGTTGGAGCGGATCATCCGAGTGATGCGGCGGCTCAACCCCGAAAAGCAGTTCAGCCTGTCGATCGATCCGCCTGGGCTGGTGCTTGCGATGGAGCAGCAGGATGTGGAGGAGACGGTCGGTAATCTGCTCGAAAATGCGGCGCGATATGCTCAAGACCATGTGTCGCTGACGGTCCAGCCGGCTGCGGAAGAGGCGCGCGGCAAGGAGCCCGGCCGGCAATGGATCGTGCTCGACATTGACGACGACGGCCCGGGGCTCGATCCCGACCAGATTGCTCTGGCGATGAAACGCGGCAGGAGGCTCGATGAAAGCAAGCCCGGAACGGGGCTCGGACTATCGATCGTGAGCGAGATCGTCGGCGAATATCAAGGCACGATAGAACTGTGTAAGCGCGAAGATGGCGGGCTCCGGGCCAAGCTCGTTTTGCCGGCTGCGGCCTAACGCGGGATTGGGAAAACTGTGAGGCGGCGCAATCGTGATCCGGCAGTCACACCGCAATCGAAAATGCCGAAGCCGACACCGGGCGCGGTTGCCTCGATCGGCGGAGGGTGCAAAAAGAAAATCGAGAAGCGCCGCCAGTGCGATTGGAGTTCCAACGCGGGCGGTCGCCGGTCAATGGGGATTGAGTTGTCGCGTATCATGAGGAATCACGCAAAAAAGACACGGGCCTTCGTCTCGGGGAGCCGGATCGCTGTAATTGCATCGGCTGTCGTCCTTGCCGGCTGTGGCTCGACGTCGAGCGGCCAGCGTGGCGCCTCTCTCTCGAATCTCGGTGCGACCTCGACACCCGGGGCGTCGTCGACGACCTATATCGCCGCGCTGCAGGGCGGCGTCATTGCCCGCCTCGACGGAATTGATCTTAGCAAGTCGGACCGGCAGCGGGCGCTCGAAGCGGAGTATCGCGCGCTCGAGGCGGCTCCAGGCGGGCAGCCGGTTGTCTGGGAAGGGCGCAGCGTCAGCGGCTCGGTCGTTGCTGCGGCTCCTTATCAGGTCGGTTCTCAAAACTGCCGACAATACAGCCACACCGTCGTCGTTAAGGGGCAGCCGACCACGGCGCGTGGGGCAGCGTGCCGCAATAGCGATGGAAGCTGGACGCCGCTGACCTAGATCACGATGATTTTAGGTCGGATCGACCTAAAATCATGAACGTGATCGATTCTAATAAGTTAGCGCGGGATGCGGGCGGAAAACCGCGCACACTTTTCCTCATCCCGCGCTAGGCCCAAGAACCGTCCTGGGAGCGTCTTCGCGCTAGCTGGAAGATCGTTGCAACGCCTTGAATACTGTCGCTGTCAGGCTTCATCCATCCCGGTTCCTTGAGCGCAGCGGACAGCCTTGCGGCGAAACGCCTCAAATCTCCGTCATTTTCCGTTTTCGAGTTGGAATGGCGCGGACCTCATAGTATTTCCCATCCATGTTGTTCTGGATCCTCGTCGCCATTTTGACGGCGGCCGTTGCTGCCGTACTTATTCTGCCGCTGATGCGGGCGGCACCGCCGCTTCCGTCTCCCCACAGCCACGACGTTGAAGTCTATCGCGATCAGCTTGATGAGCTTACGCGAGATCGGGAGGCTGGCCTCATCGGCAACGAGGATGCGGAACTCGCGAGGGCCGAGATCGCTCGCCGGCTGCTGGCCGCGAACGCGGCCGATGCCGCCGCGGTGGAAAGGACTCCGAAGTACCTGCGTTCGAGCCGGCTGGCGCAGATGTTCGTTCTCCTCTGTCTTCCGGCTGTCGGGCTCTGTCTCTACCTGACGACCGGCAGTCCGGGGGTGCCGGCGCAGCCGCTGGCGGCACGGCTTGCCAATCCGGGCGATGACATCAACATTCTGATTGCCAAGGCCGAAAACCACCTGGCCGTCAACCCTGGAGACGGTGCCGGTTGGGATCTTCTGGCGCCGATCTACATGCGCAATGGCCGCGTGGAGGACGCCGTCGCCGCCTATGATCGCGCGATCCGCCTGCTGGGGGCGGCTCCGGCGAGGCTAGGCGGCTATGCGGAAGCATTGATCGTGCAGTCCGGCGGTCTGGTGACGGCCGACGCGCAGGATGCATTGAGGAAGGCGCTTGCTCTCGATCCCAACGATCCGCGCTCCGAATTCTATCTTGCGCTCGGCCTGAAGCAGGAGGGCAAGCATGCCGATGCGCTTGCAGCTTTCCGCAAGCTCGCCGCTAACTCGCCCCCCGACGCACCCTGGTTGGCGCTGGTAAACCAGAATATTGCGGAATTGTCCGCCGGGTCGCCGGGCGCTGGGGCTGCCCCCGGGGATCCCGCGCCGGGGGACGTGGCTGCCGCCGAGCAGATGAACGCCGGCGAACGACAGGCGATGATCCGTGGCATGGTCGACAGTCTGGCCAGCCGGCTGAAGGGAGATCCTGCCAATTTCGAAGGCTGGATGCGCCTGATCCGTTCCCACGTTGTGCTCGATCAAAGAGACAAGGCTCGAGAAGCGCTGCGCGACGGACTGAAGGCCTTTCCCGCGAACGGCGCTCAGGGCAGACAATTGCTGGCACTCGGTCGTGAGCTCGGGATTGACGCCGCCGGAGAAGGAAAATGACGCGTAAACAGAAACGGCTGGCAATTATCGGCGGCGGCGTCGGATTTCTGACGGCGGCGGTGCTGCTGGTGATGTTCGCCTTCAGCCAGTCTGTCGCCTATTTCTATGTTCCCGGCGACCTTGCGAAGACTGATCTCGCCCCGGGGACGCGTATCCGTCTCGGCGGCCTGGTCGCCGCAGGCTCCGTCAAACGCGGCGAGGGCAAGACCGTTACCTTCGATGTGACCGATACGCTTGGAACGGTGCCCGTGACCTATACCGGCATCTTGCCCGACCTCTTCCGCGAGGGACAGGGCGTGGTGGCCGAGGGTGCGTTCGCCGGCGGCAGCCCCGTTTTCGTTGCGGATACGGTCCTTGCAAAGCATGATGAGACCTATATGCCGAAGGATGTTGCAGACCGCCTGAAGGCGCAGGGCGTCACGCTCGGCGGGAAGGAAAATATCCAATGATCATCGAGCTCGGACACTACGCGCTGGTGTTGGCGCTCGCGACGGCGGTTGTCCAGGCCGTGCTGCCGATTGCAGGCGTGCGGCGCGGCGACCGATCTTTGATGGATCTGGCAGCGAGCGCAGCGCTTGTCTGCTTCCTGCTCGTTGCTTTCTCCTTTGCGGTGCTGACGTTCGCCTATGTGACCTCCGACTTTTCGGTACGGAACGTCTGGGAAAACTCACACTCGCTGAAGCCGTTTATCTACAAGCTCTCCGGCGTCTGGGGCAACCACGAGGGCTCGATGCTTCTCTGGCTGCTCATCCTCGTCTTCTTTTCCGCCCTCGTTGCGCTTTTCGGCCGCAACCTGCCGGAGACCTTGAAGGCGTCCGTCCTTGCGGTGCAGGCATGGATCGCGAGCGCCTTCGCACTCTTCATCCTGTTGACCTCCAATCCCTTCGCCCGGCTCATTCCTGCCCCGGGTGAAGGCAAGGATTTGAATCCCGTTCTTCAGGATATCGGTCTCGCCATCCACCCGCCCTTGCTATACCTGGGCTACGTCGGCTTTTCCGTCTGCTTTTCCTTCGCTGTCGCCGCGCTGATTGAGGGACGGATCGATGCTGCCTGGGCGCGGTGGGTGCGGCCATGGACGCTTGCAGCCTGGACGTTTCTGACGGCGGGTATCGCCATGGGCTCGTACTGGGCCTATTACGAGCTTGGTTGGGGCGGCTGGTGGTTCTGGGACCCGGTTGAGAATGCCTCCTTCATGCCTTGGCTTGCCGGCACCGCGCTGCTGCACTCGGCGCTGGTGATGGAGAAGCGCGAGGCGCTGAAGATCTGGACGGTCCTATTGGCGATCATGACTTTCTCGCTGTCGCTGCTTGGCACATTCCTGGTGCGCTCGGGCGTGCTCACCTCAGTCCATGCCTTCGCGACCGACCCGACCCGCGGTGTCTTCATCCTGGCGATCCTCGTCATCTTTATCGGCGGTGCTTTTTCTCTGTTCGCCTTCCGCGCCTCGCGCCTCAAGGCAGGCGGCCTCTTCGCACCGATCTCGCGCGAAGGTGCGCTCGTTCTCAACAACCTCATCCTGACCACGGCGGCGGCGACAGTCCTCACCGGAACGCTTTATCCTCTCGTGCTCGAAGCCCTGACGGGGGACAAGATCTCCGTCGGCGCGCCTTTCTTCAACATGACCTTCGGCCTGCTCATGCTGCCGCTGCTTGCCGCCGTTCCCTTCGGACCGCTGCTTGCCTGGAAGCGCGGCGATCTCATTGGTGCCGCGCAGCGCCTGTTCACCGCCGCGGCGGTGGGCCTGTCGATCGCTGCGGTCTGTTATTATGCAACGGCTGGGGGCCCGGTTCTCGCTCTCCTCGGTATCGGGCTCGGCGTTTATCTGATCCTCGGCGCGATTACCGATCTCGTTCTTCGCTCGGGTCTTGGCAAGGTCGCGGGCAGCATCGCCTGGAAGCGGTTTTCGGGATTGCCGCGCTCGGCCTTCGGCACGGCGCTCGCCCACATCGGTCTCGGCGTCACGCTGATCGGCATCGTCGCCGTCACAGCCTTCGAGACTGAGACAGTTGTCGAGATGAAGCCGGGCATGACGGTGGATGCCGGCGCTTATACGCTGCGTTTTGACGGCATGCGTCAGGGCCGCGGGCCGAACTATACCGAAGAGACCGGACATTTCACGGTGAGCCGAGGCGGCGTCAACGTGACCGAGATCTGGTCGTCGAAGCGCCTCTATTCGGCGCGCCGCATGCCGACCACGGAAGCCGGAATCAGGACCTTCGGTCTCAGCCAGCTGTATGTTTCGCTAGGAGACGAGATGGCCGACGGCGGGATAGTCGTACGCATCTGGTGGAAACCGTTGATCCTGTGCATCTGGGGCGGCGCGCTCGTCATGATGGCGGGTGGTGTCGTTTCTCTGAGCGATCGCCGCCTGCGGGTGGGGGCGCCGTCACGGCCCGGAAATACGGGACGGGTTGCGATCGGAGCTGCCGAATGATCCGCTTTCTGGTTGCGCTTTTCCTCTGCATCGTTTCCGTCCTGCCGGCTCTGGCGGTCAATCCCGACGAGGTGCTTGCCGACCCGGTACTCGAAGAGCGCGCGCGGGCAATTTCGGCCAAGCTTCGTTGCATGGTCTGTCAGAACCAGTCGATCGATGATTCAAATGCCGAGCTTGCAAAGGATCTGCGAGTGCTGGTGCGGGAGCGGCTCAGGAACGGCGATACCGACGAGGCTGTGATCGCCTATGTCGTCTCGCGCTATGGTGAGTTCGTTCTTCTGAAGCCGCGGTTCCACGCCAAAACGCTGGTCCTTTGGGGGATGCCGGTCATCCTGCTCTTCCTTGGCGCCACCGCGCTTGTTGTCGCTACGCGACGCCGTGGCGCTCGGCCATGGGGCGTGCCGCTTTCCGACGAGGAAAAGGAAAGATTGGACAAGGTTCTCCGGTCCTAACGACCCCTTGGTTCTTGGGAGGAAAAAGACCTTCTGATTCAAACGTCTACATGGCTTTGCGGCTCGACGACGCTACCGCGGCCGCGCACACCGAGCATCTTTCGCCGCTCCATCCAAAAGATTACCAAAAATTCATCTGACGGACAGAACTCAGTAAGGTCCCATTCGTTACACGTTACGTCATGGGCTGTTCCTCCAGTCACAGCCATACGAGCAAGCTCCCATCGTCGGGGTGCAGGCTCGCGGTCACGGTTTCGAGGCCCACGCCCTTCGGCGCGAGGCTTCATGGAAGAGAAAAGGCAAAAACGAATGTCTAGGATCAAAACTCTGCGTCCCTCCCTCAAGACTGTTCTGCAGACTTCAACGGTCGCGGGGCTGACCGCTGTCTTGCTGAGCAGCGGCCTTCCGTCCGAGATCAAGCAATCCTTCGCCGAACCGGTGAGGGTGCAAGCCCCTGCCGTGCCGAGCTTTGCGAATGTCGTCGACTCCGTTTCCCCGGCTGTCGTATCGGTTCGCGTTCAGTCGCGCGCCAGAGCGTCGGATGAAGACGCCAGCAATTTCACCTTCGACTTCGGCGGGCGCGGCTTCGAAGACTTGCCGGACGACCATCCGCTGAAGCGCTTCTTCCGCGAATTCGGTGGTCCAGGTCCACGTGATGGCGACCGGGCGGATCGCGGTCGCCGTGGTCCTCCCAGCGAAGGACGCCTTCGCCCGAGGGCCCAGGGCTCTGGCTTCTTCATCACCGAAGACGGCTATCTCGTCACCAACAATCATGTGGTTTCCGACGGCTCCGCCTTCACAGTCATCCTGAACGACGGAACGGAACTCGATGCCAAGCTGGTCGGCAAGGATAGCCGCACCGACCTTGCCGTGCTCAAGGTCGACGCCAACCGCAAGTTCACCTATGTGAGCTTCGCTGACGATAACAAGGTGCGCGTCGGCGACTGGGTGGTGGCGGTGGGCAACCCCTTCGGTCTCGGCGGCACAGTCACCGCCGGCATCATCTCCGCACGCGGCCGGGACATCGGCTCCGGCCCCTATGACGATTACCTGCAGGTCGATGCGGCGGTGAACCGCGGCAACTCGGGTGGCCCGACGTTCAACCTTTCCGGCGAGGTCGTCGGGATCAACACGGCGATCTTCTCGCCGTCAGGCGGCAACGTCGGCATCGCCTTCGCTATTCCCGCCTCAGTGGCCAAGGATGTCGTCGACGATCTCATCAAGGACGGCAAGGTTTCGCGCGGCTGGTTGGGTGTCCAGATCCAGCCTGTCACGAAGGACATCGCCGAATCGCTCGGCCTCTCCGAAGCGAGCGGTGCCCTGGTCGTCGAGCCGCAGGCGGGTTCGCCCGGCGAAAAGGCTGGTATCAAGAAGGGTGATATCGTCACGGCGCTGAACGGCGAGCCGATCAAGGATCCGCGTGATCTCGCGCGCCGGATAGCCGTGCAGCGCCCCGGTGCCACCGTCGATGTCACGTTGTGGCGCGACGGCAAGTCTGAGAGCGTCAAGCTCGAGATCGGGACCCTGCCGGACGATACAAAGGATACAGCTCCGGACACGAGCGAGGATCAAACCGATCCAGGTCAGGCTGGCGAGGAAGCATTGGCAGACCTCGGCCTGACGGTCATTCCGTCCGACGACGGCAAGGGCGTCACGATTGCATCCGTCGACCCGGACTCGGATGCAGGCGATCGCGGCCTTAAACAGGGCGAGAAGATCGTTACCGTCAACAACCAGGAAGTAAAATCGGCAGACGATATCCTCAAGGTGATCAACAACGCTAAGAAGGACGGCCGCAGCAAGGCGCTCTTCCAAATCGAAGCCGCCGAAGGCAGCCGTTTCGTCGCACTTCCTATCGCCCAGGGCTGATGCCGCGGACATGCTGAGAATTCGGGAGCGGACGGAAAAGGGACATAGTCGTCCTTCCGCCCGCATCCGGTTCCTCGTCCATGGGACGCCGCGACATCCGAGCGATATCGCGGCGTTTCCGTTGCAGCCGAGCCCTTGTGTTCGACCGCAAATGCCGAAGCAAAACCGGTTGAGACGAACAGAGGTCCGGGACTATGGTCACCCGTATGAAGATTCTGATTGTTGAAGACGACCTTGAGGCGGCCGCCTATCTGGCAAAGGCGTTTCGTGAGGCAGGTATTGTGTCGGACCACGCCAGCGACGGCGAGAGCGGTCTGTTCATGGCGAGCGAGAACGCCTATGACGTTCTCGTGGTGGACCGCATGTTGCCGCGCCGTGACGGCCTGTCGCTGATTAGCGAACTCAGGCGCAAGAACATTCACACGCCCGTGCTCATTCTCTCCGCGCTCGGGCAGGTGGATGACCGCGTAACCGGCCTTCGCGCCGGCGGCGATGACTATCTTCCAAAACCCTATGCTTTCAGCGAGCTTCTGGCGCGCGTCGAAGTGCTGGGTCGGCGAAAGGGAGCGCCGGAGCAGGACATGGTCTACCGCGTCGGCGACCTCGAACTCGATCGGCTGGCTCATTCGGTTCGGCGGCAGGGCAAGGAAATCCCGCTGCAACCGCGCGAATTCCGGCTCCTCGAATATCTCATGAAGAATGCCGGGCAGGTGGTGACGAGAACCATGCTGCTCGAAAACGTCTGGGACTATCACTTCGATCCGCAGACCAACGTCATTGACGTGCATGTCTCGCGCCTGCGCTCGAAGATCGAGAAGGATTTCGACCTGCCGCTGTTGAGGACCGTGCGCGGCGCCGGCTACATGATTAAGGACGACCGGACCACTGAAACATGAGCACATTCCGCGTCCTGCTCAGGACGACGGCGGTCCGGCTTTCCGCCCTCTACCTCGTCCTCTTCTCCCTTTGCGCAGCGTTCCTCGTCTTCTACGTCACCGGCATGTCCGAGCGCCTGTTGCAACAACAGACGCGTGAGGCGATCGCCACCGAGGCGAGCCAGATCGAGGATGTCTACGAACGCGCCGGCATCAATGGCTTGCTTCGCTCGCTTGAACGGCGCGCACGCCAGCCGGGGGCCAATCTCTACGCTATCGCCGGGCCGAGCGGAGAAATCCTTGCCGGCAACGTCGCCGGCCTGCAGCCGGGCCTGCTTGACAACGAGGGCTGGAAATCCGAGCCCTTTCGCTATCAACGCTTTACCGACGAGAGCCGTGCGGATAGCCATGTCGCACTTGCCGAGGTTCTCGTTCTCGACAACGGCCTCAGGATCCTTGTCGGCCGCGACCTGCAGGAGCCAGAAAAGTTTCGGGTGCTCGTGCGCCAGGCTCTGATGGTGGCGCTCGGCATTATGGGGCTCGGTGCGCTGGTGATCTGGTTCGGTATTGGCCGAAACGCCCTGAAGCGCATCGATCGCATGTCGGAGGCGAGCACCAAGATCATGGCTGGCGATTTGTCGCAGCGCTTGCCGATGAGCGGTTCGGGTGACGAGTTCGACCGGCTTTCGGAATCCTTGAATGCGATGCTCGGGCGGATCGAGAAGCTGAACGAAGGCCTGCGGCAGGTCTCCGACAATATTGCCCATGACCTCAAGACGCCGCTGACCCGGCTCCGCAACAAGGCCGAAGCGGCGCTCGCCAGCAAGCAAGGCGGAACTCCGAGCGGAGCGCTTGAGGAAATCATTGCCGAATCGGACCAATTGATCCGCACCTTCAACGCGCTTTTGATGATTTCCCGCGTCGAGGCCGGCTCCGCCGTTGCTGAAATGAACGATGTCGATCTTTCCCAGATCGTTGCGGATTGCGTTGAACTTTACGAGCCCCTTGCCGAGGACAAGGCGCTGCGGCTGGAGGCGGATGTCGCACCGGGCGTGATGATTTCCGGCAATCGCGAACTGATTGGCCAGGCGCTTGGCAACTTGATCGACAACGCGATCAAGTATGCCGAAGAGGCTGCAAACCCGTTGATTCAAGTCACGATGAAGAAAAGCGACCGCAATGTCGTGCTAACCGTCGCCGACCACGGTCCCGGCATTCCGAACGACATGTATGATGAAGTGGTCAAGCGCTTCGTCCGGCTGGACGAAAGCCGCTCCAAGCCCGGTACCGGCCTCGGCCTTTCGCTTGTCGAGGCGGTGATGGAGATGCACCGTGGCTCCATGGAGCTGACTGCGACAGAGCCGGAAAGAGAGAACGGAAGAGGACTGACGGTTCGCATGGTTTTCCCGGCTGGCGCGACCTGATAAACCGATTATGGGACGGAGAGGGGACAATCCATGCCGGAAGCGATCGAGCGCCATTTGTCGGATATCGATGTGGTCCCGATTCGTCCGGCAAGCCAGATGGACGCGAAAGCTAGCCTGTCCGTCCTGAAGGATTTGGCAAAAGGGCACGAGCGTATCGCCCGTCTGCTTGCTTCTGACGCACCGCTCAAGGATTTCCTCGTCGCGGCCTTCGCCCTCTCGCCGTTTTTACGCGACACCGCCAGCAGCAATCCCACGATCCTCGAGACTCTCCTGTCCGAGCCGTTGTCTAAATTCCTCAAGCATCGGATCGACGCGGCACGGGCGGCCTGGCAAGCGGAGCCAGGGGGCATGGCGCTGCCGGATGCAGAGATCATGTCCAGGCTGCGGCGTGCGAAACGCGAGGTCGCCTTCGCCGTGGCGCTCGCGGATCTGTCGCGGCTTTTCGATGGCCGGCAAACGACGCGCTGGCTGAGCGACTTCGCCGGTGCGGCCGTCTCGGCGGCTGTCGATCACCTGCTGTTGAGCGCTCACGAAAACGGAAAGTTCGTGTTGAAGGATGCGTCCGCACCGAGCGTCGGCTCCGGCGTTGTGGTGCTCGGCATGGGCAAGCTCGGCGCCTGCGAACTCAACTATTCCTCCGACATCGACGTGGTCGTCTTTTATGATCCGCAGGCCGGCATCGTCGTCAGCCGCGACGAGGCGTCGGAAACCTTCGCGCGGCTCCTGCGGCGCTTGATCCGCATCCTGCAGGAGAGGACCGGTGACGGCTATGTCTTTCGGACGGACCTCCGACTGCGCCCGGACCCGGGCTCGACCCCGCTTGCGATCCCCGTCGAGGCCGCGATGCTCTACTACGAGAGCCGGGGACAGAATTGGGAGCGCGCCGCCTTCATCAAGGCGCGGCCGGTCGCGGGCGACCGAGAGGCCGGCGAGCGCTTCCTGAAGGAACTGACGCCCTTCGTCTTCCGGAAATACCTCGATTACGCGGCTATCGCCGACATTCATTCGATCAAGCGACAGATCCATGCGCATAAGGGCCACGGCGAAATTGCCGTTAAGGGGCACAACATCAAGCTCGGCCGCGGTGGTATCCGCGAGATCGAATTCTTCGCGCAGACGCAACAACTGATTGCCGGCGGCCGCATGCCCGCGCTCCGGCTGCGCGATACCGAGCGGACGCTACGCGTGCTTGTCAATACCGGCTGGATCGATGCATCGACTGCGGACGAATTGATCGAAGCTTACTGGTTCCTGCGTGATGTCGAACACCGTATTCAGATGGTACGCGACGAACAGACCCATGTTTTGCCGGAGACCGAAGCGGAGCTCAAGCGCATCGCCTGCATGCTCGGGTTCGAAGACACCGCTTCCTTCTCAAAGGAACTGTCACGGGTGTTACGAACGGTGGAGCGGCGCTATGCCCAACTTTTCGAGCAGGAGGCAAAACTTTCGACCGAGACCGGAAACCTCGTTTTCACCGGGCAGCACGATGACCCCGACACGCTGGAAACACTGAAGAAGCTCGGTTTCCAGCGACCGTCCGACATAGCGCGCACCATCCGTACGTGGCACTATGGGCGTTATCGGGCGACGCAATCCGTCGAGGCGCGCGAGCGCTTGACGGAACTGACGCCGGAGCTGCTGCGCGTGTTCGGCGAGAGCCGACGTGCCGACGAGGCGTTGCTGCGCTTCGACCAGTTCATCTCGGGCCTGCCGGCAGGCATCCAGCTTTTTTCGCTGCTTGGGAACAATCCGGGGCTCCTGTCGCTGATAGTCAATATCATGTCGTCGGCGCCGCGTCTGGCGGACATCATTGCCGCGCGGCCGCATGTCTTCGATGGCATGCTGGATCCCGGCCTGCTCGCGGAACTGCCGACCAGGGATTATCTGGCGCCGCGCATTGCAAACTTCGTCGCCGGTGCCCATCACTACGAGGACGTGCTGGATCGGCTACGCATCATTGCTGCAGAGCAGCGCTTTCTGATCGGCATAAGACTGCTCACCGGCGCCATTTCCGGTCTGCAGGCGGGGCGGGCATTTACCGACCTTGCCGATCTGATCATCTCAGCCGCACTCGATGTGGTTCTGGAAGAAATCCGCGCGGTACACGGTCGCATCCCGGGCGGGCGCGTCGCTATCGTCGGGATGGGGAAGCTCGGCAGTCACGAGCTAACCGCCGGCTCCGACGTGGATCTCATTCTCCTATATGACTATGACGGCGAGGCGCATCAGTCCGATGGCGCCAAGCCGCTTGATCCCACGCGTTATTTTACCCGAGTGACGCAGCGGCTGATGGCTGCGCTCTCCGCACCGACTTCAGAGGGTATTCTTTACGAGGTGGACATGCGGCTGCGGCCTTCGGGCAACAAGGGTCCTGTTGCGACACGTATTACCGCCTTTGCCAAATATCAGCGTGAGGAAGCCTGGACCTGGGAGCATCTGGCGTTGACACGCGCGCGATGCATCTGCGGGGACGAAAGTCTGACAAGCGAGGCGGAGGCTATTTTCGCACAGGTTCTTTCGCAGAAGCGCGACGTCGATAAGATCCGCAAGGACGTGGAGGAGATGCGCGATCTGATCGACCGGGAGAAGCCGCCGAACGGCATCTGGGATTTCAAGCTGATTCCCGGCGGTCTGGTCGATATCGAGTTCATCGCCCAATACCTGAGCCTGATTGCGCCGGCGAAAGGTGTGGTGCCGCCGCCGGCCGGGACACGCACCATGGACGTCCTGAAGACGCTTGGCACCAGGATGATGGATGCAAATGATCTCGACACGGGGCTCGAGGCTCTCGTGCTCTTCACCGAAGTGTCGCAGATCGTGCGCCTCTGCATCGAGGGCGACTTCAACCCGGAAGATGCACCCGCTGGTCTGATCGATCTCGTTTGCCGGGCTGGAGATTATCCGGACCTGAAACACCTCGAAGCCGATATTCGCCGTCTCTCCAAGGCGGTGCGCCGGATATTCCAGTCGACTATCGGGCCTTGATGCGCCGGTCTTTGGACGGAAACCGGCGTCCCTTATCGGTCAAGCGCGATCCGGAATACGCACCGAGATGATCGTGCCGACGTTTTCGGTCGAATGGATCTTCATGGTTCCGCCGTGCAGACGTGTCAGCGAGCGAGAGATTGCGAGCCCGAGCCCGGAACCGCCCTTGCTCTTGGCATATTGACTTTGCACCTGCTCGAAGGGCTGACCAATCTTCTGCAGGGCGTCCTTCGGAATGCCGATGCCCGAATCGGCGATCGTCAGCGTCACCGCCCCCTTGACCTTGCGAGCCCTTAAGGAAATTCGACCGCCTTCATTGGTGAATTTGACGGCGTTCGACAACAGATTGAGCAGGACCTGCTTCATTGCACGGCGGTCGGCAACCATGGTGAGACCGGAGGAGACTTGCTGCACGACGCGAATATTCTTCTGCTCGGCGGGTATGGTCGTGAAACGCAGCGTCTCCTCGATCAGCGGTGCGAGATCGATTTTTTCACGCGTGATGCGCAGGTGGCCCGCCTCGATCTTCGACATGTCGAGAATGTCGTTGATGACGTTGAGCAGATGCTTGCCGCTTTCGTGAATGTCGCGCGAATATTCGTGATATTTCTCCGAGCCGAGCGGACCGAACATCTGGTTCTGCAGGATTTCCGAAAAGCCCAGAATGGCATTTAGCGGCGTACGCAGTTCGTGCGACATGTTCGCCAGGAATTCGGACTTTGCCCGGTTGGCAGCCTCCGCGCGTTCCTTTTCCGCCTGATAGTTGGCATTGGCGATGGAAAGCTCCGCCTTCTGTTGTTCCAGGGTAATGCGGGATGCCGAAAGATCGCCGATGGTTGCCATCAGCCGCCGTTCCGATTCACGCAGGCGCACCTGGTGACGCTTCAGCAGCGTAATGTCGGTGCCGACCGAAACGAGGCCGCCGTCGCGGGTTCGGCGTTCGTTGATCTGCAGCCAGCGCTCGTCGGCAAGCTGCACTTCGCTCGTCTGTGAATGATTGCTGCGGTCGGGATCGGCAACGCGCCGCTCGACGACGGGCCTCGCCGCCGCGGCGTAAACGACCGTGCGTTCAGTTCCGGGTACGAGAACGTGGTCCGGCAGCTGGTAGGCCTGCTGGTAATGGGTGTTGCACATCACCAGCCGGTCCTGCTTGTCCCAAAGCACGAAAGCTTCCGACGTGCACTCGATGGCGTCGGCGAGACGCTGATCGGCCTCCGCATAACGCTGGGCGAGCCGGTGTTGCTCGGTCACGTCCATGGCGATGCCGATCAGGTGCGCGCGGCCCGACACCGTGCGAATGACCTGCGCACGCGCGCGAAGCCAGACGTAGTGGCCGCCCGCATGGCGCATGCGGAACACCTGGTCGATCTGGCGCGCATTGTCGCGCGCAATCGCGCGGGCAACACGATAGATGCCCCGGTCTTCCGGATGCATAAGTCGCGCGGCATCACCGAACGACAACACGCTGCTGTCGCCGGGCATGCCGAGCATTTCGTACATGGAGCGGGACCAGAACAGGCGCCGGTTGGCGAGATCGAAATCCCAGAGGCCGCAGCGGCCGCGGGAAAGCGCGGTCTCGACGCGCAGGTTCGATTCCGCGAAAACCGCGTCGGCATCGCGGGCACGTTTTGCCTGGATGTAGTAGGCGTGGAGAATGACGAGCAGGATCGCCGAGATGCCGGCAAACAGCGTCACATTGAGCGAAACCTCGTCGCGCCAGGCGAGCTCGAATTGGGCGATCGGCGTCGCCGCCAGGACAAGGCCGGCCGCGTCCGGTAATTGCACCAGGGCGACGAGGTACTCGACGCCGCCGATCGCCGTCTTCATCACGCTCGACCCTTCGCCATAGTATTGCAGCGTGGCGACGTCCGGCGCAATGGATGCAATCGTATTCCCGATGAAGTGAACGCCGTCCTGCGTACTCGCAAAAATGCGGCCGTCCCTGCGGACGGTCAGCAGGAACATGCCGGCGTCGAGAATCTCGGAAGACAGATATTCCGTGAGCCGGCGCTCGACTTCCCAGCGTCGCCCATCGGCAAAGAGCGCCGCGCCGTCATCGTGGAAAGCGGCTGCTGCGGCTGCCGCTGCGAGGCCGACTGCCCGGCGCGAGCCGGCCTCCATCCGGGCGTGCTCGTCCATGATGCCCGACACCCGCGAAATCGCGACGATGAGGAGGAAAGCGATAATGAGGACGGGAATGGACCGTTTGACAATGGGCTCCGCGCTCGCGAGCCTCTGCGATGCCGGCTCGGCAAAGAGTTTCGCCCGCTCGATGAACCCCCGCTCCAGGTCGGAAAAGCCTGGAAACTTGAGTCGCAACCGCCCGTCGGCTGCGCTTCCCCGTCGCGCGTCCGCCATCTTTCCCAATGTATCGTTCCTCGAGTGCGTCCTGCAGTCGTAACTATTGCAAAGAGACGCTTTGATCCTCTCAATCTGAAACATCGGCCCGTTTTCCAGCGCTTTCCCCGGAAAGCGGGATGTTTCAGTGATTCGGCACGCCGCCGCCCGAATCTGACTCAATGAATCACAGGGCGATTCGCCTTGTCCAGAGGCAATGGTAAAGATTTATTAACCAATTCTTATCGTTGGAAAATCATAGGCCGAGCTGCTTCCGCAGCCCGGCCGGATCCAAATCGAGAAGCTTTGTCAGCCTTTGAGCGTGCGTTCGACGATGTCGCTGACGTCGGCGGAGAGATTGGGGGCGTCGGCGATTTGCTGCAACGCATTGCGTGCGTGATCGGCCCTCTTCTCCTCAAGCGACCGCCAGGAGCGCATGGAGGTGAGGAGTCGGGCCGCAAGCTGCGGATTGCGTGGGTCGATCTCAAGGATTTGCCGGGCGAGGAAACGGTAGCCCTCACCATCGGCTCGGTTGAAGCCCGTCAGGTTGGAGAAAGCAAAGGTTCCGATCAGCGAGCGAACACGGTTCGGATTGCTGGCGTTGAAGAGCGGATCCGACATCAACTGCTTGACGCGGTCAAGCGTGCCAGGACCGGGGATCGTCGCCTGGATCGCAAACCACTTGTCGATGACCAGTGCGTTGTCCACAAAGCGCTTCTTGAATTCGGCGAGCGCCGCCGCAGTTTCCGCGGCGCCGGGAAAGCGGTGCGCAAGCAGCGTCAGCGCGAAGCTGAGATCGGTCATGTTGTTGGCGGCACCGAACGCGCTCGCCGCCTTTTCCGGCCTGCCGTCGGCATAGACAACGTAGGAAAGCGCAGCATTGCGCAGCGCCCGCCGTCCGGCGCTCTCGGCATCGGGACGGAACGGTCCGGAGAGTGCCATCTCCTTTACCAGTCGCATGAAGCTATCCTTGGCGGCCGCCGCGGCGGCGGCGAGAATGGCCTGGCGGCCGGCATGGATGGCGTTCGGATCGTTGTTGCTGCCGATTTCCCTGGCGATGTCGGCTTCGCTCGGCAGGGACAGCGCCTGAGCCCGGAATGCCGGCTCCAGCCGATCATCGGTGGCCGCGGCAAGGAGGCCTTCGACGAGCGCGTCGTCGCAGGCGGTCGGTTCACCGTTTCGCGCTTGCGCTGCCGCCTTGACCAGATTGTCGAGCGCCATCGCGTTAAGTGCTTGCCAGCGCGCGAAGAGGTCGGCTTCATGGCGCGCGATCAGAGCGCGGTCGTGCGCGCTCTGCTCGAAATGCAGGTTGATCGGCGCGGAGAAGCCGCGGTTGAAGGATGGAACCGGTCGCGACGGAATACCGGAAAAGACGACCGTCTGCTTGCGCTCCGTCAGATGCAATACGTCTCCGGTGACATCGGCACCCGAAACCGCCGAGGGTTTGGCCTCGCTGCCGTCCTCGAGCAGAAGCCCGATCCGCAGCGGAATATGCATTGGTTCCTTTGCGGTTTGTCCGGGCGTTGGAGGCACCGTCTGCTCCAGCAAAAGCGTGAAGGTCTGCTTCTCGAGGTCGTAGGATCCCGCTGCGCTGACCAGCGGTGTTCCTGCCTGGTGATACCAGAGTGAAAACTGGCTGAGGTCGCGCCCGCTCGCGTCTTCGAAGCAGGCGATGAAATCCTCGATCGTTACCGCCTGGCCGTCGTGACGGTCGAAATAGAGATCCATGCCTTTCTTGAAGAGATCGCGTCCGAGAATCGTCGCGATCATCCGCGTCACCTCGGAGCCCTTCTCGTAGACTGTCGTCGTGTAGAAATTGTTGATTTCGCGATATTTTGTCGGCCGCACCGGATGGGCGAGGGGTCCAGCATCCTCCGGAAACTGCTCGGACTTCAGGTGCCGCACCTCGGCGATGCGTTTGACGGCGCGCGAACGCATGTCCGCGGAAAACTCGTGGTCGCGATAGACCGTCAGGCCTTCCTTGAGGCAGAGCTGGAACCAATCCCGGCAGGTGATGCGGTTGCCAGTCCAGTTGTGGAAATATTCGTGGGCGATGATCGCTTCGATATTGGCGTAGTCCGCATCCGTTGCCGTTTCCGGGTCGGCGAGCACGTATTTGTCGTTGAAGATGTTGAGCCCCTTGTTTTCCATGGCGCCCATGTTGAAATCGGAAACGGCGACGATCATGAAGATGTCCAGATCGTATTCGCGGCCGAAGACATCTTCATCCCACTTCATTGAGCGTTTCAGCGCGTCCATGGCATAGGCAGCCCGCGCTTCCTTGCCGCGCTCGACATAGATCTTGAGCGCAACCTCGCGCCCGGAGGCGGTGGTAAACGTGTCTTCGACGACACCGAGGTCGCCCGCAACCAGCGCGAAGAGATAGCTTGGCTTCGGATGCGGATCGAACCAGGCAGCGAAGTGACGGCCGTCGCCCATATCAGCGCCGCCGAGATAGTTGCCATTCGACAGGAGGAGAGGGGCCTCGGCCTTGTCGGCAATGATGTTGACCGTATAGGCGGCAAGCACATCCGGGCGGTCGGGGAAATACGTGATCCGGCGGAAGCCTTCGGCTTCGCACTGGGTGCAATAGACGTTGCTGGTGCGGTAGAGACCCATCAGCTTGGTATTGGTTTCCGGCGACAACAGCGTCGTTACGGTAATCTCAAACGGCGCCGTCTCCGGTAGGCCGCGGATCGTCAGAGTATCGGGGGTCGCCTCATAAAGTGCCGTGGGTATCTCTTCCTGATCGAGCAACAGGCCGGTCAATGTTAGTTCGTCGCCGTCCAGAACAAGCGGTGCGGCCAGGCTGACACCCCCGCGTCGGTGAAAGATGAGGCGTGCTTCGACTTTCGTTTCCTTCGGATCGAGTTCGAAGGTCAGATCCACCCTCTCGAGAACGAAGTCGGTCGGCCGATAGTCTTCCAGATGAATGATCTGGCCAGTATTTGTCCGCATGGTCAGTCCCGCTTGCGCCGTCGCTAGTCATTCGACTTGTAGAGGCGCCTATCATGGTGAAAAGGTCAGGGGACGAAAAGCGAGTTTTTGCCACACGATTGTAGTGCTGGCGCCCGCACGCCGACAGAAAAAACGTGGCCTTCGGTGTCCTTCCGTTCCCTATCTATGAGTGATTTATCGAAGCGGGCCTAACAAGACCTAAATCCGCTTCGATTTTTTTGTATTTGCTAAATAGCCCTTGTTGGTCTCGGTTTACAGCAATCATCACGAAAAAACAGTATTCATCAAGAAATTTGATCCGATTTTCCGGCGCGCCGCAGTTAATGTAGCGCCATCTTCTCGCGCGGTATTCTTGCCGCGTCCTCCCTAATGCGAGCTCCGCAATCGGCCGACCGATGGCAGTTTGAAAGTACGATTCATGGATGCGGACGTCCGGAGCCCGATGAAGGGTATTCTGCTTAAGGTCCTGTCCGTCGTCGTCTTCGTTTGCATGTCGACTTGCATCAAGGCGGCGGGCGACGACATTGCCACAGGCCAGATCACTTTCTACCGCTCCGCCTTTGCTATGGTGCCAATCCTCGGTTTCCTGGCCTGCCGCGGCCAACTGCGTGACGCGTTCAAGACAAGCGACATCACCGGACATCTGGCGCGCGGCTTTATCGGCATTCTCGCTATGAGCTTCGGCTTCTACGGGCTCGTGCATCTGCCGCTGCCGGAAGCGATCGCGATCGGCTATGCCATGCCGCTGCTAGCGGTGGCCTTCGCGGCGATTTTTCTCGGCGAGATCGTGCGGCTCTATCGTTGGTCTGCAGTCGTCGTCGGGTTGGTCGGCGTATCGATCATCACCTGGCCGCGTCTGACGCTCTTCGGGGCGGGCGGCTTCGGTTCATCAGAGGCGCTCGGCGCCTTGGCCGTGCTGCTTTCGGCGACGCTCGGGGCCATGGCAATGGTTCTTGTGCGCAAGCTTGTGCAGAAGGAGCGTACGCACACCATCGTCCTTTATTTTTCCCTCTCGGCCTCGTTGTTCTCGCTGCCGACGCTTCCCTTCGGCTGGGCAGAGATATCCTGGATATCCTTCCTGCTGCTGATGGTCGCGGGCTTCTGCGGCGGTGTCGCGCAGATCCTGCTGACGGAAAGTTATCGACATGCCGACATGTCGACGATCGCTCCCTTCGAATACACGTCGATCGTGCTCGGGATCGTCATCGGCTATTTCCTGTTCGGCGATGTGCCGACGGGAACCATGATCGCCGGAACCGCGATCGTCGTCGGCGCGGGTATCTTCATTATTTTTCGCGAGCATCAGCTTGGATTGGAGCGCAGAGGCGCCCGCAAGCACGTGACGCCGCAAGGCTAGCGGCCGGCCTGTTCGCGAATGAGGTCTTCCTCGCAGCGGGATGCGGCCGATTGCGGCGGGTGGCGGGAAGGAGCAGCCGGTGAGCGGCGAGCGGATCAGTTGGGGAGGAGAGGGCTGACTGCGCCTCTGTGGGCCCGGCCAGCATCCTTGTTCGTGCTCAGACGGCTAAACTCGCGCGAGGCGCGGATAGCCGTGCCGATGTCGGAGATGGTGTCGAACAGGCGGCGGATGGGCATGATTGTATTCCTTGCTGCTGGTCGAGCGAGCCCGTGCAACCGCGCGGCGGTCAGCGTTGAATGAAATCAGCGTTGAATGAAATCGGCATAGATCTGCGCCGGACGGGTGGTCCGGGCGAGGCCGATCGCGGTCATCTGCTCATTGGCCGCGGTGCCGAAATTATTGAAGGGCGTCCGCAGCGCGGCGCCGGCATAACGGAGCGTCTCGAAGCTGCTGTGGATCGGACGAAAGCGGGCAGTCATGGTTCAATTCCTTATCCATTCCTCCCGTTGCTTCATATTGCGCTGCAGCATCGGTTTTGCAATGCATTAAAACGCCGCGCAGACATGCGCAAATCGCATGGCTTTCTTCACGCTTTGTTCACAAATCGGGCAGGGAAGGCATCAGCCGGTAAGCCTGGCTTTGAAGGCGAGCAGGTCCTGCCAAGCGAAGCGTTTGTTGACCGGCGCCGTCATGAGATCCTGCGGGTGCAGCGTCGCCAGCGCCGGAACGACATGGCCGCCGGCGGAGAGCTCTCGCCAGTCGCCGCGGACTTGGTGGATCATCTCGCTGCCGCCAAAGAAGAACCGGGCGGTGAAGTTGCCAAGCAGCAGCAACTGCTTCGGCTCGGCGAGCGCAATCTGCCGCTCGATGAAGGGGCGGCAGATATCCGCCTCTCGACTGCTTGGAACACGATTTCCGGGCGGCCGCCAGGGAACGACGTTGGTGAGGAGCACCTCGGCCCTGGACAGACCGATTCCGGAGAGCATCCGTTCGAGCATCTCGCCGTGCTTTCCCGCGAAGGGCCGACCGTCGCGGTCGTCGTCCGCGTAAGGCATCGGTCCGATGATCATGGCGCCGGATGCGGCACTACCTTCGACGAAAACGAGGTTGCGGGCACTGTTTTTCAGATTGCAGCCGGCGAAGGCCTCCATCGCCGTGCGCAGTTCTTCAAGCGAGCGCGCAGTCTCGGCTGCGAACCGTGCCTCGCGGATCGCCTGCTCGTCCGGGATCGCGACCGCGGGCGGGGCCATCGGTGCCGCGGCATCGCGGGATGGCGGTTTGCCGGAAGGTGCTGCCGCTTGCGGCCGCATGGATGGCGTCTCGGCGGAGCCCGTCTGGCGACCCGGTGGCGCAGCGCGGCCTTCGGCGCGCCTCGCCTTCATCGCCTCGAATTCGCCGAGCCGGTCGACGGGATCATCTTCCAGCAGCCACTCGACGCCTGCATCCGCATGGAAGGCGAGAAGGGCGGCAAGTTCTGAATGGGAGAGGTCGTTGGCCGAGATCATGGAGCGAATTTAGCAGATCGGCAGGGGCGGTCCAGCCGCAGTTGATGACAATTACGCAGCAGTCGTCCAGGCCGTGATGTCATCCCGTTCACCGATGAGAGCGAGTCCATGGGCGATCGAGAGAAGTTCGCCTCCAGTTTCGATCCTCTCCTGGCCGAAGCGCTTCTCGAAGAGCCCGCGAACGGCTGGCACGAAGGATGTGCCGCCGGTCAGGAATATCTTGTCGATCGCCGTAGGGTCGATTGTCGTCTTCGCAAGGACATCATCCAAGGCTTGTTCGATGCGAGCGAGATCGGGCGCGATCCAGCTCTCGAAGTCGCTCCGCCGAACGGTCCGGCGGGCGCGTTCGCCAAGCGGCGTAAAGAAAAATTCGGTTTCTTCCGCTTGCGACAGCCGCATCTTCGTGGCGGAGACCGCCTGATAGAGCGGATAGCCCTCGTCATGTTCGATCAGTTCCACGAAAGCTTCCAGTTTTTCCGGTTCGAGGCTCGTCCGGACAAGCTTCTTCAGTTCGGTAAAATCCTTCAGCGTCTTGAAGATCGAAAGCTGATTCCAGCGGCCGAAATTGGCGTAATAGCTCGACGGCACCTCAAGCAGCTTGTCGAAGCTCTTGAAGAGACTGCCCTTTCCGATGAGCGGCGAGACTATGTTGTCGATGATGCGAAAATCGAAATGATCGCCAGCGATACCAATGCCGGAATGTCCGATCGGCATTGCCGTCAGCCGGCCAGCCTCGCTCTCGAAACGGATGATCGAATAATCGGTCGTGCCGCCGCCGAAATCGGCGACAAGCACCGTCGCGTCACGGTCGAGGTTGCGAGCAAAATAGAAAGCCGCTGCTACGGGTTCGTAGACATAGTGGACTTCAGGAAAACCGAAACGCGCCAGCGCGCGATTGTAGCGTTCGAGCGCCAGTTTTTCGTCCGGATTGGCGCCGGCGAACTGCACGGGCCGTCCAACGACGATGCGCTGCAGGGTAGTATTCCAATCGTTGCCGGCATAGTCCTTCAACCGCGCGAGGAAACCGTGCATCAGGTCTTCGAAATTGTATCGCTTGGCGAAGACGAGGGTTCCCTGAAAAAGCGTGCTCGCGGCAAAGGTCTTGATCGACTGGAGGAAGCGGCATTCGCCGGGATTGTCGATAAATTCGCGGATTGCGGCCTGTCCGGCCTCGATCCTGAGCGGTGCAGACCCCGCGTCCTTCAGGAAGGAAAGAGCGGTCCGCGTCGTATCCGATCTGCCTGCCGGGCTTTCCACCACGACGGAGCGTGTCGATGCGCCTTGCGCCATCGCCAACACGGAGTTGGTCGTTCCGAAATCGAGGCCGAGGGCGGATGCCATGATTTTCTCCGTGTTTGTGGGATGGGGGCGGGCCTCCTCGCATGCGGTCGCGGCAAAAGCAAGCCGCTTGACGAGGGTCACGGCCGAGTGCATTTACGTTTACGTGCAAGTAATATAGGGCAGGTGTGGTAAACTCATGAAGTTATGCGCAAATGCAGAGACAGTCTGTCGCATCCCGGCTCGACAACGCTTGCCGCATTTGTCATGACGGGGACGATTTGGCTGGGAACGGAACCGGCGGAAGACCGGCAAGACTGGAGACTTTGAAATGACCGAGGCGATGGAACTGCCGGAACGCGAAAGCATGGAATTCGACGTGGTGATCGTCGGGGCGGGTCCGGCCGGGCTCGCGGCGGCGATCCGGCTGAAGCAGCTCAACCCGGAGCTTTCGGTCGTCGTTTTGGAGAAGGGCGCCGAGGTCGGCGCGCATATCCTTTCCGGTGCCGTCGTCGATCCGATCGGCATCGACCGTCTGCTGCCCGGCTGGCGCGACGAGCCCGACCATCCGTTCAAGACCGAAGTCACCGACGATCATTTCCTCTTCCTCGGGCCGGCCGGCTCGATCCGCCTGCCGAATTTTTTGATGCCGCCGCTGATGAACAATCACGGCAATTACATCGTCTCGCTCGGCAATGTCTGTCGTTGGCTCGCCACCCATGCGGAGGCGCTCGGCGTCGAGATCTATCCGGGCTTTGCGGCAACCGAAGTGCTTTACAACGACGAGGGCGCGGTGATCGGTGTCGCTACCGGTGACATGGGCATCGAGCGCAGCGGCGAGCCGGGACCGAATTTCGCCCGCGGCATGGCGCTGCTCGGCAAATACACCCTGATCGGCGAGGGCGTGCGCGGTTCGCTCGCCAAGCAGCTGATCGCCAAGTTCAAGCTCGACGAGGGCCGCGACGTGCCGAAATTCGGCATCGGTTTGAAGGAGCTCTGGGAGGTCAAGCCGGAAAACCACAGACAAGGCCTGGTACAGCATTCCTTCGGCTGGCCGCTCGGCATGAAGACCGGTGGCGGTTCCTTCCTCTATCACCTCGAGGACAATCTCGTCGCCGTCGGCTTCGTCGTGCATTTGAACTACAAGAACCCCTATCTCAACCCCTTCGAGGAGTTCCAGCGCTTCAAGACGCACCCCGTCATCCGCGGCACCTTCGAGGGGGGAAAACGTATCTCCTATGGTGCCCGCGCCATCACAGAGGGCGGCTGGCAATCGGTGCCGAAGCTCTCCTTCCCGGGCGGCGCCCTGATCGGCTGCTCGGCCGGCTTCGTCAACGTGCCGCGCATCAAGGGCAGCCACAATGCGATGCTCTCCGGCATGCTGGCGGCGGAGAAACTGGCGCAAGCGATCGCTAGCGGCCGCGCCAATGACGAACCGGTGGAGATCGAGAACGCTTGGCGGGCGAGCGACATCGGCAAGGATCTGAAGCGGGTCCGCAACGTCAAACCGCTGTGGTCGAAGTTCGGCACGGCGGTCGGCGTCGCCCTTGGCGGCCTCGACATGTGGACGAACCAGCTCCTCGGCCTCTCCTTGTTCGGCACGCTGAAGCACGGCAAGACCGATGCGCAATCGCTGGAGCCGGCGGAGAAGCACCAGAAGATCGAGTACCCGAAGCCGGATGGCGTGCTCACCTTCGACCGGCTCTCGTCGGTGTTCCTGTCGAACACCAATCACGAGGAAGATCAGCCGATCCACCTGCAGGTGAGGGACCCCGAGCTGCAGAAGCGGTCCGAATACGACGTCTATGCCGGACCCTCGGCGCGTTACTGTCCCGCCGCCGTCTACGAATGGGTGGAGCAGGACGGCCAGCCGACCTTCGTCATCAACGCCCAGAACTGCGTCCACTGCAAGACCTGCGACATCAAGGACCCGAACCAAAACATCAATTGGGTGCCGCCACAAGGGGGCGAAGGCCCGGTCTATCCGAACATGTAATGTTCGGGAGGCGGGCTGCGCGGACCTCCGCCGGGAAAGAGCGGCGAAGGCCCGGTCTATCCGACTATGCAGAGGCGGGGCCGCAGTTTCCGGTTTACCGGAAGAGGTGACCTGGCCTTTCCGGCGCTTGCGGGTGTCCGGGATAACGGGAAGCGCATCACTGCGTGATGCTTTTGTTGCTCGCAATCCGCGTCGCCGATGGTGTTCCGGCAGACGCTGCGCCAATCGTGTGCGTGTCTCGCGCTACTATCAGCGCAGCAAGGCGCGATAAGGCCAGAGAAACCGCAACTCTCGGCGAAACGATTGATTTCTCATGCATCTCAGCAAAGGCAGTCAGGGCATTCGCTGACGCAAATGGGCAAGTGTTTGCCGGAAAGACTCGATAAGCAATGGGTGGACGCCTGCGATGCGTGGAGGCATTGTAGGCCGACGAGGGTCGTGTGGATACCGATCGGGATTCGATGGGTGACGGCCCGTTCCGTTCGCTGCCAGCCGCCGCGGTGAGGTTGGCAGTCTGCCATAGGAGCACCGCCAAACAGAGGGAACCGAAATGAAAAAACTTCTTGCGACGACATGTCTTGCCGCTGGCCTGCTTGGGCTCGGCAGCGCGGCATCGGCGGCGGAATGCGGCGACGTGACGATCGCCAACATGAACTGGCAGAGCGCCGAAGTACTGGCGAGCGTGGACAAGTTCATTCTGACGGAAGGCTATGGTTGCGATGCCGAGCTGGTGGTCGGCGACACGGTTCCGTCGATTACCTCGATGATCGAGAAGGGTGAGCCGGATATCGCGCCGGAAGGCTGGGTCGATCTGCTGCCGGACGTCGTCAACCGTGGCCTCGAAGAGGGCAAACTGGTTGGGGCCGCCGTTGCGCTTTCCGATGGCGCCGTCCAGGGCTGGTGGGTGCCGAAGTACATCGTCGACGCAAATCCTGCCATCAAGACGATCGACGATGTGCTGAAGCACAAGGAACTGTTTCCCGATCCGGAGGATCCCAGCAAGGGTGCGGTCTTCAACGGCCCGCAGGGCTGGGGCGGCACCGTCGTGACGACGCAGCTTTACAAGGCTTACGGCGCGGAAGCCGCAGGCTTCACGCTCGTCGACACGGGTTCGGCGGCGGGCCTCGATGGCTCCATTGCCAAGGCCTATGAGCGCAAGCAGGGCTGGGTCGGCTATTACTGGGCACCGACGGCGCTGCTTGGCAAATATGAAATGGTCAAGCTCGAACACGGTGTGCCGCATGATGCCGCAGAATGGAAGCGCTGCAACACGGTTGCCGATTGCCCGGACCCGAAGAAGAACGACTGGCCGCGCGACAAGGTCCAAACGCTGGTGACAAAGACCTTCGCCGACCGTGCCGGTCCGGTGATGGATTATCTCAACACCCGCGCCTGGAGCAACGACACGGTCAACAAGCTGATGGCCTGGATGACCGACAATCAAGCGAGCGGTGACGAAGGCGCCAAGCATTTCCTTGAAGAAAACCCGGACATCTGGACCAAGTGGGTTTCGCCTGAGGTTGCAGAGAAGGTCAAGGCTGCACTCTGATCTTTCTTCGCATACGGGCGGCGCGCGGATACGCGCGCCGTTCTTGTTTCATGTATTGCACAATTCGCTCATAATGTCGGTTTGAGAACAAGTTTGTGCAGCTGCATCGGTTACAGCGCGCGGTGAGCGTTTGAAGGGTCGGCGGCGAAGCAAAAAGAAAATAGACCGCCCCGACTAATGCGAAGGGGAATCGAAATGGAATGGCTGACGAAATTTCCGACTATGGATGATGACCGGCTTCGAGAACTGAAGAAAGTGATCGACGAGGGTTTCCGAGCATTTACACGCGCCTATGGCGACAGCATCGAGTCCTTTTTCGACCCGCTGCAGTTCTTTCTTATCCAGTCCGAACGCTTCATGACGCGAACGCCATGGCCGATCATTCTGATCCTCATCGCCTTGGTTGCCTGGTCTGCCAGCCGCAACTGGAAGATCATCGTGGGAAGTGTCGGCACGCTGCTTCTCATCGGCTATCTCGACATGTGGGACGATACGATGAAGACGATCTCGATGATCTTCGTCTGTACGGTCCTTTCGATCGCGGTCGGCATTCCAATGGGCATCATCATGTCCCGCTCCGACCGGGTGCAGAATGTCATCAATCCCGTACTTGACGTAATGCAGACGATGCCAAGCTTCGTCTATCTGATTCCCGTCGTGATGCTGCTTGGCATCGGCAAGGTCCCCGGCCTTATCGCCGTCGTCATCTATGCCATCCCGCCGATGATCCGCTTGACCAATCTCGGCATCCGACTGGTCGACAAGGACGTGCTCGAGGCGGCGGACGCCTTCGGCTCGTCGAGCTGGCAGAAGCTGAAGAACGTGCAAATGCCGCTGGCGCTGCCCACCATCATGGCCGGCATCAACCAGACGATCATGATGGCGCTCGCGATGGTCGTGATCGCCTCTATGATCGGCGTTCAGGGGCTGGGACAGCCGGTGCTGAAGGCGATCGCCAACCAGTACTTCACGCTCGGCATCTTCAATGGTCTTGCCATCGTCGGCATAGCGATCATCTTCGACCGCGTCAGCCAGGCTTATGGTCATCGCCTGCAGAGACATCGCGAAATCGTCCACGGCTGAGCCTGCTGCATGTTTCCTTAATCGGAGCCGATTTGAGGGGGAAACATGCAGCAATTCAGGGTGCTACAGCGAGCTTTGTGCGTCTGAAAAGACGCACGGCGCTGTAAAAGACGAGAATGGCCCGGGATCATCGACCCGGGCCGAATTTTTTCTGCTCCGGTTCAGTTCCGTCGCGCGGACAAGATGCCGGTCGACAGCGCGACGCCTGAGGCTGTTACGGCCGCTGCGGTGATCTCGAAGGGGCCGATCGTCTCCCCGAGAAGCACGGCGCCGCCGATCATCGCCAGCACCGGCGTCAGTGCGGTAAATGCCGCCGCCTGCGTGCCGCCGAGCGAGCGGACGGCAAATCCGTAGGCAAGTGTCGCCGCAAGGCCGGAGAGGATTCCCTGGCTCATGACTTGGAGCCCGATCTCATGGACTGGAACGCCGGGTAACGTGCTGCCGAAAATGAGCGCCAGTACGACATGGATGAAGAACGACCACGCAGCAATCAAGGCGCTGCCTTCGACCGCGCTCAGGCCCGAGCGGCGAAAGGCGTGCGTATAGACTGCCCAGAGCGTCGCGGCGGCAGGTAGCAGCACGTACCCCATCCACGTGGAAGCATTGGACGCAGCGAGGCTGCGGGCAAGCAGGATCGCAACACCGACGATAATGGCCGTGAAGCCGATCAGCCGCATGCGGTCCGGACGCTCGCGCAACATAGCCACGCCGATGATTGCAGTCGCGAGTGGCATCGAGCCGCCAAGCAGGATGCCTACGGAAGATGCAGGCGTCGCGTGGATGGCGAAGGCCGCCACCTGGAAAAACGGCGCGCCGGAACCGGCAACCATCAGCGCGAGAAGGGTCATCGGCAGTTTTTTCGGCAGGAGGCCAGTCTTCAACCAAACCGGGGCCAGCACCAGCGCCGGTATCCCATAGCGGATGAGCCCCAGATCGATCGTGCCGAGGGTGGTGGCGGCGGTATGCCGCGTGGCGAGGATCCAGGTGGCCCAGATCAACACGGTGACGAAAGCGCCGGCATAACCGGCTGCGGCGGGGGTAGGGGCGCGGCGATCGAAAGTCAGCGCAACCATTCTCTTGTTTCTCCATCTTGTCTCCGAGGCATCTCGGACCGAAGGGAGGCTAGCGCTGAAGCCGCGGGCATGTCCTTGCTATCTGTGCCTCAGATCGCGTAGTCTGGGCAATCTTCTGCCAAAACGACAACGTGAACTTACTTACTATGCTAAAGCTGGATAAATTCGATATTGCCATCCTCAAGATCCTCCAGGAGGATGCACGCGCGACCAATGTCGAGATCGCCGAGCGTGTCAATCTCTCGCCCTCGCCGTGCCTGAGACGCATCCGCAATCTGGAGAAGTCGGGGGTGCTGCGCGGCTACCGGGCCGACATCGACCGCAAGGAGGTGGGGCTCGGATTAACGGTCTTCGTTGAGATCAAGGTCGGCCAGCACAGTCAGGAGAACGCGCGGCGACAGCAGGAGGCGCTGCTCGCCATACCGGAAGTGGTCTCCTGCTTTCTCATTTCCGGCAACGCCGATTTCCTCGCCGAGGTCGTGGTCGAGGATCTTTCCGCCTATGAGAAACTGCTGACTGAGACATTGCTCGCCATGCCCGGCGTGACGGATATCCGCTCGAATTTCGCCATCCGAACGATCAAAACCGGTGGTGCTTTGAAGCTGCCTACCTTGTGACGATCGTGCTGCCGGCAACGAAGGCTGCCGGCAGTTTCCTATCGGTTCGTTTGACAGCCGGGCTCAGAAGCCGGCCAGCACAAGCTTGCCGCGGGTACGGCCGGTTTCGATCATCTGATGTGCTTTCTTGAGTGTCGCAGCGTTGATGGGGCCGAGCGTTTCCGTCAGCGTGGTGCGGATCTTGCCGCCATCGACCAGTTCTGCGACGCTATTGAGGAGGTTGTGCTGCTCTATCATGTCCGGTGTCTTGAACAGCGAGCGCGTGAACATCAGCTCCCAATGGATCGACACGGCCTTTCGTTTGAACGGAGCCACGTCGAGCACTCCGGGATCATCGATGAGCGCAAAGCGGCCCTGCGGCGCGATCAGCTTGACGATTTCGCCTACATGCTTGTCGGTGTTGGTGGTCGAGAAGACGAAGGCTGGAGCGCCGAGGGCGAGTTGCTCGATCTCCGCCGCGAGCGGCCGGCTATGGTCCAGCACCTGATGCGCACCGAGCTTTAACGTCCAATCCCGGGTCTCGGGCCGCGAAGCGGTGGCAATGACGGTGACGTTGGTCAGCGCGCGCAGCAATTGGATAGCGATCGAGCCGACACCGCCAGCGCCGCCGACGATCAACACGGCATTCGCGGCGCCCGGCACAGGATCGTCGACCTTTAGGCGGTCGAAGAGTGTCTCCCAGGCGGTGATCGCCGTCAGCGGCAGTGCCGCTGCCGCCGAAAAGTCCAGCGACTTCGGCTTTCGTCCGACGATTCGTTCGTCAACAAGGTGAAACTCCGCGTTGGTGCCGGGGCGGTCGATTGCGCCGGCGTAAAACACTTCGTCGCCCGGCTGGAAGAGCGTGACCTTGGAACCCACCGCCCTGACGACGCCGGCGGCGTCCCAGCCGAGAACTTTCAGTTGATCCGGTTCCGGTTGAACGCCCACGCGCACTTTTACGTCGACGGGATTGACGGAGACGGCCTTGATTTCGACCAGCAGGTCGCGATCGCCCGGCGAAGGGATGGGCAGGTCGACGTCGATCAGTGCGGTTTCGGCGGCAATGGGTTGCGGTGTCTTGTAGGCGACGGCACGCATGGAATGCTCCTTTGCAATTTGAACAGGAGCTACATGAGCACTATAGTGCATAAGCGCAAGAATGCACAAATTTAGCCTATAGTGTCAAAAAGGATACCGTGATGTCCCGCCCGCGCGCCAAGCTGACCAATAACTTTCCCGGCTGTCCCGTGGAGGCGACGCTGAACTTCATCGATGGCAAATGGAAGGGCGTCATCCTCTACCACCTGATGCTCGAGCGTACCCTGCGCTTCAATGAGTTGCGCCGACGCGTGCCGAGCGTGACGCAGCGCATGCTCACCAAGCAACTGCGTGAGCTGGAAGAGGCGGGCCTGCTCTCGCGTAAGGTCTTCCCGGTCGTCCCGCCGCGTGTCGACTACACTTTGACACCGCGGGGAGAAAGCCTGAAGCCGGTAATCATGGCGCTAAAAGCATGGGGCGACGAGAATGTTTTCTGCGACAGCGAGCGCCTCATGCTCAAGCCTCTGCAACATCAAGCGGGTTGCCAAGCCGAACTCTGAGGTCGCTGACCTTCTCTCCTCTGGGAAACCCCCGCCGTCGCGCTTATCTGTGAGACTAAGATGTTTTGCGCGGATAACGGAGACTATGACCATTCATGAAGGTTAAAGCCATCTTCAATCGAGATGGGGGGACGTTCCGAACGACGGACATGGAGGCCTATGGCCGAAAGGTCGAGGAGGCTTTCCGCGCTGCCGGCCACGAGATCGAAATCGCCTTGGTCGGGGCGGACGCCATGCAGCACGCGTTGGAGACGGCGTGCCGGCGAGGCGATCTCGACGCGATCGTCGCCGGCGGCGGCGATGGCACGATCTCCGCCGCAGCCGGCGTCGCGTGGAAAAAAGGCATGCCGCTCGGCGTCATTCCCGCCGGAACGATGAATCTCTTCGCCCGCTCTCTGAAGCTGCCGCTCGACATTTGGAAGGTGCCTGAAGTCCTTGCGAACGGCAGGATCATCGATGGGGACATCGGCAGCGCGGATGGACGCGCCTTCGTACATCAGTTTTCCATGGGCCTGCATGCCCGCTTGGTGCGCTACCGTCAGTCCTACAGCTTCGCCTCCCGCCTTGGAAAAATCGGCGCTAGTACGCGCGCCGCTATCGGCGTGATTTTCAACCCGCCGGACTTCGAGATCGAATTTGATGCCGACGGTCACAGAGAGCTCCGGCACGTTTCAGCGATTTCGGTCTCGAACAATCATTTTGGCCACTCGACGCTGATGTATGCGGATGACGTGACAAGCGGTCATCTCGGTTTCTACACGGCGCCGCCCCTCAGTCCCGCGGGCGTCGCAAAGCTCGCCCTCGATATCTTGCGCGGAAGGTTCCGGGCGAGCCCGCTGATTACCGAGATGAGCGCTCTCGCAGTCGACCTGCATTTTCCGAAAGTGGACCGCAAGATCAATTGCGTCATCGATGGGGAGCTCTTGCCGATCGGGAAGCGAGACGTCGCCCTGCGTGTTCACCCAGGTGAACTGAAGCTGCTCGTCGGCGCTGACGTGCCCGCTGCATGATCCGCTGCCGTCGCGTCTGGAACACCGGAGGCCATTAAAGCGTCTCCAGCAACAATTAGGCTCACAGCAAGACCGTAGAGGAAGCAACAGAGAAAAGGAGACCGTTCTTCGGGATGGTCGCACCCGGGCCCCGATTGATCGTGTTAAGCATCCGAGGGCTCTCGTTCGAAGACCTGACGCACGATATAGCTGGTGGTCTCGTCGTCACGGAAATAGGCACGCGCCATCATTTCCGAAAGAATGCCGGTGGTAATGAGCTGGATCGAGGACAGGAAAAGCATCACGCCGACAATCAGCATCGGACGGGTACCGATATCGTTGCCGAGCACGAATTTATCCATGGCGAGATAGAAGAGGATGAGCCCGCTCAATCCGCCGGCGGCAAGCCCGATCGAACCGAAGAAATGGCCCGGGCGCGCCTTGTAGCGCATGAAAAACAACACCGCGAGCAGATCGAGTATCACGCGGAACGTGCGCGAGATACCATATTTCGATGCGCCGTAATGACGGGCGTGGTGTGTCACGGGCATCTCGCCGATTCGGCTGCTGGGCACGACGCCGGCAACCCAGGCCGGTATGAACCGATGCATTTCTCCCATCAGCTTCACCTGCTTGATAATCGAACTGCGATAGATCTTCAGGCTGCAGCCATAGTCGTGCAGCTTTACCCCCGTGATTTTGCCGATGAGGAAATTGGCGCACCAGGAAGGAACTTTTCTGAGCAGCAGACCATCCCGCCGGTTCTTTCGCCAGCCGACGAGCAGATCGAGTTCCCGCTCCTCGATCGCTGCGACCATATGGGGAATATCGGCGGGCTCATTCTGCAGATCGCCGTCGAGTGTAGCGATCAACCGGCCGGAGGCCGCATCGATACCAGCCTGCATCGCGGCGGTCTGACCGAAGTTCTTCTGGAGTTCGATGATCTTGATCTGCAGGCCTGGGTGCGAAAGCTCCTTGCGGGCGTTCGGCAAGGTCCGATCGGTGCTGCCGTCATCGACGAGGATCAGTTCCCACGATTTTCCGAAGCCGGCCATCGCTTCCCGAATACGCGTGACGAGCGGTCTAACACTTTCCTCCTCGTTGAACACCGGCACGACTATGGACAGTTCCCTGGCCTCCGCAACATCGGCCACGGACTTCACGGGTTCTTCAATGTGGTTCAAGGGCGGTCTCCGGAGTGCTGTCACAGGTTTTCTTGCACAGTTAACGGTGATAACCAACGCTGAATTGCGTGGCGACTGCGTGGTTCCTTAAATCGGAACCGATCCAAGGATAAAACCATGCAGCAATTCAGAGCGTTACAGCGATATTTGTGCGTCTGAAAAGACGCGGTACTGTGGGAACAGGGAATCGTATCTGATGAATTCGGACTGGCAGTTCAGCCGGCGGTCGTGGCTTGCGCGCAACCGCATGGCGCTGATTTCCCTGGCGGCCATAGCGGCTTATGCCATCTTCGTCGAGTGGGTTTGGGGCTGGTCGGCATTGATGCGCCAATGGGTCGAATTCGGCCTCACGTCCGTCCTGTCCGCTCTCGCCCTGTTGATCGCTACCTATTACATTCGCTGCTATCGCATCCATGACTATTTCCCGGAACAGACTGCGGGTCGCTTCCTGCCTCTCTTTCGAGTGACCCAGGTTCACAACCTCCTTAACATCATGCTGCCATTCAGAGCCGGCGAAACGAGCTTCCCGCTGCTGATGCGCACTGAATTCGGCGTGCCGCTGGTACGCGGCACATCGGCGCTGCTCGTCATGCGGCTGCTCGATCTGCATGCCCTGCTTACGGTCGCCGCGATCGGCCTCGTTCTGGGGCGGAGCGATGCGGTGATCGGCTGGGTTCTTTGGCTGCTCGCGTTTTTCCTGCCGCTCGTGCTCTTCCTTCTCAAGGGATCAGCCCTTGCGTTCGCGCGCCGTCTGGCGCCGGCGAGATTCGAAGTCTTTCTCGACGAGGCAGAAGCAGGCCTGCCGGGCGATATTCCAGCGTTTCTGCGCGCATGGGCGATGACAATGCTGAACTGGGCCGTCAAGGTGGTGGTTCTTGCCTGGGTACTCGCCATCATGGGCGTCGCACCGCTCGCCGCCTGCTTCGGGGGAGCGCTTGGCGGCGAACTTTCTTCCGTTCTCCCCGTGCACGCGCCGGCGGGGGCCGGCACCTATCCGGCGGCGATCGTCGCTGGGGCGATTTCCTTCGGCGCTGCCGCCGATCACTCGACGCTCGAGATGCTCGGCCGTGCGGGCGTCAACGCCCACCTCCTCGTCATCGCATCGGCAATCGCCGGCACGCTGCTTTCGGTACTGCATGTTTCCCTAGAGCGTTTCCGTGTTTGATTGAATCGTTGCCGATTCCCGAATCGTCGTTGTTGTGATTCATATGTGGACGCCCCTATGGCAAGGGCCTTTTGTCGGGGATGGTTTGATCGGTTGCTTTCATATGTCCGGCCTGTTTGTGCGGCGTAGAGTTTGACCGCTGGCCCTGATGGAAATCCGCCGGTGAGGTCCCTGATCAAGCTGGCGCGCTTTTGAAGCGCATTGAATCAGACGGGTTGGCCTCACCATTGGCTCGATCGTTACACATCATCGACTGCCGTTACCAATTCGGGTTGTCTGGGACCGAACTCAGGCCGTCAGCTCATGAGCCCTATAAGCTTCCTTTCGGGTCAGTACGACCCATGCGATCCGCGCGAGCTTGTTGGCGAGCGCGACGGAGACGAGCCTGAACGGCTTTTTCTCCAAGAGCTTTCTGATCCAATTCGCCATGGGTGTTGCCTTGTCCTTCGTGTGACGGATGACGGCGGTAGCACCGACAACCAGCAATCGGCGCAAATATCGGTCTCCTTGCTTGGAGATGCCACCGAGCTGGGTTTTGCCCCCTGTCGAATGCTGTTGCGGCGTCAGGCCGAGCCAAGCGGCAAATTGCCGACCTGAACGGAATTGATCGGGATCGGTGACGGTGGCAGCAACAGCCGTGGCCGTGACTACGCCGAGGCCGGGGATCGCTGCGAGCCTACGACTGGCTTCGCTGTCGACATGCCAAGCGTGAAGTTGCTGATCCAGCACCGCAATCTCATCGGTAAACACCATGATCTGCCGGATCAGAATATCCAGCGAAGTGCGTGCATAAGAAGGTAGGCCGTCCTCATCGGACAGCGCTTGCTGCGCCAGCTTGGCCAGATTGGCAATGCCGGGATTGGCGACAAGGCCGAATTCTGCCAAATGCGCCCGCAGCGCATTTGCGACCATGGTGCGCTGGCGAACGAGCAGCGCTCGCGCGCGGTGGGTCATGAGAATGCCCTGCTGCTCCACCGTCTTCACAGGCACGAACCGCATCGTCGGGCGCTGCACGGCTTCGCAGATTGCTTCGGCATCCAGCGCGTCGCTCTTGCCACGCTTGACATAGGCCTTCACATAGGACGGCGGGATGAGCCGGACCTCGTGCCCCATCGCCGCGAGCGTGCGAGCCCAATGATGCGCTGTTCCGCACGCCTCCATCCCGATCAGGCATGATGGTAGCTTTGAGAAGAAGGGCAGCATCTGCTTCCGATGCAACCGCTTCACGAGCACGGTGTTGCCTGTCTCGTCGATGCCATGCGCCTGAAACACGCTCTTGGCCAGGTCCAATCCCATGATCGTGATCTTCATCGTGAATGCTCCTCTTGCTGCTTCGGATGACAGGCCGGCATCATAGCCGCAGCCGGTGCGGGGGCGTCCACATCATCAAGATGCTGGCTGGAAGGAGGCCAGCATTGGATGACGCGACCCTTATCGAACGACCTTCGCGACCGCGTTTTGGCAGCGGTTTTGAGCGGCGAGACCAGCCGTGTGGTGGCGGCGCGCTTCGGAGTTGCCGTCTCGTCCGTGGTGAAATGGTCGCAGCGCTATCGTGCGACCGGTTCTGGCGCACCGGGCAAGATGGGCGGGCATCGCAAGCGTATTCTGGAACCGCATCGCGCTTTCATTGCCGAGCGGCTCAATCAGAACCCGCATCTGACGCTGCATGGCTTGAAGGATGAACTGGCAAGACGCGGCGTCACGGTCTCCCACAATACGATCTGGGAATTCATCCGGCGCGAGGGACTGCGCTTCAAAAAAAACCCTGTTCGCCCTTGAGCAAGCCCGCGCCGACATCGCTCGCAGGCGGGAGCGATGGAAGACCTTTCAGCGCAATCTCGATCCTGAGCGGCTGGTGTTTATCGACGAGACCTGGATCAAGACCAACATGACGCCGCTTCGAGGCTGGGGACCAAAGGGCAAGCGCCTGCGTGCCTTTGCTCCGCACGGCCACTGGCGGACGCTGACCTTCCTCGGTGCCTTGCGCAGCGATCGGCTGACTGCTCCCTGTGTCTTCGACGGACCGATCAACGGCCAGTGTTTCCGCGCCTATGTCGAGCAACAGCTCGTGCCCGCGCTCAAACCCGGCGATATCGTCATCATGGACAATCTCGGCAGCCACAAATCGGCAGCTATCCGGCAGATCATAAAGGCGGCCGGTGCACGGCTCTGGTTCCTGCCGCCCTATTCGCCGGATCTCAATCCGATCGAGCAGGCTTTCTCCAAGATCAAGCACTGGATGCGGCAGGCCCAGAAGCGAACCGTCGAAGACGCCTGGCGACACATCGGAGCGCTCGTCCAGACAATCGAACCACACGAATGCTCAAACTATCTGGCCAACGCAGGCTACGCTTCCGTCAAAACATGAAACGCTCTAAATCGGAGCCGATTTAAGGATAGAAACACGCAGTAATTCAAAGTGCTACAGCGAGCGTTGTGTGTCTGAAAAAGTGTCGTGCTAACGCCGAAAGCGTAACTCTTACTGAAATGACGTCTCGTAGAAGCTTCTGAGCTTGCGCGAGTGGAGTTTTTCCGGAGGCATCGCCGCCAGCTTCTGCAGCGCGAGGATGCCGATCTTCAGATGTTGGCTCACCTGCGTGCGGTAGAAGGCGCTTGCCATGCCCGGCAGTTTCAGTTCGCCATGCAGCGGCTTGTCCGACACGCAGAGCAGCGTTCCGTATGGCACGCGGAAGCGGAAGCCATTGGCGGCGATCGTCGCCGACTCCATATCGAGCGCAATGGCGCGCGCTTGCGAGAGGCGTTTGACCGGACCGCGCTGGTCGCGCAGTTCCCAGTTGCGGTTGTCGATGGTGGCGACCGTGCCCGTGCGCATGATCTGCTTGAGGTCGTACCCCTTGTAGCCCGTCACTTCCGCGACCGCATCCTGCAAGGCAACCTGCACTTCTGCCAGCGCCGGCAACGGGATCCAGACAGGCAGATCATCGTCGAGCACGTGGTCCTCACGCATATAGGCATGCGCCAGCACGTAGTCGCCGAGCCGCTGGCTGTTCCGAAGCCCGGCGCAATGACCGAGCATCAGCCAGACATGCGGCCTGAGCACGGCGATGTGGTCGGTGATCGTCTTGGCATTGGAGGGGCCGACGCCGATATTGACCATGGTGATGCCGCCATGCCCCTTCTTTTTCAAATGGTAGGCTGGCATCTGCGGCAGGCGGGCAAGCGTATAGTCGGCATCCGGCCTGTCGGCGCCCGCCGGTGTGACGATGTTGCCGGGCTCGACGAAGGCAGTGTAGCCGTTGCCGCCTTCGGCCATCTGCTCACGTGCCCAGGCGCAGAACTCATCGACATAGAACTGGTAGTTCGTGAAGAGCACGAAGTTCTGGAAGTGTGTGGCGCTGGTTGCCGTGTAGTGGCTGAGGCGGGCGAGCGAATAGTCGATACGCTGCGCCGTGAAGGGCGCGAGTGGCGAAGGTTCGCCCGGGCCTGGTTCGTAGGAACCGTTGGCGATCTCGTCGTCGGTCGTGGTGATGTCGGGGGCATCGAACAGGTCGCGCAACGGGATGTCGATGGCCTCGGCGGCCGATGCCTCGACATGGGCGCCCTCGCCGAAAGCGAAATGCAAGGGAATCGGTGTCGCCGATTCCGATACCGTGACGCCGACGCCGTGGTTGCGCATCAGATGCCCAAGCTGCTCCTTCAGATAGTGACGGAAAAGCTTGGGACGGGTGATCGTTGTCGTATAGACCCCGGGAGCACTGACATAGCCGAAGGAAAGCCTCGAATCGACATGGCCGAAGCTGCTTGTCTCGATGCTGACCTGCGGATAGCAGGCGCGGAAGCGGCTGAGCGGTGCATCGCTCTTTCCAAGCCTCTCGAAAGCCTCGCAGAGGAACCGGGTGTTGCGTTCGTAAAGCGTCTCAAGGCAATCGACGGCCTCGGCCGGATCGTCGAAGAGTTGCGGCTCGAAGGCTTCAGGAGTGGCGATGGAAAGGACGGAGTTTGAAGAGATTCGTTTGTGCATGTCGCATTATAAGCTGCGACTTCTGACAAGCAAACGACAAGATTTCATATCTTCGCCTGTTGCATCGTTCCTTAGATCGGCACCGATTCAGGATAGAACCATGCAACAGTTTCAAAGTGTTACAGCGATCCTGAGAAGACGCACGACACTGTAGCGCGCCCGCGGCTCGGGTAGGATCAGCTCATCGCCTGACGCTGGAGCGTGACGAAGAGGACCAGACCGGCGCCGTGCTTGCCGACGCCGAGGCCCGCGGCCTTGGTGTAAGCGACCGCTCCGATCGGCGCCATCAGCAGGCCCGTGAGCATGAGGAGCCGGAGCGAGAGGATGGCGGAGGAGACGAGAGCGGCCATTTTTGCGTTCCTTTTAGAGCTTGGCCTGGCAGTACTGTGCCGTATGCGCGGTACAATCGGTAAGCGAGCCGAGATAGGTGTTTTGGCGGCGGCGCTCCGTATCGGCGCCGACTGCAGCGGCGAGCGTCATCGCGAAGACAACCATCAGCAGACTGATGATGGTGAGGCGTCGAGCGAGAATATCCATGGTTCTATCCGTTGGGCTGGAGGCACGTTCAAATCGATTGATGCCTTTTCGCACAACCAAACTGAATTCTTGCTGAGATGCGCGTTCATCTCCGGTTCATCTTCGTGAATGGCGCCGCTCTTGCTGCGGGCGGCGAGCGTGCCTAAGTCAGTGTTCCCGCAATCCAGGAGAGAACGCTTATGACTGCTCCCATCGAGCTCTATTACTGGCCGACGCCGAACGGCTGGAAGATCACCATCATGCTGGAGGAGCTCGGCGTTCCCTATGCGGTCAAGTACATCAATATCGGCCGGGGAGATCAGTTCGCGCCGGATTTCCTGAAGATCTCGCCGAACAACCGCATGCCGGCAATCATCGATCCTGACGGGCCTGACGGCCAGCCGATTTCGATTTTCGAATCGGGAGCGATCCTGCAATATCTCGGTCGCAAACATGGAAAGTTCTATCCGGCCGACGAACGATCGCGCGTGGAGGTTGAGCAATGGCTCTTCTGGCAAGTGGGCGGCCTCGGCCCGATGGCGGGGCAGGCGCATCATTTCCGCCAATATGCACCGGAGAGGATTGAATACGGCATCAACCGCTATACCGATGAGGTGAACCGCCTTTATGGCGTAATGAACAAGCGCCTTGCCGACCGTCCATTTCTTGCCGGCGACTATTCCATTGCCGATATGGCCTGCATCGGCTGGGTGATCCCGCATGAAAACCAGGGGCAGGATCTGAATGAGTTTCCGAACCTGAAGCGCTGGTTCGAGGCGGTGCTTGCGCGGTCTGCGGTCAAGAAGGCAATCGAAGTCGGCAAGGAAGAACGGGCCCGCCAGGCGAGCCTTGCCGAGGACAAAGAGGCGCAGAAGATTCTGTTCGGGCAGCGCGCCCGTTGAGATTGCCGGCGAGGGGTGACGAACGGGCCGCCCCTTGCCGTTCCGAGGAAGCTAAAGGCGTGTCCACGTTTGCGACTTGCAAAGCACCTTCAGCACGCAACTTTCATCTTCAGCGAACTGCCGCTAACTGAGCCCGAGCCGCTATAGGTCTTATCGCTTTCCGGATCGGTGATTTCGCCGCTGTAGCTGCCGGCGGTGCCGGAAAGATTGCCGATATGCTTGCCCGCATGTTTGCCGGTTTTCAGCGTGATGCAAAATGCTCCACCGCACGGGGCGATTTCCGCCGTGGCGCCGCTCGCGGTCTTCCAGTTGCCGACGATCGGCTCGGCGGCATTGGCCGAGCCAGCGGCAAAGGCGAGCGCCGTGGTGAAGAGCAAGGTGCGAATCATGCGATGTCCTCCAATAGAAGTAGCCAGCGCCATGCCGGCTCGTGTCTGAATTTCCGTGTTGAGCGGCTCGTCACCGCCAGCGCGCCGGAGAGTAGCTTACGCGTACGTAAAGGTAAACATATCGATCGGCCGCATGTTTCCTTGCCTCGGCGCCAATATAGATCGCGAGATCTTGTCCTCATCGAGAGTGCTGCTGTTTTTGTGGTTAGCGTTTGGTTGAAATCCGCAGTCGAACATTTCGTAATTTTTGACGCGAATTTGCGCTGTTCCAGGCGGTCCGATGCTTAACGAAAACCCAAGTTTACCAAGTGTTTGAACTTTGTTTGCGTCAAATTAAGCATGCATTTTAAGCGAGCATTCAAGGGCATGGAGCATACTCCAACCCATAAGACGAGCGGAGAGCAACCCGCCGAGACCGCCGGAAGCGACGCTGCAAAAAGACGGTGCGCCTACGGAAAGCCCATCAAGAGGCAAGACCGAACAGGGACAGAGAAAACTGCCGACTGAAGCCTGGCTCGCCCCAAGGGGGCGTGCCGCTTCGGCTGGACCAACGAAGCAGAAACAGGGACAAGACAAATGGCACGCTTTGACATGCAAATCGCTTCGGAAGCCGAGATGGGTGGCGAGAATCGCGCCGATGTTCTTTGCGAAATGGGCCTCGCTTATGCAACGGGCCGCGGCAGGCCTGTCGATCTCGTGGCCGCCCACAAGTGGCTGAATATCGCCGCCATCAAAGGCTCGGACCGCGCCGCCGGCCTTCGTGCGGACCTCGCGGCCACGATGAGCAAGACCGACCTCGCGATCGCTCTGCGCGCGGCCCGCGAATGGATGACGATGCACTGATAGCAGATGCCTTCGAAAGCATGCCGCTGAAGGCTGATCTCGTCAGCCGGCGGCAGCCAGTTTCCCGAGTACCTCGGGCAGGGCCGCTTCCAGCAGGTTCATTTCAGCGTCGGGGCCGGTGCTGATTCGGATGCAGCGGTTGAGCGGGGCGACCCCTGGCATGCGGATGAAGATACCATGATCGTTCATCAGCCCGTCGACGATCGCCCGTCCGTAAGCCGCATCCCGGCCGCAATCAACGGCCACGAAATTCGTTGCCGAGGGAAGCGGATGAAATCCGTTTTCGCGCGCGATCATCGAGATCCGATCGCGCGACCGCGAGATCCGGAGCACCACTTCCTTGAGATAGTCCTGATTCGCAAGGGCCGCCATCGCCGCCGCAATACCGATCCGGTTCATCCCGAAATGATTGCGGATCTTGTCGAAGGCTTGGGCCGTGCCGGGTGTCGTGAGCGCGTAGCCGACACGTGAGCCAGCAAGGCCGTAGGCTTTGGAGAAAGTGCGCGTGCGAATAACGTTCGGCCTGTCGATCAGGCTTTCGATCGACGGCAGGGTTTTGGGCGGCGCCGTTTCGCAATAGGCCTCATCGAGGATGAGGAGCGTCGTTTCGGGCAGCGCGGTTGCGAATTCGAGGACGCGGTCGGCCGGCCACCAACTTCCCATGGGATTGTCGGGATTGGCAAAATAGACGAGTGGTGCGTTCTCGCGCTTCACGGCAGCGAGCAAGCCCTCGATGTCTTCTCGATCATTGACATAAGGCACCGTGACCAGCCGTCCGCCGTGCCCGGCGACGTGATAATTGAACGTCGGATAGCCTCCGAGCGACGTGACAACCGGCATGCCCGGTTCGATGACAAGGCGAACGATCTGCCCGAGCAGGCCATCGATACCTTCTCCTATGGCGATATTGGCCGGGGAAGTGCCCAGATGGCCGGCGAGCGCCTGCCTCAGGTCGTAATTTTCGGGATCGGCATATTTCCAGGTTTCGCCCGCCGTCTCCCGAATGGCGAGCAACACCGAATCGGCCGGTCCGAATCCGCTCTCGTTGGCGCCGATGCGCGCCGCGATCTTGCGCCCGCGCTGGCGTTCTATGGCCTCGGGCCCGACGAAGGGAACGGTGGCCGGCAAGGATTGGATGAGCGGCGTGAAGCGCGAAAAAGCGGACATCTTGAAAAACTGGACTCCATTCGAAAAACGCCGGGGAACTTATCGCATAAGCCCGGTAAGCGGAATCGCTTTTGCGGAAAAGTTTGGGTCGCCAACCATGCTCAGCCGGCGCTGAGTGCACCAGCAGCGCCGTTCACTGGAAATGGCGGCACGGCTCCGGACCGGCGTGGCGGGTGCGATGCGGTACATTTCCGCTCAGAAACCGCCGCTGGCGAATTGCATTCGGATCAGGCGGCTCAGGAATTCCTGCGCGAGCAGCATGTTGAAGCGCACGCCGAGTTCTGTGCCGCTGCGATGCACCTCTGCGCAGCCGATTTCCTCGTTGAAGCCATCGATCTCCAAGAAGAAATGTTTCGGCAGGATGATTGCGGCATTGAAGTCGAGCATGGCACCGGCAATCGATATATGGCGCAGAAGGCACTGATATCTTGTTTTCGCCTTCAACTGCGACCCGATGACAAGAATGCGGCACGGCCGCTCGATGAAATAGTGCTGATGCGCCACGGCCGACTGGCCCGGGGCTTGTGCGACGTGCACGATCATCGACATGGCAGGCCTCCAAAATACCTGTCGCTTCGTCTTCTGCCGGAGAATCGCTCCTCAAACGCCGCCACGACCGGCAAAGACATGATTTATTACCCTTCCCGAACGGGCTTGCTTCAGCCTTGCGGAACTGGGGCTCTCAACCATAAGACAAGACAAAGCCGCAGAAGCGCCTGAACCCCTGTCCGCTACTGCCAAGAGACGTCGGCATGGAGAATAGCAGAGACTTCGGGACGCGCGAAGGCGCTGAACCGCCTATGGACCGGGCGCTGGCGTTGCCGCGCCTTCCGCGATAGGCGAAAATGGAGCGATTTCCCGAAAACTGACAAAAAAATCTTGCATTGATGACGCGGTGACACTAGTCAGGCGCTAACGGAGAGGTGGCCGAGTGGTCGAAGGCGCTCCCCTGCTAAGGGAGTATACCGGAAACGGTATCGAGGGTTCGAATCCCTTCTTCTCCGCCATCAACACTTCCTACAGGTTCTTATCCACACCCACGCGGCCTTTGCCGCGTTTTTTGTTGCTTGTAGTCTCCTATCGATTCCCATCGATATCGACTGCTACCCACGCATTTGTGGGTATCTCTGTGGGTACCAAAGTCGGAAAATGCGGGTGCCAGGGCGCATGAGTGCTTTAGCGGACAAGCAGGTTAAAAATGCCAAGAAGGCAGAATCGACATACAAGCTCGCCGATGGCGGCGGCCTTAATCTGTTTGTTCTCCCCACCGGCACCAAGTCATGGCGGCTCCGATATCGTTTCGACGGTAAGGAGAAGACGCTCGTCATTGGCAACTATCCGGACGTGTCTCTCGCCGACGCGCGGGCGGAGCGGGAGAGCGCCAAGGAGACTCTAAAGGCCGGGCGCGATCCCAACGTCGTCAAGAAGGTCGAAAAGCTCGTCGGCAAGAAGCAGACCGCCGACACCTTTGAGGTCATTGCCCGAGAGTGGCACGAGCTGCAAAAACCGGTTGAAAAGCACGCCTCCGACGTCCTGGACTCGCTGGTGAAGGACGTATTCCCCATCATCGGCAAGATGCCGATCCGAGACATTGATGCGCCAACCGTGCTCGCGGTTCTTCGGATTGTCGAGAATCGCGATGCGAAGGAAACTGCCCGACGGATCCGGCAGCGGCTTTCATCCATTTTCGTTTACGCGATCGCATCAGGCAGGGCGACCCAAGATCCCGCCGGCGTTGTTCGTGAGGCAATGGCGCCGATGAAGAAGGGGCGGCAGCTCGCAATAACCGATGTCGACAAGGCACGCGAAATGCTGCAGGCACCGCGGTCCACGCCGTCGCATCCTGTGACGAAGCTCGGCCTTCGGCTACTGGTGCTTACAGCAGTCCGCCCGGGTACGCTCATCACCACGCCATGGGGCGAGTGGAACAACCTCGATGAGGACGATCCGATTTGGCAGATCCCGGCCGCGCGGATGAAGCTCAAGTTGCAGCACAAGGACGATGATGCTCGCGATCACCTTGTTCCGTTGTCGCGACAGGCGATGGAAACTATTGCCGTTCTGCGCTCGATCACGGGCAGGGGCCCGTTCGCCCTGCCGAACGGCCGGCACGCCCACAAGGCGATGTCTGAGAACGCGCTGGGCTACCTGCTGAACCGTGCCGGATACCACCACAAGCACGTGCCGCATGGGTTCCGATCGACGTTCTCGACAATCATGAATGAAAGATACCCCGCCGATCGCCAGATTTTCGACCTGATGCTCGCTCATACCCCAAGGATAAGGTTGAGGGGGCTTACAATCGCGCCGAACACTTGGCCCGACGCAAAGAGCTCGCTCAGTTTTGGGCCGATCTGATCCTAGAAGACATGCCTTCCGCCGACGAGATGCTTCACGGGCCGAGGAAGAACCTCAAGGCAATACAGACCATATTTTCAGAGTGAAGAGCCAAAAAGCGACGATAACGGTCGCCGCAACGAGGACTCGAGCTTGCGGCCGCGCCGCCTCTTGAAGGTGGCGCAGCCTAATTCTGCTCATGACGATGGGTTGGGACAGCGAGTTGGGGACTTAGCGGAGAACGAGCTGGCACTGCCAGATGCCGACCGCTTGCTGCGCAATCTTCTGCAGCATCTCCGCGCCCTTTCGGATCGGCTAGGTGGCCTGCCAGCCAAGCTGGAGCGTGGAGTAGCTGCGATACGAGCGGACATCGACGTCGAAGCGGCATCTGCCAGGCTCAAGGCAATCATTGGTGGGATATGCGCAACGATTGAAGGAGCGAGAGAGAGGCGGCTCAGAGAGAGGCCCGTCGATGCAAAGAAGATTGAGCAGCTTCGTTCGGCTATTGATCAGGCATTGCTCACCCGGCTGCGAACATCCATTCGTTCTTTCGCCGCTTCGTCCTCCGGTATGAGAAAACACAAGGAGACAGCGATGTTTCCGAGCTCAGAGTTACAGGGGCAATAAAGGTCAGCTCGTCGACCCTCCAATGGAGTATGAGATTCTCAACTTCACTGAGAGCTTGACCAACATGACATGCAACAATGCGGCCGGACGCATTTGGGATCATTCGCACGTCGACCGAGGGAGAAACTACAACTGGATTTCCAGATCCAGGAACTTGGCTTCTGGCGCAACCTTGTGGAGGCGGCCGGCCGCGTCGGCCTCGCGAGTATGTCCATGGAAGCACAATCTCGAGGAGCAAGCCCGCAAGATCAAGCCGGCAACTCGCGCGAGAGGGCGAATGAGCTGGCGGAAAAGGCGAAAAAGCCTAGCTCCGTTTGGGCAAAATTAACTATGACAGGCATCGGTGAAGTTCTTCGCCGCTGGCGCCCCGGTTTGCCCGCAATCACCCCGCCATGATTGGGAATGGATAAGGCAGGCATCGCATTTCTGGCGCTTATACTCGTCCTCATCTCTCTCGTGATGAGCATCCTAGCTGTAGATCGGGCAGAGATAGAGGTGCCGCCGAATAGGGCGGCACTCCTTCCCACCAATTACCCGTGAGTGCTGGAACTGAAGTATCCGGGCGAGTTGCTAAGCAACACCACCTTCGACAGCCCGTGCGGCAGATATCCCAAGGCGGGGCCTGCCTGACTCTGGCGAGCGCCGAAGAGGGAACGTTCCGTAAGTACGCGTTTCTACCCGATAGGCTTAGTGGTCTACAGTTCGATTCCCCTCACATCAGGATTTTTGTCAATGGTTCATTCAGGTGGCATCGAGTTCTCCTTGGTAGTCGGATCCACGGTCTGAGCCCATAGCAATTACCGGCCCGTCCTCGGGCCTGTACAACCTCACATCCGGTCGCCGCTTTCAACGGCTGCACCATTATCCCGCTTTCGACGGGCACGGGCTCAGGAGAACGGGGCCAAACTCAAGGTCGGCGGTTAAAGCCAATGGGAATCCCGGTCCGTTCACCTGGATCCGTCAGGACTGATCAGGCCCTGAGGATAGCAATCTGCGTTCAATGGCTGCTTCTGTACTTCAGGCGGTTTTCATCACCGCTCCTTCGATTACGACGCCGGAGCTCACGTACTTCCAGAGGGCGACCAGCAACTTGCGAGCCAGAGCGACGATCATCGGTCTCTTAAGACGACCGCTGTTGCGTGCAATGCGCTCCTTGAACCAGAAGGTCAGCGCCGAGTTCGGTTGATGGCGCAGCCATAGCCAGGCGAGCTCAACCATCGTCGCTCGCAAGCGCGGATTCCCCGCCTTCGAGACACCCTGCTCACGATTGACGTTGCCACTTTGCCAAGGCGAAGGAGCAAGCCCTGCGTAGGCCGCGACTTGCCGCCGATTGTCGAAGTGTCTGAACAAGCCTTCTGAGTAAAGTATCGTCGCGAACTCGGGACCAATTCCCTTGATCCTTAACAGCGTGGCTGCTCTTGCCGGTGCGCTGGTGGACTCGCGGGACATCAACGCATCGCGTTCTGCTTCTACCGCTTTGATCTGTGTGAGCAGCAATTCGAGACGATCGAGCTCACGGCAGATCTCTGCTCTCAGGTGCTTCGACACTATCCGGCCATCTCCCGTTCGAAGCTCCTCCAGGCGCTGACGGCGATCGCGACGCAAAGGCTCGTAATCTCGTATTCCTTGGGAGAAGAGCAGCCCCTTTATGCGATTGACGTGAAAACACGTTCCGCAATCAGGGTCTTCCGCTCTCGTCCGAGCCGGCGGTTGTCTTCCTCTTCGGGCGTGAGGAGTTTGACCATCGAGCAAGCACGAGGTTCACCGCGTTTCCAGGCCATCACAGCCCGTATTAATGTTTCGCCGTCTATGCGATCGGTCTTTGCGCGGCGATGTCGGCGCGGCATGGCAATGGATGCAGCCTCCACAATATGGCTCTCAATCCAGGTTTCCTTGCTAAGCACTCGCCCCAGCCAGAAGCCATCAAGCCCGGCCTCCTGGATCACCACCAGTGGATAAAGCTTGTCCACACGCCGCTGCGCTTTCTGGCGAAGGGTGGCGAAACACGAGAACAAGCCGGCGATGTCACCACCAGTTACAGCATGGCGAGACATTTTCTCGCTCCCCGGCGAGAGAGCGGTCACGAGCCATGTCGATTTGCTCAGTTCCAACGATACGAAAATTGCGCCAAGATCGACGGGGGTAGCGGTATGTGCTTGGGGTTGATCTGCTTTCACCGGCATGGTTGGCCTCCAGAGAGATTTCTAGCGACCTCACTCTGCCACGGTGCAGGCCGCTATCCATTCCTGATGGGATCTCAAGGCGAGGAACAGGCCACAAACGAGGAAACCTATAGGAGGTTGAGGAATCTCAACGTCTCTTCTGGCCACGAAACCCTCGCAGGCGGCCCGTCTTCGAGATGGTAGGCCAGGATCTTGATGTTATGCGAACATATCGCTGCGTTGAACGGCTCCTGTCGCTTGGCAATTAAATGTGAGAATGCGGCTGTTTCGGCTTGCTTTTGCATTTAAAGCGGAGAATCCAAGCGGCCGGATTCTCAAATTAACTGGCCATTCTCAAATTAAGTGTCACGTCAACCATTTGAAATCATTGGTACAGCAATCTCATAATCAAATGCCAAGCGACAACAACTCTTCGAACCTTTCCAGACGGGTTTTCCAGCAGTCGGTAGGGTCCGCACGGCCTCCTGGTTCCGGTGATCGATCCGTGAGGAGAGAAGGGTGGAGATTGATCGCTAGGAATTTATACGAGGTCATGAACGACATTGAGTCGATGATGGGCAAACTCAGAGGGCGCCGTCGTCCTTCCGGACGCACGCCCGCCTAGGGCTTCGGGCCCACGCTTCGTGCTTTCCGGTAATCGGTTCCGATCTTCGGGCCGAAGCTAGGCCGCTTTGACCAGCCAGTCCGCAAATAAGCGGGCCTTGGATGTCGCCTTAGGATGGATCTTCAGATGGAAGGGCACGGGTGAGGGAATGGTGTCGGCCACCAGCTGGACGAGTCGTCCTCCTTGCATGAGGCTTTCAACCAGCCCGTCCCAGCCCAGCACTGCCCCGACGTCGTCCTGAGCGGCTTGAAGCGCGATCATATAATTATTCACGTAGAAGCTGCGGCCCTTCGGCAGGGGGTGGCCGAGCGCGTGAAACCAATCGGCCCAGGTCGTCCAGCCGTTTTCCTCGTTGCTCATATGGATCAGGGGCGCCTTGAGCAGATCCTCGACACGGGCAATATCATGCTGGGCGGCGAAAGCTGGAGTGCCGAGAGCGACGATCCGATCCTGAAAGAGCTTGCGGTATTCGACGCCATACTCCTGTGGGCTTCCATAATGGATGCTCAGATCGCAGCGACCGGTCGTGCCCGGAACGTCGCTGGTGATCTGCGACACGGTAATGGCGGGGTGGATTTTCCAGAAAGCTGAAATCTTGGGCGTGAGCCACAGTGAACTGACCGCCGTGGTCGTTCGGATCGTCACGTCAACCGTTTCCTGGCGATCGCGTATCTGCGTGACGGCCTCTGAAATCGTCTCGAATCCACGCTGGATCGCCAGGAACAGAAAAGCCCCTTTTTCAGTGAGCTCAACCCCGCGGCTGCGGCGCAGGAACAGGTTGCATCCGAGATCGGTCTCAAGCGCTTTGATCTGGTGACTGACGGCCGCAGGCGTCACATTCATTTCCTGAGCTGCTTTCTTGAAGCTTGCATTGCGGGCCGCCGCCTCGAAGCAGATGAGAGCCGTCATCGAGGAGAGATCATAGGGCCTGGGCATAGCGGGTCTCTTGGAAGGCACACGTTGTCAGAACACCGAGCGCAGAGCTCATGAGGTTAGTTAAACTAATCCATCATGAAAAAAAGTGCTATTGTCAAAAAGGCTTGCTGGCAAGAAGATTCCATCACAGTTGAATATGCCGAACATGGAATTCTCCTATGACAGTCCCTTCACCTTCCATACATGACCTGCTTGCGCGCCGCGTTCCTGGTTACGCACTCGAACAGCCGTTCTACACATCGCCGGCGATCTACGAGCTCGACCTCGAGCATATCTTCTACAGCGAATGGCTCTACGCGATCCCGTCTTGCCAGCTTGCCAAGACCGGCAGCTACGCCACGATGCGCGTCGGCGCCTATGAGGTGATCATCGTTCGAGGCCGCGACGGCGAAATTCGCGCCTTCCATAATTCCTGCCGCCACCGCGGCTCGCTCATCTGCAAGGGGCGGCAGGGCCAGGTCGCCAAGCTCGTCTGTCCCTATCACCAGTGGACCTACGAACTCGACGGCAAGCTGATCTGGGCGAATGACATGGGGCCGGACTTCGAAGCCTCGAAACATGGCCTCAAGCCCGTAAACCTGCGCAATCTCGAGGGCCTGATCTACATCTGCCTGTCGGATACGCCGCCGGATTTCGAAGCATTCGCTCAGCTGGCTCATCCCTATCTCGCGATCCACGACCTGAATGACGCGAAGGTCGCCTATACCTCGACCATCGTCGAAAAGGCGAACTGGAAGCTCGTCTGGGAAAACAACCGTGAATGTTATCACTGCAGCAGCAACCATCCCGCACTCTGTCGTTCCTTCCCCCTTGACCCGAATGTCGCGGGCGTGTCGCCGGACGGGTCGGTTTCGGATGTCCTCCAAGCGCATTTCGACCGTTGCGAGGCTGCCGGCGCGCCGGCGCAATTCCGCATTGCCGGGGACGGCCAGTATCGCCTGGCGCGCATGCCGCTGCAGGAAAAAGCCCTAAGCTACACGCTCGACGGCAAGGCCGCAGTCAACAAGAATCTCGGCCGCGTTGCCCTGCCCGACGCCGGCACGCTCTTAAAGTTCCATTATCCGACCACCTGGAATCACTTCCTGCCGGATCATTCGCTGACCTTCCGGGTGACCCCGATCAGCCCGATGGAAACCGAAGTCACCACCACCTGGCTGGTGCACAAGGATGCCGTCGAAGGCGTGGATTACGATCTGAAGCGCCTGACCGAGGTCTGGATCGCCACCAATGACGAAGACCGAGAGATCGTTGAAACCAACCAGCAGGGGATTCTGTCGCCCGCCTATGTTCCCGGACCTTATTCGCCGAATCAGGAGAGCGGCGTCATCCAGTTCGCCGACTGGTACGCCACTTGGCTCGAACGTTCGCTGACGCCGATGCGGCAGGCCGCGGAGTGAGAGGATGAGCGCATTCAAAAATCTAGCGTTCTGGAGCGATGCGGAAGAGCTCGAATGCGTCACCCGCACTCCGGAAGTGCCGAATGTCGTGACCTTCAGCTTTCAGAGCCCGTCCGGCGCGCTGTTCAACCATGAGCCGGGGCAGTTCGTCACGCTGGAATTGCCCATTCCCGGCGGGCCGCTCTACAAGACCTATACGATCTCGTCCTCGCCCTCGCGACCGACGGCCCTGACGCTCACGGTCAAGGCGCAGGAGCGTTCCGTCGGCACGCGCTGGATGCTCGACCATCTGCACAAGGGCATGCGCCTCAGGGCCATAGGGCCGGCGGGGAAATTCTCGATCGTGCATCACCCTGCCGAGAAATACCTTTTCATCTCGGCCGGCTCCGGCATCACGCCGATGGTGGCGATGACCACCTGGCTTTACGATTCCGGGCGCGAACCGGATATTGTTTTCATCAATTGCGCGCGCCGCCCCTCCGAGATCATCCTGCGTGACAGGATGGAACTCATGGCGTCGCGCATCGTCGGCATCGACCTGAAATGGGTGGTCGAAGAAGCCGATCCGTTTCGGCCCTGGACCGGCTATCGGGGGATGTTCAACCAGATCATGCTGGGCCTGATGGCGCAGGACTATCTCGAGCGCGAGGTGTTCTGCTGCGGGCCTGAACCCTTCATGCGGGCAGTTCGCGAGGCGCTTGCCGCTCTCGGCTTTGACATGGGCCGCTACCATCAGGAGAGCTTCACGGCAGAGCCCGAGCATGCCGAGGACGTTCCCGAGGATGTGGTTCCCGATGCGCAGAACCAGGCCGAGATCGAGTTCGCCCTCTCCGGTATAACGGCCAAATGCAACGAGGCGGACACGATCCTGGCGGCCGCAAGGGCCGCGGGGCTGGTGATTCCCTCGGGTTGTTCGATGGGGATCTGCGGCACCTGCAAGGTCCGCAAGAGCGACGGGCAGGTGCACATGGTGCACAATGGCGGCATCACTGACGAGGATATCGAGGAGGGCTATGTCCTGGCCTGCTGCTCCAAGCCCTTGGGTCGCGTAAGCGTCGAAGTGTAACACGCAACATGCACGAGCCGCTGCCTTCAGAGGCAAGGCAGGCGAAGGCAGCGAGCTTTGCACGCATCGTCAACCATCTGAAGAACGGCAGATCACGAAACGAAACCACGGATCGAACCCAGAACTGCGGCTTCGATCTCGATGTTCTCCCATTCCTCCGGGGGATTTCGGCGCTTCGCGCTGCCAGGAACATGCACTCCGAACTCCGTCAGACGGCGAAGATGATCCGCCGTACGGGCAACGAATTCGGGATCCGTTGCCATGGGCGAAATCGCGACGACCGTCAGCCCCGTATCGGGGTGTCGGGATCGTGTTATCGTCACAGGGACGGAAGTTTCCGCGCGTCAGCACCGCGGTTGGATGGACCGGCATCGGTTCGACGACGATCATGGCTGCCCCACCAATTGCCCGCTCGGCGTAGTACGCCGCATGCCGCTCGGTCGGAAGGCCGCCTTCGGCCATGTTCGCCGTGTGAGCCCCGAACACGATCCTGTTTCTCAATCTGTGGCCACGGAGTTCAATTGGTGAGAACAGGTGAGGGAACAGCTTGGACATAAGGATTCTCGGCAAACGCGAATGAATGGGCGAGGAGGGCATGCCCTGGTCCTCGTGCGGATGTTTGCCGGCCTACAATGCGCTCGCCAGGGATCCGCTATTCTCAGACGCGGCTGCGTGGGAATTGACCATTGCACCGGCAAGCTGACGCAGGTTGACCGCGCCGAGCGGCTTCCCGTCCTGTCCAACGACGGCGACTTCGTTATCCGGACCGTTGGCGATCATGCGCATGGCGTCTTCGATGGTAGTCCCGACCGGGATCGTTAGGCCGTGCGGCGAAAGGCCGGAACCGAGAGGTGCCATGACGGCTTCCACGTGGACAACACGCCCTCTGTTGACCTCCCTGACGAAGTTGGCGACGTAATCATCGGCGGGCCGCAACACGATGTCCTGGCTGGTGCCCTGCTGGATCACTTCGCCATCGCGCAGAATGGCGATCTGGTCACCGAGTCTCAGCGCTTCGTCGAGATCGTGGGTGATGAAGACGATCGTCTTCCGGATCTCCTTCTGGAGATCGAGCAGAACGGTTTGCATGTCCATGCGGATCAGCGGGTCGAGAGCCGAGTAGGCCTCGTCCATGAGCAGCACCGGCGCGTCGTTGGAAAGTGCCCGCGCCAGCCCGACACGTTGCTGCATGCCGCCCGATAGCTGGTTCGGGTACGTGCTCTCGAAGCCTTTCAGCCCGACGCGTTCGATCCAGCGCATGGCGATGTCGACCGCCTGCGAGCGCTCGACGCCTTGGACCTCAAGACCGTAGAGGGTGTTGTCGAGGACGTTGCGGTGGGGAAGCAGCGCAAACTTCTGGAACACCATGGCCGTCTGGTGCCGGCGAAACACGCGCAATTCGAGTTCCCTCATCTTGACGACGTCAACGCCGTCGACGAGCACTTCGCCGGCGGTCGGGTCGATCAGCCGGTTGATGTGCCGGATCAGCGTCGACTTGCCCGAGCCCGAAAGACCCATGATCACCTGGATACGGCCGGAGGGGATCTCGATGTTGATGTCCCTGAGGCCCAGCACATGTCCGTGTTTCTCATTGAGCTCGGCCTTGGTCAGGCCCTTTTGAACCGCATTGACGTGCGCCTCAACGTTCGGGCCGAAGATCTTGTAAAGGTGCCGGATCTTGATGCCGCCGAAATGAGGATCAGCCATGGACGATCTCCCGGTGCTTCTGGAGCCGCTTGCCGTAGGCCTGGCTGACTCGATCAAAGATGATGGCAATACCGACGATGGCAAGGCCGTTGAAAATGCCCAGCGTGAAATACTGATTGGCGATTGCCTTCAGAACCGGCTGGCCGAGGCCCTGGACGCCGATCATCGAAGCGATGACGACCATCGCCAGTGCCATCATGATCGTCTGGTTGATGCCGGCCATGATCGTCGGTAGCGCTAGCGGCAACTGCACGTTCCTGAGCTTCTGCCAGTTCGATGAGCCAAAGGCGTCGGCTGCCTCGAGCACGTCCCTGTCAACCAGACGAATGCCAAGGTCGGTGAGCCGGATCATCGGCGGAATTGCGTAGATGACGACCGCGATCAAGCCCGGAACCTTGCCGATACCCAGCAGCATGACGACGGGGATCAGATAGACGAAGCTCGGCATCGTCTGCATGACGTCGAGCACCGGGCTCACCAGCCGTTGCAGTCGGTCGGAACGGGACATCAGGATTCCGATCGGGATACCGACCACGATTGAAAGTACAGTGCAGACGAAGATCATCGAGACCGTCCGCATCGTGTCGTCCCACATGTCGAGGTACCCGATGGCCAGCAATGTGACGAGACAGCCGAGCACCACTTTCCAGCTCCTGCTGGCGCCCCAGGCAATGGCCAGGACGATCAGGGTGATGATCGGCCAGGGCGTCTGCGTCAGGAAGCGTTCTGCTGCGATCAGGAAGTGCTGCAAGGGCGAGAAGAACCCCTCGATTGCACCGCCATAGGCGCGCGTGAACGCACGGAATCCCTCGTCGATGGCCTTTTTCAGGCTCCGCAAGGAGTCGTCGTTCATGTGCGGGAATCTAAAAAACCAGTCCATTCGGTTCCCCTTTTTGAAGAAGCCGGCAAGTCTTTTTCTGTTTGCGGCTGGATGAATGCGGCGCGCAGTCGCACGCCGCATATCGAGATCGGCTTAGAGAGCCGCCTTGATCTTCTCGGCAGCTTCCGGAGAGACCCACTTCGTCCAGAGATCCTCGTTCTCCTCGAGGAATTGCTTCGCGCCTTCTTCGCCGCTCGCCTGATTGTCCGTCATCCAGGCCATAAGCTTGCTGACGGTTTCGTTGCTCCAGGACCGCTTGTTCAGATACTCCATGACCTCGGGATCGACCCGCTCGGAGAAGGGCTTCGCCACCAGCGTCACGATCGTATCGACCGGCCATGCATTCGGCTTAGGATCGGGGCAGTCCGCTACGGTGTTGCAGCGCTTCCATTCGGCCGCATCATGGGAAACGCCCGGTTCCAGCTTCACCATTTCATACTTGCCGAGGAGGGCGGTCGGAGACCAGTAGTAGGTAAGGAAACCTTCCTTGCGTTCGTAGGCCTTGGCGATGGCGCCATCCAGTCCCGCGGCAGAGCCGGTATCGACCAGGGTGAAGCCGGCCTTCTCGGCGCCGAACCCATTGTAAAGCTGCGTCGTCACCACCGTACCACCCCAGCCCTGCGGTCCGTTGATAACCGCGCCCTTGCTGGGATCCTCTGGGGCAGGGAAAAGCTCGGGGTGTTTCAGCGCGTCGCCGATCGTCTTGATCTCCGGGTGGGCGTCAGCAATGTACTTCGGAATCCACCAGCCCTGGACGCCACCATCGGGCAGCGGGGAACCGACTTTGATAATACGACCTTCGTCCGTGCCCTTCTTGACGACATCGGGCAAGAGGTCGATCCATGCTTCCGGCGCGATATCGGGCTGACCCTTTTCCGCCATGGAGGTGATCGTCGGCACGGTGTCGCCGATGGTGATTTCGGCACTGCAACCATAGCCTTCGTTGAGAATGAACTTATCCAGGTTCGAGAGGACCTCGGCGCTTTGCCAGTTCATGCTGGCAATGGTAACGCTCCCGCACTCGGCGGCATTCGACACCGACACTCCTCCGAGCAGCCCGAATACCAGGCATGTGGACGCAAGCAGCTTCTTCATTAGACGTTCCCTTTTGTTAGCGGCGCTTTTTCAAGGAGCGGGGTGCCGCGTTTACCCGCTCGGACGGAGGTCAGGAGCGCTCTCCCATACTCACCGATTTCTGGAGAGCGGCTGCAAGTCCGCCGGCGATCGCGGCGTCGAAGCCAGCAGCGCCCATTGCCTCGATCGCTGCCGCAGTGGTGCCGCGATAGCCAAGAAACGCGTCGACCATGTCGGCGGGACATTCATTCCGCCGTTCGAGAAGCCGCCCGGCTCCGATCAGAACGGAATTGACGGCGCGCCTGGCAATATCCGGGGAGAGGCCGTAGGCGATGGCATCCTTCATCATCGCCGTTGCCAGGAGCGCGGGGAAGGCGGGACCGGAGCCCGAAAGACCGGTCAGATAGTCGATGTCGCCTTCGCTTGCGACTTCATCCGTCGTTCCGCAGGAATCGAAGATGCTGCGAACGATGAACCGGTCGCGGTCTTCGACACCTTCCGAGGCGACCCAAGGCGTGTAGGATTTGCCAACCTCGGCGGCGGCATTCGGCATGGCGCGAACAACGCGGTTTGAGCGGAAGTGTACGGCCAACTCGTCCAGGCGAATACCGGCCATGACCGATATGAGCAGTTTACCGGCGGCGTCGACTGCCAGGGCGGGCAAGTCGGCCGGACGCACGGACACGACGATCACATTCGACCGACCGGCGAGCTGCTGGTTGTCCCTTGTCCAGTAAGCACCCTCAAATCGTGCCGGTCGTTCGCCTGTATGGGAAAGCGTGAGGTCCTCAGGCGAGGTGAGCTTTGCATCGAGAAGCGACTGGATGATGGCCCTGCCTAGCCAGCCGTTTCCGCCAATTACCCCGATCTTCAATCCGTTACTCATCCTCGCCCATCTTCGCCGCTAACCGGAATAGCCGTGGCGGGCGAAAAAGCGATCGAGCTCCCTCTGCTCCGGTGCTTGCCCGGTGAAAATTTCCACATATTCCGGGATGCGTTTCATGCGGACGGAGATATCCTCCGTCGTCTGCATAGAGATGTATCCGATCTGCACCAGATAGATCGTGCGCGCCCGAACATCGGCGTGAGGCTCGTCGTAGCCGAACCGCAGGAACATGCGCGACAGCGCCTCAAGGCGCTGCTGGTCGGCGCTTTGGACCTCCGCCAGGATTTCAGGTGATTGGAGGGCCCAGCTCCTCACGGCGAACTCGAATTGCGAGTCGAAGAGCTCGCGGTTGAGCCAGCAATCGAAGACGTTCAGCATCGCCTCGGCGACCGTCTCGGCATAGGCCCCAGCCTGTTTGACGAGGTTGCCCGTGTTCTTCTCGCGCCAGCGCGAGACCAGCGCATCAAGCAGTTCCTCGCGATCCTTGAAAAACCAGTAGAAGCTCGTCCGCGACAAGTTCAGCTTCTTCGCCAGCGGCTGGATTTTCACCGCATCGACGCCCGCCTCCAGCAAGGACTCGTAAGCCGCGCCCAACCAAACATCCGGCGATCCACGCCAGCCGCTATCGTTCATGGTCTGCTCCATAATTGCTTCCTAACAAATCGAGGGAGGCTGCGCAAGAAAAATGTACATCAATGTCAATCTGGATGACTTTTGTGATCTCTGTGTTGACGCATATGTACATTTTCGATTACGCTCCTGAACATCTCTAAATCGGAGCCCGGCAGATGTCGAACGACCCCCTCCTTCAATCCTACCAGCTGAAGCACCTGACGCTGCGCAACCGCATCATCGTGACCGCGCACGAGCCCGCCTATCCGGAGGACGGCATGCCGAAGGCGCGGTATCGCGCCTACACCGTGGAGCGCGCGAGAGGAGGTGTGGCGATGACGATGACCGCCGGGTCCGCGGCCGTCTCGAAGGACAGCCCGCCGGTGTTCAACAACCTGCTCGCCTACAAGGACGAGATAGTGCCGTGGATCAGGGAGATGACCGACGCCGTGCACGAGGAGGGTGCGGCGATCATGATCCAGCTCACCCATCTCGGCCGGCGCACGCGTTGGGACAAGGGCGAGTGGCTGCCGGTTGTCGCTCCCTCGCATCACCGCGAAGCGTCGCACCGCGCTTTTCCCAAGAAAATAGAAGACTGGGACATCGAGAGAATCATCAAGGACTTCGCCGATGCGGCCGAGCGCATGAAGGCGGGCGGCATGGATGGCGTCGAACTGGAGGCCTACGGCCACCTACTCGACCAGTTCGCGTCGCCGCTGACGAACGAGCTAGACGGTCCTTACGGCGGCTCGCTCGAAAACCGCATGCGCTTCTGTTTCGACGTTCTGAAGGCGATCCGCATGCGCGTCGGAGACGATTTCATCCTGGGCGTGCGATACACGGCCGATGAATGTCTTCCCGGCGGGACGGGCAAAGCGGAAGGCCTTGAAATCTCCAAGCGCCTCAAGGAAAGCGGGCTTATCGATTACCTGAACGTTATCCGTGGGCATATCGACACGGACGCCGGCCTCACCGATGTAATTCCCATCCAAGGCATGGCCAATTCGCCGCATCTCGATTTCGCGGGCGAAATTCGCGCTGTCACGAACTTCCCGACCTTCCATGCTGCGAAGATCCCCGATGTCGCCACCGCCCGCCACGCGATCGCATCCGGCAAGGTCGACATGGTCGGGATGACGCGTGCCCACATGACCGACCCGCACATCGTGCAGAAGATCATCGAGAAGCGTGAGGACGACATTCGACCCTGTGTTGGGGCGAACTACTGTCTCGACCGTATCTACCAGGGTGGCGCCGCCTACTGCATCCACAATGCCGCGACCGGACGTGAGCTGACGATGCCACATACCATCGCGAAGGCGGGCGTTCGAAAGAAGGTCGTGATCGTCGGCGCCGGACCGGCCGGTCTAGAGGCGGCGCGCGTGGCGGGCGAGCGCGGCCACCACGTCGTCGTCTTCGAAGCGGCGAATAACGCAGGCGGACAGATCCGGCTGACAGCCCAGAGCGAGCGCCGCCGGGAGATGATCAGCATCATCGACTGGCGCATGAGCCAATGCGAGAAGCTGGGCGTCATTTTCCATTTCAACACATGGGCGGAAGCGGAGACCGTTCAGGCCGAAAACCCGGATGTCGTGATTATCGCGACCGGCGGGCTTCCCCATACCGAGGTTCTGTCAAGAGGCAACGAACTCGTCGTTTCCGCCTGGGATGTTATCTCCGGCGATGTCAAGCCGGGCACCAACGTGCTCATCTTCGACGACGCCGGCGACCATGCCGGCCTGCAGGCCGCCGAACTTCTCGCCAATGCCGGCGCCAAGGTCGAGATCATGACGCCCGACCGCTCCTTCGCGCCGGAAGTCATGGCGATGAACCTCGTGCCCTATATGCGGTCTTTGCAGAAATTGGACGTCACCTTTACCGTCACCTACCGCCTGGAAGCGGTCGAGAAGAGCGGCAATCAACTCGTCGCCCATGTAGGCAGCGATTACGGTGGCGTCGAAAAGCAACGGACGTTCGACCAGATTATCGTTAATCACGGCACCATTCCGCTCGACGATCTGTACTTCGAACTGAAGCCGGCCTCGAGCAATCTCGGCGAGACGTCGCACGAGCAGTTGATCGCCGGCGAGCCGCAATCTGTTGTGCGCAACCCGGAAGGCAAGTTCCAGCTCTTCCGCATCGGCGATGCGGTTGCTGCACGCAACACGCACGCGGCGATCTACGACGCGCTTCGCCTTCTCAAGGACATCTGACGCCGGGCGGGCCGCCAAGCAGCAGCCCCCGCTTCATCAGAGGGATACTCAATGACAAGCCGAAGCGAAGTCCTTCAGTTGTTCATCGATGCCGCTCTCGCCGCGTTTGAACAGTTCGCGCAGGCTTCGGAATCACGCCGGTCGATCCGGCAGATCTCTTCTGCGCTGGAAGTGCCGGCTACCGAAAGGCCCGGCTCCGGCAGCCGGCTGCCGGTGTGTTTCCACCTTGAGGCGGCGCTCGCCATCGAAACGGAACACGAGTCGCTCCGCCGTTTGGTCGATCGGTTCAAGGCGATCGAACCGTTGCTTGAATGGCGGCGCCGCTCGAACTATGACGGTTCCGAGAGCGAGAATTTCTTCGAAGGACATGCCAATGCGATGATCATCGGTCCCGGCGGTCTCGAAGAGCGCAGGGACGTTTGGCTCGGGGTAACATTGATGGCGCCGAACGTGCGGTATCCGAACCACGACCACGCCCCGGAGGAGGTATACCTCGTCCTTTCAGATGGAGAATTTCGGCAGGGCGAGGCCGCCTGGTTCTCGCCCGGCATCGGCGGCTCTTTCTATAACCCTCCAGGCGTCAAACACGCGATGCGGTCGCTAGAGAGGCCGCTGTTGGCCTTCTGGGCATTGCTTTCGGCAAAGCCGGCATAGCAAGCCCACGGGGGGAACATTTCGCTCTCACGGCGCGCAACAAAGATCGCGTAGAGGCCAAGGCGGCTCGGCTGAGGGTGCCGGCGAACTTCCCATGCGGTTTCCTGTGTGACCCGGCGGTACAGCCGCTCCACGGTGGCAACGCCCGCACCGGTAATCAGGGCGGTTGGAAGCCGCAATGAGCGGATAAAGGAAGCCGCTACGCCACGACGAGGATGCTTTCCAACCCGACCCGACCCGGATCGGCCCTCATGGTATTGAAGCCAGTCGGGCTGTCGTACTCGGTCAGCCGGTCCCCCCAGTTTTTCGGCGGCATCCGGGTTCAAGACGGACGCAATCCGTTGCAGCAAGGCGTCTTCGAATGTGCGTCGCGTTCACGTATCGGACACTAAAAGAACAACCATTCAGGCCGTTAGTCGCGCGGGGTAAGTCCCTTTAGGAAAGGCATCCCCGATGAACCTGTCCTAATCCTCCTGCAAATCGAATTCGTCCGCAAAGCCTCCAGTCGAAGGTCGTCTATGTCGTTTCAGCGTGGAGAAGACGGTTTTCCCGTCTGGAACGATGGGCGGTGGGTTTTGATCGACCAGAGAAAAACATCACTCGATCCCTGGCTGCACAAACGGCGGATGTCCCTCTTTCCGAATGACGTACCCAAAGGGCACTACCAGCTCCAGGTAAGCGACGCGGCGAACGTTCAACTTGGCAGAATGTCCGGCATCGTTCCCGGTCCGTCCCCGCTGGGAACTACCTGCCTATCGGACTGTCTTGACTGTTGTCCCGTCGCCGATCGTGTCCCATCATGCGGCGGTACCCGGTCCCGTCTCGCGCTCGAATGGGTTCGGGAGATTCGCGAATCTCTTCGTTGATTCTGTTGGGAATCGGCAAGAAGGCAGGTCAGTTGCACCGCGTGAGCCTGCTCTCCGGCACCGGCCGCCTCCGAAAATACAAGGCCTGAATGGCACCGGCGCCCGGTTTTGTCCCTGTTTTGGGCTGTTTTTTGCCTCTTTCTGAAACGGATGGTGCCGTGCGGCGTTACGCTAACCCCCGGTGACCAAAGGATTTTCTTAATAGTTTGTTAATTCTCTCAGGCCGTCTGGGGCGATTTTGTGTCGTTTCAGCAACAGGGATCAGGGAAGGGCGGCGCAAAGCACATGATCTGGTAAGTTGGGCGTTGCGCGCCCCACCCGGTTTTGTATTTTCAACTCCGGAAGCAAGGGCGGTTGATCGTCCGACTTCTTGAACGTTGGGGATGGGGCAGGGAACGCTGTCCTTCAGCAAAGAAACCCAGACCCGTTTGAAACTTTTGACTGGAGGTCAGAAATGAACATCAAGAGCCTTCTTCTCGGCTCCGCTGCTGCTCTCGCAGCAGTATCCGGCGCTCAGGCAGCCGACGCTATTGTCGCTGCCGAGCCGGAGCCCCTGGAATACGTTCGCGTTTGCGACGCTTTCGGCACGGGCTACTTCTACATTCCGGGCACGGAAACCTGCCTCAAGATCAGCGGCTTCATCCGCTTCCAGACGACGTTCGGCGAAGATCAGTCCGGTTCGTCTGACTGGGATGCCTTCTCTCGTGGCTTCATCGCATTCGACGCCAAGAGCGATACTGAATTCGGCACGCTGACCGGCTTCTTCGCGATCGAAGCCGACCAGGACAACCAGAACAGCAACAACTTCAAAGTTGACGAAGCTTACATTCAGCTCGGCGGCTTCAAGGTTGGTTCCTTCTGGAGCTGGTGGGATAAGGGTCTGAACGGCGAAACCGACATCAACGGTAACGACACCACCAAGTTCAACTCGGTTGCTTACCTCTATGATGGTGGCACGTTCCAGGCTGGTGTGGCTGTTGAAGAACTCGAAGGCGTAACCTCCAAGCCGAACGGTGTTGGTGTTTCCGCCATCGTTTCCGCGTCGCTCGGCGGCGTATCCTTCGACCTCCTTGGCAGCTATGACTCGGAAGTTGAAGAAGGCGCAATCCGTGGTCTCGTTTCTGCAGATCTCGGCCCGGGCGTGCTTCAGGCTCTCGCCATCTGGTCGTCTGACCCGAACGCTTACTGGTCGGTTTCGGAATGGAGCGTTGCTGCTTCGTACCGCTTCAATGCAACCGAGAAGTTTGCAATCACCCCCGGCGCTCAGTACTTCGGCAATATCCGCAACGGCGTTGAGTTCAACGACGCTTGGGTTGGCTCGCTTGGCAACGAAGGCTTCGGCAATGGCGATGCTTGGAAGGTCGGTATCACAGGTGATTACCAGATCACCGAAGGTCTCGCGACTCGTGTAACGGTTAATTACACCGAAGTCGACTACGACACTCCGATTGCTGGTGCTCAAGACGATTTCATCTCGGGCTTCGTCCGCCTGCAGCGCGACTTCTAATCTGACCTGACCTCGGTCAGTGAGAGAAGCCCGGCTCTCGAGCCGGGCTTTTCTTTGTGTTTGCGGTGACGTGGAAGTGCGGACGAGCGCCGCTGCTTTTTTTGCCAATGTTAGCCGTGGTGGCCAGCAGGTGAAGAGATCGCCTAGCCTCTAATGAAGGCGGCTATTTCGTGCCTCAATCCGTCGAGATGCAGGAGCGGTGCGTGCCCCTGGCCGGTCGCAGTTGTGGTCACCAGGCCTGGATGCCGCCTGACCATTTCCTCGACGGTGGTCTGCGACAGCAAGCTGGAGTATTGGCCGCGAATGACCATCATGGGCAGCCCGGCGAAGGCGTCGAATTGCGGCCATAAGCTAGAAAGCACGGCGTCGGCGTTGAGCGCCTGCAATTGGCTTGCGATCGCAGGATCGAAGTCGGTGATCGGAACCCCACCTTCGTCCCGATAGATTGCTTTGGCCATGTCCTCCCAATCCTCGTGGCGCAGGATCGGGAAATCTTCGCCATGAATTGCCTGCAAATAGTGAGGTGCCGCAGCCCAGCTGTCGGGCGCTGTCGCGGCGTTGAGATAATCCCTGATTCGAACGAGGCCACCGATCTCGACGACCGGACCGATGTCGTTGAGAATCGCACCCGCGATCAGAGCCGGGGCGGAGCCGATGAGATGGTGAAGGATTAGCCCTCCGCGCGACGTGCCGATGAAGATTGCCTTCTGCACGCCGAAATACCTGCAGGCGGTGATGACGTCGTCGGCTTCCACCGCGATTGTGTAGCGGCTCTTGTCGTCATCGCGCTGTGACTGCCCTCGGCCTCGATAATCGAGTGCAATGACAGGGCGTGCGCCGCCGGCCGCAGAGGCGAGAAAGACAGCCAGCGGGTGGAAATCTCGGCTGTTGCGTGTGAGGCCGGGCAAGCAGATGACCGGTGTATTCGCATGACTACGCCAGTTGTCGACAGAGTAGGATCTGCCGTAGAGTTTCAGCCCGTCTTTCGCATGAAAATAATGTTCCTGAAACACTTGACCTCTCACTCGCCATCGCCCGGCGGTTCGCGACGCCGCTCTCGCCATTCAGTAGTATTAGCGGTAGAGAATTCAGGACGGATTGCGGCCCATTCTGAGGTCCGAGACAATGTCCGTCTTTTGTTCGAGACGTGACTTATAGACCTGGTAATTCTCCATCACTCGCTGGACGTAGTTGCGCGTTTCCTGGAAGGGGATTCGTTCGATCCAGTCGACCACATCGTCAATGGGCTTGCCGCGCGGGTCGCCGTAGCGCGCCAGCCATTCCGGCACGCGGCGCGGCCCGGCATTGTAGGCGATGAATGTCAGGACGTAGGAGCCGCCGAAACTGTCGATTTGCTCGCCGATATAGTGGGCTCCGAGGGTGGCATTGTAGCCCGCATCGGTCGTCAGGCGCTCCTTGGAATAGGCAAGCCCGTAGCGGCTAGCGACCCCTTTGGCGGTGCCAGGAAGAAGCTGTAGCAGACCGCGGGCGTTCGCCGCGGAAACTGCAGACGGATTGAACGCGCTTTCCTGGCGGGCAATCGCATAGGCGAGCGCCTTGCCAGCGCCATCGATATTGGCACTCGATGGAATTACGCCGACCGGAAAGGCAAGGGCGGCGACATCAATGCCGCGAGCGAAGGCGACCTTACCGATCTGCAGCGAAAGCTGATGGCTGCGTGTCCCCTCTGCCCGCGCCGCAAGAATCGCAAGCTCGCCCGGGCTGGTCAGGTCCTCGGCAAGCGTCCGATAGAGGCTGTCCGCGCGCCAGCCATGGCCCGCGGCTTCGAGCCGGGCAATAGCCCTAACGGCCTCGCGGCTTTCAAAGCGCGTGCGGTCTTCCGCAGTCGGGGAGGGATAGCGCACATCGAGCGTGGAGCGTCCGATGCGGGCCGCGGCAAGCTGTCCATAGAACGTGCCCGGATAGCGCGCCGCATTGGCAAAATACTCGTTCGACCTGCCAGGGCCGCCGGCCTCGGCGGCTCGCCCAAGCCAGTACCAGGCGCGCGAGGCGGAGATCGGTCGGCCCGAGGTCTCCAGAATCTTTCGGAAATGACGTGCCGCCGTTGTCGGATCTTCCAAACCGCGAAGCGCATACCATCCGGCGTGGAATTCCGCATCGACGATATCCGTTGCCTCGGTTGCCGCATGGTTTGCGGCGACGCGATAGGCGCCGCGGAAGTCTCCTTTGTCGAGCAGTCCGCGACTGATGATGCGCTGTTCCGTCCACCATTCGCCGGGATTGACAAGAGCACCCTTATCCTTCGGCATCCGAGTGAGAAGTTTTGCCGCGTCCTGGTATTTTTCCTGCTTGCGCAGATGCTCGATGCGGACAAACAGGTAAGCGGGACGGTCGCGCCACGATGGATCAACCGTCGCAAGTAGCGACGCTGCGTTGCTGCTGCCGCGAATGACGGCCGTCCAGGCGCGGTAAAGCGACTGTGCTTCGCCGAGTTTGCTAAGGCGCTCTGCCTGTTCGACGCGGCTGCGATAGAGAAGCATCTCCATCCGGCGCCTGTGGTCGGCGCTCGTCAGGAGATCGGAAAATTCCGATAGAATTTTGGTTTCGACATCCCCGCCCAGCGCGTCCTTGAGCCAGATCTCGCGTAGGCATTTTGCAGCCGCCGGGGCTTCTCCCTTCGCGACGAGCGCCCGAGCGAGAATGATGGTCCCCTCCGCCGTTTCCGGTTTGGTCGGGCCGAAGGCGGCGATAACGTCCGCTGCTGGCGGGTTTTCGCGATAAAGCGCGCGTTCCGAATGGGCGCGCAACGATTTCGGCCCGGGCCAGCCCTGAAGCTCCCGTTCGGCCTCGGCGATCTCGTAGGACGGAATGCCTTTCTGCCCGGAAACGGCGATCGCCCAGGTGAGGATGTGCCGGTCGAGCGTTACCGCCCGCATGCCGTCGCGAATGGCGATCGCCTTTTCAGGCTGCCGGTCGGACAGGGCATCGAGGCCCGTCTTCAGGTCTCCGTTGATCGCGACATTGATGGCGGCGGTCGCGGCCGATATCGCGCCGGTCATTTCCCGGGACGCGACGCGTCCTGACTTGCCTGAGGAGCCGGGTTTATTGGCCGGAATCGGCACCCGGATCTCGTCCGCCATGGCCGACGAAGCCAGCATCGCTGCACCGATGACGGCGGCGACAGACAAAAGGAGAGTTCCGCGCATCAAGAGCCCCGTGGTTCCCGTGTCTCACTTTCATTTGCCGCTGTATTGCCTAACGAAAAGTTAGCGGCATTTTATCGATGGTGCAAACGGCCGGCGAAGGCACTCCACGGGTGTCATCTCAGCGTAGCGCTTCATCCAGCCACTGCGCGCGCCTGGGCGGTTGATCGCACGGAAACCGACATGAAATGCATCTTCATGACGCTTGCCGCAGCCAGCTCACATGATTATGGTGCGGCAGTTTTTTAACCGTTGATTGCGGCCAGAACGTGGGCGTGTGCCTTGCTTTTTCGCCGTCAGGAGTTGTGCATGTTCAAGGGTTCCATTCCCGCACTCGTAACACCGTTCACCGCCACCGGCTCGGTGGATGCGGATAGTTTCGTCGCGCATGTGGAATGGCAGATAAAAGAGGGCAGCCTCGGCCTGGTGCCTGTGGGAACCACGGGGGAATCTCCGACGCTTTCCCATGACGAGCACAAGAAGGTCGTGGAACTGTGCGTCGAAGCGGCGGCTCGGCGCGTGCCGGTCATTGCCGGCGCCGGCTCCAACAATACGACCGAAGCAGTCGAACTCGCGCAACACGCGGAGAACGCCGGCGCGGACGCCATTCTGGTCGTGACACCCTACTACAATAAGCCGACGCAGAAGGGCCTTTTTGCCCACTATGCCGCCATTGCCGAAAGCGTCAAGCTGCCGATCGTGATCTACAACATTCCCGGGCGCTCGGTGGTCGACATGAGCGTCGAGACCATGGCGGCGCTGGCGAAGGCTTACCCGACGATCATCGGCGTCAAGGACGCGACCGGCAAGATCGAGCGCGTTTCAGAGCAGCGCATGGCCTGCGGCAAGGAGTTCGTTCAACTCTCGGGCGAAGACGCGACCGCGCTTGGCTTCAATGCACATGGCGGCGTGGGCTGCATCTCCGTCACCGCCAACGTCGCACCGCGCCTCTGCGCCGAATTTCAGGAGGCGACGCTCGCCGGCGATTTCGCCAAGGCGCTCGACTACCAGGACAAATTGATGCCGCTTCACAAGGCTATCTTTATAGAGCCCGGTCTTTGCGGCGCGAAATACGCGCTTCATCGCCTTGGTCGGATGAGCCGCACGGTGCGCTCGCCGTTGCTTTCGACGCTCGAGCCGGCCACGGAGGCGGCGATCGATGCGGCGCTCCGGCATGCAGGGTTGGTGAACTGATGGCACCCAAGGGCAGCGAGCGGACGGTCAAGAAAGTGGTCGCGGAAAACCGCAAGGCCCGCTTCAACTACGAGATCGTCGATACCTACGAGGCGGGTCTGGTGCTGACCGGCACGGAGGTCAAATCGTTGCGCGAGGGAAAAGCCAATATCGCCGAATCATACGCGACCGACGAGGGCGGCGAAATCTGGCTGATCAATTCCTATCTGCCGGAATATTTACAGGCCAACCGCTTCAACCATGAAACACGCCGGCGCCGCAAATTGCTGCTGTCGAAGCGTGAGGTGAACCGCCTGCAGGGCGCCGTCAACCGCGAAGGCATGTCGCTCATCCCGCTCAGGATCTATTTCAACGAGCGCGGACGAGCCAAACTCGAACTGGCGCTCGGTAAGGGCAAGAAGCTGCACGATAAGCGCGAGACGTCCAAGGAACGCGATTGGAACCGGCAGAAGAACCGCCTGCTCAAGGAGCGCGGCTGACCTTCCTGCATATTAATCCAGTGTTACCGTCCTCTCATCCGGCCTGCCGCCAGCTTCTCCCCGCAAGCGGGGCGAAGGAAACAAGCGGCAAGCGCTCTAATTCCTTTCGCCTGTTTACAGGGAGCCGGAGCGAGGGCGGAAGAGCCGGTCGCAGCGCTAATCCTAGAGTTCAACGTCATCGGCAACGGGCTCGGCCGGGCGCGGCGCGCGTTCCGACGGCTCGCGGCCGATCTCGCCCCGGAGTGTGACGAGATCGATGAAGTGATCGGCCTGGCGGCGCAGGTCGTCAGCAATCATCGGCGGCTGCGTCGACATGGTCGAGACCACCGATACCTTGCGGCCCTTGCGCTGCAGCGCCTCGACGAGCGTCGTAAAGTCGCCGTCGCCTGAGAAGATCACCAGATGATCGACGGTCTCGGACTGTTCCATGGCGTCGATTGCCAATTCGATATCCATGTTGCCCTTGATCTTGCGTCGCCCGAGCGAGTCGGTGAATTCCTTGGCAGGCTTGGTGACGACCTTGTAGCCGTTATAGTCGAGCCAATCGATCAGCGGGCGGATCGAGGAATATTCCTGATCTTCGATCAGTGCCGTATAGTAGTAGGCCCGCAGCAGATAGCCGCGTTTCTGAAACGCCTTGAGCAGCTTGCGGTAGTCGATGTCGAAACCGAGGCTCTTCGATGCGGCGTAGAGATTGGCGCCGTCGATGAAAAGAGCGATTTTCTCGCGAGGATCGAACATCGTTAATTCCTTTTCCATGGCCTGCACATTTGACCCGACCGTCCGCACGGGAGGCTGCGCAGAAATAAGTGGATTACATTAATTATTGCTGATATTGCAAATAATGTAGGTTATACCACGCTTTATTCCAAGCAGCGCACGGCGCCTATAGCTAGTTTTAGCAGTTGCTGCCGTTCGTCCACACTTCAATTTGCAATCGCTGCTGGACATTCATCCGAAATATCGCGCAATACAATCAATGTCTGTGACCGACGGACGCAGCCCACAATTATGGTATTTTAACATGTGCGGCGAAATGGATGCAGGAAAAACTTGAACTTATGCGGTTTTGATTGTATCCGGGCGACTAATTCCAGAAATCGGAGCCGATGAGGTCGTCCCGTGGCGGCCGTTCCGGTTTCGTGTCGTTAATCCGTGCGGCGGCGTTGCCGCCGCTATGAGCCGCAAAGGACAGGCAAATGGCCCGTGTCACCGTCGAAGATTGCATTGATAAGGTCGACAACCGTTTCGAACTCGTTCTGCTCGCCAGTCACCGTGCGCGCCTGGTTTCGCAAGGTGCCCCGATCACCGTAGACCGCGACAACGACAAGAACCCGGTTGTTGCTCTGCGTGAGATCGCCGATGAAACCCTTTCACCGGGCGATCTGAAGGAGGATCTGATCCACTCGCTGCAGAAGCACGTTGAAGTGGACGAGCCCGAACCCGATCCGGCTTCGCTCACTCAGCCTGAAGCTGCCGCTGCATTCGCGGAAACCGCGGAAGATGAAGACCAGCCGGAAGCGCTCACCTTCGACCGCATGTCGGAAGAGGAGCTATTGGCCGGAATCGAGGGCCTCGTGCCCCCGGAAAAGAGCGACGACTACTAAGATCCGTTTCGGAACTCTGTTCCGGCGTGTTTTCGAAGCAGTGCGCCACTCGTATGATTGGCGCACTTTTTTATTTGCCTGATTTCACGGAGCCGCCAGCGGATGATGCGCCAATACGAGCTCGTTGAGCGCGTGCAGAAATACAAGCCCGACGTGAATGAAGCCTTGCTGAACAAGGCCTACGTTTATGCCATGCAGAAGCATGGCCAGCAGAAGCGGGCAAGCGGCGACCCTTACATCTCCCATCCCCTCGAAGTGGCGGCGATCCTTACGGAAATGCATCTGGACGAGTCCACGATCGCCGTTGCTCTGCTGCACGATACGATCGAGGACACGACTGCAACGCGGCAGGAAATAGACGATCTCTTCGGCGAGGATATCGGCGCTCTGGTCGAAGGCCTGACGAAGATCAAGAAGCTCGACCTCGTCACGAAAAAGGCAAAGCAGGCGGAGAATCTCCGCAAGCTTCTGCTCGCCATCTCCGACGACGTGCGCGTGCTCTTGGTCAAGCTCGCCGATCGCCTGCACAACATGCGCACGCTCGATCACATGTCGGCGGAAAAACGCGCCCGCATTTCTGAGGAGACGATGGATATCTATGCGCCCCTCGCCGGGCGCATGGGCATGCAGGACATGCGCGAGGAGCTCGAAAATCTCGCCTTCCGCTACATCAATCCCGAGGCCTACGAGACCGTCACCAGACGGCTCGAGGAACTCTCCCAGCGCAATGAAGGCTTGATCAAGAAGATCGAGGACGAACTGACCGACCTGCTGCAGGCCGAGGGACTGACAGGTGCCTTGGTCAAAGGGCGTCAGAAGAAGCCCTATTCGGTCTTCCGCAAGATGCAGTCGAAGTCGCTCTCCTTCGAGCAATTGTCGGATGTCTGGGGCTTCCGCATCATCGTCGACGATATTCCCTCTTGCTATCGTGCGCTCGGAATCGTGCACACACGCTGGCGCGTGGTCCCGGGCCGTTTCAAGGACTATATCTCGACGCCGAAGCAGAACGACTACCAGTCGATCCACACGACGATCATCGGCCCCTCGCGCCAGCGCATCGAATTGCAGATCCGTACGAAACGCATGCACGAGGTGGCCGAATACGGCATTGCCGCGCACGCGCTTTATAAGGATCGTGATGCCGTTTCGGCCGAACCGACGCTCTCTCCCACCTCGAATGCCTATTCCTGGCTTCGCCGCACGATCGAATCGCTTGCCGAAGGCGATAATCCTGAAGAGTTTCTCGAGCATACGAAACTCGAACTCTTCCAGGATCAGGTGTTCTGCTTTACGCCCAAGGGGCAGTTGATAGCCCTTCCGCGCGGCGCCACGCCGATCGACTTTGCCTATGCGGTGCATACCAATATCGGCGACACCTGCGTCGGCGCCAAGATCAACGGCCGCATCATGCCGTTGGTTACGCGTCTCAACAATGGCGACGAGGTAGAGATCATCCGCTCGGGCATTCAGGTGCCACCGCCTGCCTGGGAGGAGATCGTCGTCACCGGCAAGGCGCGCGCGGCCATTCGCCGCGCCACGCGTGCCGCCGTCCGCAAGCAATATGCCGGTCTCGGCTACCGCATCCTTGAGCGCACCTTCGAGCGCGCCGGCAAGATCTTTTCGCGCGAAGCGCTGAAGCCGGTGCTTCATAGGCTCGGGCAGAAGGACGTCGAGGATGCGATTGCCGCGGTCGGTCGCGGCGAACTTTCTTCTCTCGATGTCCTGCGCGCTGTCTTCCCCGATCATCAGGATGAACGCGTGACGGTCAAGCCGAGCGCCGACGAAGGCTGGTTCAACATGCGCAGCGCCGCCGGCATGGTCTTCAAGCTGCCCGGCCGTTCGAAAGAAGCGCTTGCAGCGCAACAGGCAGAGGGACCGGAGGCATTGCCGATCCGCGGCCTCTCCGGCAATGCAGAGGTTCATTTCAGTCCTGCGGGCGCCGTGCCCGGAGACCGTATCGTCGGTATCATGGACCGCGACAAGGGCATTACCATCTACCCGATTCAGTCGCCGATCCTGCAAAAATTCGATGAAGAGCCGGAGCGCTGGATCGATGTCCGCTGGGATCTCGATGAGGCGAACAACAGCCGTTTTATGGCGAGGATCGCAGTGAGCGCGCTGAATGAACCCGGGACGCTGGCGGAGATAGCCCAGGCGATCGCGACCACCGATGTCAATATTCGTTCGCTTTCCATGGGGCGCGTCGCTGCGGACTTCAGCGAGTTGCACTTCGATCTGGAAGTCTGGGATCTGCGGCAGCTCAACCATCTGATGGCACAGCTCAAGGAATTGCCGAGCATCTCCATGGTCAAGCGTCTGTTCGAATAAGAAATGCCGATCGTCAGGCAATTACATGGAGATTGCCTGCCGATTGAGCAGCCATGGCACATGAAATCAGCATGCCATGCGTGACCTGCATGGCTGCCGACCCATCCTCGCGCTGGTGAAGCGCCGGCTGCTACACTATCTTCTGGCTCGGGAGGTAAACGAAGAGGTTTGCCATGTTCAAGCAGTTGAAGAAAATCACCCGTGCCCTGCACATCCCCACCGTCGAAGAGCGTGAGATCGCTTATCTAAACGGTTCCGTCGATCGCATCGATCTCGAATACCGTCAGCGCCAGATCGACCGCGGCCTGTTTCGCAACAGTTTCTGACCTCGCAATTCTGCGCGCCGCGCAGCGCGCAGGCTGCCGCAATATTTTGTATTTGCGCGTGACACGGCCTTGGTTCGATCCTTGATCCAAGGAATTGTGCCGATAGCTCGCCCAGGTGAGCGCTCTCGAGCTATGCGCCTGGAGAATGGCTCTGATGCAAGTTTCGCCACGTGCCACATGGGTTGCGCGTGGCGGGTGTCGCGCCTATCTTGCGGCCATCAAAAGGCGGGCGGGCCGTCTTGCGCCGAGAGGCGGCTTCACGATGCGGTCATGACGGCATAATGTTATTCAGGCGCAGAAAACCGGTCACGATATCCGAAAGGCTTCGCGTATTCCTGTGGCCGCGCAAGGGGTTTGCACGCGGTTTGCGTTATATCGGCTTGCGCATCCTGCGTCTGAAGTCGTCTCCGCACTCGATCGCGGTAGGAGTGGCGGCGGGCGCCGCTTCCTCCTTCACGCCCTTCTTCGGCTTCCACATCGTCCTTGCGGTCCTCCTCGCGTCGCTCTTTTCGGGCAACCTGATCGCGGCCGCCGTCACCACCGCGCTTGCCAATCCGATCACCATCCCGGTGATCCTGACGGCGTCCTACGAACTCGGCACGGTACTGATGGGACCGCAACTCGGCCCGATCATCGGCAACGCCGAATTGACCCGGATGATCGAGCATCTCGAGCTTGACAGGCTCTGGGGACCCGTCTTCAAACCGATGCTGATCGGCTCGCTTCCACTCTCCATCACTGGCGCCTTAATCTTTTACGCGCTCGCCTATCAGGCGGTCCGGCTTTTCCAGCAACGGCGCCGGCGGAAACCATCGCACGAGATCGGACAATCATGATGATCATCGGCATCGGCAGCGATCTCATCGATATTCGCCGCATCGAAAATTCGCTCCAACGCTTCGGAGAGCGTTTCGTCAATCGATGTTTCACCGACATCGAGATCGCCAAATCGGACGGCCGCAAAAATCGCGCGGCCTCCTATGCCAAGCGCTTTGCCGCCAAGGAGGCCTGTTCGAAGGCGCTGGGTACCGGCCTGGCGCAGGGCGTGTTCTGGAAGGATATGGGTGTCGTCAACATGCCCGGCGGAAAGCCGACCATGCAACTGACCGGTGGCGCGGCAGCCCGCCTTCAGGAAATGCTGCCTCTCGGGCACCGCGCCGCCATACACCTGACGATCACGGATGACTTCCCGCTCGCACAAGCCTTCGTGATTATCGAGGCGCTCCCCGTTGCCCCGGTGGAGGGAACGGTTTAGAGCATTCCCGAAAAGACCGGACTGGCGGTCGCTTGAAGCGTGGAATTCACGCAACATATAGGCTCGAATTGCGTGGCGACGCGCAGAACGGGAGCCCCGCCGCATACGAGCTTTGAAAGCGCGAAGCTATGGCGCCCCCCGGGCAGGATGACAAAGGAAGAACGCAGCGTGGCAGAAAAGACAGAAACGAAGCAGAGCGGCATCTGGGAAAATGTGAAGGTCATCATTCAGGCGCTGCTCTTGGCCGTAGTCATCCGGACCGTCTTCTTCCAGCCCTTCACGATTCCGTCGGGTTCGATGATGCCGACCCTCCTGGTCGGCGACTATATCTTCGTTAACAAGTTCGCCTACGGCTATTCGAAATACTCGCTGCCCTTCTCGCCGAACCTTTTCAGCGGCCGTATCTTTGCGAGCGAGCCGGAACGCGGCGATATCGTCGTCTTCCGGTTTCCGCCCAACCCCGATATCGACTACATCAAGCGCCTCGTCGGTCTTCCGGGCGACCGCATCCAGGTGCGCGACAGCATCCTCTACGTCAATGACAAGCCCGTCGACCGCATTCCGGACGGCACATTTCGGGCTGACGACCAGTACGACACCGGCGGCGATGTCCCGGTCTACCGCGAGACGATGGACAACGGGGTTTCCTACGATACGCTCGACCAGTTCCCGGAGTCGCGCGGCGACAATACTCGCGAATTCATCGTCCCCGAGGGCCACTATTTCATGATGGGCGATAACCGCGACAATTCCGCCGACAGCCGCTTCGATGTCGGTTTCGTTCCGGCGGAAAACCTCGTGGGGCGCGCAAGCCTGATCTTCTTCTCGCTTGGCAACGACACCTCTTTCCGCGAAATCTGGAAATGGCCGGCAAACCTTCGCTACGATCGCCTGTTCAAGGCTGTTGAATAATGAAGCGGCGCTCGCTGAGCGTGGAGGATCGGGCGAGGCTCGAGGCCGCGATCGGCTATCAGTTTGCCGAGAAGGACCGTCTTGACCGGGCGCTTACCCATTCCAGCGCCCGCAATGCCAAGGCAAGCAACTATCAACGTCTCGAATTCCTGGGGGACCGGGTCCTCGGGCTTTGCGTCGCCGAACTTCTATTCGCGACGTTTCGCGACGCGAACGAGGGGGAGCTATCGGTTCGCTTGAACCAGCTTGTCAGCGCCGAAAGCTGTGCCAGGGTGGCGGACGATCTGTCGCTGCACGAGTTCATCCACACCGGTTCGGACGTGAAGAAGATCACCGGCAAACACATGATGAATGTCCGTGCCGATGTGGTAGAATCGTTGATTGCCGCGATCTATCTCGATGGCGGATTGGAAGCTGCGCGGCGCTTCGTGCTGCAACATTGGACGCATCGCGCCGCGAGCGCAGACGGCGCCCGTCGTGACGCGAAAACTGAACTACAGGAATGGGCGCATGCCAAATTCGGCATTGCGCCGAAATATAGGACGGATGATCGCTCCGGTCCCGATCATGATCCGCGTTTCACGGTGACGGTCGAGATCGACGGGCTTGCGCCGGAGACGGGGACTGACCGCTCCAAGCGCGGCGCCGAACAGGTCGCCGCTACGAAATTGCTGGAACGCGAAGGTGTTTGGCAGAAGCAATCTGCCGGAAATTGATGGAAGCCATGACAGATATGGAAAATAATGCGGCCGGCGGCGCGCCGACCCGCTCGGGTTTTGTGGCGCTGATCGGTGCCACGAATGCCGGCAAATCGACGCTGGTCAACCGCCTCGTCGGCGCAAAGGTGTCGATCGTCAGCCATAAGGTGCAGACGACGCGCGCTATCGTCCGCGGCATCGCGATTCATGATAACGCCCAAATCGTATTCATGGACACACCCGGTATCTTCAAGCCGCGGCGCCGGCTTGATCGCGCCATGGTCACCAGCGCTTGGGGCGGCGCCAAGGATGCGGACGTGATCATGCTGCTGATCGATAGCGAGCGCGGGTTGAAAGGAGATGCGGCGACGATCCTTGAAGGCCTGAAGGAAGTCCATCAGCCGAAAATCCTGGTGCTCAACAAGATTGACCAGGTTCGCCGGGAGGATTTGCTGAAGCTCGCGGCTGCGGCGAACGAGGTGGTCAGCTTCGAACGCACCTTCATGATCTCGGCGCTTTCGGGCTCCGGTTGCGACGATCTCATGGACTATCTGGCCAAGGCGCTTCCAGAGGGGCCCTGGTATTACCCGGAGGATCAGATCTCCGACCTGCCGATGCGCCAACTCGCCGCCGAGATCACCCGCGAAAAGCTGTTCCTTCGACTGCATCAGGAACTCCCTTATGCCTCTCACGTCGAGACGGAAAAATGGGAAGAGCGCAAGGATGGATCGGTGCGCATCGAACAGGTGATCTATGTCGAGCGCGAGAGCCAGAAGAAGATCGCGCTTGGCAAGGGAGGGGAGGCGATCAAGGCGATCTCGACCGCAGCCCGCAAGGAGTTGTCGGAAATCCTCGAGCAGCCGGTGCACCTTTTCCTCTTCGTCAAGGTGCGCGAGAACTGGGGCGACGATCCCGAGCGTTTCCGCGAGATGGGTCTCGAATTCCCGCGGTAGCGGGACCTGCGCTAGATCACGAATCGGCTCAAAATCATGAACGTGATCAATTCTGATAAGTAGAGCGGGACTTGGGCGGGAAACCGCACACACACTTGTCCTCATCCCGCTCTAGAGCGCCGTGCGTTCAAGTGAACGCACAAAGGACGCTCTAGCACTCTAGATTCCAGAGCATCTTGTCCGCTTCCAGCGGTTCCGTTTGAAAGCGGGATGCTCTAGATGCTCGTCAATTTCACACGCTGCGCCAATTCTTCGGCCGCTTCCTTGCGTTCGCTGTATCGGTCGGTGAGGTAAGCGGAGCAGTCGCGCGTCAGCAGCGTGAATTTCATGAGCTCTTCCATCACGTCGACCACGCGGTCGTAATAGCTGGAAGGTTTCATCCGCCCGTCGGCATCGAACTCCTGGAAAGCTTTTGCGACGGATGATTGGTTGGGTATGGTGATCATCCGCATCCATCGGCCGAGAACGCGCATCTGATTGACGGCATTGAAACTTTGCGAGCCGCCGGAAACCTGCATGACGGCCAGCGTCTTGCCTTGCGTCGGGCGGATCGAACCGAGCGACAGCGGTATCCAATCGATCTGTGCCTTCATGATGCCGGTCATTGCGCCGTGCCGTTCGGGGCTCACCCATACCTGCCCTTCGGACCAGAGCGACAGTTCACGCAATTCCTGCACTTTGGGATCGCTCGCGGGTGCCGCGTCAGGGAGCGGCAGTCCTGCCGGGTCGAAAATTCTCACTTCCGCGCCGAAGTATTCGAGCAGGCGGCACGCTTCCTGCGCCAGCAGCCGGCTGTAGGATACCGTCCGTAGCGATCCATAGAGGATCAGGATGCGGGGCTTATGCGTCGAGATGACCGGGCGTAGGGCGCCGGCATCCGGCAACCGCAATTGTTGCACGTTCGCGGCGGGCAGATCGTGCGCTCTGAAGACGTCAGACAATGCGCTTGCCCTGCGGATCAAGCACGGCCTCGCCGTCTTCTTTGGAGAAGGAACCCTTGTGTGTATCGGGCAGGATCTCGAGCACGACCTCCGACGGACGGCACAGGCGCGTTCCCATAGGCGTGACGACGAAGGGGCGGTTGATGAGGATCGGATGCTTGATCATTGCGTCGAGCAACTCGTCGTCGCTGAGTGCCGGATTGCTGAGCCCAAGTTCCTCGAACGGCGTTCCCTTTTCGCGAATGGCCTCGCGGACTGTCAGGCCCGCCGCTTCTATCATCGCCTTCAAATCGGCCCGGGATGGCGGCGTTTCGAGATAGGCGATGATCGTCGGCTCGATGCCGGCATTACGGATCATCGCCAGCGTGTTGCGCGAGGTGCCGCAGGCCGGATTATGATAGATGGTGACGTTCATCGAGTTGTCTCCGCAGAGGTGTGGGTAACGGGTGTCTCAGCCGGCCTCAAAAGCCACTTCATCAGGAAAAGCGCAAAGGCCGCTCCGAGGAGCTCGGCAGTTATGAACCCGGGTAGATCGGTCGGCCGGATACCGGAGAAGGTGTTGGTCAAAGACCGTGCCAGTGCCACGGCAGGGTTGGCGAAGGAAGTCGATGCCGTGAACCAATAGGCGGCTGTGATGTAGAGGCCCACGAGCCATGGTACCCCTTCGCGCCGAAAGCGGATGCCCGAGAGGATCGTCGCAACCAGTCCGAAAGTCGCGATAGCCTCCGAAAACCACTGTGCTGATCCGGAGCGAACCGTCGGCGATATGTCTAGGGGGGCGAGCGCGAACATCAAATGGGCGACGATAGTTCCCATGACGGCTCCGGCCACTTGGGCGATCAGATAGAGGCTGAAGTCGCGCCGGGACAGATCGCCGGAAAGGGTGAAGACAAGCGACACCGCCGGATTGAAATGCGCCCCGGATATCGGACCAAGGATGGTGATGAGCACAACGAGGATCGAGCCGGTGGCGATGGTGTTGGCGAGGAGGGCCAGCGCATCGTCGGCCGTCAGTGCGTCAGCCATAATCCCTGAGCCCACAACAGTCGCAACGAGAAGGCCGGTGCCCAACGCTTCCGCAACGCAGCGGCGGGTAAGGTCGAATTGCTGCATCAGTTTGCCTTGTCGCCATCCGCGCTCGTTCCGCGGCCGATTTCAACGAGGTGGCTGTGGAGCGCCATTCTGTCTATTGAGGCAAGTGGCAGGCTGATGAAGACCGTGATCCTATTCTTCAGAAACCGGGCGGCTTCCGCAAAAGCCCGTTCCTTTTCAAACTCGCTGCCATCTACTCGGGCGGGATCGGCCACGCCCCAATGCGCGGTCATCGGGTGCCCCGGCCATACGGGACAGGCCTCTCCGGCGGCGCTGTCGCAAACCGTGAAAATAAAATCCATCTGTGGCGCATCCGGCCCCGCAAACACGTCCCAGCCCTTGGAGCTTAAACCTTCCGTGGGATAGCCGCAGCTTTCGAGTTCCCGAAGAGCAAGCGGATGCACCTTTCCCTTTGGATTGCTGCCGGCCGAAAAGGCGCGGAACCGACCCTTGCCCTCGGCATTCAGAATGGACTCAGCGAGGATCGAGCGCGCCGAATTGGCGGTGCACAGAAAGAGGACGTTGTAGACAGGTTCAGGCATGGGATTTTTCTCTCGGCTGGCAGCAGGGAGTAAGATCAGCGATCAAGGGCGCGCAAAGATCCGGATGGCCGGCGCAACAATCCTTGAGCATGAAGCTGATGACATGGCGCAGGCCATTCAGGTTGGCTCGATAGACGATGGAACGGCTCTGTCGCTCCGTCGTCACCAAACCGGCACGCTGCAACTGCGCGAGGTGCGTTGACATGGTGTTGTGCGGAACCTCCACCAGACGAGCGATCTCGCCGGCGGGCAGACCGTCGGGCTCATGCGTGACGAGCAGCCGGAACGCGTCGAACCGGGTCGGTTGGGCGAGGGCGGCAAAGGCCATGATTGCGCTTGATGTGTCCATATGTCGAGATATATCGACATATCGACATCGATGCAAGCCGGGCAGCGAAGCAGTTTCGCCTTCCGCTAATTACGATTGGTCTGATCGCTCGATGCCGCGAGCCGCCTGCCGAGGAGGGGGCCGATCGTCTCCGCGCGGTTGGTCCAGACATAACCGGAAAAATTCGGCGGCACGAGCGCCAGATCGTCGGCATTGTCTATGCCTGAGGTGAAATCGCCGCCGCCATAGGGCCCAAGGAGAATGATTTCGCTTCCGGCGGCCGCCATGCGGGCTGCGAACCGGGCCGGCCAGCCCCAAAGAAACCGCGCGTAGTTGCCGGGCACGACGATGAGCGTGTCGTGGCACGCATCCGGCACGATGCCGGTCCAGCCATAGGCGGCGTAACGGCCGAGGCAGGCGAGCGTGGAATGCTTGTCGTAACCTTTCAGCCCCGGAACCAGCCGCAGCGTTTCCTGCGTTGGCGCGGCGCCGCCATAGACGCCGAAAACCAATTTCCGCCACTCGGGATGGGCGCGGAGCAGCACTGCAAGGGTTGCGCCTTCCTCCCGCCGCTCGCTCTTGAAGTTGATCAGGAAGCGGCCATGGGGCAGGGCGGTAAATACCTCCGTCAATGTCGGCATCTGGCCTTGTCCCCGGCCGCGGAAGGGAAAAGTCTTGCCGCCGTCGGCGGTATAGCCGTAGCCGATGTCAAGCGTCTTCAGCTTGGACATCGGAGTTTGTTCGGTCACGCCCGTTCCGTTCGTCCGGCAATCGAGCGTCCAATCGTGGAAGACTGCGAATTGGCGGTCCGGCGTCAGGTGGACGTCCAGTTCGATGACCTCGGCGCCGCTGTCGATTGCCGCGCGCATGGAGGCAATAGTGTTCTCGATGTAGGCGTGCCGCGGTCTTTCGATGCGCTCGGCCGTGCAGGTATCATTTTCAACGCCATCCAATCCATAGACCTGATGAATGCCGCGATGGGCGAGGATCTTTGCCGTGCCGGAAGGCGGCGTGACCAGGAGCGACGTGTTGAGGAGCCAGACAATGATGACGATGGCGACGAAGAATATGGCAGCGACGAGCTTCTTCATCGTGATCCTCCTCTCTTGCGATTCGACGTCGCGCCACAATGTGGCATGACGATGATACCCGTCGGCACGTAACGTAAAGGTTATGCGGATTGCGAACGATCTGTCACCCCCTTGGGTTCCGGTCGGGCCACTGTTCGAATTCAGCCGCGCGCATGATCCAGCCGCCTCCGCGGTCACGGCATGTTCGTCGCCTTCGGATTTACTAAGGAAGCAAGTCTTTGAGGGGCCACAAAGAAGGCCATTGATAAACCGCTGAACGCCGCTAAGTTAATGGAAGTTCTGATGGATAGGAGCCCGATGAGGCTGGCCTGACGAAATCCTGCAGTTGGCCCCGCGTATTGCCGTACCAGCTCGCCGGAAACCGTGAGGCCGCTCCGAACTCGGTTCTCGCCGCTTCTGGACGCGTCCGGCCGCCGTTTCCAAGCGCATGCCTGCCCGCATTCCCTCCGGAAGCCGACCGAACCGCTCACCGCGCTCCCATGCGGAGGAACCATGAGGTCCGTGTAGGTCTGGTGCTGAGGTAGAATATGAATCCGGCATTGTCGAATCTGCTCCGCCGTCTTGTCCAAAAGGGCAAACTGACGGTGATTTTTTCATCGGGTGAACAGGCCGTTTTTGGCGATGGCACGGGCAAGCCCGCGACCGTACGCATTATCGACGCCGAGGCGGAACAGGCCATCGTGCGCGATCCGGGACTGAAGTTTGGCGAAATGTACATGGATGGTCGCGCTATCGTGGAGGATGGCGACATTTTCGACGTCCTGTCCATCGTCAAGAGCAATGGTCTGGAAAAGGCGGCGACCTTCACCAATTCCATGGTCGCGCTGTGGCACGTACTGCGCCAGCAGGTGAAGAGCCGATTGCCGATCAACCGCAATCGCTACAACGTCGCACACCACTATGATCTCGATGGCAAGCTCTTCAATCTCTTCCTCGATGAGGACTGGCAATATTCCTGCGCCTATTTTCATCCCCCGGGCATTTCGCTTGATGAGGCGCAGCGCGCCAAGAAGCGGCACATAGCGGCGAAACTGCTGCTCGAACCCGGCCAGAAGGTGCTGGAGGTCGGCTCCGGCTGGGGCGGCATGGCGATGTATCTTGCTGAATCCTCGGGGGTCGAAGTCACCGGCATCACGCTCAGCGAGGAGCAACTGAAGGTCTCGCGCGAGCGCGCGGTCCGGCGTGGCCTGGCCGATCGCGTCCGTTTCGAGCTGCAGGACTACCGCACCATGCAGGGGCGCCAGTTCGACCGCATCGTCTCCGTCGGCATGTTCGAGCATGTGGGTATCGGCAACTACGGCAATTTCTTCCGCAAGATGAAGGAACTGCTGAAGCCCGAGGGCGTCATGCTGCTGCATTCGATCGGCCAGATCTACAAGCCTTGGGGCACCAACCCGTGGATCGAGAAATACATCTTTCCCGGCGGCTATATCCCCGCTCTCTCGGAGGTGCTGCCGTCGGTCGAGAGCACCCGTCTGCTCGTCAAGGACATCGAAGTCCTGCCGATGCACTATGCTTGGACGCTCCGGGCCTGGCGCGAGCGTTTCGTCGCAAGGCGGGAGGAAGCCGTGAAGCTCTATGACGAACGCTTCTTCCGAATGTGGGAGTTCTATCTCGCCGCCTCGGAAACCGCGTTTCTCTACGACAAGCACTTCATCTTCCAGCTCCAACTGTCGCCGTCATTGGAGACGGTGCCGGTCTCGCGAGACTATATCGCTGAGAAGGAGCGCGAATTGATCGAGTTCGAGAAGAACCGTCAGCGGCTGGAACTCGTCGCCGTCTAAAGCGGGATGGGTGCGGTTTCCCACCCGTACCTTCTCGAACTCCTGTCGTTCACGGCGACCGTAAGGGCGCCGTGCCGTTCCCATTCTTTGCCAACTTCTGTGGAGTTCGGGCGCGTGGCGACCGGCCTTCACTTGGCCATGATGGTCTGCACCGGTATGGTCCGGCGGAATCAGAAATGGAACGCAGCATGGTTATGACCGCAAAGCCTATCGCCGCCATTATCGCCAGCGAAATCAAGGCGACCCCCGCCCAGGTCGGTGCGGCCGTCGATTTGCTCGACGCCGGGGCAACGGTGCCTTTCATCGCCCGCTACCGCAAGGAGGTCACGGGCGGTCTCGATGACACGCAACTTCGCACCCTTTCGGAGAGGCTGAGCTACCTGCGCGAGCTCGAAGCGCGGCGGATGTCGATCCTTGATTCGATCCGCGGCCAGGGAAAGCTCACCGATGATCTGGAGAGCAGGATTGTCGCCGCCACGACCAAGGCCGAGCTTGAGGATATCTATCTGCCCTATAAGCCCAAGAGGCGCACCAAAGCGGAAATCGCTCGAGAGCGCGGTCTGGAACCGCTGGCAGACGCCATTCTTGCCGACCGCTCGATTGCACCGGCCGAACGCGCTGCGGCCTTCCTGACTGCCGACGTGCCGGATGTGAAGGCTGCACTTGATGGTGCGCGCGACATCATCGCCGAGGGCATGACCGAGAACGCCGATCTTCTGGGCCGCCTGCGCAACCACATGAGGGAAGCAGCCTTCCTGCGTGCCAAAGTGGTTGACGGCAAGCAGGAGGCGGGCGCGAAGTTCTCGGATTATTTCGATCATTCGGAGCGTTGGGCGACCGTGCCGGGGCACCGCGCACTCGCCATGATGCGCGGTTGGAACGAAGAGATCCTCTCTGTCGATATCGTTGTCGATGAGGAAGCGACATCGCCGCTGAGGCCCGTCGAACGTATGATTGCGGCCGCCTACAACGTCGGAACGCAACTGCCCGGCGACAAATGGCTGTTGGACATCATCGGCTGGACCTGGCGCGTCAAGCTCTCGCTGTCGCTCTCCCTAGACCTGATGCGCGAACTGCGCGAACGGGCGGAGGAGGAAGCGATCCGCGTTTTCGCGCGCAATCTCAAGGATCTGTTGCTGGCGGCGCCCGCCGGCTCGCGCGCGACCATGGGCCTTGATCCTGGTATCCGCACCGGCGTCAAAGTCGCGGTCGTCGACGGCACCGGCAAATTGCTCGACACCACCACGGTCTATCCGTTTCCACCGAAGGACGACATTCGCGGGACCCAGGCAGAAATCGGGTCGCTCATTCGCAAGCACAAGGTCGAACTGATCGCCATCGGCAACGGCACCGGCAGCCGCGAAACGGAAAAGCTTGTTGCCGACATGCTCGCGCAACTGCCTGCGCCGAAACCGACGAAGGTCATCGTCTCGGAGGCCGGCGCATCCGTCTATTCCGCGTCCGAAACCGCGGCGGCCGAGTTCCCTTCGCTCGACGTGTCGCTACGCGGCGCCGTGTCCATCGCGCGAAGGCTGCAGGACCCGCTTGCCGAACTCGTGAAAATCGAGCCGAAATCGATCGGCGTCGGTCAGTACCAACATGACGTCGACCAATCGAAGCTCAGCCGGTCCCTCGACGCGGTTGTCGAAGACGCCGTGAATGCCGTCGGTGTTGATCTCAACACCGCATCGGCGCCGCTGCTGGCGCGTGTTTCCGGCCTTGGGAAATCATCGGCGGAGGCAATCGTCGCTCATCGGGACGCCATTGGACCCTTTTCCAGCCGCCAGGAACTCCTGAAGGTGCCGCGCCTCGGCGCGCGGACCTTCGAACAGTGTGCAGGCTTCCTGCGCATTGCGAATGGCTCCGAGCCGCTCGACGCATCGTCGGTGCACCCCGAGGCCTATCGCATTGCGAAGAAGATCGTCGCAGCCTGCGGCCGGGACGTGCGCTCCCTGATGGGCGACAGCGCCGCGCTGAAGACGCTCGATCCCCGCGCCTTCGTCGACGAGCGCTTCGGCTTGCCGACGGTCAGGGATATTCTCGCCGAATTGGAAAAGCCGGGCCGCGACCCGCGGCCGAGTTTCAAGACCGCCACCTTCGCCGAGGGAGTGGACGACATCAAGGATCTGAAAGTCGGCATGCAACTCGAAGGCACGGTGACCAATGTCGCCGCCTTCGGCGCCTTCGTCGATATCGGCGTGCACCAGGATGGCCTCGTCCACGTGTCGCAACTGGCCGATCGCTTCATCAAGGACGTGCATGAGGTCGTTAAGGCGGGCGACGTCGTGCAGGTTCGCGTGACCGAGGTTGACGTCGCCAGGAAGCGCATCGGCCTCAGCATGCGCAAGGATGGTGGCGCGGACACTGGGCGAGAGGCGAGGGGACCAACGTCGAACGGCGGTCGCACTCAGTCTACGCCGCTCAAGAAACCGCAGCCGCCGGTTCAGGGCGCTTTCGGCGCGGCGCTTGCAGAGGCATTGAAGAAAAAATGAAAGCCGCGGTGGAACGCCTTTTGCCAAGGATCGTTTTCGTTTCATCGACTGCTTGTGTGACGGCGTCAGTGTATCGATCTATAAATTAGGTAATTGAGATATACACTGCGTTCGGTCATACTCCTCTGGTGGCGACATCGGTTCGTCGCGAGCAGGTGTCGACCATGAAATGCCGGTCTACGGCGGAACAGGTCAGCGGAAATCCTCTTCCGCCGGGGCTCCCGGCGAAAGGAGGTGCGTCATGATACGCAATGTGGTCCGCGGCCTCACGCGAGCCGTCCTCTTGACGGTAGCAGTGGCGGCATATCCCTATCCGGCAGGCGCGCAGGCGGTCGCGAATTGTGCCGAGCGTACTCAGGTGATCGAGTTTCTTGCTCAGCAATACGCGGAAAAGCAAGCTGCGGTCGGCCTGATCAATCCCCAGGCTGTGATGGAGCTCTACGCTGCCGACAGCGGCAGTTGGACCTTGATCATTACGGATGTTTCGGGCCGAAGCTGCGTGATCCTCGCGGGCAAGAGCTGGGAAACGATAATCCCGGTGGGCCCGAAAGCCTAGAAACAGGGTGACACCGCCCGACCCTGCATAGCCGTCGAGCGATGGCGCATCCGCCACCGCACGAAGTTACGAGCCGTTGATCGTCCAACCGCCGATCCTCTGTCACCTAGTCCGGCCGAGAGAAGCGGTCACACGACTTCGCTCGTGACCGCAAGTTCCCCTCCCGATCAATCAGGCCTGCCGATGCTGGCATAGGTAAAGCCGTGTTTGACGACCTCGTCCTTGCGGTAGATGTTGCGCAGGTCGACGAGTAGTGGCGTCGTCATGGTGGCCTTCAGCCGGTCGAAATCCAACGCCCGGAACTCGTTCCACTCCGTGATGATCACCAGCGCATCGGCTTGCGCCGCCGCCTCGTAGGGATCTCTCGCGTGCTCCATGCCTTCTATGAGCTTGCGGGCGTTTTCCATGCCTTCCGGGTCGTAGCCGGTGACTTTGGCTCCGGCATCCTGCAGAGCCTGGACGATGGCGATCGCCGGGCTATCGCGCATGTCGTCTGTGTTCGGCTTGAAGGTGAGGCCGAGAACCGCGACCTTGCGGCCGCGCATGTCCCCGCCAGCCGCGGCGATCACCTTGCGGCCCATCGCCCGCTTGCGGTTGTCATTGACGGCGACTGTGGTCTCCACCAGTCGGACCGGGCTGTCGTGATCCTGAGCGGTCTTGACCAGCGCCAATGTGTCCTTTGGAAAACAGGAGCCGCCATAACCCGGGCCGGCATGCAGGAATTTTCCACCGATGCGTCCATCAAGGCCGATGCCGCGGGCTACATCCTGGACGTTGGCGCCGACCTTTTCGCAAAGGTCCGCCATCTCGTTGATGAAGGTGATCTTCATCGCCAGGAAGGCATTGCCTGCGTATTTGATCAGTTCCGAGGTGCGGCGCGAGGTAAAGACGAGGGGTGACTGGTTTAGGTAGAGCGGGCGATAGACCTCGGTCATCACGTCGCGCGCGCGCTGATTATTGCCGTCAAGGCCGATGACAATTCGGTCGGGCCGCTTGAAATCCTCGATCGCTGCGCCTTCGCGCAGGAACTCCGGATTGGAGACGACGGCAAAGTCCGCATCCGGATTGGTTTCGCGAATGATGCGCTCGACCTCGTCGCCGGTGCCGACCGGCACGGTCGACTTGGTTACGACGACGGTAAAGCCCTTGAGGTTCGCGGCTATCTCGCGTGCCGCGGCATGGACATAAGACAGGTCAGCATGGCCGTCGCCGCGCCGCGACGGCGTGCCGACGGCGATGAAGACGACGTCGCTGCCGGCCACGGCGGCGTTGAGGTCGGTGGTGAAAGTCAGGCGTCCCGCGGCGACATTGCTGGCAACGAGATGATCGAGGCCCGGCTCGAAGATCGGGATCTGCCCTTTCTTGAGCGCTGTGATCTTGCCTTCGTCCTTATCGAGGCAGACGACTTCATGGCCAAAATCCGCGAAACACACGCCGGAAACGAGGCCGACATAGCCGGCGCCAATCATCGTAATCTTCATCCGCTTTTCCTTTGGCTGTTTTTAACAGTTGCTGTTTCTGAGGACGTTAGGATTTCGTCTATTGAATGGCGGGCAGAGCCGTTTTGCACGCTCCCTGCAGCGCCGCAATCGTCAGGTCGGCACCAAAGGTCCCGGCCCGGCCCGTTTTATCCCGTCAGGCGGGCATATCCGCCTGACGGTAATATTGTTCATACCATTTTACGAAACGCGCGACCCCATCTTCGATCGAGACGGAGGGTTTGAAGCCCGTGAGCGCCTCGAGCAGGTCCGGTGACGCGTATGTGCGCGGCACGTCGCCCTTCTGCATCGGCAGCATATTGCGGATGGCCGGTCGGCCAACGGCCTTCTCGACCGTCTCGACGAAGGTCATCAACTCGATCGGCTGGCCGCCGCCAATATTGACGACGCGGAATGGCGCGTGACGCGAAAGCGTATCCTGCGCCTTGTCGCTTGAGATCCGGTTCTCTTCCGAAGGTGCAACCTGCGACAGCCGGACGATGCCCTCGACGAGATCGTCGATATAGGTGAAGTCACGGCTCATCCGGCCCTCGCCATAGACATCGATCGGCCGGTCATTGTGGATGGCGTCGACGAATTTGAAGAGCGCCATGTCCGGCCGACCCCAGGGTCCATAGACGGTGAAAAAGCGGAAAGCGGTGGTCGGCACCCTGTAAAGATGGGCGTAGCTGTGGGCCATCACCTCCATCGATTTCTTCGTCGCCGCGTAGAGCGTCATCGGCTCGTCGGCCCGGTCCGCCTCGGCGAAGGGAATTTTCTCATTGGCGCCGTAGATCGACGAGGTCGAAGCCAGCAGCAGATGCTTCGGGCCGATTGCCTTCGCAAGCTCGAGCATGTTCCACGAACCAATGAGATTGGACTCTACATAGGCTTTCGGATTTTCGAGACTGTAGCGAACACCGGCCTGCGCGGCGAGATGGATGATGACCTCCGGCTCGGCAAGTTCTGCTGCGCGGTCGAGGGCGGCCCGATCTTCGAGCATCGCCGTCACCGCCTTGAATCCGTTGGAGCGTTGAAGGATCGCGTGACGGCGTTCCTTGAGGGTCACGTCGTAATAGGGCGTCATCCCGTCGAAACCGACCACGAAATGCCCTTCATCGATCAGCCGCTTGGCGAGGTGAAACCCGATGAAACCTGCTGTGCCGGTAATGAGGTAACGCACGACGATGATCCCAAATTGCCCAACTAGACGTTTAATACGAAGAAAGCCGGACAATGAAAAGCCGAAACCGTCACTCCGACGGGTCGTCGAGTTGCTGCTGGAGGGCCGACAGGACAGACACTGCATGGTCCGCATACTGGCTGATCCAACGGTCGTGAATGGCCTGGATCGGCAAGGCGTTCAGGTAGTTCCATCTCTCCCGGCCCTCGCGCCTGACGATGACGAGATTTGCCTCCTCCAGAACTTTTAGATGCTGCATGACCGTGCAACGGTCGAGGTTTGCAAACTTTTCGCAGAGCATCCCGGTCGTCTGAGGCGCCCCTTTCAGGACGTCCAGAATCTGTCGGCGCAGGCCATTGGCCAGTGCCTTGAAAACCGCGTCGTCTTTCGAATCAATTGACATGTTATATTTTTATAACATATCATGATCGGGCACAATCGTGAGGAGGACGTCATGGCTTTCGAATTTCGTGTGAATGGAAGGATCGCTCGTCCGGTGGAGCAGGTCTTCGACGCCGTCGTAAACCCGGACAAGCTCAGCCGCTATTTCGTGACGCTCGGAGGCGTCAGCGGACCGCTGGTCGCCGACGCCACCGTTACCTGGTGGGGGGAGGTGCCCGTGAAGGTGGAGACTGTTGAGCCCAATGAACGGATCGTCTTCCGGTGGGATGCCATGGTTGCGGAAGGCGAGTCTCCTTATCAGACGCGCGTGGAGATGCGCTTCCAGCCGCTTGAAGACGGCGCGACCATGGTGACCATCGCCGAAAGCGGCTGGCGGGAAAACGAGCAGGGGCAGAAAGGTTCGTACCTGAACTGCGAGGGCTGGTCGCAGATGCTCGCCTGCATGAAGGCCTGGCTCGAATACGGCATCAATTTGCGCGAGGGCTATTACGTAAGCGAGCTCTCGGGCAAGCCGGCACTCGAACCGCAGATATAGGAGGTCTTGCAATGCCAATGGAGATCAAGGGCGGTATCAACATCGCCATGAAGGTCCCGAGCCACCAATACGAGGCTGTCATCGCCTTCTACCGCGATGTTGTCGGGCTGCCGCCATTCGAGGAGAAAGAGCCGGCCAAGGGCTTCATTCTCGGGCCTAACCGTCTTTGGATAGACGAGGCGCCGCATTACAGCCAGGCAGAGGTCTGGTTAGAGCTCTGTACCGTCGACCATCAAAAAGCCCTCGGCCATCTGGCTGCGAACGGGGTGGTGCGCTGCGATGCGGTCGAGGAACTCGGCGAGGGCTTCCGGGGCGGCTGGGTGATGAACCCCGCCAACATCGTGCATCTCGTGCGCGAGCCGGATGCCTGGTAAGGTGATTTAGAACGAAAGCGGGGCGCCGTCGGCAACTGTGGCCACCGGCGCATCCAGCGGCGGGCCTATCGGCGGCTCTGCCTGAAGCACGACCACACGGCTACCTTCCGGCACGCGGCTGTAAAGGTCGATTATGTCCTGGTTGAACATCCGGATGCAGCCGCTCGAAACAGCCTTGCCAATCGACCAGGCCTCCCTTGTGCCATGGATGCGGAAGAGCGTGTCCCGGTCACCCTGGTAAAGGTAGAGCGCGCGTGGGCCGAGCGGATTGGTGGGACCCGGATCCATACCGCCGGCAAGCGGGCCGTAGCGTTCCGGCTCGCGCGCGACCATGTCCGATGTCGGTATCCAACGGGGCCACTCCGCTTTGCGGCCAATACGCGCTTCGCCGGCGAATTCCAGCCCCGCCTTACCGACGCCGATCCCATAGCGCAGGGCCATTCCGCCATCCTGCACGAGATAGAGGAACCGGTCCTGAGTATCGATAACGACCGTGCCGGGCGGCTCGTATGTGGCATAGGGCACCTGCTGGCGCAGGTAGCGGGGATCGGCCTTGCTGATGTCGGTGGCTGGAAGGGGGAACCTTTCGTCCGGCCTAGGTCCATACATCGCAACATAGTACGGATCAGGTCCCTTCGGTCGCGCCTGCTGTCCGCTGCTCACGCAACCTGAGAGCGCGATAGACACGAGAACGGGTGCAAAAAGTTGCGCCAAGCGACTGAAGCGGGTCGGGGACACACACATAATTGAAACGATCCTGCTGATGGCCATTTTTCAGATCCGCGGGAAGCTGCCACAGGCTCCGCTTGCGCATCAAAAAATGGCGGCGAGGCGGCAAAACAACGGCGGAATTGTAGTGCGTTCAACGTATAGCGGAAAGGCGACAGTTGGTCATGAGCCGCTTTTTCACGTCTCTTGGGACCAGGACCATTTCACTTGATCCCGTTTCTGGGCCGGGTGTATGCCTTTTCCATGCAATGGAGCGATCAAGCCATCATTCTCGGCATCCGGCGGCATGGCGAAAGCTCTGTTATAGCCGAAGTGATGACGTCCGTGCACGGGCGGCATTTGGGCCTTGTGCGTTCCGGCCGGTCGCGCGCGATGCAGCCGGTGCTGCAGCCGGGCAATTCGGTGGAGGTAATCTGGCGGGCGCGGCTTGATGAACACCTCGGCGAATTTCGGATCGAGCCGGTGCAACTGCGCGCCGCGAGGCTGATGGAGACGGCCACTTCGGTCTATGGCATTCAAGCGCTGGGCGCTCTTTTGAGGCTCCTGCCGGAGCGCGATCCGCATCCTCACCTATACGAGGCGCTCGCCGTCATCGTCGATCACCTCCACGATCCGGCGGATGCAGGCGAACTGTTCGTGCGCTTCGAACTCGCGGTGTTGAACGATCTCGGCTTTGGTCTCGACCTTTCGGAATGTGCAGCTACGGGCGCGCGCCAGGAACTCGTCTATGTTTCGCCGAAGTCCGGGCGCGCGGTCAGCCGTGAGGCCGGCGCCCCCTATGCCAAGCGCATGCTCGCTCTTCCGGATTTCCTCTCGGGCGGTCACAAGGCGGCCGATCACGACAGCCTAGCCGCAGCCTTCCGCCTCACTGCCTATTTCCTCAACCGCCATGTCTATGAACCGCGCGGCGTCGATCTGTCTTCAGCACGCGATGCCTTCGTGCACGCGACGCTAAGGGCGCTGAAATCCGCTCCCCCGTCGGCGGCCTGAAACTTCGAACAGGCGCCGCACGATGATGCGGCGCCTGCGATTACTGGGAAAAGGCCTTAGCCGATCTTGCCGCCGCCCTGTTTGGTGACCGCGACGACGGCCGGACGCACCGGCATGTCGTCGCGGAAGTCCGGCCAGCGCGTCGCCGGTTTTTCATAGGTTGCGAGGCCGGCGTCGCCCGGATGCTGGACGGCGAGAAAGAAGGTGTCGCTCGTCGGGTTGAAGCTCGGACCGCACATTTCCGCGCCGACCGGAACCCGAAAGAACAGCTTGGAGGTGCCGCGGGCTTCGCCTTCCGTTTCAACCGCCCAGACGCCATCGGTGCGGCCCGTTTCCTTTTCGTTGTTGCCGTCCGTCGATACCCACAGGCGGCCATCCGCATCGATCGCGCAATTGTCCGGCATGCCGAACCAGCCGTTCTCGGTCGTTGCGGTCGAGAACGAAGCGCCAACTTCGGCAACACTCGGATCACCGCATTTCAGCAGGATGTCCCAGCGGGATTTCGTCGAGGCGAAATCGCCGTCCGTCTCCGAGATTTCGATGATGTGGCCAAAGGCGTTCTTGGCGCGCGGATTGGCGGCGTCGGCTTCCTCTTCCTTGCGCTTGGTGTTGTTGGTCAGCATCACGTAGACCTTGCCGGTCTTCGAATTGGGCTGGACGTCTTCCGGCCGGTCCATCTTGGTCGCGCCGAGCGCATCGGCGGCAAGACGGGTGTTGATCAGCACGTCTGCCTGCGAGGCAAAGCCGTTTCCGGTTGTGAGCGGACCCTCGCCATGCACGATCGGCATCCAAGTGACCGTGCCGTCCTCGTCGAACTTCGCCACGTAGAGCGTGCCTTCGTCGAAGAGATCCATATTGGCGGCGCGGTCGTTCGGATTGTAGGTGCCCTTCGTCACGAACTTATAGACATAGTCGTAACGCTCGTCGTCGCCGCTATAAAGAACGACCCGGCCGTCCTTATTGACGACCGACTCGCAGCCCTCGTGCTTGAAACGCCCGATCGCGGTGCGCTTCTTCGGCACGGAAGCGGGGTCGAGTGGATCGACCTCGACGACCCAACCGAAGCGATTGGCCTCGTTCGGCTCCTTCGATACATCGAAGCGATCGTAGAATTTCGACCACTCATATTGGCCGCCCGGCGCGCCGAGGCGCTTCAACTGCTTGTATTCCGGATGGTCTTCGGCAAGCTCGCCGCCGAAATAGCCGTTGAAGTTTTCTTCGGCCATCATGTAGGTGCCCCAGGCGGTGACGCCGCCGGCGCAGTTGTTGATGGTGCCGAAGACCTTCGTGCCGGTCGGATCGGACGGGGTCTTGACGCGGTCATGGCCGGCCACCGGGCCGGACAGCTGCATCTCAGTATTGGCGCTGATGCGGCGGTTGTACTTGCCGTCGAGAACCGGCTGCCACTTACCATCGACCTTGCGGATTTCGATAACTGTGCCGCCATGGGCGGCCATCTCGATATCGACCAGCTCGTTCGTGTAATCGCCGAGAACGACCTTGTCCTGCTCCTTGCCGTCCTCTGTCACCTTTTCGACGCGGGCGAAGTTCGGGAACATGATTTCGGCGTTGGTGTATTCGTGATTGACAACAAGGAGACCGTGGTCGGGACTACCGTCGAGCGGAATGAAGCCGACGTAGTCGTTGTTGTAGCCGAACTGCCGGCTCTGAGCTCCCGCCGTCTGATTCAAGGGATCGAAGTCCGGGCTGTCGGCGAAAATCTTGTCTCCCCAGCGCAGAAGAATATCCGCGTCATACCCCTCGGCGACGTGATGGGCCTCGTCGACGCCGGCCTCCACCTCCTTGAAATCGAATCGCGAAGCCACACCGTTCGCCTTCGCTTCCTCGGCCGTCAGCAGAGCGAGCGGGCTCACGGTCGTCGAGATGGCGGCCACCGCCAGAGAGCCGCCAAGGAAGGACCGGCGCGAGAAACGGCGGTTGATGATGTCGCCCATGGTCGGATTGGCGGAACAGTTCTGACCGATGTCTTCCAGTTCCTCCCTGCTTTCCGTCAGCGTCTTGAATTCGATTTCTTCCGTCAGGCCGAGATGCTTGTCCATGGTCTGATTCTCCCTTCGTTAAACGATAGAAACTAACGCGCATCGCGCAGTGTCCGATCGTCGCTCTAACAGCATGCTCATGACAGTTCCGCGACAGTTCCATGAAGAGATTGCGGCACCCTGCCGCCAAGAGATTTGGGGCCCGTGAAAAAGACTGTATCTTCGCCGCAGGCTACAAACATAGCCTCTGGCGCGGGATGCCTTTCGCCCGCATCTTGCGCGGCATAGAAAAACCAACCGCCGAGTCGCAGTGCTCTGGGAGAGCCCATGCTTGAAGTCATCGCTTTTGTTGCTTTTGCCATGGCGCTCGCAGCGTTTCTCGGCGGCCGCAAGACCGCTGAGCGGCTGGGCGCCGAAATAGAGTCGCTGAAGGCGGAGATTGCCCGTCTGCGTGAGTTTAGCACCAATGAGCCGGCAATACCGCCTGCTTCCTCAAAGGCAGAGGAGACCGAGGTTCCGGCCCCGGCCGCGGAGGAAGTGGTTGAAAAGGGCCCCTGGTCGCGGGAGCGGGAGGGCGCGCGGATCTTCAGCGATGGCGTCTCGGAGGGTATCGAGAACGCAGCGCGTAGCGCGCCCGACGCCGAGGTCGTCGCGGAAACGATCGCGGCACGTCCCGCGGAAAGCCTTGAGAGCCGAATCGGCGGACAATGGCCGGTTTGGGTAGGCGGTATCGCGCTGGCCCTCGGCGGTTACTTCCTCGTGCAGTATTCGATCGAGGCGGGCCTGTTGAGTCCGGTTGTACGCCTGACCCTGGCCGCAGCCTTCGGGTTTGTGCTCGGGATCGCCGGCGAGGTGATCCGCCGCCGAGCGGTGCCGACGATCGCCGACCGGTTCCGCAACGCCATGATCCCCGGCGTGTTAACAGCGGCCGGCGCCGTCACGCTCTTCGGCGTCGTCTACGCGGCCTATGGGATTTACGGTTTCATCGGCACGGCCACCGCCTTCGCGCTGCTGGCGGTGATTTCGCTTGCGACCGTCGGCCTGTCATTGCTGCATGGCCAGGCCCTGGCCGGACTCGGCCTTCTCGCCTCGCTTCTTACGCCCTTGTTCGTCTCGAGCGGAGAGCCGCGGCCCTGGGTGCTGTTCGGCTTCCTGGCAACCGCCTGGCTCGCCACTCTTGTCGCGTCTCGGCTGCGCCGCTGGACGATCGTGCCCACGCTTGCCAATGCCGGCCTCGGTCTCTGGGCACTTGCCTACGTCACGTCCGTCACGCCCTTCGAGGCCCCGCCGGTCACCTTTGCGCTGCTGGTCATGATTGCCGGTATCGGCCTGATCTGGCCCGGCGATCTGGAGAGTGCTCCAGAGGCGGCCTATCCGGCAGAGGCCGGCAGGTCGGAGGCCGCGGTAGCGGGCCCGTGGCGAAAACTCTTCACGCCGCCGCACGCGGCAATCACGATATCGGCGGCGATCGCGGCGACCGTTCTCGCGCTTCTTCTCATCAGCCCGGCGGTCGGCGCGCTGCGTTTCCCGGTCAGTGAGTTTACGATCGTGATTGCAGCTCTTGCCGCGATCGGCGCTATGCGGCCGATTGCGGTCTATCCGGCACTATTTGCCGCCTTCGGCGCCATCGCCGGCACCTGGAGGCTGACTGCGCTCAGCGGTGTTCTCGTCGACCTTCCGCCGGCGGGACTTTCACCCGCGATCGTCATCCCTGGCCGGACCGCGATGCTGACGGCGATGATATTGTCGGCACTCTTCGTCCTGCTTGCGTCCATCGTGCTTGCCCGGCGCTTGGTCCGCGATCGTCAGTTCGCGGTCCTCTGGGCCGGTATTGCGGCGGTGGTGCCGAATGCGCTCCTGGCGATGTCGTTCCTGATGACGGGCGAACTCGCGTTCGATCTGCCGCACGGGCTTGCCGCTTTCGCCGCCGGTTTGGCCGTCCTTGGGCTGGTCGAATGGCTTTACCGCCGGCATTCCGATACCAAAGAAGCGGACCTTTCTCTCGGCCTTCTGGTCATGGGTTCCTTCGGCCTCTTCGTCATCGGTCTGCATGCCTGGACCGATGGCCTCGTGACGACCCTCGCGATTGCGCTCCTTGGTGCGGGATATACGTTTGCCACGCGTCTGCGCGCCTGGCCCGTTCTTCCCTGGGTGACCGTGGCTGCCGCCATCGTCGTGCTTGCACGGACAGCCTGGGAACCGACAGTCGTCGGCTCCGGCAGCCTCTCCACGACGCCGGTCTTCAACGCACTTCTGCCGGGCTATGGTATTCCGGCGCTGCTGCTCGTCGCATCCGCCTATTTCTTGCGGGCCTCACGGGATAGGCGCGTGCTCAATCTGCTGCAGGCGCTCGCGAGCCTTTTTGTTTTGCTGACGCTCGCGATCCTCGTGCGCCATACGATGAACGGCGGTGTGCTCGACAGTTTTTCCGTCCCGACGCTCGGCGAGCAGTCCATCTACACGCTTCTCGCGATCGGCGCCTCCGGCATCTTCATGACATTGGACACGAAATCCCCGAGCCCGGTGTTTCGCTACGGCGGCATGGCGCTCGGAGTGCTGTCGATGCTGTCGGTGCTCTCGGCGCACCTGATCGGCCTCAACCCGTATTTCAGCGGCGAATCGCTCGGAAGCATTCCGTTCTTCGACCTGCTGTTCATTGGTTATCTGTTGCCCGGCCTCGGTTATACCGGCCTTGCCTGGTATGCACGCGGCAAGCGCCCGCTGCCTTACGTCGCTGCGCTTGCCGTCAGCGGCGCGGTTCTCGCCTTTGCCTGGGCAACCCTCACCGTTCGTCGCTTCTGGCAGGGCGAAAACATCGCCGATTGGAAAGGCTTCCTTCAGGGAGAGACCTATACCTATTCAGTCGTCTGGCTGGTGCTCGGCGTTTTGCTGCTTGTCGCTGGTTCGCGCTTCAATGCCAAGAGCATCCGTATCGCTTCGGCCGTGCTCGTCCTCATAGCGGTGCTGAAGGTGTTCCTGATCGACATGTCCAATCTGGAAGGTGTTCTGCGGGCCCTGTCCTTCATCGGTCTCGGCGGCGTGCTCATCGGCATCGGGCTCTTCTACCAGAAAATACTATCCAATGCCGGGAACGGCCGGACCGGCATGCCCGACACGGCTGCAGGCGTGACCGGAGCGGACGACCGGAGGAGCCGCGTATGACACGACTTCCGGCTCTCGCGGCCGCCTTCGCGCCTCACGATGACCTCGCCGACAAACTTCTGCCGTATGCATTTTCCGGAAACGATGGCTCGCATGACGCTTCGCATCTCATCCGTGTCTGGAAAAATGCGGCGCGCATACAGGCCGAAGAGGGCGGCGACGATCGCCAACTCGCGGCCGCGGTGCTTTTGCACGATTGTGTTTCGGTGGAGAAGAACGCGCCGTTTCGCGCCGAAGCATCGCGGCTCGCTGCCGAAAAGGCGTGGGAAATCCTCGATGGCCTCGGCTGGCGCACGGCGGAAATTTCGCCCGTTGCCCACGCCATCCTGACGCACAGCTTTTCCGCCAACATGACCCCCGAAACGCTTGAGGCGAAGATCCTGCAGGATGCCGATCGGCTCGATGCCATCGGTATGGTCGGCGCGGCTCGCTGCTTCTATATCGCGGGGCGCATGGGCAGCGGCCTCTACGATCCACTCGATCCCTTGGCGGACAATCGGCCGCTCGACGACAAGGCGTTTGCAATAGATCATTTCGAGACCAAACTTTTCCGTCTAGCGGATGGTTTTCAGACCGCAGCGGGACGTCGGTTGGCTCTGGAGCGGCAAGTGCGCCTGCGAAGCGTCCTTGCCATGCTGCTCGATGAAATCTAGGCAAGAGGGTGATTGCGAATTGATTCATCTAAAATCACCATGATGTTCAATGTGTTGGCGCCGCTCTGTGAATCAGATTGCGAGCGGTTTGAATCAAATTCTGAACTCGGAAAGCTGCAATGAAGGTAATTGGCCTCAATATCCATCCGCTGAAGAGCGGCCGCGCCGTTCCGCAATCGACCGTGACGGTCAGCCTCGACGGGCTGGCTGGCGACCGGCGTTTCATGGTGGTCGAACCGGATGGCCGCTTCGTTACGCAGCGCGAATTGCAGGCGCTGGCGCAGGTCGAGGCGATGCATGTCGACGGCGGCGTAAACCTGAAAATGAATGGCAATGAATTATCCGTTCGGTTCGATCCAGACAGGCGGCTCGATATCCGTGTCTGGTCAAGCGACGTCGATGCGGCCGTTGCCGATGACACCGTCAACGAGACGCTTTCGGGCTGGTTCGGACGACCTGTCAAGCTGGTTCATATGGACGAAGGGGCAGAGCGCTTCGTCGGCGCCGAATGGGCCGGGACGGCGGCGCCGGTCGGCTTCGCGGATGGCTTCCCTACCCTCATCACCACCACCGGCTCGCTGGCCGACCTCAACAACACACTTATCGAGAAGGGTCAGGAACCGGTCGGCATGGACCGTTTCCGCACGAATATACTGGTGGATTGCGATGAGCCCTGGGCGGAAGACTTCTGGGAAAGTCTGGAGATCGCCGGCGTCGTCTTCGATCTCGTCAAGCCTTGTGCCCGCTGCATCATGACCACACAGGACCAGACCACCGGCGAGCGCATCGGCGGCAATCCGATCCAGGGGCTTTCCGAAAAACGCATGTCTGCCGATCGCCGGGTGCCGGGCGTGCTCTTCGGTTGGAATGCGGTGCCGCGAGGCGAGGGCAGCGTGAAGCTCGGCGACGAGGTCAAGGTCGTCCGTCTCCGCGGCGAACGCTGGCCGATGAAGATGCGGAAGCTCGACTGAGCCGTTTTGATCCGGACGAACGGCGGCTTCGACGGCGCCCACCATCAATTCCCGTGATCACACGGTCAATTTAATTCGTTTCCCTCAACATAAGCCCTGCCATAGGATGGCCCCTCACGAAAATCGGAGCCTTTTCCATGTCCGCTGTTTCCTCCGCCGCCGCACGCCCAGTTGACAGCGGGAGTCTTCCCTGGCTGATCATCGCCGCCGGCTCTATCGTCGCAATGTTCACTTTCGGTCCGCGATCCGCCATGGGCTTCTTCCAACTGCCCATGCTTGCCGAGACCGGATGGGACAGAACGACTTTCGGCCTCGCGATGGCACTCCAAAACCTCTGCTGGGGTCTCGGCCAACCGTTCTTTGGAGCAGTAGCGGACAAGTTCGGCACATGGCGCGTATTGGCGCTGTCCGGGCTTCTCTATGCTGCCGGCCTCTTCCTCATGGCGTTCGCGAATGCGCCGATCTGGCTGCATATCGGCGGCGGCGTGCTTGTCGGCCTTGGCGTAGCGTCAGGCTCCTTCGGTATCGTGCTGTCGGCCTTCGCCCGCAATGTCGCGCCTGAACAACGCTCGTTTGCCTTCGGCATCGGCACGGCGGCGGGATCGGCCGGCATGTTCCTGTTCGCACCGCTGAGCCAAGGGCTTATTTCCGCCTATGGCTGGTCCGATAGTCTCGTCTATCTGGGTGTGTTGATGCTGCTGGTCCCTTTCTTCGCAATCCCGCTGCGCGGCAACGCCGCTTCGGGCCGGCAGTCGGAGATGCTTTACAAGCAAACCATCGGCGAGGCGCTGAAGGAGGCGCTCGGCCATAAGAGCTACCTGCTGCTTGTCTCGGGCTTCTTCGTCTGCGGCTACCAGGTTGCTTTCATCACTGCCCATTTTCCCGCCTATATCGGCGATATTGGCATCGACGCCCGCTATGCCGTGATCGCTCTCGCGCTGATCGGCTTCTTCAATATCATCGGTTCGCTCTCGGCTGGCTTCATCGGTCAGCGCTATTCGAAGCCCTATTTCCTGGCGCTGATCTATCTTGCCCGTTCCGTGGCCGTCACCGCCTTCCTGCTGCTGCCCCAATCGCCGACCTCGGTCATCATCTTCGCGATCGTCATGGGCCTTCTGTGGCTGTCGACCGTGCCGCCGACCAACGCTTTGGTGGCGATCATGTTCGGAACGCGGCATCTCGGTTTGCTCGGCGGCATCGTGTTCCTTTCCCACCAGATCGGTTCTTTCCTGGGGGTCTGGATGGGCGGCTATCTCTATGACCGCTTTGGATCCTATGATCCCGTCTGGTGGCTGGGTGTTGCGCTCGGGGTGTTTGCGGCCATCGTCCATTGGCCGATCGAGGAAAGACGCGTTTTGCGCCCGGCCATGGCTTAACCGGCAAAGAATTCGATGCGCCCGACAATTGTGGGCGCATCGTTCTTGAAATCTGTCACAAAACTTTCTAAATCAGTGCCCGCGGCTCAGCCGCTTTTGTTTTGACCCAATTATGCTCAATCTGAGCATAATTGACACTGCCGGGGACGGCGGGAGAGGAGAGCCCGATGACCAGTCTTGACCTCCGTGCGGACGTAGCTACGGCTCCGACATTCGCAAGCGCCGCGGCGCGCTTCGGCGTCATCGAAAAGCCGGATCTCGCCTTCACGCCGGCCGTCGCCAGCGAAACGGCGCACCTCTATGAAAAGGTCAAGGATTTCATCCCCGCCATCGAATGGGCTGCCTACGCGCCTTATGTTCACGCGATCAATCGGCTGAAGAGGGAGCGCAACGCCGTTATCCTCGCGCATAATTACCAGACGCCAGATATCTTCCATTGCGTCGCCGACATCGTCGGCGATTCGCTGCAGCTCGCGCGTGACGCGACGAAGGTCGGTGCCGAGATCATCGTCCAATGCGGCGTTCACTTCATGGCCGAGACCTCGAAGCTTCTCAATCCGGAGAAGACTGTGTTGATACCTGACGCCAAGGCCGGCTGCTCGCTTTCCGAATCGATCACCGGCGCGGATGTGCGGCTTCTCAAGGAGCGCTATCCGGGCGTTCCGGTGGTGACCTACGTCAACACCTCGGCTGAAGTGAAAGCGGAGACGGATATCTGCTGCACCTCCTCCAACGTGCTTGCCGTCGTCGAAAGCCTGCAATCCGATACGGTGCTCTGCATTCCCGACGAATATCTCGCGATGAACGTCGCGCGCCAGACCAACAAGAAGATTCTCACTTGGAAAGGCCATTGCGAGGTGCACGAGCGCTTCACGGCGACCGAACTCCTCGCCTACAAGGAAGCCAATCCGGGCATCGAGATCATCGGCCATCCGGAATGCCACCCGGATGTCATCGCGGTCTGCGATTTCGCCGGCTCGACTTCGGGCATGATCAACTACGTCAAGGACAAGCGGCCGCAAAAGGTACTGCTCGTTACCGAATGCTCGATGGCATCCAATATCCAGGCGGAAGTCGAGGGCGTCCAGTTCGTCAAACCTTGCAATCTCTGTCCGCACATGAAGCGCATTACGCTGCCGAAGATCCTCGACAGCCTGCTCAACATGACGGAAGAGGTTCTGGTCGACCCGGCAATTGCCGGCCGCGCCCGCCTTGCGGTAGAGCGCATGGTGAACCTCAAGCAGTAATCGACAGGCGGGGTCGTATCGCCCCGCACTCATGCATGCGTTGGAGGAGTACCGAGCCATGCTGACCGACCACTTTCGCCCGCAATCCTTCAATGGAATCGATGACATCGTCATCGTCGGCGGCGGCCTCGCCGGGCTTTTTTGCGCGCTGAAGCTGGCGCCGCGTCCCGTCACCATCCTGGCCGCCGCTCCGATCGGCCACGGCGCTTCGTCGGCCTGGGCACAAGGCGGGATCGCTGCGGCCATGAGCCGGGGCGACACATTCGAAAAGCATGTCGCCGACACCGTCGCTGCCGGGGCAGGCATCGTCGATGGGAAGATGACCCGGATGATGGTCGCCGAGGGACCGGCGCGCATCCACGATCTGCTTGAATATGGCGTGCCGTTTGATCGCGACCTGGAAGGCAGCTTGCTGCTTTCGCGCGAAGCCGCGCATTCCGAGCGGCGGATCGTCCGCGTCAAGGGCGACATGGCCGGAAAGGCGATCATGGAGGCACTGATCGCCGCCGTTCGCAGAACGCCGTCGATTCGTGTGCTCGAAGGCTATGTGGTCGAGGAACTGGTGCGCGAGGGGCGGTTCATTTCCGGCGTCATAGCGCGGCCGGAGGCCGGTCAGGCGAAGAACCGCGTCTCCTTCCCCGCACGCGCCGTCGTCCTCTGCTCGGGCGGCGTCGGACATCTCTATGCCGTCACCACCAATCCTTGGGAGGCCTGCGGCCAGGGCGTCGGCATGGCGGCGCGGGCAGGGGCCATCATCGCCGATCCGGAATTCGTCCAATTTCACCCGACCGCGATCAATATCGGCAAGGACCCGGCGCCGCTCGCGACGGAAGCATTGCGCGGCGACGGCGCCATCCTCGTCAATTCGGCGGGAGACCGTTTCATGCTCGACATCCATCCCGATGGCGAGCTCGCGCCGCGGGACGTCGTTTCGCGTGGCGTCTTTGCCGAGGTGCAGGCCGGGCGCGGCGCCTTCCTCGACTGCACGAAAGCCGTCGGCAAGCATTTCCCCGAAACGTTCCCGACCGTCTATGCTTCCTGCCTGGCGGCCGGTATCGATCCGATTACGCAACCGATTCCTGTCGCTCCCGCGGTCCATTATCACATGGGCGGCGTGCTGACCGATGCGGAGGGCCGCACTTCGATCGACGGCCTATGGGCGGCAGGCGAGGTGACTTCGACCGGTGTGCACGGTGCCAACCGCCTCGCTTCCAATTCGCTGCTCGAGGCGGTCGTCTTCGCGGCCCGCATTGCGGAAAACATCAAAGGCACCTTGCCGGCAGCGAAGCTTGCCGAATGGGGGGACAATGCCGGCGAGAACGATGATCCGGTAACGGTCGAAGACAGCCCGCCCTTCAAGGTTCTGCGTGCGCTGATGAGCGAGTGTGTCGGCGTCGTTCGCAGCCGCGGCGGCCTGACGCGGGCGATCCGCGAGATCGCGGCGCTGGAGCGCGCCAATAGCCGCCTGCGCTTCGCCAATATCATCACGACCGCCAAGCTGATCGCCGTCGCAGCACTTCAACGGACCGAAAGCCGTGGTGGCCACTTCCGTGCCGATTGCCCAACGGAGCGCAGGGAATGGCAGCGACGCACCTATCTGACGCTGGCACAGGCGGAGAGATTGGCTGCGGAAGCGGCCGAGACCGAGCCGGCATGACGCGCAAACGGACGTCTGCAAACCTCGCAATGACCCGCGACAATCTTGGAACAACGTCATGACCGTAGCCCTTCGTCCGGAACTACCCGCCCTTATGGTCGAGGAGCAGGTCAGAGCCGCGCTCACCGAGGATCTCGGCCGGGCGGGCGACATCACCACGCTCGCGACCATCGGCCCGGAAATGACGGCTACGGCGGATATGCGCGTCCGCGAAGCGGGCGTGATTGCCGGGCTGGAACTGGCGCGCACGACCTTTCGCCTGATAGATCCGGCGATCCGCTTCGAGACGCTGGTCGCCGACGGTGATCGCGTCGCGCCCGGTACGACGATTGCCCGGATCTCGGGCCGCGCCAGGGGTGTGCTTTCGGCCGAGCGGGTAGCGCTCAATTTTCTCATGCACCTCTCGGGGATCGCGACCTATACGGCGAAGTTCGCCGACGAGATCGCCCACACGGCAGCCAAGGTCTGCTGCACGCGCAAGACGATCCCGGGCCTGCGCGCTCTCGAAAAATATGCGGTACGTCTCGGCGGCGGCTCCAATCATCGCTACGGCCTCGATGACGCAGTGCTGATCAAGGACAATCACATCGCCGTTTCCCGCGGCGTCGCCAGCGCCATCCGAGCGGCGCGCGCCTATTGCGGCCATCTCGTCAAGGTCGAGGTCGAAGTGGATGGTCTTGCGCAGATGCGCGAGGCACTGTCCGCTTCCCCTGACGTGATCCTGCTCGACAACATGGGGCCGGATGTGTTGCGCGAGGCCGTCGCCGTCAATGCCGAACATTGGGGATTGAGCGGCGGCGACTACGCGGGCGACCCCCGCCGCACGCGGCTCGAAGCCTCAGGCAATGTCAGGATTGAAACGATTCGGGCGATGGCGGAGACCGGCGTCGATTATATCTCGACATCGAAGATCACGATGGCTGCGCCGACCCTCGACATCGGGCTCGACATTTCCCTTTAGTTTTCTTGCAAGTTCGCCGTAAACGGGCGGGAGACGGTTTCGCAGGCGGCTCTCCATCGCTCTACTGAAGCGGCAAACGGAGCGCGGCCCGACGGTCATCGGTGTGCCGCAATCTTAGCGGCACACCTTGGACGGGCCTCGGACAGCCTGGCTGCTTAGGTGCAGACGGTGATATCCAGCTTTCCGCGTCCGGACCGATCATTCTTGAAATAAGTCGGGCATCGCAGGTTTGTCGCCCTGTGGGGGCGATCAGTATCACCACTACAGCGCGGTGCGTCTTTTCAGACGCAAAAAGGTCGCTGTAGCATTTTGAATAGCTGCATGTTTTTATTCCTAGATCGGCTCCGATTTAAGGAAACATGCAGTAGAGTGACGGCAAGCATTATGTTCTCCCTGCGCAGTCGGGAGGTAGCCCGTTTTCAAGTGTAGCCAGTCCGTCGGAAATTTGAGGTGCATTCAATTTTCGGCTCAAGGGCTGCAACTTCTCCGAGTTTGGGGGAACGACACTGGCAGCCGCGCGTTGTTCCCCTTTTCACCGCAGAGCGGGGATGGGAAACGACATGCGCGTCTCCTGTCCACATCCCACGTTGGCTTACGAGAATCGAGGATGGATCAATGATGACCAGAATGCTGATCGCAATCGCCTTTGCGGCGGGTATGGCGGCCGCTGCTTCGGCGCAACAATCCTCGCAGACTGCCACCGCCAATTTCATCGGCAAGGATGGAAAGGAGACGGGACGCGCCACCTTGACGGCCGCCCAGAAGGGTGTGCTGATCGAGATGGAGGTCAGCGATCTGCCGAAGGACACCTGGGTTGCCTTCCACGTCCATGAGGCGGGGCGCTGCGACGCCGCGGGAGGCCACGAGTCGGCCGGCAAGCACTTCGCCGGTCCGGATGAAAACGTGGAGCACGGCTTCCTCGCGGCACATGGCCCGCATGCCGGCGACATGCCGAACCAATATGTCGGCGCCGATGGCGTGTTGCGCACACAGGTGTTCAACAGTTTCGTGTCGCTCGACGACAAAGGGACTGCCATTCGCGGTCGCGCCTTGATGATCCATGCGCGCTCAGACGACAACCGCAGCCAGCCGGCGGGCGATGCGGGCGAGCGCCTGGCCTGCGCCGTCATCGAATAGTGCGCTATCGCATGTTCCGTAAAATGTAGCCGGTTTAAGGATAAAAACATGCAGCAATTCAAAGTGCTACAGCGACCTTTGTGCGTCTGAAAAACCACGGCTCTGTAGTGCGGAATGAGGAAAAGTGCGCGGTTTCCGCCCGCATCATTACTTTGGATGGATTCGATCTAAAGTAATCGTGGTCTAACGCCCCCCGACCTGAGCCCCGGGGCCGGCCGTTCGTCCAAGATCTGGCGGCGGAAGCGGAAAAGAGCTGCCGGTCGGCCGCCGGTCGAGGCCAGCGTTCCGCCCGTCGGCTCGACGAGTTCGGCACCTTCGACCAAGCGGCGGAAGTTCTGCTTGTGCAGGTGACGGCCGGAGATCGCTTCGACCGTCGCCTGCAGGTCGGTAAGGGTGAATTCTGGCGGCATCAGTTCGAAGACCACCGGCCGGTATTTGATCTTGCCGCGCAGCCTCGCAACGGCGGTTGCAACGATACGACGATGGTCGTGCCGCATCGCCAGTCCAATTGCCGGGTTGTCGGGATTTCGGCAATGGCCGTCGATCACGGCCTCGCGCACGAGCCCCGCGTCGTAGAGAAGCTCGTAGCGCTCGAGCACGCGCTCCTCGTCCCAGGGAAAATCATCGAGGCCGAAGGCGAGACGAACGCGGGACCGGCGCTGCGTGATCGAAGCCGATCGCTCCTCTTCCGAAGGAGTGCTTTCCCAGCGCGCGAGCGCCGGCAGGATCGTCTGGTCGAGGATCGCCGGGCGACCTTGCCGCCAATCCTCCCAGGGCAGGTAACCATACCAGTCGCGCCAATGGGCCCCGGCTTCCGCCAGCCGCTCGTTGTTCTCGGCATCCGTGCGCGTCAGCGCGAGATAGCCGACGGAAACCATGTGCTTGCCTTCCTCGCCCGGCAAGCGCTGGCGTCCGCGGTCGCCGAAGGTGTAGAGCTGCTCGATGTAACCGAGCTTGAGTGCGGTTCGCTTTTCGACGCGGGCGCGCAGGCTCGTCTCGAAGGTGCGGTGGCGCGCCGGGTCGAACGGACCGAAGGGCAGGCTGTCGCGCGTGTCGCCATCGGCCTCACTGATGCCGAGAATGCGCGGGCTGCGATTGACGACAGCGACAATAACCGCGTTCAGTCCGATCTCGACGATAACCGGCCGCGGCTCAGTCGACATGCGGCAAGCTCTTCGGACGGATAGGCAGGACGAAGGGCGCGTTGCCATCTGCATCCGCACCGCGGCCGATAGACTGCACGGCAGCGACAAGCCTCCCGTTGCGCGACAGCGCTCCATCGCCGATTTCGACCAGCCGCGCATTTGGCGTTGCAAAGGGCGAGGCGAGTCTCAGGCGGTTCACCAAAGCCTCATCGTCCTGATCTGGCGCCACGGCAAGGGCGGCGATCAGCGCGGCCGCAGGCGAGCGGGAAACCCCCATCCAGCAATGTATGAGAAGCGGGTGCATCCGGTCCCAGTTGCGGGCAAAATCGATGATCTGCTGAACGTGCTCCTCCTGCGGCGCAATCAGATCGCCTGTCCCGGCAAAGCTGATATCGTTGATGCCGATCGTCAGGTGTTTCGTCCGGTCGATGACGCCCGGGCGGTGAAAATCCTGCCCCCTTGCGACGAGGCTCAGCATTTCGCGGCACCCGTGACGGACTGCCATTTCGGCGATGCGTGCGAGCGGCGAGGCGATGATGCCTGGCATTTCAGGCCTCCTGCTTCGCCGTAAGGCGGTCGGCTTCCAGCGCACCGAAGCGCGCGGCGAAAAGACGCTGTGCTTCGATTGCGGGCAGCGGATCGATCAGCAGGGTCTCCCGTGTGATGCCACGGGGCTGGCCGAAGAACTTGCGGGCCTCTTCCGCGGAAAATCCGGCGAGCTCGGTCGCTTCGAAGTAAGCGGCGATGCGATCGGCCTTCTTGATCCGCTCCTTGAGGTCCTTGGGCGTATGGGGCGGCAGGCCGAAGCGCAGATGTACGGCGCTTTCGAGCCGCCTTTCCACCGCCTTGTAACCGCCGCCGACCACGGCCTTGAAAGGCGAAATCATGTCGCCGATCACATATTCCGGCGCATCGTGGAGAAGTGCCATCAGGCATTCCTCCGCATTGCAGTGGTTCGTGCGGCGGAAGATATCTTCGACGACGAGACTATGCTGCGCGACGGAAAAGGCGTGGTCGCCTGAAGTCTGACCATTCCAGCGTGCCACGCGGGCAAGGCCATGGGCAATATCGGAGAGCTCGACGTCGAGGGGCGAGGGGTCGAGCAGATCGAGCCGTCGGCCGGAAAGCATACGCTGCCAGGCACGCCCATTCATCATGCGCTTGCCTCGCCGGCATCGCCTGGAAACGTTAGGCCGGTCCAGCCGGGCAGCGTCAAACTCACCGCCACGTCGCCCGCGAGAATGGTTTCCCCGTTAGCGATCGCTTCGCCGGCCTTGTCGATGCGGACGATGGCGAGGCCCGTTTGATTGCGGACGGTGCCGAGCGAACCAATCGGTCGCCCGTCGACGGAAATGCTCGCACCCGTCGGCGGGAGCGGCGCATCGCCAGCGACGATCACGACGCGGCGGCGTGCCGTGCCGCGGTGCTGCATGCGGGAGATGACCTCTTGGCCGACATAGCAGCCCTTGCGGAACGAGAGACCGCCATTCATGTCCATGAGCACATCATGAGGGAAGGCGTCCTGCAGCGCGTAATCCGCGCCAGAAACGGCGACACCGGCGGCGATTCTCAACCGATCGAAATCCGCAAGGGGCGCTTCCGGGCCGGGCGTGTCGCGATAGAGACGGAAGACCGGCATGCCGGCCTTTTCGAACCGATGATCGCGATAGCTCCCGGCGGGCTGGTCTTCCGCGAAGACGATCGTAACCGGTGCCGGCGAGAGGAGCGAGAGGTCTACCGCTGAGCGCAATTTATACATGGTCAACCGCTTCAGCAGCGCTTCGGCCTGATCTCTCGCGGTCTCCAGCCTCAATGTTTCATCGTCGCGGGAAATCAGAAAATCGAAGAGAATCTTGCCCTGCGGCGTCAGCAGCGCGCCCGGCCGGACTTCGTCCGGAGCAAGCGCGCCTATGTCCGTAGTAATCAGACCTTGGAGAAGGTCTTCGGCGTCCTTGCCGGAAACGTTGATAATCGCTCGGTCGTCGAGGCAGACCTTGGGCATGGTTCGAATCCTGTTCTCTTTGTCGAAGAAGTAGGATGTCCGCCGACAATCGGCAAGCGTGCTGCTACTGCATGTTTCCTTAAATCGGACCCGATTTAAGGAAAAAAACATGCAGAAAACCAAGGTCCTACAGCGATCTTTGCGCGTCTGATAAGACGCGTGGCGCTGTAGAGCGGGATGAGGCCAAGTGTGACGCGGTTTTCCGCCCGCAGCCCAACTGATGAGGGCTCAATCGCCGGCGACGAAAAATTTCCATTGGCCGTCGGGGGTAATGCCGACGCGGTAGAAATTATAGCTGCCGAATTCCTCCATGCCGGCGAAATCGCCGGCGGTCACCAGCCGAAACAGATCAACCTTCTCCGGAGCGGTCAGCGAGGACAGCGGCTTTTCGGCGAAATAGGGCCAGACATAGGCTTCCTCCGGCGTGCCCTTGTCGGCAAGAACGAAGCCCGTCGACAGAACGTCAAGAAGAATGGCGAGAATTTCGACGCCGTCCTGGTCGCCGGACAGGCTTTTCAGCGTTGCGATGGGGTCTTCGTCGCCGCTGACGCCGGTAACCTGCGTCTGGCTCGGGCCTTTGCCCAGCAGCGGCCGCAGCCTCTCGATCTCGCCCGAAGCGGCGGCTTCGACGATCAGTTCACGCATGCGGGCGACAGGTGCCGGAATCTTCGAGACGTCCGTCAGGACTTCGACCGGCTCGACCACCTGAGGTTCGGCAATTTCGTCGTCCTTGGTGCCGGCCGCCGCCTTATCGACCAGCGGATCGGGCGCTGGTATTTCGAGAGGCGCCTCTTCCTCGGGCTCGCTCTGCTCAGGCTCGCCCGCGGGTGCGGCGTTCTGGTCACTGGCGACCGGGCCGGGAGCGCGCTGGAATTCGCTGAGCGCGAGCGCGGGCGGGGCCGCAATCGGAGCGCAGATAGCTACGCCCGCCAGCAGCAGCGTAACAAGGCGAACCGGGTCGGCCCGGTTTGCAAGGTTCCGGCTCATAGGGCAGTCCTGATATTACTGAATTATCCGCTGTGGCGAGAATTCTCCGGCGAGCATGCGCTCACGAAGCGAATTGAGCATCGCCTCCGCGCCTTCTTCGCCATGAAGCCGGACGGTTTCCCGCATGGCCAGTGCGATCGCCGCGTCGGCAATGATCTCCGGCTCGATGCCGTCAGCCATACCATCCGCCCAAGCCTCGCTCTGGTGTTCGAGGGCCGCCTGCATCTTCTCGTGGACGATCATGTCGTCGATGTCGGTCAGGCTTGGTTCCATCATTCGTTCCATGCGACTTCCACTACATGCACTGCCTAGCCTAACGCCGCTTCGCTGAACTGCAACTGAACAGCCAGACAGGCCGGTTACTTCTTACCACTCTCTTAATAAACTTAGCAGTCTTTTCCCGAAACGACACGGGCTCCTGGAAAAAGAGGTTAATTTCTTGCTAATTTCCAAAGCGGGCGACGATTTCTGAGGCAAGTGTTGCACCTTCGGCACGGTATCGCCGCTCGGCAAGCGTCGCCGGCTCGGTGCAAGTCGTATAGACCGATGCGAAGGTCCGGTACCCACGGTTGAAGGCGGCGGTCATACGTTCGCGTCGCTGCGGTTCGTCGGCAGTCTCCTTGTCGATCAGTTCCTGGGTCGCGCGGCGCCAATTGTCTTCAGGCTGGCTCAGGCAGAGATTGCGCAGATAGTGCACCGACCCGAGAATTTCGGCGAGACGAATCAGTCGCTGGTCATAGGGCGTCGGCCTTTCTTCCGCAGCCGGCGGGGGAGGGGACTGCGTCTTCTCCTCCGCTGCGGGCGGCCTCTTTTGTGCTGCGGCGCCTGCCGCGACCAAGAGGACGGTGCCGGTCAAAAAAAGTCGGAGCATAATTGTGACGCTGGTCATGGATCCATCAACTCCGAATCGGTGCCGGTTGCAAGGCCGGCGTGGTGCGGATAGGGGGATCGAACGCCCGCCAGCCTTTCCACACATTGGCGAACACTCTCGGGAATGGGCAATGTGAAAATTTCCTCCGGCGTAAACCAGCCCAGCCCTGCCGCATCGTCGCTGGCGATGGCGACCGAGGCAGGGTCCGCCTCGACGGTGAAAACCGATAGCAGAAAGTGCCGTCCCTCGGATTCCTTCCCGGGCAGATCGTAGGTTTCGAAAAGCACCGGGTCGCGCGCCCTGATGCCGGTTTCCTCGGCGAGTTCGCGCAAGGCAGTCTCCGCCGGGGTTTCGCCGGGCTCTGCGCGGCCGCCGGGAAAGGCGTACATGTCGGCCGACGGCGGATTGGCCCGCCGGACGAGGAGATAATGCCCATCCCGTTCGAGGATGGCGGAGGAGGCGAGTTCAGGCTGAATCAGCGTCATGGAAACGAAACTCACGTCGGTCGTTGACCCATCCTACGTGAAATGCCACATCCATGTCATGTGCGGACGTTTTGCGCTGACGGCGACGCCGGAAGAATTGATGGAACTGTTTGGCCTGCTGGAGGCGGACGATTTTCCGGCAAGGTTCAACATCGCGCCGACTCAGCCGATCATCGTGATTGTCGCGTCGGATCGGGCGGAACCGGGCAGCAATCTGCCGGAACGTAAAGCCATGCTGGTCCGCTGGGGGTTCACTCCGGGTTGGGTGAAGGATCCGCGCGATTTTCCGTTGCTCATCAATGCCCGCTCCGAAACGGCCGTCGGCAAGGCAGCCTTCCGCGCGGCAATGCGCCATCGCCGAATTCTGGTGCCTGCCTCCGGCTTCTATGAGTGGCGCCGCCCGGCGAAAGGCAGCCGGGAAGCCTCGCAGGCCTATTGGGTCCGCCCGAAGAAGGGCGGCATTCTTGCTTTTGCCGGGCTCATGGAGACCTGGTCCTCGGCAGATGGCTCTGAGGTCGATACGGCCGCCATTCTGACCGCTGGCGCGAACAAGGCGGTCCGCCACATCCACGATCGCATGCCCGTCGTAATCCAGCCGGAAGATTTTGCCCGCTGGCTGGATTGCAAGACCCGGGAGCCGCGAGACGTAACGGACCTTATGGCTCCTGTGTCTGAAGACTATTTCGAAGCGATCCCGGTGTCCGACAAGGTCAACCAGGTCGCCAACAGCGGCCCCGAGCTTCAAGACGAAATCGAGCCGCTCGTATCGCCGGCAGCAAAGGAAGACCGCAACAAGGACAGCGGACAAATGTCGCTGTTTTAGCGCGGCCGTCCCGAGAACGCCCAGTGTTTGACAAGCTTCGTGCCGGCCGGCTTGACCTTGGCCTGCAGGGCGGCAGCGAGCACGGCCTTAAGGCCGAGTGGCCGGTATTGCGCCACAAGGTCTGCGGCGGGCGGTTTGGAATCGGTGATCTTGGGGGCCTTCACTGCATGCTCTCCTTGATGTTTTCCCTAAATTGGAAACGCTTCGTCTTCGGTTTTGTGCCTGAAAACGGCGTCTCTCCTTGTTTCGCGGGAAACACGGTTCGGTACAGAACAGGCTGCATCGCGAATCGTTTTCCCATATTACGATCCCAGATAGCCAAATCATGACAAATCCATGGCCGCAATCGCCGTAGGATGACGACCTTTGCTTGCATGCGGCTCGCCTCTTGACCGGCGCCATACGAAGCGCGATAAGGGTCGCCATGAAAACGGTTATCTGCATTATCTGCCGGAAGATTATTCGCTAGCGATCCGCTGGCCTGGCCGTTTTCGTCTCCACAAATCCAAGATGACAAACGTGCGGGCCATCCGGGCGCTATATTCCGGTGGTTGCATGCAGGCTTGGAGATTTGGGATGGGCGGAATGCCGACTTTGAAGCTGTACAACACGCTGACGCGGGAAAAGGCCGATTTTCGGCCGATCGATCCTCAGAACGTCCGCATGTATGTCTGCGGTCCGACGGTCTACGACTATGCCCATATCGGCAATGCCCGGCCGCTCATAGTGTTCGACGTTCTGTTTCGGCTGCTGCGCCATGTCTACGGCGCGAGCCATGTCACCTATGCCCGCAACATCACCGACGTCGACGACAAGATCAACGCGCGGGCGCTGCGCGATTATCCGGCCTTGCCACTGAACGAAGCAATCCGGCACGTGACCGAGAAGACCGAAAAGCAGTTTCTGGAGGACGCCGCGCTACTCGGCTGCCTCGAGCCGGACGTGCAGCCGCGGGCCACCGAAAATATCGCTCAGATGATCGAGATCATCGAGAAGCTGATTGCCAAGGGCCACGCCTATCAGGCGGCGGGCGAAGTGCTGTTCGATACAAAGTCGATGGCGGACTACGGCCAGCTTTCGAAGCGCAATCTCGAGGAGCAGCAGGCCGGTGCGCGTGTCGCTGTCGATGCCCACAAAAAGAATCCGGGTGACTTCGTGCTATGGAAGCTCTCCGAGGAGAATGAGCCTGGCTGGGATAGCCCATGGGGACGCGGTCGGCCGGGCTGGCACGTTGAATGCTCGGCGATGAGCGGCCGCTATCTTGGTGAAGTGTTTGACATTCACGGTGGTGGGCTGGATCTGATCTTCCCGCACCACGAGAACGAAATTGCCCAGTCGCGCTGCGCCCATGGGACCGATGTGATGGCCAATGTCTGGATGCACAACGGCTTCCTGCAGGTCGAGGGCCGCAAGATGTCGAAATCGGAAGGCAATTTCATCACCATCTATGAACTCCTCCACACGGAGAAGTTCGGTGGCCGCAAATGGCCGGGCGAGGTGCTGCGACTGGCGATGCTGATGACGCATTACCGCGAGCCGATCGACTTCTCCGTCAAGCGGTTGGAAGAAGCCGAGCATCTGCTTTCCAAATGGCCGGTCCCCAGCGAGACAGTGGGCGAGGCCGAGCCAACGGTTGTGGCTGCGATCGCCGACGATCTCAACACGGTCGCGGCGATCCAGGCTCTGCATGCGTTGGCGCAGAAAGCATCTGCCGATTCGCAATATCTCGGCGCCTTCACGGCGAGCGCGGCGCTCATCGGCGTCGTGCCGAAGGAGATCGAACTCGACGAGGCGGTCGTGCACGAGATCGACGGCCGTGTGCGTGCGCGTCTCGAACTCCTGAAAGCAAAAAACTATGCCGAAGCCGACCGCATCCGCGCCGATCTCCTGGCCAGGGGCATCCAGCTCAAGGATGGCAAAGACTCCGAAACCGGCGAGCGGGTTACGACCTGGGAGGTGAAGCGATCCCAGGTGTGACCCGTTCACATGCGATTTGAACTTGCAAGAAAGAGGAGGGCGACATGGCTGATGATATCCATACCGGCGGATGCCAATGTGGCGCGGTCCGCTTTCGCGTCGAGGGCAAGCTCGGCGACGCCTCGGTCTGCCATTGCCGCATGTGCCAGAAGGCGAGCGGCAATTTTTACCTGCCGCTTGTCTCAGTGCGCGGCGCGAAGGTCACCTGGACGCGTGGCGAACGCAAGCGGTTCCAATCCTCGAACGCCGTGTGGCGCGGTTTCTGCGGCGACTGCGGCACGCCGCTGACCTACGAGGCGCCGGACGGAATGGCACTGGCAATCGCGGCTTTCGACCGCCCGGAAGGTATCGCGCCGACGATCCAGTGGGGCATCGAAGCGAAGTTGCCCTATGTCGATCGCGTGCCGGAACTCCCCGGCGAGGACACGATGACGGATGTCGACGCGACGTCCTTCCTCGCCCATCTCGTTTCCTATCAGCATCCCGACCATGACACCGAAACCTGGCCACCGGAGGAAAGATGATGAGTGATGCCGTAAGAACAGGCGGATGCCAATGTGGGGCCGTCCGTTTTCGCATCCGCGGAGAGCTCGGGCGCCCGTCGATCTGTCATTGCCGCATGTGCCAGAAGCAGTTCGGCTCCTTCTTTTCGGCCCTGGTGACGGCACCGAAGGATGGGGTCGAGTGGACCCGCCGTGAACCGAGCTATTTCCAGTCCTCGGTCAATATCGATCGCGGCTTCTGTCCGAAATGCGGCACGCCGCTGACCTACCGGCATCCCGGCGGCCTCGAAATCGCGATCGGTGCCTTCGATGACCGCTCCGATCTCGCTCCGAGGATCCAGGTCAATTACCATGCCCGGCTGCCCTGGGTCGAAACCATCTTCGAGCAGCCGGTCCTCGAGGATCCGGATTATTACGCCAGGCAGGAGCAGATCATCTCCTTTCAGCATCCGGACCGTGAGACGGATCAATGGCCGCCGGCAGGGACCTGGGCATGATGATTCGACGCATCTTCACGGGCGGCTGCCAATGCGGCGCGGTGCGCTACCGTGCCGAGGGCACGCTCGACGATCCGCATATTTGTCATTGCCGCATGTGCCAGAAAGCGGCAGGCAATTATTTCCTGCCGCTCGCCAACATCGCGCGGGAGGATTTCCGCATCACACGCGGGAAGCCGTCCTGGTTCCGTTCGTCCCAGCTCGTACGGCGTGGTTTCTGCCGCGATTGCGGCACCCCGCTGTTCTACGACATGCCGGATGAGGACTTCCTGAATATCGCGCTCGGTTCGCTTGACGACCCGGAGGATGTGCAGCCCGTCTACCAATCCGGAATCGAGTCACGCATGCTGTGGTTCTCGCACCTGCCAGGCCTTCCCCAAAAGGAGACGGATGACGGTAGCGAGGCCTCGGCCACGCGCCATCTGCGCGTTCTGGAATCAAACCGCCAGCATCCGGACTACGACACCGTGCACTGGCCACCCGAGGAAGACCTGTTGTGAGCGTTGCATTGCGGACACTGTACCCGGAAATTGAGCCCTACGCCTCAGGTCACCTCGATGTCGGCGATGATCATATGGTCCATTGGGAACGGGCCGGCACACCCGGTGCAAAACCGGCCGTTTTCCTGCACGGCGGGCCGGGCGGCACGATCTCGCCGAACCATCGTCGCCTATTCGATCCGGCGCTTTACGACGTGTTGCTCTTTGATCAGCGCGGCTGCGGCAAATCCACGCCGCATGCCGAGATCGAGGCGAATACGACATGGCATCTCGTCGCCGATATCGAGCGGTTGCGCGAGATGGTCGGCGCCGATAGATGGCTGGTTTTCGGCGGTTCCTGGGGCTCGACATTGGCGCTTGCCTATGCCGAAAGCCATCCGGAGCGCATTTCCGAACTCGTCCTCCGCGGTATCTACACGCTGACCAAGGCCGAGCTCGATTGGTACTATCAATTCGGCGTGTCGGAGATGTTCCCGGACAAGTGGGAACGTTTTGTCGCTCCGATTCCGCCGGCAGAACGCCACGAAATGATGCGCGCCTATCACCGACGCCTGACGAGCGAGGACCGGGAGACGCGGCTAGCCGCGGCAAAGGCCTGGAGCTTATGGGAGGGCGAGACGATCACGCTTCTGCCGGAGCCCGCGACGAGCAGCCGCTTCGAAGAGGAAGAATACGCTCACGCCTTTGCCCGCATCGAGAACCATTTCTTCGTCAATGCCGGCTGGCTTAAGGAAGGCCAATTGCTGCGCGACGCGCACAAGCTTCACGGCATACCGGGCGTTGTCGTGCACGGCCGCTACGACATGCCGTGCCCGGCGAAATATGCCTGGCAATTGCACAAGGCCTGGCCCGAGGCGGAATTCCACCTGATCGAGGGGGCGGGGCACGCCTATTCGGAGCCGGGCATCCTCGATCGCCTAATCCGCGCGACCGACAAATTCGCCGGCAAGGCCGTATAGCGTGCGTTGAGAGCTCACGCTGACCTTAATATTGCATGTTGGAACTAAGCTATGACCAGGGAACGCATCTACCTCTTCGACACGACGCTTCGAGACGGGCAGCAGACGCCCGGCATCGACTTTTCCGTCGAGGACAAGATTGCGATTGCGACGATGCTTGACGAATTCGGCATGGATTATGTCGAAGGCGGCTATCCCGGTGCCAATCCGACCGATACGGAATTCTTCAAGCGCAAACCGACGCAACAAGCGTCTTTCGTGGCCTTCGGCATGACCAAGCGCGCAGGTGTTTCTGCCTCCAACGATCCGGGCCTCAACGCCTTGCTTAATGCCAGCAGTGACGCGATCTGTCTCGTTGCCAAGAGCTGGGACTATCATGTCGAGGTGGCGCTCGGCTGCTCGAACGAGGAGAACCTCGAAAGCATCAGGGCCTCGGTGGAGGCGGTTGTCGCCTCCGGTCGTGAGGCGATGGTTGATTGCGAGCACTTCTTCGATGGCTACAAGGCAAATCCGGCCTATGCGCTCGCCTGCGCAAAAACGGCCTTTGAAGCGGGTGCGCGCTGGGTCGTTCTATGCGACACCAACGGCGGTACGCAGCCGCCGGAGGTGCGCGCGATCGTCTCCGCCGTGATTGCCGCCGGCGTGCCGGGCGGAAATCTCGGTATTCACGCCCATAATGATACCGGGCAGGCAGTGGCGAATTCGCTGGCGGCCGTCGAAGCCGGCGTCCGCCAGATCCAAGGAACGCTGAACGGTATCGGCGAGCGTTGCGGCAATGCCAATCTGGTGACGCTGATCGCTACGCTGGCGCTCAAGGAAACCTATTCGAGCCGCTTTGAAACCGGGATCGATTCCGAGAGGCTGCAGGAGTTGACCACGCTTGCGCACGCGTTCGACGAGCTTTTGAACCGTTCGCCGGATGCGCAGGCGCCCTATGTCGGCGCATCCGCCTTCGCCACCAAGGCAGGGATCCACGCCTCGGCGCTTCTGAAGGATCCGCGAACCTACGAACATGTCGCACCCGAAGCCGTCGGCAATCTGCGCAAGGTCATGGTGTCGGACCAGGGCGGCAAGGCCAATTTCATCAATGCGCTCAAGCGGCGTGGCATCAGCGTCGGCAAGGATGATCCGAGGCTCGACAAGCTGATCGCGGTCGTCAAGGAGCGCGAGGCGACAGGCTATGCCTATGAGGGTGCGGATGCCAGTTTTACGCTGCTTGCGAACCGCATCCTTGGCACGGTGCCGGACTTCTTCCACGTGGAAAGCTTCCGGGTCATGGTCGAGCGCCGCTTCGATGCGAACGGCAATTTGAAGACTGTTTCGGAAGCGGTGGTCAAGGTTGTCGTCGATGGAGAAACGATGATGTCCGTCGCCGAGGGCCATGGCCCGGTCAATGCGCTCGACCTTGCTCTTCGCAAGGACCTCGGCAAATATCAGTCGGAAATCGCCGATCTCGAATTGGCCGATTACAAGGTGCGGATCCTTAACGGCGGCACCGAGGCGATTACCCGCGTCCTGATCGAATCGACGGATCGGACCGGCGCGCGCTGGTGGACTGTCGGCGTTTCCGACAACATCATCGACGCGTCCTTCCAGGCTTTGATGGATAGTATCGTTTACAAGCTGCTCAAGAACCGTGATCAGGTTGGACTGGTTGCCGCGGAATAGCGCGGCCACCTGTCAGCAGATTTCACTTCTTCGTTCACGGAAATGAATTGGTGCATTACCGATCGTTGGAGTAGGACCCGACGCAAAGAAGGCATTGTTCCGTCGGAGCCATGCCGTCGATCGGAGCCAAATCGGCCGATGCGCCGGTCGTTGCTCTGGTCGAGGGGTCAGGGAGGATATGATGGCTGAGCCGAATGCGAAATTGCCCGCTGAAAATACCGACTCGGCCAGAGGCTTTGCCTTCGCCCTTGCAGCCTACCTGCTTTGGGGCTTCCTGCCCTTCTTCATGAAGGCGGTGGCGCATATCCCAGCGGCTGAGGTCGTCGCACACCGTATCGTCTGGTCCGTCCCGCTTGCAGGTCTCGTGCTGTTGTGGCTGGGCCGTACGCAGGAGATCAAGGCTGCTCTGCGTTCGCCGCGCATGCTGCGGATGGCGACGCTGACCGCCGTCCTCATCACCATCAACTGGGGCATCTATGTCTGGGCGATCGGCGCCGGCAGGGCGATCGAGACGGCGCTTGGCTATTACATCAACCCGCTGTTCTCGATTTTCCTCGGTGCCGTGCTGCTCAAGGAAAGACCGAACCCGGCGCAGATGGTGGCAATTGCGCTGGCCGCGCTCGCTGTCGCCGTTCTCGCCTTCGACGCCGGTGGCCTTCCCTGGGTCTCGATCGGGCTTTGCTTCTCCTGGGGATTCTACGCTTTCTTCCGCAAGACGCTGCCGATCGGACCCAACCAGGGCTTCTTCCTCGAGGTGCTTCTGCTTAGCATTCCGGCGATCGGCTATATCATCTGGCTTGAAGCGACCGGACAGGGACATTTCGGCGATACCGGCATGGCCGACATCCTCTGGCTCCTGTCCTGCGGCATCGTAACCGCCGTGCCGCTGATGATCTATGCCAATGGCGCGAAGCTGCTGCGGCTCTCCACAATCGGCATCATGCAGTATATCGCGCCGACGATGATCTTCGTGATCGCCGTCTTCGTCTTTCATGAGCCCTTCGGCACGGCCAAACTCATCGCCTTCGCCCTGATCTGGGCCGCGCTCCTCATCTATTCGGGGGCGATGCTGGCGCAGAGCAGGGCGCGCCGTGCAGCGCAGCCCACGCCGGCGGAATAGGCTGCGGCAATCGGACGGAGTCCTGAATTACATCTTGGCAATGATCTCGGCTTCGCCGTCGCGGCCCTTCGCGGCGGCCGAGGCGAGAATGCCGGGAACGATATCTTCGGCTCTGTCGATCACCAAAGGTTGGACGAGATGAGCCGTGTGGACGAAGCCCTGGTCGCGCATATGTTGGATGAGTTCCATCATCGGGTTCCAGAAGCCGTTGATGTTGCCGAAGACCATCGGCTTCCTGTGGCGGCCGAGCTGCGCCCAGGTCATGATTTCGACGATCTCTTCAAGTGTCCCGATACCGCCCGGAAGTGCGACGAAGGCATCGGCACGCTCGAACATCTTGTGCTTCCGCTCGTGCATGTCGGCGGTCACGACCAGTTCGTTGAGCTGACCGAGCGAATGGCGAGTTGCCTCCTTGTCCATGAGAAACTCGGGGATGATGCCCGTGACGTGACCGCCGGCGGAAAGAACGCCGCTTGCAACGGCGCCCATGATCCCGCGCGTACCGCCGCCATAGACGAGCCTCAAGCCGTGATCGGCGATCGACTTTCCGAGAGTACGCCCTGCCTGTAGCTGAGCGGGATCACGTCCGCCTTGGGAGCCGCAGTAGACGCAGATCGATCGAATCGGGGTTTGTTCCTTGCTCATGAAGCCAAAAAGACATTGCAGCGCAGCACGGGTCAAGAAAAATGAGCGAAAAATCCTTGCGGATACCGTCGGTGCGGGCGGCGGGAGCTTGTACAGAACTATAGGAAACGTTAGCAATTTCAGTAATACATTGAAGAATTCGGACGGGTAGGCCGCCGTTGCGCTATAATGGCAGCTTGGCCCGCACCGCGGGCCGGCAAAGGGGCATGCGCGGAGCAACAAATCGCTCCGCTCCTGTGGAGAGTGGCATGATAAAGAACAAGGCCAGCTGGGTGGCCCTAAGCGTCCTGGCGATTGCGACCGCATTGATGGTTTTCGTGGTCCAGCCGAACCTGCGTGATCAAGAGAAGGAGCAGGCCGGCCAACCGGCGACGAGCGCCGGCGAGCCCGCTGAGCCAAGCTCTGGCGCCAAGGTCGCGAGCGCACCCTCGGCGAAGGAAGGCGCGGACGGTCGCCAGACAGCCGCGCCTCCCAAACCGGTCAATCCCGCTCAAAGCGCACATGAGCCGATCGCCAACTGGACCGTTCCAGGATTTGACGTCCTGCGTGTCGAACCGGACGGATCGACCGTCATTGCCGGACGGGCCCAGCCCGGTACCACACTCGAAATTCTGAGCGGCGACACTGTTCTCGGCACCACGGATGTCGGCCCCGCCGGGGATTTCGCTGCCGTTTTTGACAAGCCGCTTGCCGCCGGCGATTACCAGTTGACGCTGCGGAGCGTCGGACCAGGCGGTGCCGCCAAGACCTCGGAGGAGGTAGCGACCGTTTCCGTGCCGAAAGACGCAAGCGGGCAGTTGCTGGCAATGGTTTCCAAGCCGGGTGAGGCGAGCCGCCTGATCACAACGCCGAAGGGCAAAGCCAAGCCGATGCAGGCAGCAGTAGAGCCCATATCGCCAGCAACGGGCGAGCCCGGTGGCGCGTCCACGACATCAGCCCAGCCGGCCGCCATACCGGGTCTCCAGGTTACGGCCGTCGAGATCGAAGGGCGCACGATGTTTGTCGCCGGCAACGCGAAGCCCGGCGTGCTCGTGCGCATCTATGCCGACGACAAGCTCCTCGGAGAGATGAAGACCGACGAGAAGGGGCATTTCGTCGTCGATGGTTCGATCGACCTCGCTGTTGGCAGCCATATCATCCGGGCCGACATGCTGAACGAGGATGCCAGCAAAGTGGCGATGCGCGCTTCGGTGCCCTTCGACAGGCCGGCCGGCGCTCAGATTGCCGCGGTCGCAGGCTCGTCATCCACTGTGGTCACGACAGGTCTCGATGGCCTCAAGACGGAGGCCGGCAAGGCGCTCGCCCTGTTGAAGGGCCTTTTCGCCAATGGAAAGCAGCCTACCGCCGAACAGCTTGCCGCTGCCCGCTCAGCCACGGAATTCGCGCTCAAGTCGCTTGCGGAGTTCAAGCCCGCCGAGGCCTCCAATCAGGCGCAGGCGACTGCGGCGGCCGAAGCTTCCAAGGCAGCCGCTAAAGCACTGACCATTCTCAAGTCTTCGCCGCAGGACTCGGCGAGCGTTGCTACCGCGCTGGACAAGGTCGCGGGAGTAGTCGGCCCAGCCTTGGCGCGACAAGGCGGCAGCGCGTCGGTCGCGACCTCTGCCGAACTTCACGCTACGCCCGGCACCGAAACCGCCAATGCCGCGGAGCCATCGACGGTCGGAGATGCGGAAAGCGCACTTTCAGAGCCGACAACCGAGCAGGCTGCGGCATCCGCCTCGGCCGAAGGACAGCCGACGACGATCGAACAGGCGCCGCTCAAGGAAAGCAAGACTTCGGTCATCATCCGCCGCGGCGACACGCTCTGGCAGATTTCACGACGCGTCTACGGAGCGGGCGTGCGCTATACGACGATCTACGTTGCGAACCGTGAGCAAATCGACAATCCCGATATGATCCAGCCCGGCCAGGTCTTCGGGGTTCCCGACAAGGCGCTTTCCGACGAGGAATCGCGGGAAATCCATCGGAAGCGCGTGAAACGCGGAGAATAGCCGCGTCTTTTGCCGACAACTCCATTGCGGCAGCAAGAACGCGGACCTATCTGTCATCAAACGCGGCGTCTTCAAAGGCGCCGCTTTTCATTAAAGCTGGAGCGAGAAAAAGCACGTGCGGTTTTCCCGCGTCCCATATACAGCGCCGTGCGTCTTCAGACGCACAAAGGTCGCTGTAACACTTTGAATTGCTGCATATCCTTAAATCGGAACCGATTTCAGGACCCATGCAGTAACTTGGACCTCCGATCACGTTTGTGATTTGGGTTGGTTTAACCCAAATAGTCGTGATCCAAGAGCATCGGAAGCGGACTGAGACGTGGCACCCCAGAACCAGAAGAAGACGGTTTCCGCCGATACCAGCAATCCGTTCGAGACTATTTCGAACCTCTGGCCTTACATGTGGCCGGCCGATCGCGCCGATCTGAAGCTGAGGGTGGTTTGGGCAACGGTGATTCTGGTGGTCGCCAAGGTCGTGCTTATTCTCGTGCCCTATTTCTTCAAATGGGCGACGGATGCCCTCAACAGCAAACCAGACGCGCTGGGCTTTCTGCCGCAATTTCTCACCGGCGCCGTCATGCTGGTTCTCGCCTACAATCTCGCCAGGCTGCTGCAGGCCGGTCTGAACCAGCTGCGCGACGCGCTTTTTGCGAGCGTCGGTCAGTACGCCGTACGACAGTTAGCCTACCGAACCTTCGTGCATATGCATCAGCTCTCATTGCGCTTCCATCTCGAGCGGCGCACGGGCGGACTTTCGCGCATTATCGAACGCGGCACGAAGGGCATCGAGACCATCGTAAGGTTCACCATTCTGAACAGCGTGCCGACCCTGATCGAGTTCCTGCTGACGGCGGTGATCTTTTGGTGGGGTTACGGTTTCAGCTATCTTTTCGTCACCGCGATCACCGTCTGGCTCTATATCTGGTTCACCGTGCGCGCCAGCGACTGGCGCATCGCCATCCGCCGCTCCATGAACGACAGCGACACCGACGCGAACACCAAGGCGATCGATTCGCTGCTCAACTTCGAGACCGTCAAATATTTTGGCAACGAAGAGATGGAGGCTAAGCGGTTCGACAAGTCGATGGAACGCTATGAACGCGCCGCGACCCAGGTCTGGACGTCTCTCGGCTGGTTGAACTTCGGTCAGGCGCTGATTTTCGGCGCCGGCACCGCCGCCATGATGACCATATCGGCGCTCGCCGTACAGCGCGGCGAGCAGACCATCGGCGACTTCGTCTTTATCAACGCGATGCTGATCCAACTCGCCATTCCGCTGAATTTCATCGGCTTCGTCTACCGCGAAATCCGCCAGGGTCTGACGGATATCGAGCACATGTTTGATCTGCTGGACGTCCAGGCGGAGGTCGTCGACCGGCCGGATGCGAAAGAGCTTAAGATCGAGCGCGGTGCGATCGCCTTTCGGGACGTGTACTTCGCCTATGAAGCGGCCAGGCCTATTCTGAAGGGAATTTCCTTTGACGTTCCCGCCGGCAAGACGGTCGCCGTCGTCGGCCCGTCCGGCGCCGGCAAGTCGACCTTGTCCCGGCTCCTCTACCGCTTCTATGATGTGCAGGGGGGATCGATCACCGTGGACGGGCAGGACGTGCGCGCCGTGACGCAGAAGAGCCTCCGTGCCGTTATCGGCATGGTGCCGCAGGACACGGTGCTCTTCAACGATACGATCGCTTACAACATTCGCTATGGCCGGATAGGCGCGTCGGACGCGGAGGTCGAGGCCGCTGCCGAGGCAGCGCAGATCGGCGATTTCATCCGTGGCCTGCCGGAAGGCTTCCGGGCGATGGTCGGCGAGCGCGGCCTGAAGCTGTCGGGCGGCGAGAAGCAGCGCGTTGCGATCGCCCGCACCATCCTGAAGGCACCGCCGATCCTGATCCTCGATGAGGCGACCTCGGCGCTCGACACGAAGACCGAGCAGGAAATTCAGGCCGCACTCGACGTCGTGTCGCGCAATCGCACGACGCTCGTCATCGCCCACCGCCTTTCGACCGTTATCAATGCCGATGAGATTATCGTTTTGAAGGACGGCGTCATCGCCGAACGCGGAACCCATGGCGAACTGATCGACCGGGGCGGCCTTTATGCTTCTATGTGGAGCCGCCAGCGCGAGGCGACTCAGGTGGAGGAGCAGTTGAAGCGGGTGCGCGAAAGCGACGATCTAGGTGTGATCAACCGCGGCGAGCCGGCGATCTGACGATGGTAGGGCGCCGGCTCATCGGTGCCCAACTTGCCGTCACCTGTCGTTCGCCGTTGCCCGGCCTTCGAATTCGCGCTACAGCGCCGTGCGTCTTCTCAGACGCACAAAGGTCCTGTAGCGCTTTGAATTGCTGCATGGTTTATCCTTAAGATCGGTTCCGATTGAAGGAATCATGCGGTAGGTGACTTTCCGCGTTAATTCTGGAGTAGAGTTCATGAGCTTGGTCAGCACGGTGCGCAACACCCTCGTTCCGATCCACAGGGAAGGCTATCGCTTCATTGCGATCTTCTTCGTCGTTTCGCTGGTGCTTGGCTTCCTGTGGGAACCGCTGATGTGGATCGGCTTCCTACTGACCGCATGGTGCGCCTATTTCTTCCGCGATCCGGAGCGCATGACGCCGATCGATGACGATCTCGTCATCAGCCCGGCAGATGGCCGGGTGTCCTCGGTTGCGACCGTGATGCCGCCGGAAGAACTAGGCCTCGGTTCAGAGCCGATGCTGCGCATATCGGTCTTCATGAATGTTTTCAACGGCCATGTGAACCGCGCGCCTGTAAGCGGGACGGTGCGTCGCATCGCATATCGCGCAGGCAGCTTCGTCAATGCAGAGCTCGATAAGGCAAGTCAGGAAAACGAACGCAACGGCCTCGTCATCGAGACGAAGCATGGTGCAATCGGCGTCGTTCAGATCGCCGGTCTGGTCGCGCGGCGCATCCTCTGCTGGACGGCGGAAAACGCGCGGCTCGAGGCGGGCGAGCGCTTCGGTCTTATCCGCTTCGGCTCGCGTCTCGATGTATTCCTGCCGGAAGGCGCGCAGCCGCGTGTAACCCTCGGCCAGACGGCTATCGCCGGCGAGACCGTGCTTGCCGAATTTGGCTCCGCCAAGGGTCCGGTCATCAGCCGCCGCGCGTAAGGAGTGAAGATGGAGCCCCAGCAGGAAAAACCGGCAGAAGCCTCGGAAACGGCCGTTGGTCCGGGCGACTCGCACGATAAGGCACGCGGTCCGCGGCTGCGGGAAATTCCGCTGCGGCTGATGATTCCCAATATGATCACCGTTCTGGCGATCTGCGCAGGTCTCTCCGGCATCCGGCTCGCCTTCGAAAATCGTTTTGAACTTGCCGTCGCCATGGTTCTCTTGGCGGCGTTTCTGGACGGCATCGACGGCCGCGTAGCAAGGTTGCTCAAGGCGACGTCGAGCTTCGGCGGGCAGATGGATTCGCTCGCCGACATCATCAATTTCGGGGTCGCTCCCGCCTTGGTTCTTTACGTTTTCCTGCTGGATCAGGCGCGATCCATCGGCTGGATCGCGGCGTTGATCTATGCGATCGCGGCCGGATTGCGGCTCGCCCGCTTCAACGTTATGTCGGAGCGACCAGTTAAGGCCTCATGGCAATCGGAATATTTCGTCGGTGTTCCGGCGCCGGCCGGTGCCATGCTGGTGCTGCTGCCTGTCTATATCGGTCTGCTTGGTCTTGCTCCAGACCGGATCTTCGCGCTCATCGCGTCGGCCTACACGGTGCTGATTGCCTTTTTGCTGGTCAGCCGTCTGCCTGTCTGGTCCGGCAAATCCGAGAACAGCCGTGTTCGCCGCGACCTCGTGCTGCCGGTCATTCTAGTCGTCGTCTTCTATGTGGCGACGCTGATGACTTATACATGGGAGACCATGGTCGTCACAGCAGTGGCCTATCTGATCAGCCTGCCGTTCGGCGCCCGCTCGTGGCAGCGCAAATACGGCGACTGGCCCGCGGGGCAAGGTGGCGACGGTCTGCCGGGCGACAGCGATTAGAGCGGGGATCGACTGCTTCCCGGGAATTCGGGCCCTCATCCGCCTACCGGCACATTCTCCCCGCAAGCGGGGAGAAGGCTGGTGGAGGGGCAACCAAAAGCGCTGATCAACGCCGGATTATTCCGGCATGCGATAGTCCACGATCTTCTTTTCCCGGACGAGAAAGAGCTTGCCGGTCTCGGTCTGGTCAGGACCGAACAGCGGCATCAGTGCGGCGGCCACCTCGGAAGGATGCGGCACGGTTGCCGGGTCCTCGCCCGGCATGGCCTGCGCCCGCATGGCCGTCCGCGTGGCGCCGGGATCGACGCTGAGAATGCGCAGCGGCAGGCGCTGTGTCTCGTGTGCCCAGGTGCGCGCCAACGCCTCAACCGCCGCTTTCGAGGCGGAATAGGGTCCCCAGAAGGGTTTGCACTTGTGCGCAGCACTCGATGAGAGAATGAGCGCGCGCCCGGCATCGGACCTAACAAGCAGCGGTTCGAGCGAGCGGATCAGCCGCCAGGTGGCGGTGACGTTGATCGTCATCACCTTTTCGAACACCTTGGCTTCCACATGCCCGACCGGCGAGATCGTGCCGAGCACACCGGCATTGGCAACCAGGATGTCGAGCTTGCCCCACCGTTCGTTAATCGCGCCGCCAAGCTTGTCGATAGCGGCCATGTCGGCGAGGTCGAAGGGGACGAGCGTCGCCGATCCACCGGCCGCCTTGATGGCGTCGTCCAGTTCTTCCAGGCCGCCGACGGTGCGGGCGCAAGCGATCACGTGCGCGCCGGCCTTGGCGAGTTCGAGGGCAGTGAAATAGCCGATACCGCGCGATGCGCCGGTAACCACGGCGACCCGGTCTTTCAGATTGGGCGTCATTTTATTGTCTTGCTATCCGTTGCTGGCGAGAACCGAAAGCTTGCGCACGTTGCTCGCGCCTTCCTGGTCGAGTAGGCGGGTCGGGTAGTCCCCGGTGAAGTAGTGATCGGTGAATTGCGGCGCCTGAGAGTCGCGCGGTGCGCCGCCGACGGCCCGGTAAAGCCCGTCGATAGACAGGAATTCGAGCGAATCCGCGCCGATGAAGCGGCACATGGAGGCGAGATCGACATGCTGGTTGGCGAGCAACTTGTCGCGATCAGGCGTGTCGATGCCGTAGAAATCCGGATGGAAGATCATCGGGCTTGCGACGCGCACGTGCACCTCGCGCGCGCCGGCGTCGCGGATCATCTGAACGATCTTGACCGAGGTGGTGCCGCGCACGATGGAATCATCGACCAGTACCACGCGCTTGCCTTCAATCATCGCCCGGTTGGCCGAGTGTTTCAGCTTAACGCCGAAGGCGCGGATCTGCTGCGTCGGCTCGATGAAGGTCCGTCCGACATAGTGATTGCGGATGATGCCGAGCTCGAAGGGAATGCCGCTCTCCTGCGCATAGCCGATCGCCGCCGGCGTGCCTCCGTCCGGAACGGGCACGACGACATCGGCCTCGACGGGAGACTCCTTGGCGAGGTTCTGGCCCATGCTCTTGCGGGCGACATAGACATTGCGGCCGCCGACGACCGAATCTGGTCTGGCGAAATAGACATATTCGAATAGACAAAGGCGCTCCGGCCGCGGGTTCTGCGGTTTGCGGACGTCGATGCTGATCGACCCGTCGGGCTGGATTTCGCAGATGACGATCTCGCCATTTTCGACGTCGCGAACGAATTTCGCGCCGATGATGTCGAGGGCGCAGGTTTCCGAGCAAAAGATCGGCTTGCCGTCGAGCTCGCCCATGACGAGCGGGCGGATGCCGTTCGGGTCGCGGGCGGCGATAAGCTTAGTACGGGTCAGCGCGAGCATCGAATAACCGCCTTCGACCTGCGCAATGGCGTCGGCAAAGCGGTCGCTCGAGGAAGCGTTTTTCGAACGGGCGATCAGGTGCAGCACCACTTCCGTATCCGACGTCGACTGACAGATCGCGCCGTCAGCGATGATCTGGCGCCTCAGCGTCAGGCCATTGGTGAAGTTGCCGTTATGGGCGATCGCGATGCCGCCTTCCTGCAGTTCGGCAAAGAGCGGCTGCACGTTGCGCAGCACCGTTTCGCCGGTAGTGGAGTAACGCACATGACCGATAGACATGGAGCCCGGCAGCTTCGCGAGCGTCGCCGGATCGGTGTAGTGATCACCAACGAGACCCATGCGGCGTTCGGAATAGAACTGCCGTCCGTCGAAAGTGACCATACCGGCAGCCTCCTGTCCACGATGCTGCAGGGCGTGAAGTCCGAGCGCGGTCAACGCAGCGGCGTCGGGATGCCCGAGGATGCCGAAGACGCCGCACTCTTCGTGCAGGGTGTCGCCGTCGAGTTCGTCATCGATTTCATTGGATCTGAGATCGGTCATCACAGTTCGCCTTTGCTCCGTGCAGGTGCGCATATCGTGATCAGGCTGCCCGTCTTCAAGCAATCTTAGCCGAAAACCTTGGCAAGCGTTATTCCCCAAATGGACAAAGCCCGCACAGCGGGCTTTGTTGCAAATTTAATCGTGCTTCAGCCGTTCGTTGCCGGCGTTTCCTCGCCGGGCGCCTGTTCCGGAGCCGCTGGCGGAGTTTCGCCTTCTCCTTCGCCTGTCGTGTCTTTGCCGCGCAGGCGATCAAGAATGGTGGCGTCTGCCTCTTCGGGCAGGAGCGCGATCAGCTTGTTGCCGAGATTGTCGAGCAGCGGCTTTGATTTCGCCTGGGTAACCCAGATGGGCTGCTGCGGCGGCGCCACCAGCCAGTTGAAGAACAGCATGGCGACGACGACCAGAAGGATGCCGCGCGCGGCGCCGAAGAGAAAGCCGAGCGTCCGGTCGAGCGCGCCGATACGGCTGTCGATGATGAAATCGGCAATCCGCATGGTGATAAAGGAGATAATGATCAGCGCGATCAGGAACACGACGGCAGCCGATCCGATCATCGCGACCGTGTCGCTGTTGGTGTATTGCTTGGCATAGGGCAGCAGGTAGGGATAGAGGAAATAGGCTGCAGCCGCCGCGCCGACCCAGCTTGCCACCGACAGAACCTCGCGCGAGAACCCGCGAACCATGGCGAGGACCGCTGAAAATAATGCAACGCCGAGAACGATACCGTCGAGAATTGTGATGGGCATGTTGTCCTTACTCCGACCCCGTCTTGACTCGGGTCTTACCAAGCTTACCTGCCGCCGGCCTTGTGCGCTTGCGCTTAGAAGACCTTTCCACGACCGTCGCCAAACCGCACTGCTTCGAGGCGCTTCGGTCGTGGCCAAATCTATCAGTCCTCGTCCTCCGCCCGCTGCAGTGCGCGCCGCGATCCCGCAATGCGCGCCACCAGATCGGGCAGGCTCTCCATCTCGCTCCACCGGCCGTTGCCGTTCTTCGGCAGCTCGGTCGATGCAGACGGCAATACGGCCTGGGAGAAACCGAGCTTCTCGGCTTCCTTGAGACGTTGAGCGGTATGCGCAACCGGCCGGACGGCGCCCGACAAGCTGACTTCGCCGAAATAGACGCAATCGGCCGGAAGGGCAAGCCCGGCGAGCGACGAAACCAGTGCGGAAGCGACTGCCAGATCAGCCGCCGGTTCGGAAATGCGGTACCCTCCGGCGACATTGAGATAGACGTCGTGCTGGCCGAGACGAACGCCGCAATGAGCTTCAAGTACGGCGAGGATCATCGAGAGCCGCGCCGAATCCCAGCCGACGACGGCACGGCGCGGTGTGCCGAGCGACGTCGGCGCGACGAGCGCCTGCACCTCGACCAGCACCGGCCGTGTGCCTTCCATTCCGGCAAAGACGGCCGCGCCTGGCGATTTTTCGTTGCGCTCTCCGAGAAACAGTTCCGACGGATTGGCAACCTCGCGCAAGCCTTGGTCCGACATCTCGAACACGCCGATCTCGTCGGTCGGTCCGAATCGGTTCTTCACCGTTCTCAGGATGCGGTAGTGATGGCCGCGGTCTCCCTCGAAGTAGAGCACGGCATCGACCATGTGCTCGACGACGCGGGGGCCGGCGATCTGGCCTTCCTTGGTGACGTGGCCGACAAGAACGACCGCCGTGCCCGTCTGCTTGGCGAAGCGGATCATCGCCTGCACCCCGGTGCGGACCTGCGTCACTGTCCCGGGTGCGGAATCGACGATATCGCTCCAGAGCGTCTGGATCGAATCGATGATGACAAGGTCCGGTCGCTTGCCTTCGGAAAGCGTCGCCAGGATGTCCTCGACATTCGTTTCCGCGGCAAGAAGCACGTCGCTGTCGGCGGCACCGAGCCGCTGGGCGCGCAATCGCACCTGAGCGACGGCCTCTTCGCCCGACACGTAGATCACGCGATGCTTGCGGCGGGAAAGTGCTGCCGCCGCCTGCATCAGCACGGTCGATTTGCCGATGCCGGGATCGCCGCCGACAAGCAGCGCCGAGCCGCGCACGAAACCGCCGCCGGTCACGCGGTCGAGCTCGGATATGCCCGTCTCGATACGCGGTGCATCCTCGATGTCGCCGGAGAGGGTGGTGAGCGCCACCGGCCGCCCCTTCTTAGGCGCGCGCGACGGGCCGCCGCCGATGCCGGCCGTCGGATCATCTTCAATGATCGTATTCCACTCGCCGCAGCCTTCGCACTTGCCCGCCCAGCGGGAGTGGACGGTGCCGCAATTCTGGCAGATGAATTGGGTGCGGGCTTTCGCCATCGGGACTAGCTTTCGAATATTTAGGCAGCGATCAGCGTCGGTCGACGCCAGAGAATCATCATGAGCCGTCACATAATGCCGCGAAACGCGGGTTGAAAGGGTGATTTTCGGCGGCCGTCTTTCGCAGGGCGAGGCGCGGCTCTCAAGCGCCGCCGATATAGCTCCGGTGATAACGATGCCCGAGGCTCGTCAGCAGTTCGTAGCCGATCGTGCCGCCGGCACGCGCCACGTCGTCGATTGCGACGTTCCGGCCGAAGAGCTCGATATAGTCGCCTGCGCGGACAGCCTTTTCCGGCAGGTCGGTGACATCGAAGAGGCTGAGGTCCATCGTGACCCGGCCGACATGCGGCACCCTCCTGCCGTGCAGGAACCCGAAGGCGCCGGAAGGCATCGCCTGCCTGAGTGTAACGCCGCCGCCCGAAAGAGAACGGTGGTAGCCGTCGGCATAGCCGATCGCCACGGTTGCTATGCGGCTGTCACGGATGAAGCGTGCCGATGCGCCATAGCTCGCGGTGCCACCGGAAGGAACCGTGCGCACCTGCAGGATACGCGCTTCGGCGGTAACGACCGGCTTCATCGGGTTAATGGCGCCGTTCACGGCTTCGCCGCCATAGACCGCAATGCCGGGGCGTGTAAGATCGAAATGGTATTCCTTGCCAAGAAAAACGCCGCCGGAGTTCGCCAGGCTTGCAGGCACATCTTCGAAGGCGGCGGTCGCTTCCCGGAAGCGTTGAAGCTGATAATGATTCGTCGGGTGCTTCGGATCGTCGGCGCAGGCGAGATGGCTCATGATCAGTACAGGCGAGAAGCTTGCCGGCCGCGCCGGGTCGTGGGCTAGCGCAACCGCCTCCTCGACCGACAGCCCGAGCCGGTTCATGCCCGTGTCGACGTGAAGCACGCAAGGATGATCGCCCCGCTCCGAAAGCGCTGCCATGAAGACGGCGAGTTGTTCCTCCGAATTGATGATCGGCACGAGGTCGTTGGCGAAGAAGAGTTCCTCGTTGCCCGGCCACATGCCGGCAAGAATATAGATACGCCCGTCCGGCACGAGCGGGCGGAGCTCGACGCCTTCCTCTGCAGTGGCCACGAAGAAATCGCGCGCGCCTGCCGCGTAAAGGGGAGGTGCCGCATGGGCGACGCCAAGCCCGTAGGCGTTGGCCTTGAGAACGGCGGCGGCACGAGCCTTGCCCGAGCGCTCGTCCATCGTCCGCCAATTGTCGGCCAGCGCGGAGAGATCAATGATGAGCCGGTTGGAGGCGGCGAGAAATTCGGGGCTGTGCATAGCGGGAGCTCTTCGTGGGCGATACCGCAGCAATACATCCAAGCGTCGAGAGCCGCAAACCGCCTTGGTGAAGACGCTGGTCTGCCTACTCCGAATGTGCCGAGCACTTTTGTTCAAGACGAGCGGCCGCGCTGTAGGTAGGATTTGATCAATGCACACGATCTCTCAGGAACAGGCTATCGAGGCCATGCCGCTTAAGGGGACCGAGCAGACCCGCTTCTGGCGGGACGCTCGGTTCAAGGGCATGGAGTGCCTGAGTGCAACCTTCATCACCCACGAGTTTGCGCCACACGCACATGACACGTTCAGTATCGGCGCCATCGAGGCGGGCTCGCAGATCAGCACCATCAAGGGCGAGCGCTCACAGACAGGGCCGGGGGATCTCTATCTCATCAACCCGGACGAGATTCACGATGGCCATCCGGGCCTCGACGGCTATCGCTACCGGATGATCTATCCATCCGTCGAGCTGCTGGTGGAGGTGCTCGAGGACGTGACCGGCCGTCCTTTCCGCGGGACGCCCTGTTTCTCGCGGCTTCTGCTGAGGGATCCGGAGCTTGCCGCCGCGTTTCACCGTGCGCACCGGGCGCTCGATGCAAAGGCCGGCGCGCTGGAGGCCGATGAAGGGATGTTCAGCTTCCTGGCACGGATGTTCCAGCGGCACGGCAGCGCCATCATCCTTCCCGTGGAGACGCGGGAGCCCTCCGCCGTTCATCGCGCCCGGGACTATCTCGTCGCCAACTACGCAAGCGACATCGGTCTCGACGAGCTCGCGAAAGTGGCTGGCCTCAGCCGTGCGCATCTGATCCGCGCTTTCCGGAAGGAATTCCATATCACGCCGCATGCCTTCCTCACGGACAAGCGCGTGCGTGAGGCAAAGACGCTGCTTCGTCAAGGCTGGTCCGCGGTCGACGTAGCCTATCATTGCGGCTTCGCGGATCAGGCTCACTTCAGCCGTCACTTCAAGGCGAGAACCGGCGTCAGTCCGGGCGCCTTCCGGGCAGGCTGATCACTTTCGTTCAAGACCTGGGCGCCGCCGTCGCCTATCAGCACTCCGTAAGTAAAAAAACGGAGGTCGTGGACGTGAAGAGGGCAGAGATCTTTCAAGAGTTTTCCGGCGGTGTCAGAGCCATGGCCCCGCTCATCGTCGCCGTGATGCCGATCGGGCTCGTCTTCGGGGCCGTCGCGGCAAGCAAGGGCCTATCCAGTCTCGAAGTAACGCTGATGAGCGCGCTGGTCTTTGCCGGCGGTTCCCAATTCGTGGCTATGGATATCTGGTCTCATCCGGCGTCGTGGGTGGCGCTTGGTTTTTCGGCTCTGCTAGTGAATATCCGCCATGTGTTGATGAGCGCCTCGATCGGCACAAAGATGCCGGCATTCTCCGGTCCAGCAAAATACGCCGCGATGCTGCTCCTCGCCGACGAGATCTGGGCGATGGCCGAATTTCGCGCGGCTCGGACACGGCTGTCTCCGGCCTGGTACGCAGGGCTTGCTGTGCCGTTCTATTTCGTCTGGGTGCTGGCAAGCCTTGCCGGCTCAATCGTCGGCGCCTTCCTCGGTGACCCGAAAGCGATTGGACTCGATTTTGCCTTTCCGGCCGTCTTCATCGTGCTGGTGATGGGCTTCTGGAAGGGACGGGAGAACGGCGCCGTGCTTGGCGCGAGCGCAACGGCCGCGGTGGTCGTGCATCAGCTTCTGCCTGGCGTCTGGTACATCGCAGCCGGGGCCGCCGCCGGAGTCGTTGCGACCCTGCTGACGGGCTGGCGCCGCGAGGCCTGCGCATGACGCTCGATCCCAATGCCTTCCTCGCGATCATGGCGATGGCCACGGCCACGGTGCTGACGCGCGTCGCGGGACTCGTGCTCATCCGCTTCGTCGCCATCGGGCCGCAGCAGAAGCGCGCATTGGAGGCTATTCCGCCGGCCGTGCTGATGGCCGTCATCGCGCCGACCGCACTCGCCACCGGACCGGCCGAGTCGCTTGCTGCATTAGCGACGGCGCTCGCCGCGACTAGACTGCCGCTGCTTGCCGCCGTTGCGGCAGGCGTATTTGTGGTGGCGATCGCCAGGGCACTGATCGGAGCATGAACGTTGCCACTGCTCCCGGGGTGAATGCGGGCATGGATTCGCAGTTTGCCGCGAGTCTCCTTCGCCCCGATTGCTGGGAGAAGGTGGCCGGCAGGCCGGATGAAGAGCAACTTTCTTCTGTCCGGCTCAGTGCTCGTACTGTGTGAACGACGGATCGGCGAGGTCGGTGAAGCGCGTGAATTCCGACTGGAAGGCGAGCTTCACGGTGCCGGTCGGCCCGTGGCGCTGCTTGGCGATGATCACATCGGCCGTGCCCTTCACCTGTTCCATTTTCATCTTCCACTCTTCGTATTTCGGGTCGAACTCGTCGCGCGGCTCCATGTTCTTCACGTAGTATTCCTCACGGAATACGAAGAGCACCACGTCGGCGTCCTGCTCGATCGAGCCCGATTCGCGGAGATCCGAGAGCTGCGGCCGCTTGTCTTCGCGGCTTTCCACCTGACGCGAAAGCTGTGACAGCGCAATGATCGGCACGTTGAGTTCCTTGCCGAGTGCCTTCAGGCCGGTGGTGATTTGCGTTATTTCCTGCACCCGATTCTCGCTGGATTTTCCCGAGCCGGTCATTAGCTGGATATAGTCGACAACCAGAACGTCCAGACCCCGCTGTCGCTTCAGGCGCCGGGCGCGGGCCGAAAGCTGCGCGATGGAGATGCCGCCGGTCTGGTCGATATAGAGCGGCACCTTCTGCATCATCTGCGAGCAGGCCACGAGCTTTTCGAAATCGGCTTCTGAAATATCGCCTCGACGGATCTTCGAAGACGAGACTTCCGTCTGCTCGGAAATGATACGGGTGGCGAGCTGTTCCGACGACATTTCCAGCGAATAGAAACCGACCACGCCACCGTTCTTCGCTTTCATCGATCCGTCGGCCTGCACCTCGCCCTCGTAAGAAGCGGCGATATTGTAGGCGATGTTGGTGGCGAGCGATGTCTTACCCATGCCGGGACGTCCAGCCAGAACGATCAAGTCCGACCGCTGCAGGCCACCCATCCGGGCATCGAGAGAGTGGATGCCCGTGGAGATGCCGGAGAGGCTGCCGTCCCGCTCGAAAGCCGCGCCCGCCATATCGATAGCGAGCGCCACCGCGTCGTTGAACGACTGGAAACCGCCGTCGTAGCGCCCTGTCTCGGCGAGTTCGAACAGGCGGCGTTCGGCATCCTCGATCTGGCTCTGCGGCGGCATGTCGAGCGGCGCGTCATAAGCGATGTTGACCATGTCCTCACCGATGGTGATCAACGAACGGCGCAGCGCAAGATCATAGATTGCGCGCCCATAATCTTCCGCATTGATGATCGAAACGGCCTCCGCCGCGAGGCGAGCAAGGTATTGTGCCACCGTCAGGTCACCGACCTTCTCATCGGCCTTGAGAAAGGTCTTGATCGTCACCGGGTTGGCGGTTTTGCCCATGCGGATGATGTCGCCCGCGACCTCAAAGATGCGGCGGTGCAGCGGCTCGAAAAGATGGACCGGTTTCAGGAAGTCCGATACGCGATAGAAGGCATCGTTGTTGACGAGAATGGCGCCGAGCAGCGCCTGTTCGGCTTCCAGGTTATTTGGCGCTTCGCGATAGTGCTGGTCCGCCTGATCCTTGGCCAAGGGAGCGAGCTTGCGCGCTGCGTCGTTCATCGTCTGTCCGTTTCCGCGTGTGATTCTTCTGAGCTATCCCGTGTGCTTTCTGCGCCCTCACGAGTCTAGTGTAAGCGTGCAACAGTGCCGAAGCATGCAACCCCACCCACTGCCTTTGCCCGTTGTTCGACTGATTCACAGGGGCAGTGTCGAGGCGCCGAAAAAATATCCATCGCCGGGCAGTGGCGGTTGACGGCGTGAGTGCTGGCAACGTACCTGATTCGCATTCAAACGTCCCTTCGCAACCGTCGTCTAAGTCGACAAGGCCGCTGAATCACCATCGTGCGTGTGCGCGTAGATGCGCTTCACTGCCGCCGCTCGCTGCAAATAAAAAGGCCCGGATCCAAGGATCCGGGCCTTTTTCGTGTATGCCTTTGAGGTTTATTCTTCTTCAGTTTCGAATTCGACTTCCGGATTGAAGAAGTCTTCCGGCTTCAGGGCGTCTTCGTCGACGCCGTAGATCGCGTCGGCCGAGGTCAGGCTTTCGCCCTTGGCCTGGCGCTCGGCTTCCTCAGCCGAACGGGCGACGTTGACTTCGATGACGACATCGACTTCCGCATGCAGGTGCAGCGTGACCTTGTGGACGCCGATTGCCTTGATCGGCTGGTTAAGGGCGACCTGGTTGCGGTTGATGTTGAAACCTTCCGCAGCCAACATGTCGACGATGTCGCGAGCCGCAACCGAGCCGTAGAGCTGGCCCGTTTCGCCCGCGGAGCGGACGATGACGAGGGACTTGCCGTCGAGCTTTTCCGCGATCTTCTGGGCTTCCGACTTGCGCTCGAGATTGCGGGCTTCGAGCGTTGAGCGTTCGGATTCAAAACGGGCCTTGTTGGCGGCGTTGGCGCGCAGAGCCTTGCCGAGCGGCAGCAGGTAGTTGCGTGCAAAGCCGTCGCGAACCTTTACGGTTTCGCCCATCTGGCCGAGCTTGGCGATGCGTTCGAGGAGAATGACTTCCATTTTCGATTCCTTTCAGTTTGGCGTTGTTTCGTTGGTCAGTTTTTTCCTGTCGGCGTGACCGCGATGGTGCGTCGCGTGTCGATTAATCCGGACAGGAGGAAGAAGACGGCCGGGATCGTGAAGACGAACACCGACAGATATGCGATCCACAGCACGGGAAGCCGCCACGACTTGCCGCGCGTGCGGAAATGGAAGGAGGCAAAGCCCGAGAGCAGGAAGCCCGCTCCGAACGTGCCGCAGATGAGAGCGCCGATTACCGCCGGAGCTCCGCCGACAAAGGTGAGAATGAGGCCGGCAAGAAAGACGAAGATGGCGTTGCGGTGCATCCTGAGCGCGGAGGGGATATCCTCGCGCGGGCGCAGCGATTTCCCGGACATCTGCACGATGCGGGTCGCGAGATAATATGCTGAAAACAGCATCAGCACCCAGATCGCACCCTGCACGAGCGGCAAGGCAAGCATGAACATCGATTTGATCTGGGTGACTGCGGCAGCATCCGGATTGTAGAGCGGCTCCTGCGCCTTCACCGCATCGATCACCGTGTCGATCATCAGGTCGGAAACGCTGGAATCATATCCGACGATGTAGCCGACGATGATCATTCCAACCGTAACGAGCCCGGATAGATGGCTGAGGATGTCGGAGAGCGGATACCATGCGAGCGCGCCCTCCGGACCGCCGAGCTCAGAGGCCGGGCGTGCGAGATTGGCGAGATGGCTGAGCCAGCCGGCCGGAACGAGGGTCACGACCAGGATCAGCAGCGCGAAATAGGCGGACGACAGCGCGGCGGCCGCGGCTCCCGCAGCAACAATCGCTGTGATCGCGGCCGCGTTGCCCCAGCCGAGCCCGGCAATCAGGATCGGCAGCGCGGAAGCGGCATAAAGGACGATTGCCAGGGACGACTGCATGTTCGCGCCCATCGACAAGAGGGCGGCGGTAATGCCGGCGAGCGCGCCGGTAAGCAGCGATGTCCTGGTCCAGTTCTGCACGTTCGCTGTCCTGCTTCAAACGCAGTTAGGGGCTGCCGTCGGCTAAAGGCCCCAACATGGGATTTTGGCGCGGTTCATGCGCCGGTTCCGATCCGCGCCCACCGCGGAAGGGAGTGGTCGAGGCGCTCACCCGAAAGGAGCGCCTCGACGCAGAGTCGGCTTCCGTGGGTCAGGCGACCAACGGAACGTCAATTCGCCTTACGATACGACGTAGGGCAGCAGGCCGAGGAAGCGAGCACGCTTGATCGCCTGAGCGAGTTCGCGCTGCTTCTTCTGGGAAACGGCCGTGATACGGGACGGAACGATCTTGCCGCGCTCGGAAATATAGCGCTGCAGGAGGCGGACGTCCTTATAGTCGATCCGCGGAGCGTTTGCACCCGAGAAGGGGCAGGTCTTGCGGCGGCGATGAAATGGGCGACGTACCGGAGCGGAAGAAACTTCAGCCATTGTCTTTATCTCCTAAGCTTCGGGTTACGCGCGGTCTTCGCGCGGGCGGCGCGGACGGTCTTCGCGGTCGCCACGGTCCGGACGCGGACCACGATCGCCGAAACCACCACGGTCCGGACGGTCGCCGTCGCGGCGCGGGCGATCGTCGCGATCACGCTTCTGCATCATCGCAGACGGGCCTTCCTCGTGCTTCTCGACGGCGATCGTCATGTAGCGGAGGATGTCTTCGTTGATGCGCATCTGGCGCTCGACTTCGTGGACCGCCGGTGCCGGAGCATCGATATCCATGAGAACGTAGTGAGCCTTGCGGTTCTTCTTGATGCGGTAGGTGAGGGACTTCAGGCCCCAGTTTTCGACCCGACCGACCTTACCGCCGTTCGCTTCGATGACGCCCTTGTACTGCTCGACGAGGCCATCGACCTGCTGCGGCGTGATGTCCTGCCGCGCCAGGAATACATGTTCATAAAGAGCCATTGTGGCTTGCCTTTCTTGCGTTAATCAGCCCGGACCTCGGCGGCTAAGCCTCAACGACTGTTCTATGAGCTGCACTGCAGCCGGCAAGAAAGTGTTGTATCGAGACGGTCGAGAGCGGAGACACGGGAGGCCGGAATACCTTGCATTCCTAGCGGCTTCCGAAGCGGAAACCAGCCCTCCGTTCAGCCACCAGCCAGAAGACCGGGCGTTTCGAACAGCGCGCTTATACGGACTTTCCGCTGAAATGCAAGTGTAACCGGAGATCGCTGCGCAATAATCCGGAGCCTGCTCTCGGCGCCAAGGCCACTTCGCGCAAACTGGCGCGCCGATCGGGTCAGATCGGCGCCGGATACAGCCGATGCAAACGTCGGATGCCGTTCATCACGTCTTGGGAAAGCGTGACCTCAGCGGCGCCGACGTCGGTCTTCAATTGCTCCATCGAAGTCGCGCCGATGATGACCGAGGCCATGAAAGGACGGGTCAGGCAGAAGGCAAGCGCCATTTGCGCCGGGTCGAGGCCGTGCTCCCGCGCCAGCGCGACATAGGCGGCGACAGCCGGTTCCTGGTGCGGCGTGAAGCGGCCGCCGAGATCGCCGTTGATCGAAAGACGCGAACCTGCAGGCTTCGCTCCGCCGAGATACTTCCCGCTCAGAAGGCCGGCCGCGAGCGGCGAGTAGGCGAGTAGGCCCACGTCTTCGTGATGGGACAGTTCCGCCAGATCGAGATCGTAGGTCCGATAAAGCAGGTTGTATTCGTTCTGGATCGTCGCGACGCGCGGCAGTCCGTATCTCGCCGAAAGGTTGAGCATCTTCATCGTGCCCCAGGCGGTATCGTTCGAAAGCCCGATCGCGCGGATCTTGCCAGCCTTTACGAGATCGTCGAGTTTGCCGAGAATCGCTTTCAGATCCGCGGTGACTTGCTCCTTGTCCTGTTTGGACGGGTCGTAGGACCATGCATTGCGGAAATGATAGTGGCCGCGGTTCGGCCAATGAATCTGATAGAGGTCGACGTAATCGGTCTTTAACCGCTTGAGGCTGGCATCGAGGGCTTCGGCGACGCTCTCCGGCGTTATCGGTCCGCCATTGCGGATGTAAGGACGGCCAGAGCCGGCGACTTTGGTTGCGAGCACCACATCATCGCGCCGGCCGCGCGCCGCCAACCAGTCGCCGATGACGCGTTCCGTATTGCCGTAGGTTTCCGCCGAAAGCGGTGTAGTCGGATAGAGTTCGGCCGTATCGATGAAATTGACGCCGTGTTCGAACGCGTAGTCGAGCTGCCCGTGGGCCTCAGTCAACGTATTCTGCGAACCCCAGGTCATCGTGCCGAGGCAGATTTGCGAGACTTTTATGCCGGTGTGGCCGAGCATGCTATAGCGCATGAGATGACGCTCCTTGTGATCGCGGATCCGCGCCGGCGGGAGGGAAAGGCGCACCGCTGAGAATGAGGTGAAAGGCCACAGCCCAAAAGATGTCGGGAGGGCGCGGCGACAATGCGGGAGCAAACTTACGCTTTGACTGGCGAAGATCAAGGGTAAAAGCCTGCTGACGACCAGCAAAGCCCGGCCTGTGCGCTTGACTCACCGTCCAGGAATGTGAATGGAGAGGAAAACGTAAGCGGGGTCAGGAAAGCGTGGATGTCGCGCACGCCTCGTTCTGGACAAGAGAATCGATCATGACGGTCTTGGTCGCGCCGAGTCGATCGTGATCCAGGGAAGGGGCACTTCCATGAGCATTGCATTCACGTTCCCCGGTCAGGGCAGTCAGGCTGTCGGTATGGGCAAGGATTTGGCGAATGCCTTCCCGGAAGCCGCGGCTGTCTTTGCCGAGGTCGACGAGGCGCTCGGTGAAAAGCTCTCCGAGATCATGTGGAACGGCCCGGAGGAAACGCTGACGCTGACGGCGAACGCCCAGCCGGCGCTGATGGCAGTTTCCATGGCGGTGATCCGCGTCCTGGAGGCCAAGGGATTGGATCCGAAGACCAAGGTCTCCTTCGTCGCCGGTCATTCGCTTGGCGAGTATTCGGCGCTCTGCGCAGCGGGAATGTTTTCGCTTGCCGATACGGCGCGGCTTCTGCGAATCCGCGGCAATGCGATGCAGGCGGCAGTTCCCGTGGGCAAAGGCGCCATGGCGGCCATTATCGGCCTGGAGCACGCTGATGTCGAAGCGGTTTGCCGTGAAGCTTCATCGCTTGGGCCATGCCAGATCGCCAACGACAATGGCGGCGGGCAATTAGTGATCTCGGGCGAAAAGCAGGCGGTAGAAAAGGCGGCCGCGCTCGCGTCGGAGAAGGGGGCCAAGCGCGCGCTGATGCTTCCCGTTTCGGCGCCGTTCCATTCCTCTTTGATGGCGCCGGCGGCGGATGCCATGCGCGATGCGCTTTCCGACGTCGAAAAGCGCGACCCGGTGGTGCCTCTCATTGCGAACGTCCTCGCCGCGCCCGTCAGCGATGCTGGCGAAATCGCGAGATTACTCGTCGAGCAGGTGACCGGCCAAGTGCGTTGGCGCGAGACGGTCGAGTGGTTCGCCGGCAACAATGTGACGACTCTTTATGAAATTGGCTCGGGCAAGGTGCTGACGGGACTTGCCCGGCGGATCGACAAGACTGTCAACGGCATTGCCGTCAATACGCCCGCCGACATCGACACGGCGCTTGCCGCCCTTCTGGGCTGAGCGCCCCAGTTATAAGGAAGAAATCCATGTTCGATCTTTCCGGCCGCAAGGCTCTTGTCACCGGCGCATCCGGTGGTATCGGCGAGGAAATCGCCCGCCTGCTGCATGCTCAAGGCGCCGTTGTCGGCTTGCATGGGACCCGCGTCGAAAAGCTCGAGGCCCTTGCCAACACGCTTGGCGAGCGGGTCAAGCTCTTTCCGGCAAACCTGGCCGACCGTACCGAAGTCAAGGCGCTCGGCGAGAAGGCGGAGGCCGAACTCGGTGGAGTCGATATCCTCGTCAATAACGCCGGCATTACCAAGGATGGCCTTTTCGTCCGTATGAGCGATGACGATTGGGACAACGTCCTCGAGGTCAACCTGACGGCGGTTTTCCGCCTGACCCGCGAACTGACCCATCCGATGATGCGTCGCCGTTTCGGCCGCATCGTCAACATCACCTCCGTTGTCGGCGTGACCGGCAATCCGGGCCAGACCAACTACTGCGCTTCGAAGGCCGGCATGATCGGCTTTTCCAAGTCGCTCGCGCAGGAAATCGCCACCCGCAACGTCACCGTCAACTGCGTTGCCCCGGGATTCATCGAAAGCGCGATGACGGGCAAGCTCAATGACAAGCAGAAGGAGGGCATCATGACTGCCATCCCGATGCGGCGGATGGGAACCGGCGCTGAAGTCGCATCTGCGGTCGCCTACCTCGCTTCGAACGAGGCGGGTTACGTCACCGGTCAGACCATCCACGTCAACGGTGGCATGGCAATGATCTGATCCGGCGTCGAGCGGTGTGGTTGTCTGCCGTTTGGGCTCCCCTACATAACCCGCTTCGGCGACTTTACGTGTTGATGCCAAATGCCTGAAATTCAATGTTGAGCAAGCAGATGTCGGGCATTTTCGCACTTTGCGACAGACATAAACCGTGTTAATCGGGCCATGACTGTGCGCAGTCGACCGGCCCGGCCAGGTTGTCCGGCAGCCCCGCTGCCATGGGTTTCCGCGGACACGGTTGGATGGATTGCCCGTTGGACCATCTTGGTCTATCAGGCTTGATTGAGTACCGGTGCCCAGAATGGCGCCGCAGATAAACAAAGGTCGAGGAACTCCGACATGAGCGATATCGCAGAACGCGTGAAGAAAATTGTTATTGATCATCTTGGCGTTGACGCCGAAAAGGTCAGCGAAGGCGCTAGCTTCATCGATGATCTCGGCGCGGACTCGCTCGACACGGTCGAACTGGTCATGGCATTCGAAGAAGAATTCGGTGTCGAGATTCCGGACGACGCAGCGGATTCGATTCTGACCGTTGGCGACGCCGTCAAGTTCATCGAGAAGGCCCAGGCCTGATTCTTTGTACGGCTAAGGCCGTCGACGGGCCGCCTTGTGCGGCCCGCACAGCCTAGGGAAGTGGGCTGGCCTGCGTCGACCGCGGGTTCTCGATCAGCAAAGCGTTCCCGCCTTTCCTCTGGTCGCTGCTAGAATATTTACTACGGATAAACGGATCGGGCTCGTCACGCGTGGTCCGCTCCGGCTCTGGAGTTGAACAGTCAGGGTGGGTCACGGGTTATGAGACGTGTCGTTATCACCGGTACCGGCATGGTATCGCCTTTGGGTTGCGGAACCGAGGTCAGTTGGTCGCGACTTGTCGCCGGCCAGAATGCCGCCCGCAGGGTTACCGAATTCGAGGTCGAGGATCTCCCCGCCAAGATTGCCTGCCGCATCCCCTTCGGCGACGGCGCTGATGGCAGCTTCAATGCCGACGATTGGATGGAGCCGAAGGAGCAGCGCAAGGTCGATCCCTTTATCGTCTACGCGATGGCTGCCGCCGACATGGCGCTGGCGGACGCCGGCTGGAAGCCGGAGCGCGACGAGGATCAAATTGCGACCGGCGTGCTGATCGGTTCCGGTATCGGCGGTCTGGAGGGCATTGTCGATGCCGGCTATACGCTCCGCGACAAGGGTCCGCGTCGTATCTCGCCCTTCTTCATTCCCGGCCGCCTGATCAATCTTGCCTCCGGCCAGGTTTCCATTCGCCACAAGCTGCGCGGCCCAAACCATTCGGTCGTCACGGCCTGCTCGACGGGCGCGCATGCGATCGGAGATGCAAGCCGGCTGATCGCGCTCGGCGATGCCGATGTGATGGTAGCGGGCGGTGCCGAATCGCCGATCTGCCGCATCTCGCTCGCGGGCTTTGCCGCGTGCAAGGCGCTTTCGACCCAGCATAACGACAATCCCGAAAAGGCGTCGCGTCCCTATGATACCGATCGCGACGGTTTTGTGATGGGCGAAGGCGCGGGCATCGTTATTCTGGAAGAGCTGGAGCATGCGAAGGCGCGCGGCGCGAAGATCTATGCCGAAGTGGTCGGCTACGGCCTTTCCGGGGATGCTTTCCATATCACCGCTCCGTCCGAGGACGGCGACGGCGCTTACCGCTGCATGCAGATGGCATTGAAGCGCGCCGGCCTGAAAGCTTCCGACGTCGACTATATCAACGCCCACGGCACCTCCACCATGGCCGACACGATCGAACTCGGCGCTGTCGAGCGGCTGGTCGGCGACAGCGCGCCCAACATATCCATGTCTTCGACCAAGTCGGCGATTGGGCACCTGCTCGGAGCTGCAGGCGCGGTCGAGGCCATCTTCTCCGCCTTGGCGATTCGCGACAACGTCGCCCCGCCCACCCTCAATCTCGACAATCCTTCGGCCGAGACGAAGATCGATCTGGTGCCGCATGTGGCGCGCAAGCGCGAAATCAATGTGGCATTGTCGAACTCCTTCGGCTTCGGCGGCACAAACGCGTCGCTGGTTCTGCGCCGATACAACGGCAATTGATGGCGAGGATCATTCACGGATCGGCTCTGATTCGGGGGAGGCATGAGCGGAAAACCGTTTCACGCTTTTTCATCCCGTTCAGAGCTGGTCGGTGATCCTGCTTTTTGCCGCAATGCTCGCTACAAGCTGTCGATGGAAAGGTGCCGCCTTGGGTGTCGCCACCAAAGGGCTATGTTCGCGCAAGGCACATCTGACAATTGTAGAATATCGATTGCTCTGACACATTCACGCTTGCTGTCGGTCTAAGCCGAAATTCGCACCGGCGGCAGTTCGATTGAAGTGGCGAATTTCGGATTCGGGATCATCGTGAGCGACTCAAGCGACAACAGCGCGGCGCAATTCGGCCGCAATGAAACCGGGAGCAACGGGCCGATCATTCCGAAATCGGCAAGCGAGGCTTTGCGCCCGGAAAAGGTTCCGCAACCGCCCAAGCGTTCGCGCAAGGCGCGCAGCCAGGTCGTCATCTTTCTCAACTTCCTGATGACCGTAATCGTTTTCGTGGCGCTGGCGGCTGCCGGGGCCGTCTATTATGCGATGCACGAATATGAAAAGCCGGGGCCATTGGAAGCAAACAAGAACTTCATCGTTCGAAGCGGTGCCGGCGTCAGCGAAATTGCCAGCGGACTCGAGCGCAACAACATCATCTCGGACAGCCGCGTCTTCCGCTTCGTCTCCGAAGCCTATCTCGATGACGAGACGCTGAAGGCGGGCGAATACGAGATCAAAGCCCGGTCCTCGATGCAGGAGATCATGCAACTGCTGAAGTCCGGCAAGTCGATCCTCTATTCCGTTTCGCTGCCTGAGGGGCTGACCGTCAAGCAGATGTTCCGCCGGCTTGCTGACGACACGGTTCTTGCCGGTGATCTGCCGCAGGAATTGCCGCCCGAAGGTTCGCTCAAGCCGGACACCTACAAGTTCACCCGTGGCACGAAACGCGGCGAAATCGTCCAGCAGATGATCGCGGCGCAGGAAGCGCTGGTCGGGCAGATATGGGAGAAACGCGATCCGAACCTGCCTGTCTCGACGATTGAGGAGTTCGTGACGCTGGCCTCCATCGTGGAAAAGGAAACGGGGCGGGCGGACGAACGGCCGCGGGTTGCCTCCGTCTTCATAAATCGCCTGGAGAAAGGCATGCGGCTGCAGTCGGATCCGACGATCATCTATGGTATCTTTGGTGGCGACGGCAAGCCGGCGGATCGACTGATCCTGAAGTCGGACCTCGACAAACAAACGCCGTACAACACCTATCTTATCAAGGGGTTGCCGCCGACACCAATCGCAAACCCGGGCCGCGCGGCGCTGGAAGCGGTAGCCAATCCTTCGCGCACCCCGGAACTCTATTTCGTCGCCGACGGCACCGGCGGGCATGTCTTCGCCGCGACGCTCGACGAACACAACGCGAACGTTCGGCGTTGGCGAAAGATTGAAGCAGAGAAGGCGGCAGAGGCGGCGAAGGCCGCCCAGGATGCTGTAACCGCCCAATAGATCACAAGCTTGATCGAGTCTGATAAGTTAGAGCGGGATGCGGCGGAAAACCGCGCATACTTGCTCATCCCGCTCTACGCGCAGTAACGACCGGCTGCATTGTGGATGGCTTGACGGCGGCGTGGATATCCCTTGCGGGATGCCGCGCCGCCGCCTTATTGCTTCTGCGAAACCGAACGGAGGAAATGATGCCGCTCCAATCGATGACCGGCTTTGCCAGGAGAGAGGGGAGCACCGGGCGTTACCGTTGGGCCTGGGAATTGCGGTCGGTCAACGGCAAGGGGCTCGATATTCGGCTTCGACTGCCGCAAGGACTCGAGCGCTTCGAGCCTGACTGTCGGCGTCTTGCTTCGGAGTATTTCTCCCGTGGCAATTTGCAGATCGGCCTGTCCGTCAGCAGTGGCGAGGCGGCGGTCGAAGCCGTCGTCAATCAGGGTGCCTTGTCCGCCGTCTTGAAGCTCCGCGAGCAGCTCGGTGAACTGGTCGATCCGGCGCCGCTCAAATTCGATACGCTGCTTTCGATTCGAGGTATCGTGGATTTCCGCGAGCCGGAGGAAAGCGAGAACGATCGCACCGCGCGCGATGCCGACATCCTCGCCGGCTTGGAACAGGCCCTTGCCGACCTCCGGGCGATGCGGGAGGAGGAGGGACGTGGGCTCGGGCAAATCCTGCTCGCGCACGTGGACAGGATGGAGCGCCTGACGACGGTGGTTGAGAACGACCCATCGCGCAGCCCGTCAGCCATTGCTGAAAGGCTGGCGCAGCAGGTCGCGCTCATCATGGACGGCGCCGCTACGCTCGACCGCGAAAGGCTGCATGCGGAGGTGGCGTTGCTTGCGACCAAAGCCGACCTCCGCGAAGAGATCGACCGTCTCGGCTCGCATATCGCGGCAGCGCGCGATCTGCTTGCAAAGGGCGGGCCGGTCGGCCGCAAGCTCGATTTCCTTGCACAGGAATTTAACCGCGAATCGAATACGATCTGCTCGAAATCGAATGCTGCCGCAGTCTCGGCCGCCGGTATCGAATTGAAGGTGGTCATCGACCAGTTCCGCGAACAGGTTCAGAATCTGGAGTAAGACATGAAGCCGGCGACCGTTTCGCCCATCAAGATTGCCCGTCGCGGATTGATGCTCGTGATTTCGTCGCCCTCGGGCGCCGGGAAGTCGACGATCGCGCGCAATCTACTCGAAGCCGATCCGGAACTGAGCATTTCGGTGAGCGTCACGACGCGCGCGCGACGCCCGAGTGAGATCGAGGGACGGCATTATTATTTCAAGTCGATCCGCGAATTCGAGGCGCTTCGAGCGACGGACTCGCTGCTCGAATGGGCAGAGGTGCATGGCAACTTCTACGGCACGCCGCGCGATGCCGTGGAGGCCGCGATGGCTGAAGGCCGTGACATGCTCTTCGATATCGACTGGCAGGGTGCTCAGCAATTGCAGGAGAGGATGGCGGGCGATGTCGTCTCGATCTTCATCCTGCCGCCGTCCATGGCCGAGCTGCAGTCGAGGCTGCATCGTCGCGCCGAAGACAGCGAGGAAGTCATTGCGACCCGGCTCGCCAATTCGCGGGCGGAGATCGAACACTGGCGGGAGTACGACTACATCGTCATCAACGATGACCTCGATCGAGCATTCTCCTCCGTTCGAGCGATCGTCGAAGCTGAGCGGCTGCGCCGCGACCGGCGGCCCGGCCTTTTCGAGTTCGTCAACGGGCTCCTGACGGAAAATCCCTTCTAGCCAATAACCTGATTTCAAGTCTGTTCGCGCTTTGACTGTGCCCCTCAAATGGAATTGGCCAGCCGGCAGAACTCTTCCACTGTCAGCGTTTCGGCGCGGCGTTGCGGATCGATGTCTGCCTTTGCAAGTAGCGCCTCGCCACCGAGTGGCTTCAGGCTTTGGCGCAACATCTTCCGGCGCTGCCCAAAGGCAGCGTGGGTCACTTTCTCGAGGGCCGAAGCGGCGCAGGGGATCGGATTGTCGATCGGTTCGAGATGAACGACCGTGGAGGTTACCTTCGGCGGCGGCGTGAAGGCTTGCGGCGGAATGTCGAACGCCAGGCGTGCCCTTGTCCGCCAGCCACAGAGGACACCGAGGCGGCCATAGTGGTCGTCGTCGGCGCTCGCGACGATCCTGAGGCCCACTTCGCGTTGGAACATGAGCGTCATCGACTGCCAGAAGGGCGGCCAGCGCTCCGGCAGCAGCCAGTTGACGAGGAGTTGCGTGCCGACATTGTAGGGGAGGTTGGCGATGATGCGTACTGGCCCCTCGGCCAGCGTCTCGAACGGCACCTTCAGCGCGTCGGCCTCGATGACGTCAAGCCGGCCCGGATAATGGGCACTGATTTCGGCAAGGGCCGGCAGGCAGCGCGCGTCGCGTTCGATAGCGACGACCTTCTTGGCTCCAAGCGCGAGAATCGCCCGCGTGAGACCGCCGGGACCGGGCCCGACTTCAATGACGGTCACGCCGTCGAGCGGACCGGCTGTGCGTGCAATCTTCTGGGTAAGATTGAGATCGAGCAGGAAGTTCTGTCCAAGTGCCTTCTTCGCGTCGAGACCATGGCGCTGGATCACATCGCGAAGCGGCGGCAGACCGTCGAGTGCTGCCATCAGCGAGGCATCCCTTCTGCATTGTCGGCAAGTTCCGCCGCCAGGCGCAGTGCCGCGAGAAGACTATCCTCGCGTGCAACGCCTTTCCCCGCAAGGCTGAAAGCCGTGCCGTGATCCGGCGATGTTCTGATGAACGGCAGCCCGAGCGTGACATTGACGCTGTCGTCGAAGCCGAGCGCTTTCGCCGGTATCAACGCCTGGTCATGGTACATGCAGATCGCGACGTCGTAGATTTCTCTCGCTCGATCGTGGAACATCGTGTCGGCCGGAAGCGGGCCGACAACATCCAATCCCTCGGCGCGGAGCCGGTCGATGACGGGGCGTATGACAGCGTCGTCTTCTAGGCCGAGCGCGCCCCCTTCGCCCGCATGCGGGTTGAGGCCGGCGACGGCCAGACGCGGCGCTGTCAGGCCGAAGCGGCTTCTAAGATCCGCAGCCGTGATCGTGCAGGTCCGGTAGATGAGCTCCGGCGTCAGTTCACCGGGGACGTCCTTCAGCGGAATATGGATGGTCACGGGAACTGCGCGCAGCTTCGGGCCGGCCAGCATCATCACCGGCATGACGAGCAGCCCTGTGGCTTTCGTGGCGAGGTCCGCGAGATATTCGGTATGTCCCGGGAAACGAAAGCCTGCCTCGTAGAGTACGGCCTTCGCGATCGGATTGGTGACGACGGCTGATGCCTCGCCCGCCATCACGAGGCGGACGGCTATATCGATCGCATCGGTGACGGCCGAAGCATTGGCCGCATTCGGTTGACCGGCGACAACGGCTGCGGGGCAGGGGATCGGCAGCACGGGCAAGGACTCAGAGAAGGCCGAGTGCGCTTCGAAACAGTCGGTTTCCCTTATCTGCACAGTTTGACCGAGAGCCTTCGCACGTGCCGAGAGCACCGAAGGGTCGCCAATGAACAGGAAGGGCGGCGTCGGCCGCGTGACCCGGCTTGCCCACACGGCAAGGCTGATATCCGGGCCGATCCCAGCCGGATCGCCCATCGTCAGGGCGATTGGCCTGCCGCTCGTCTTGTCCATAATGGCCCGTGTTACTTGTTGACGATCTGCGCCCTTTCGCGCAGTTCCTCCAGGAATTTCACGCTGTTCGGATCTTCTCCGCCGGCCTTTTTCTTGCCGAGGTCTTCCGTGCGGAAGACGATTTCGGCGGCCGTATCGTCGTTGACCTGGCGCTTTTTGCAGATCGCCAGATACTCGACGCCTTTTTCCGTGACGCGCGTTCCAGTCGTCATGCCGTCGCCGGCCTTTTCGACAAGCGGCTTCCACTCCTCCGGCAATTGCGGCGCGAGCAGGCGGCCGAGATTGCGGATCGATACGTCACGGTAGTTTGCTGCAAAAGCCTTGGATGTTTCGCAACCGGGGAACTGCGAGCGCGAAGCATTCGCTTCCGCCTGCCGCTTCGCCGTGATCGCGCCGCGCTTTGATTCCGGAATGACGAAGATGACCTGCTGGAGGAAATATTCCGTCGTCACGGGCTTGTTGCCGCCGCTCTCCATCATCCGTTTGACGAGGTCGCCACCGGAAAGGCGGCCGGCGTTGCCATAGCGAAGATTCACAACGCGCGGCCAGCTCATCTGAATGGCGATATACTGCTTGAAATGCTCGGCCCCGACACCGGCTTGGTCCAGAACCTTGCCGAGCTGTTCCGGCGAAAGCTTGTTTCCTGCGGCAAAACGCGCATACGCAGCGTCAACATCCGCCGTGCTGACGGATTGCTGGACGCGGGCGATCTCGCCGCGTTTCAGCACTTCATCGATGAGCTGTTGCTTCGCCGCCTCTGCGCCGCCGCTTTGCCGCTGAAGGCGAAGGAACGCCGCGCGCTTGGCGATATCGCTCGAGGTGATCACCACGCTGTTGACGATCACCTTCACTTGGCTCGCGGCCTGCGCAACCGCTCCCACGGCAACACTCAACGCTCCAGCGAGCGCCAGCGCCGAGAGCGTCCTCAAGATCGAGATTTTCCCGCCCATGATCTTTCCTTGTTCGTCCCGCGCTTCATCCGCCTGCGGCCTTCTGTCGGGCCGCCAGCCCGCGCTTACCCTAATGTCGAGGGAATGCATAATACATGCGGCTAAACAATGACAAGACCGCATGAACGATCGAGCACCGCCGCGGGTCGCTTGTTCCGGCGCGGCGATTGCTGTCGTGCTCACGTTAACGCCGCGGAAGGAGACAGGCGATCGACGCCTGCCCGGTCTCAGAAGTAATCGAGTTCCTCGAACCTGGTCTCGCCCACATTGACATCACCAAGCGTACGGAAGCTGATGCGGGCGCCGATCGACCAGTCGTTTGCAAGCGAGCTGTCCGTGTCGCGCTCCTGCTTGTAGACGATTGAAAACAGCGTGTCCTGATCGTCATAGGTGATGCCGAAACCGTTGCGGGATATGACGTCTCTGGTGATGTCATAGGTCAGCGCGCCGAAGACCGACCAATACTCGTGGAACCTGAAGGCGGCTGCCGTCTGGACTTCGTCCTGATCGAATTCAGAGCCATAAAGCGGTTGTGCTTCGATTCGCGTATAGGTCAGCGCCGCCTGCCATGTCAGGCCGAGATAACCAACCGTCGCATCGGCACGCCGCAGAGCGAGGTCCTTCTCGTCCAGTCGTCCGGAGAGGCTCGCCATCAGACCGGAGGGTGCATCGATACCGACCATCGCGACATAGTCGGAACGCTTGGTTTCCAGGCCGGAATCCGCACCCGCCTTGACGAGATCGTCCGTTGCGAACGAATTGAGGCCGCCGAGGTGAAATGATTGGCCGGCGATGGCACGCAGGCCATAGCCACTGTCAAAGCTTCCGGTATAGCGAAGCCCGACATTGGCGCGCGTTCCACCTTCTACGCGATCGAAGCCGGAGAACTTGTCGCGGTCGAAGAGGTTGGTCGCGTCGAAGACAAAGCTTTGGGCATCTTCATTCGGCAGGGCACCAGCAAGCTGTTCGTCCGGTCGGGCATAGAGCTGCCCGATTGGTTCCAGAACATGGCTGCTTCCCTCACCGGCGAAGAGGATCGGGTAGCGCGCCTCGAGGCCGGCCGTCAGCATCCGCCGTGTTGCCGCATCGCTGTTTGTGTAGTCACCGGTATAGGCAGGGCCGGGATCGTCCATATTGAGGCCGAGGGCATCGCCGCGTGCGGCGAGAAGCGGTGTCAACACCAGTCCGCCGGGCGCGATGAACGTACGCTTCCACTCGAGTTCGCCGGTCAGGCGATGCGACGTACCCTCGAGGCCGCGGAAGCGCTCGACGCCAAGTACCGTGTAGCTGTCGAGCCGATTGCGCTTGACGTTCGTGAAGTTGATGTCGGCATTGAGTTCACCACCCATGACCGGTTCCGGTGCGGTATAGGAATAATCGAGGACCTGAGCGATCGGCTGCTGGTTTTCCTCATTGCTGTCCGGATCAGCATCCTGGATGTCGAAGTAGAATGCGCGGAGGTCGAAATAATTCCGCTTTCCGAGGCCTGTCAGATAGGCTTGGTTTACATAAGTCGTTCCGTCGAACGTCGACAGGTCGTAGGTCCTCGCGAAGTTGTTGTCCGATTGGACGAGGACGTTCCAGCCGAAGGCCCAGCGCGGATTGATTTCGAACTTGCCTCTGGACGCCACCATGCCGCGATTGGTTTCCAGTGCATCCACCGTTCCCGGTGTGAACTGGTCCTTGTCCATCTGGCTTATGCCGGCGACGTTCAGGGTGTGCAGACCGTTGTGGAACTGCTGGCGGAATTCGCCCTCGAGCAGGAAGCCCTGACGGGTCAGCCCGGTGGCGGTGACCGTAGCGTCCATGTAGGGCGAGATCGCCCAGTAATAGGGTACGCCCACGCCGGCGCCGAGTTTCTGCGTATATCTGAACTCCGGAAACAGAAAGCCGCTCTTGCGCTTGACCGTATGGTCGGGAATTTCCATCACCGGAATATAGGCGATCGGTTTGCCAAAAAGCTCGAAATAAGCCTTTTCAAGCCGGATCGTGCGCGTCCTGCCGTTCTGGATAACCCGTTCCGCCTTGATGTGCCACAGTGAGCGGTGCTCCGGCTTGGTCGCGCATGGAGTGCAGGCCGTATAGACGGCCTTGTTCAGGATGAACTCCTCGCCATTGCGCCGCTCGCCGGTCTCTGCCGCCAATCGCGTCAGATCCGTCGTCTCGATCCGCAAAGCCTCGACGAAACCGTTGCCGAAATCGTCGGTGACATCCATCTTATCGGCATAAACGACATTGCCGCCCGGTTCGATCAACTGGATTTCGCCGCTCGCAAGAATGCGGCCTGCCCTCTGATCGTATTCGACCTGGCGGGCTACCATCTTGTAGCCGCCATAGTCGATCTGGACGTTACCGCGCACGGTCACCTTTTCCGTGTCGCGATTGTAAACGAGCTCGTTGGCGGACAGCAGTAACTTGGCGTCCGCCGGAATATTTGGCTGCAGCGTATCGATTTGCGCCTGCGCCATGGCTGGCGCATTCAGTCCGATGGCAAGGGTATGCAGCGCCACGCCTGCAAGCAGGGTAGCCTTGATCAGCTTCATGCGTTCGCGGTTGCCTGCCGCCACTAGCCATCCTCCTGATGCAGTAGAATCGTCGAGCCCAGCGCCATCGCTACAACAACTGGCAACCAGGCTGCAACGAACGGAGGCACAATACCGCTGCTCCCGAATGCTTTGACAAGCACGGTGACGACATAAAGCACGAACCCTGACAGGATTCCACCGAGAATTACGGAGCGCGATTGATTGAACCGGCTAAATTTTAAGGAGACGCACGCGGCTATCAAAGTCATCGCGACGAGAAGCAGCGGCAGCGACAGCAGAGAGTGAAATTGCGTTTCCATGGCGTTGGTGGAAAACCCGAATGATCGCGCCACTTCGATTTTCCGCGGAAGGTCAAAAATCTGAATAGAATCAGCCTTCGCCAGGCGCTCCTGAACGAATTCCGGTTTCAGATTGGTGCGAAGCTGTGCCGTTTCCGAACGACGCGGCAACCGTCCATTTCCGGTTTCGACAACATCGTTAAGAAGCCAGTAACCATCTTCGAGTTTCGCCGACTTCGCATCCTGCCTGAGAATGATCGTTCCCTGTGGATCAAAGTGGATGACTGTGACGTTAATCAGCTCCGTGCCGCCGTTCTGGACGGAGCGTGCGCCGATAATCGTGTCGGTGCCGTCATAGATCTGGCGCAACCAGGGAACTGAGTTCGTTGCAGCCGAACGGGAGGATCCCCACTCCGCCTCGAGTGCTTCGGCTTTCTTCGTTCCCCAAGCCGCGATCGGGTTGAGAGCGATTACGGCCACCACGCCGAAAAGAAACGCGCCCAGGACGAAGGGACGAAGAAATTGCCACACGGAAATGCCGGCCGCCCGTGTCACGACCAGTTCGTACCGTCGGTTGAGCGAAATCAGCGCGGCCATCGCGGCAAAGAGCGCCACGAAAGGAATCGTCTGCTGCAGGATGGTCGGGATGCGAAATGCTGTCATCAGCAGCGCGCCCGTGACCGTATAGTGCGGCAATGTCGACATGCGGGTGGTTAGTTCGCTGAAATCGAGAATGAAGATCAGCGCAAAAATACCGATGAGAAACGCGACCGTGGTGGTGGCGTATCGTTTGAAGAAGTAGCGCCCGAGCGTGTCGAGAATCATGATGCCGATTCCCCTTCAGCGCCTGCCGATCGCACGAGCCGAAGCCGAATCATGAGCTCGGAAAGCTTTTCCTTCCAGGTCATGGGTATGTCGAGGCGGCGATTGCTGGCGAGCTGGTGAATGGCGAGCGCGCCGGTCGCAAGCGGTACGAAATACATGAGCGGCACGAACCATAGCGAGTCTTCGGCGCTGTTGCCCGCATAGAAGGTCATCCAGCGAATGACCAGCGCCGCCCCTAGGGCACTGACCATCGGGTGGACGCGAGCCTCGCGGTGCGACCGCGCATCGCTGCTGACGACGAGCGCAATGAGCCCAAACAGCAGCGGGAATGTCCACTCGGTGAATCGCCGATGAAGCTCTGCCGTAAATGCCAGCGGAGCTCTCTTATAGGCCGAATCGGTCGGGTCGGGATCAAGCAGATAGAAGAGGTCGCGATCCTTTGCGCGGATATTGGCCTCGCTGGCCATCTTGGTCATATCCGTCAGGTCGAAGGCATAGGAATCGAATTTGATGACAGAAACGTCGCCGTCCGGCAGCTTGCGGTGAACCTCGCCGTCCTTCATCACCAGGGCCGAGCTCTTCTCGTCGACTGCGCCCTCGCGCGCATAGTAGACGAGTTCGAAATTCGGGTCGCGCGAATCGGCAACGAAGATGCCTTGCAGCACGCCGCCGCCGCGGCGGGCGCCCACCTGCACGTAAAGGCCGTCAGTAAGCTTGCGGAAGGCGTTTTCCTGTACGACGGAGGAGAGCAGATCCGCATGAGCTGTCGCGATCATCTTGCGCACCGCGACGCGTGAATAGGGTTCGACGAAATTGTCTATGGCGAAAGAGAGGACACTCAGCCCGACGGCGAGAAATATCACTGGCCGGATGATAGACATTCGGGAGCTGCCGGCCGCACTGAGCACCGTGAGCTCCGAATCGGTATTCATTACGCTCAGCGTCTGCGTGACGCCGATGACCAGCGCGAACGGCAGGATGATCGGAACCACCGACGGCAGAATCAACGTCGCAAGCTTCAGGAAGGCAAAGATCGACTGGCCGCTGTCGGTGACGAGATTGACGTTAGTCAGGGCTTGCGTAGTCCAGACTATACCGAGCAGCGGCAGGAGCGTTGCAAGGAACATGACCGCTGCGCGCCGGAAGATGTAGCGTTCGATCAGCTTCATGTCCGTATCCGGTCCAAAATCCTGCTCAAGCTTCCCATACCCTTCGCCCGCGCGAGTCTAAATGATTCGCTGCCCGGTCGGACCAGTCTTCGTTCCCCGCGCCGCTTTATCAGAATCTGGAACAACAGGCATAATATAAGGCGAAGAGCTACGGTTAACCGCATGTAAACATGTGCAGGCATCTTGCCAAGCGCTTCAAAAGCGAGAAGTGTGCGCGCCACAGCCTTGACCATGGCCGACATCGCGAATGTTTGCCGCTGTAGCCGTCCGGTAACAGAACGGCGCAATCAATCAGAAAATGCCCGGAGCCTTTCATGCCGATGAAATTCGAATTCGCCTTCAGCAAGTCCCATCGTCCCGCTGGCGGCGTCGCGGTCCTTCTGCAGACGTCGAGCTCTAAGGAAGCCGCCGGCGCGGCTGTCGTCGACCCGGAAGGTGTCCTCCCGAAGGCCGCGAAGATCGGGAAGTTTACGGGTAAGGCGCTCTCCACGCTCGACATCGTCGCTCCCCACGGTTCGCCGGCGGACCGGATCCTCCTTCTCGGTCTCGGAGACGCGGCTGCGGTCAAGAACCATGATTGGCTGAAGGCCGGAGGCGCCGCGGCCGCGAAACTGCGCTCCGCCGAAAAAGTCACGATCTTTCTCGATGCACCCGGCGTCGATGTAACGGGCAAGGCCGCCGCGGATTTCGCGCTCGGCATGGAGATGAACGCCTATAATTTCGACAGTTACAAAACCAAGAAGTCCGACGACGAAGCCAAACCTCAGCAAAAGCCCGTCAAGGTCACCATCGTCACCGGTGCGGTGATCACGGCGAAGAAGGCGTTCTCTACCGCCCAGGCAACCGGCGAGGGCGTGTTTCTGGCGCGCGATCTCGTCAACGAGCCGGCCAATGTGCTCGGGCCGGTGGAATTTGCCGCCAAGGCAAAGGAACTGGAAAAGCTCGGCGTCGACGTCGAGGTTTTAACCGAGCGCGAGATGAAGAAGCTCAGCATGGGCGCATTGCTTGGCGTCGCTCAGGGGTCCTCAAGACCGCCGCGTCTGGTCGTCATGCAGTGGAAGGGTGGTAAGGCGAAAGACAAACCGATCGCTTTCGTCGGCAAGGGAGTGGTGTTCGATACGGGCGGTATTTCCATCAAGCCCGCCTCGGGCATGGAGGAAATGAAGGGTGACATGGGTGGCGCGGCCGCCGTGACCGGCCTCATGCATGTCCTTGCGGCGCGCAAGGCAAACGTCAACGCCATCGGCATCATCGGGCTGGTGGAAAACATGCCGGACGGCAGCGCTCAAAGACCGGGCGACATCGTGACCTCGATGTCCGGGCAGACGATCGAGGTGATCAATACCGATGCCGAAGGCAGGCTCGTTCTCTGCGACGCGCTCTGGTATTGCAACGATCGTTTCAAGCCACAGGCGATGATCGACCTTGCGACGCTCACCGGCGCGATCATGGTGGCGCTCAGCAGCCACTATGCCGGCCTGTTCTCGAACGACGACCGGCTGGCCGAGCAATTGCTTGCGGCGGGCATCACGACGCAGGAGCGTTTGTGGCGGATGCCGCTTGGCAAGGAATACGACAAGATGATCGACAGCAAGTTCGCCGACATGAAGAACACCGGCGGTCGGCACGGCGGCTCGGTGACGGCGGCGCAGTTTCTGCAGCGTTTCGTCAAGGACACGCCCTGGGCGCATCTCGATATTGCCGGAACGGCGATGGGCTCACCGAGCGACGAGATCAACCAGTCCTGGGGCTCCGGCTTCGGCGTGCGCCTTCTAGACGAATTCGTCCGCGCGAGCTACGAATCCTGAAGGCGCGCATCAGCCAAGCGGGTGTCCGCGAGAGATCGGCATGACCGAGATCCTTTTCTATCATCTGACGGAATCGAAACTTGAAGATGCCCTGCCACCGCTGCTCGACAAGAGCATCGAGCGCGGGTGGCGGGTCGTCGTGCAAACGGCCGACGCCGACAGGCGCGACGCACTGGACACGCATCTGTGGGTCTACCGGGATGACAGCTTCCTGCCGCACGGCACCGATGCAGGCGACTTCGCGGCCGACCAGCCGATCCTCATCGTTGCCGACGAAAGCAATCAGAACGGCGCGACCGCACGTTTCCTCGTCGACGGCGCGGAGCCGCCGCCCGTATCGGACTACGAGCGCGTCATCTTCATGTTCGACGGTTACGATCAGCAGCAGCTCGAGGCGGCGCGAAGTCAATGGAAGCGGCTCAAGGGCGAGGGGCACAACCTCACCTATTGGCAGCAGAACCGCGATGGCCGTTGGGAGAAGAAGGCCTGAAGGCTGCCTTTAACGCCAAACCCCCGCGGGCTTCGCGGTTCTTTCTATCATGGTAAGGGCGAACGCTCAGTCGTGGAACGCCTCGACGAACTTGCGGCGACCAAGCATGAAGGCGTCCGCGACGTGCCGCAGGGGCGCGAGGTCGACATCCGACCTGCCTGCCTTGATGATCTCGGCGAAGCGCCGGTAAAGCATCGGGTATTCCTGCTCGGGCTCTTCATGGACGATCTTGCCGTCGACGGCGAGCTTGGCGCCTCCCTCCGACAGCAGCATCTCGCCGGCGTCGGTTTCGGCAACGATGTCCCAGCTCTGCTTGCCAGTCTGTCGCCAATCGAACTCCGCGGAAACATCGAGCTTCCGGGCGTCGCTGAACGCGATGGTCGCGGCGATCGGCGCGTCGCGGTTCTCGGGAAATTCGAGCGTCGCCGACGTTATGAAGATCGGGCGCGGCAGGATATGCGTAATAATCGACAGGGCGTTGATGCCCGGGTCGAACACGCCAAGTCCGCCGGCTGCCCAGATCCATTCCTGATTCGGATGCCAGTGGCGGACATCCTCCTTCCAGATGATCTTGACGCTGCGGATCGCGGTTGATGCGAGGAATGTTCGGGCGGCCTCCACTGCCGGCGCATAGCGCGAATGCCAGCTGGCAAAAAGCGAGAGACCTTTGCTTGCCGCCAGCGCCTCGAGATCCGCCACCTCGCTCAGGGTCGCACCCGGCGGTTTCTCGAGGAAGACGTGCTTGCCAGCCTCAAGCGCAACGCGGGCAGCTTCGTACCGGTATTGGGGCGGCATGCAAAGCGAGACCGCTTCGACCGCCGGCACCGCGTCCAGCATCGCCTCGATCGATTTGAAATTGTCGATTCCATCGACGGTTCCATGGCGGCTGGCCGCTGCTATCAGCCGATAGTCTGCGTTTTTCGCGAGGGCCGGCAGGTGTTGGTCGCGCACGATCTTACCGACGCCGACGATGGCAATTTGAATGGGAGGCATGGTGTTTCGCTCGGATTAGTATGATTTATTCCCGACCCTTGTAGCAGATTGGGAACGCCGGGCAAGCCGACTTCCAACCTCGAAATTAGCTTGTCATCTTGGGTGGACAAGATGCAAACGAATCTGGTTGTCGTCAGAGGTAAAGAAAAAGCGGCTGTCGGTATCGTCCGATTGCCGAAGCGTTGTTGAGGATCTGCAATGTCACATATTCGCCACGCGACCCGCGCCGAGCTTGACATCATCATCGACTGGGCTGCGAAGGAAGGCTGGAATCCCGGACTTGAGGACGCCAATGCGTTTTGGGCCGCGGATCCGGAAGGTTATTGGGTCGCCTGCGAAGAAGACATGCTCGCCGCTGCCATTTCCCTCGTGCGCTATGGTAGCGATTACGCCTTTCTCGGCTTCTATGTCGCTCAGCCGGCCTATCGGGGCAAGGGCATCGGCCTGGCATTATGGAAGCGGGCGATCGCCGAAGCGGGTGAACGAACGATCGGTCTCGACGGGGTCGTAGCCCAACAGGAGAACTATCGGAAGTCCGGCTTTGCCCGCTCGCACGCGAACGTGCGGTATGGCGGCGTTGTCGATGTGAGGGAGCCTCCAGGTACCAACCTCATCGATGCCGCGCCGATCCATGCGGCAGCGCTGATTGACTATGACCGAGGCTTCAATCCTGCACGCCGCGACGCTTTCCTGCGCGAATGGACTAAGCAACTGAAGACCCGTAGAACCGTCGTTCTGCTGCGCGCCGGAACGATCGTCGGCTACGGAACCCTTCGGGAATGCCGCGAGGGGTTCAAGATCGGGCCACTGTTCGCCGATAGCGAGACGGGCGCTGATCTGATATTTCGGAAGCTCGCGGCCGCCACCAAGGGTGCTCAGGTTTATCTCGACATCCCCGAGCCGAATGCGTCCGCCCGGGCGCTGTGCGAACGCTACAACATGAAGCCGGTCTTCGAAACCGCCCGGATGTATCGCGGGCCGGCGCCGGATCTTCCGCTTGCGCGGATTTATGGCATCACGACGTTCGAGCTCGGCTGATTGCTCTGGCCCGTTCACTCATGGGCTCCGCCGATTCAACGGGTTTAACCCGCCATCGCCTCTTCATATTCGGCCGATAGCTCGAACCACTGCTCTTCGGCTTGCGCCAGCCTTTCGGCCGCCTCCGCGCGTTCCTTCGCCCGCTGGGCAGCCTTTGCCGGGGCCTTCTCGTAGAGGGCGGGATCTGCAAGCTCCGCATCAAGAGCGTGAATCAGTTTTTCCAGCTTTCCGGTCAAGGACTCGATTTCGTTAATCTTTTTCCTGAGCGGCGCCAGCGAAGCGCGCTTGTCGGCATTGGCCTTGCGCTGGTCCGCCTTCGACAGGATTTCGTCCGCTCCATTGAGCTTCGGCTTATCCTCCCTTGATTTCGGGCCGCCGACGATGAGGCTGCGGTAATCCTCAAGATCGCCGTCGTAATTCGCGACCGTGCCGTCGCGTACCAGCCACAGGCGATCGGCCGTGGCTTCGATCAGATGCCGGTCGTGAGAAATGAGAATGACCGCGCCTGAATAGTCGTTGAGCGCGGCGATCAAGGCGTTGCGGCTGTCGATATCGAGGTGGTTGGTCGGTTCATCGAGGATGAGCAGGTTCGGCGCGTCAAAAGCGGCAAGCCCCATCAGAAGCCGCGCCTTCTCGCCGCCGGAGAGGTCCTTGGCGGGCGTTTCCATCTTTTCGGTGGCGAGGCCCATCTGCGCGACCCGAGCGCGCACCTTTGCTTCCGGCGCATCGGCCATTCGCCGGCGGACGTGCTCAACGGCGCTCTGCGTCGGGACGAGATCGTCGAGCTGGTGCTGGGCGAAAAATCCGATCTTCAGCCCGGGAGCGATTCGTACTTCGCCGGATTCCGCCTGGAGGCGGCCCGAGATGAACTTCGCGAAGGTTGATTTGCCGTTGCCGTTGGAGCCGAGCAGCGCGATACGGTCGTCCGCGTCGATGCGGAGATTGAGCCGTTTGAGGATAGGCTTGTCCGGTTCGTATCCGACAGCGCCGCCCTGAATGGCGACGATCGGCGAGGCGACCTGCTTTTCCGGGTCGGGGAAGGAGAAACCCTGAACGTGCTCCTCGATAACCGCCGCCACGGTGCCCATGCGCTCAAGGGCCTTGACGCGGCTCTGGGCCTGGCGGGCCTTGGACGCCTTTGCCTTGAAGCGGTCAATGAAGCTCTGCAGATGCTTGCGCGCCGCCTCGTTCTTGGCTTTCGCTTTCATCTGCAATTCGTCGGCTTCGGCCTTCTGCCGCTCGAACTGGTCATAGGAGCCGCGATAGAAGGTGAGCTTCTTCTGATCGAGGTGAACGATCGCGTTTACTGCCGTATTCAAAAGGTCGCGATCGTGGCTGATGATGATCACCGTATGCGGATAGCGGCGGATATAGTCCTCGAGCCACAAGGTACCCTCGAGGTCGAGGTAGTTGGTAGGTTCGTCCAGGAGCAGCAGATCCGGTTCGGAAAAGAGGACGGCTGCCAGCGCCACGCGCATACGCCAGCCGCCGGAGAAGGAGGAGGCGGGGCGTCGCTGCGCATCGTGGTCGAACCCAAGGCCGGCGAGGATGGTTGCCGCACGCGCTTCCGCGGAGTGGGCGCGAATATCCGCAAGCCGTGTCTGGATTTCCGCAATCCTGTGCGGGTCGGTTTCGGTTTCGGCCTCTGCGAGAAGCAACGTGCGCTCCTTGTCCGCCCTCAGCACGATCTCGATCAGAGGCTCCTCTGTACCGGGCGCTTCCTGCGCCACCTGGCCGATGCGGGCGCTCTTCGGCAGTGAGACGCTGCCTGCCTCGGCCGGAAAATCACCGCTGATGATCCGGAAAAGCGTCGATTTGCCGGCGCCGTTACGCCCGACGAGTCCGGCCTTCGTGCCCGCAGGTAGCGTCACGAAAGCATTGTCGATGAGAAGGCGGCCCGCGATGCGGGCGCAGAGGCCGGTGATCTGGATCATTCCGGCCTTTTGCCCCGACTTTTCCGAGAAGGCAAGGGGTGCGCCGAGTGAATGCAACCGGCGGTGCCTATGCATGACAGGCACGTTTTCAAGGGGCGATTGTTATAGAATCGTGGACAACGTGTTCCGATAATCAATACTTCTAAACATCATCATGAGGGACCACATCTATCGGCGAAGGGCACGGAACTGCTCTTCTGACCGCCTGGATCGGATTGAACGCTATCGGCAAGGCCACCGCGTTCGAAGAAATGATCCGGTCAGAGGCGGCCTCGACAAACCCTCGTTCAAGCGAACGACCGATCAGGAGTGATGATTATGAGGAACGCAATCCATACTGCTCTTGCCGCCACCCTCGTCGCGACCGCCGTTCTCGGCGGCGCCTCCGCTGCCTTTGCCGGCGGCAGCTACTATGAGGGCATCAGCCCCACGCCGCTCCACACGGAACGTGCCCCGAACGCGGGCGATGAGGTCTCCGTTCGCCGTGCCGAGGATGGCTCCATCGATCGTACCTCTACCGGGGCGGTCTCGAACTATGGTTCGCAGCCGAAGGTGATCTCGGGCGGTGAAGGCGAATACTATCAGGGCATCAGCCGCTAAGGGCGGTCGTTCCCGCAAGAATAATTACGGGGTGGCAAAACCCCGTGATCGCATCTTTTCAGCAAGGAACACTCCCATGACCAAGTCCATTGCAGCTCTTCTCGTTGCCGCGGCCGTCGCCGGTGGCGCTTCCGCCGCTGTTGCAGGCGGAAGTTATTACGAAGGCGTCAGTTCGGCGCCGCTTTTCACGGGGCGGGCAACTGCTTCGGCCGGTGCCGGTGCCTCGGCGAGCACCGCCGACCGCGGCGATTATTATGCTGGCGTGGACAACAAACCCGTCGATGCGACGTCGACCGGCGCCATTGCCAATGGCCGCGCCGCCGCGCCGTTCGGCGACGCAGGCGACCAGAACAACTAATATTACCTCCCAAGCCTGACGCGAATCGAATGACCCGGTCCCCGAGTGGAGCCGGGTCGTTTCGCGTTCGCCGAAATCATCGGACGTGAATGGCGATGAACCGCGCCGTGCACCTTAGAAGCCGATTGATGAGGCCATCCGCAGCGTGCGGCTTTTGCTGTGGTGCTGTGCCAGGCGTTCCTATCTCGGCTCCTGATGATACTTGACGATTAAAGTCAGCAATTATATGCCCCCTCGCTAAAATGGAGGTGGCCTTGAGTGCTGGCGAGTTTTCAATATCCACGTTGTTTGCCGCGAACCTGACCGTTCACGGCGACAGGCCAGCGCTTCTGATGCCCGGCGGGAGGATCGTAAGCTATCGGGAATTGGCGGAGCGCGTCGACCGGCAGGCGTCGCAGTGGCGCGGCAGGCGCGGGCTGGCAATGATCGAAGCCGATCTCTCGGAACATGCTGTCGTCGCCTATCTCGCCGCGCTGAAAGCCGGGCATGCCGTGGCCATGCAGAGCCTGAACTCCATGGATGCGGACCGGCAGATCCTGAAGCCGGAATTTTGCTATAGCCGTTTCGACGGGCGCTGGCGGCTGGAACGGCTGGAGGGAGCCACGGAAGCGCTTCATCCCGATCTTGCCGTCCTGCTCTCGACATCCGGTAGCACTGGCCATGGCAAATGCGTCCGGTTATCTGCGGCAAACATCCAGTCCAATGCACAGGCGATCGCCGCATATCTCGGCCTCACTGCCTCGGATCGAAGCTGCCTCGTTCTGCCGATCCATTATTCCTACGGCTTGTCGGTGTTGAATGCCCATCTCGCTGTCGGCGCAAGCGTCTATGTCCCAGGCGGTTCGATCCTCGACGAGGCCTTCCTCGATGGACTGGCCAAGAGCGGCAGCACCAATCTTTCCGGCGTTCCCTATTCCTACGACCTGTTAGAAAAGGTCGGTTTCCGCGAACGGGATTTCCCGGACTTGCGCTTCATGACGGTGGCAGGCGGACGTCCGGCACCGGAAATGATTCGCCGCTACAACGAACATCTGGCGCGGCGCGGGGCGCTCTTCTTTGCAATGTATGGCCAGACCGAAGCGACGGCGCGGATCGCCTATGTGCCGCCGGATCGGCTGGCGGGCAGGGAGGACCGGATCGGTATCGCGATATCCGGGGGAAGCCTCACGATTGAGGACGACCAGGGACGGCTGATTGCGGCTGCCGAGACGCCCGGAGAACTCGTCTATCGCGGCCCGAATGTGATGATGGGCTATGCCGGTTCGCGCGCCGATCTGGCGCGCGGCGCGGAGCTCGCGGAATTGCGAACCGGCGATCTGGCTGTAAGGGATGCTGAAGGGTTCTTCCGCATCGTCGGACGAACGAAGCGCATATCGAAAATTGCCGGCCTGCGAATCGGCCATGACAGTCTGGAGGCAGCCCTTGAGCGTCGCGGCATTGCCGCCGCCGTCATCGGCGACGATGCCTGCATTCATGCTTTCTATGCCGCGACGCCCGGTTCCGGTAGACCAAGTCCCGAGGAAGTCCGCAGGATCCTTGTTGCGGCCAGCGGCTTGACCCTCATGCAGATAAAGGTGTCGTGTGTCGATGAACTGCCGCGGCTGCCTTCCGGCAAGGTCGACTACCGGCGCCTCCAGGACCAAGCGGAGGAGCGCGTCCGCACCGACCATGGCGACGGCATAGCATCGCTTTTCGATCAGCTCTTCTATCCGAAGAAAGTTCAACCGGGCGACAGCTTCCTTTCGCTCGGCGGCGACTCGCTTCGTTTCGTCCAGCTTTCGGTAGGGTTGGAAAAAGTCCTGGGTGAGGTGCCCGAGGCCTGGGAAAAAATGACGGTGGCGACACTGGCGACCCTGCAGAAGCGGGAGACGAAGGGGCGGCAGATCGGTTCCGATCTCATGATCCGGGCACTGGCGATCCTGCTCGTCGTCCTGCACCATGAAACGCTGTGGCCTATCCCCGGCGGATCAGCGGCGATGGTTATCCTTGCGGGCTTCGGCCTCGCACGTTTTCAGGTTCGCGCACTGCTCTCGGGGGCGGTGCTGCAGATCCTGCGGCCGCTCGGGCAGATACTCGTTCCTTATTATCTGATCGTAGCAGGCTATGCGCTTGGCTGGGGCCAGGTACCTTGGGCCTCGGTCTTCCTCGTCGGCAATTTCGGTTTCGCCGATCCGGAACGCCACGACATGGTGCCTTATCTCTATTGGTTCATCGAAGCCTATTGCCAGATGCTGGTCGTGTTTGCCGCCGTCTTCGCCGTGCCTTTTGTCCGGCGCGCTGGCCAGGCCAAGCCCTTTGCCGTGGGCATGATGCTGTTTGCGGCGGCACTTGCTGCGCGGCTGGCGCTGCCTCTGTTCGTGGACATCGGCAATCGCCAGATATTCGCGCTGCCCTGGGTTTTCTATTTGGCGGTTCTGGGCTGGTGCGCCGCCGTTGCCGAAACCACGTTTCAGCGCGTCATGCTGATGTTGGCCGGGACGGGCGCCTTCCTGTTCTTCGGCCTCTATGAAGGCGTGTGGATCGGCACGAAGATCAAGTATCTGCTGCAGATCGTGGTGTTGGCGACCTTGCTTTTCCTGCCGCGCATTCGGGTCCCGAAATGGGCCATCCGGATGATCTTGCCTCTCTCTGCCGCCGGCTTTCACATCTATCTGCTGCACCGTTTCGTGCCGGAGCTTCTGCTGCTGCCGATGCGGCCACTGTTATCGCCGACCGTCTACTCCTCTTGCGCTCTCGTCGGTGGAGTGGGACTTGGCCTGGTGATATGGACGGCTCACCAGCGTCTTCTCCAGTTGCTGGCACGCTCCGAAGGACGCCGGCGTCCACTCGACGCGCTGCGCCAGTTGGCCGGCCGGCTTCGCTTCGGGCGCGACGGTTTCTTACTGCCTCAGCCCGAAATGGCCGTCGCCGATCAGCAAAACTGAGAGGCGCGGCCGCATTGGATCATGTCGCCGCGCTAATCCGCCCACCTGGTGCCATCTGTCCGCAGGAAGAAAACCAGATCGAGTGTCAATGACGGGCCGCCAAGCGCGGTCAAGATCGCGTGCGCCTGGCCGCGGTGATGGGTCTGATGATTGAAGAAATGCGCAAGCGTCGGTCCGAGCCTTTGGGTGATATCGACCGGCGTCGTGAGCGGCGTATAGGTGAAGCGTGTTGCAAGCCGTGCCTCGTCAAGGCTGTCGACCCAGGCGATGATGCGCTCGTCTTCCGCCACTCGCGCCGCCGTCAGAGCGTCGAGGTCCTCATGCAGGATTGCATCAAGTGCCGTCGGCGCATCCCCTTGCTTGGTGAAGCGCTTCATCCAAACCCGGTCGGCAACGAGAATATGGTTGAGCGTCCGATGCAGCGAGCCGAAGAAGGCGCCCTTGTCTTCGCGGAACTCGGCGTCCGAGAGTTCCGCCGCAGCGGTATAGAGCCGCCGATTGGCCCAGCGATTGTAGTCGGCAAACATCCGGTAGTGGTCGTGCATCGGTGATCTCCGTGGTTCGCGGCAGCCTACAGCGGCGTGCGTCTTTTCAGACGCACAAAGGTCGCTGTAGCACTTTGAATTGCTGCATGTTTTTATCCTTAAATCGGCTCCGATTTAAGGAAACGTGCAGTAGCGCGGATTAGCATTCCGGTGTCGAATGCCACTCATGAAATTTACTGATTTGATCTACCGGCCTCTCTGCCGTCGAATGGGTGTCGGAACATCAAATCAGGAGATCGCATGCCCCGTAAGCTTTATACTCTGTGTGGGACCGACAAGGCCCGCCCGTTTTCGCCACATGTCTGGAAGACGAAGCTCTCGCTTGCCCATAAGGGACTTGCCTTCGACATTGCTCCCGTCGGCTTCACCGAAATCCCGAAGTTGGAGGAGGGGGCAACGAAAATCGTGCCGCTGCTGCGCGACGGTGAAAAACTGGTCAAGGACAGCTTTGAGATCGCGCTCTATCTCGAGCAAGCCTATCCCGAACGTGCAACGCTCTTCGGCGGCGAGGGCGGCAAGGCCATGGCCCGGTTCGTCGAGGGATGGTCGCAGATGACGCTGCACCCGGTGATTGGGCGCATCGCGATCATGGATATCCATGACAGCCTCGATCCTGTCGACCAGGCCTATTTCCGCCGGAGCAGAGAGGAACGCTTCGGCCAATCGCTGGAGGAGATTGCCGAGGCAGGACGGTCGGATATCAAAGCTTTTTCGACGAAACTCGAGCCGCTGCGCCACATGCTGAAAGCCCAGCCCTTCCTCGGCGGAGACAGGCCCCTTTTCGCCGACTATATCGTCTTTGGCGCGCTGCAATGGGCACGTATCATCTCGCCACACCGGTTGCTCGCCGCGGGCGACGTCGTCTTCGACTGGTTCGAGCGGTGCCTCGATCTCCACGATGGTCTCGGCCGTTCCGTGACAGCCGCATGAAACCGGCGCTGGAGGCAGCGAATCATCGGCGCTCCCCCTTGTTTTGCTCGGAATTGGCGGCTAATGAACCGCCACTTCAAGAAACAAGGGAATTGAGCCAATGGCGATTGAACGTACTTTCTCGATGATCAAGCCGGATGCTACGAAGCGCAACCTCACCGGCGCCATCACCAAGATGCTCGAAGATGCCGGCCTGCGCGTCGTCGCCTCGAAGCGCGTCTGGATGAGCCGCCGCGAAGCCGAAGGCTTCTACGCGGTTCACAAGGAACGTCCGTTCTTCGGCGAACTGGTCGAGTTCATGTCTTCCGGCCCGACCGTGGTTCAGGTCCTCGAAGGCGAGAACGCCATTGCCAAGAACCGCGAAGTCATGGGCGCCACCAATCCGGCCAACGCTGCCGACGGTACGATCCGCAAGGTTCATGCGCTTTCGATCGGCGAAAACTCGGTTCACGGTTCCGATGGTCCGGAAACGGCGGCGGAAGAAATCGCCTATTGGTTCGCCGGCACCGAAATCGTCGGCTGATTCACATTCTTCGTTTCGGCTCGTAATACGCTGAAAACACTCTTGAAACCGGGGCGGAAACGTCCCGGTTTTATGTTGGGCAGCTTGCCGTCTCGAAGCGCTCCGGCGCCTTGCCGTCGTGGAATACAGCGGGGTTCTTGTCATAACCCGGCCCTTCGACGAGCGGTTTCGCCGGCATCACGTCCTGATCTATGTCGGAGATCACCGTCGTTTCCAGTTTCTGCAGCGTTGCCCCATCCGGTCCCTTGACTTCGATTGTCACCGCGTATGGCGTCTCCTTCTTGACACAAGTAATATCCGGGCTTTCCAGCACCACCTTTTCAAGCTTTGGAAAGAGTTTGCGCGTGAGCGTCAGCGGCTCGCCGCCGGCGGGATTCTCGAAGCGGGCGACGACGACACTGCCGTCCGGGACCGGCTCCGTCTTGTTGAGGGTGACCATGTAGGTGGCGTAGGCCAGCCGGTAGTTGAACACGAACATCTTGCCGGTCAGCTTCAGCGGATCGGGCCCGGTCTCGCGTTGGCATCCGGCAAGCCCGGCTGCGGCGATGAGGACAACGGCGGCGAGCATCTTCATGCTCTCATTTCCTCTTTGTTGCGGCGATAGTGGCGTCTCGCCTTCGTACGATTGCCGCAAACGGCCATGTCGCACCAGGTTCGGCTCCGGTTGCGGCTGCGGTCGAGAAACAGCCACTCGCAATTGGGGCATATCTTCAGCCGATCTGGTTCCGGATCGGCTGCGAGGCTGAGCGCCGAATGCGCAGCGGCCGCGTCGAGTGTGATGTATTCGCCTTTGTACGGCGGCTGGCGCAGGATCGTCGCAATCGCCTCAAGCAGATCCGCCAGCAAATCGGGCCGGTTTTCGGCCCGGCCACGGGCTCGAAAATATTGGTCCGTCGCCTCCCGCAAACCTATGAGCAATCCGCGGTTTTCGGGGCGCGCCGGAACAAGCATGCCGAAGCGCTGCCTTTCCGCGCCGTGACGATTGGCGGCCTCGGCAAAGGAAACCATCGCTACGGCATCGGCGAAACGATCGATCCGGCGCTCCGGATCAAAGCGCAGCACGACTGAATTTGCGACGTCCAGTGCCAAGGCGCCGCCCGAGAATCTATGCGCGGTCCAAGTGAAGCTCATGTGAAAATCCTAACTAGCAAAACCGAGTTTACCAGTTATATTGATTCTGTCACTAGAGCCGCATTGAGGAAAGTGAAAAGCGTTTTCCCGCCCACGTCCCTCGCATGTTGAATTCCATAAGGGCTATGATCTCGGATTGCTTCGATCCGGATCGCCGCGATCTAACGGATGTGCCATGGCCTATTTTCTTCAGCAGATCGCCAACGCCGTGCCCGTCGCCGCACTCTACGCGGCGCTGGCCTTCGGCTATGCGCTCGCCTTTGCCGTCACGCGCCGGGCCGATCTGACCTATGGTGCACTCTTTGCATTTGCCGGTCAGATGTTCGTGCTTTTCGCGGATTTTGGCTGGAGCCGGTTTTGGCTGGTGTTGCCGGCCGCCCTCGGCCTGGGAGCGGCGGCGGCATTCACATTCGGGCTGGGAGCGGGGCTGGTCGCCGGGCGCTACATCATGCGGCCGCTTGCTTTCTCCTCGGCGAACGCGGTGATTGTTGCCTCTCTCGGCACTCTGCTGGTGCTCATGGAAACGGCTCGCCTTGCTTCGGATACGCGAAGCCTGTGGTTGCCGCCCTTTTTGAACGACGTCATCATCTTGTGGCCGGGCTCGGGATTTCCCGTGACGCTGACGGTCATTCAACTGCTGAACACTGTTCTGATGGCCGCTCTGGTTGCCGGCGGGCACTGGCTGCTGACCCATTCTTATTTCGGGCGTTATTGGCGCGCCGTCTCGGAGGATCGAGAGGCAGCGGCGCTTTGCGGCGTCGACCCGGCGACCGTCTACATCGTTGCCTACGGGGTCGCGTCGCTGATTGCCACCTTCTGCGGAGTTCTTGCCGCCTCCTACTATGGCAATATGGACTTCGGCACCGGCCTGACCTTTGGCGTCAAGGTCTTGTTTATCGCGGCGATCGGTGGCCAGACAGCGCCGCTGTTTGCCGCCCTTGGAGCCGCCGGTATCGGCCTCCTCGAAACACTATGGGGAGCCTACGGACCGATCCTCTGGCGCGATTTCGCGATCTTTGGTTTCCTGGTCATCGTATTGGTGGTGACCCGCCGCGAAAAGTTTATTCCCTGATCCGTATTACCGCGTCCAGCGGTCCCGTGCCGTGTCGTCGGCGTCCTTGGCGCTGACCCATTCGCCGACGCTGCCGTCGATGCGATGTTCCTTCTTCCAGAAGGGCGCCGACGTCTTCAAGAAATCCATGATGAGATTTGCGCCGTCGAAAGCCGCCTGCCGGTGCGGTGAGGCGGTTACTACCAGCACGATGTTTTCGCCGGGTCTGATTTTGCCGAAGCGGTGAATGGCCGTTGCAGCCTGCAGACCGAAACGCGCCACGGCTTCGTGGCAGATGCGTTTGATCTCGGCCTCCGCCATGCCGGGATAATGCTCGAGCTCGAGCGCGCCGAGCGTCCCCGCTTCATCCCGGCAGAGCCCGGAAAATGTGACCACGGCACCAATGTCCGACCGGCCGCGTGAGAGCGAGGAAATTTCGGCGGCGATGTCGAAGTCCTCGCGCTGGACGCGCACTGTGACGGCGGCGGCCATCGTTTCAGCCGCCCGTCATCGGCGGAAACAGGGCGATCTCGCGGGCGCCTGCGATCGGTTCGCCGTGATCGACGTGTTCCTGGTTTATCGCCGCGCGGATGACGCTCTGGTGTTCGAGCGCCGTCTGATATTCCTCGCCCCGCGTTTTCAGATGCGCGAGCAGATCGGCAATCGTGACGACATCCGCCGGCAGTTCCAGAGTTTCTTCACCCTTGCCGATGCGCTCCCGTACCCAGGAGAAATAGACGAGATTTACCGTGCTCATTCGTTGACCACATGTTTCAGCCCGGCGCGGAAATAATCATAGCCGGTATAAAGCGTGATGGCCGCTGCGATCCACAAGAGCAGGATACCCGCTTCTGTCGTATAGGGAACGATCTTGTCGCCAGCCGGACCGGCAAGCAGAAACGCGATCGCCACCATCTGGATGGTCGTCTTCCACTTGGCGATTCGTGTCACCGGTACGCTGACCTTGAGCGCTGCGAGATATTCCCGCAGGCCGGACACGAGAATTTCGCGGCAGAGAATGATGATCGCTGCCCAGATCGACCAGCCGGCAATCGTCCCGTCAGCCGCGACAAGCAGCAGGATCGAAGCAACGAGTAGCTTGTCGGCGATCGGGTCGAGCATTCGGCCAATATTGGAAGTCTGCTTCCAGATGCGGGCGAGATAACCGTCAAAGAAGTCGGTGATCGAGGCCGCCACGAACAAGACGAGGGCGGTCCAGCGTGCGAAGTCCGAACTGTGCAAGCGGCCCTCGACGAAGAAGCAGAGCACGATCAGCGGCACGATCAGGATACGGAAATAGGTCAGCAGATTCGGGACACTATAGGCGATGGGCGTTGGCATGGACTCGGTTTCTCTGGACACGACAATACCTCATTTCCCGCAATCCGGGGGCATCGGTGCAATCGATTCTAATCAAAGTGGAGCGGGATGCGGCGGACAACCGCTGCTCCTCTTCCGCATCCTGCTCAAATCAGAGCAGCGAGCGAAAAGCGAAAGCTGCCTTTCCCATCCTCTCCGGGTTTCACCTGTACAGAATGACTTTGCGACCATTAGGTCAACAGGTCATTGCGCGACGGTTGTCATATATGGTGGAATTCACCTGAACGCAGGCTGAATTGCGGCGCTCGCGTCATCATTTGGCGGCGTCCTCATGAAAATGTTCGTAGACGAGGCGCGCCACTGTTTCCGAGATGCCGTTCACTGCCATCAGATCGTTGACACCCGCGCGCGAGACCGCCTTGGCCGTTCCGAAATGCGTGAGCAGAGCGCGTTTGCGTGTCGGACCGATTCCGGAGATCTCGTCGAGCGGGTTCTTGACCATCTCTTTCTTCCGCCGGGCCCGGTGCGAGCCGATCGCGAAGCGGTGGGCTTCGTCCCGCAGTCTCTGAACGAAATAGAGCACCGGGTCTCGCGGCGGCAGGGTAAAGCTTTCCCGGCCTTCGATGAAGAAGCGTTCGCGGCCGGCTTCTCGATCGACTCCCTTGGCGACGCCGATCGCGGTCAGGCAGTCCTCGACATCGAGCTCCTTGAGAATGGCACGAACTGCCGTCATCTGCCCCTGGCCGCCGTCGATCAGGATGACGTCGGGCCAGGCCGGGAAGCCGGCGTCCTCGCTCGGTTCGGCGCCGCGGTTCGGCTTGCCTTCCTCCTTCAGCAGCCGCGAGAAGCGCCGCGTCATCACCTCGCGCATCATGCCGAAATCATCGCCTGGCGTGATGTCGGTCGATTTGATGTTGAACTTGCGATACTGGCCTTTGACGAAGCCCTCAGGCCCGGCCACGACCATGCCGCCGACCGCATTGGTGCCCATGATATGCGAGTTGTCGTAGATCTCGATCCGGCGCGGCACGCAGGCGAGCTTGAACGTCTCGGCGAAGCCTTCGAGCAGGCGCGCCTGCGATGCGGTCTCCGCCAGCTTCCGGCCATGCGCCTCGCGTGCATTTGCGAGCGCATGATCGACGAGATCCCGCTTCTCGCCGCGCTGCGGCACCTGGATCGACACCCTATAGCCGGATTTCTCGCTGAGCGCCTGACCGAGCAGTTCCTGCTCCTCGACGGGTTCGCAGAGCAGGATTTGCCGGGGACACGGCTTGTCGTCATAAAACTGAGCGAGAAACGCGCTGAGTACTTCGGCGGCAGGAAGCGAAGGATCGGCCTTGGGGAAATAGGCGCGGTTGCCCCAGTTCTGTCCCGTCCGGAAGAAAAACACCTGGATGCAGGAGATGCCGCCTTCGTGGTGGATCGCGAAGACATCCGCCTCCTCGACACCGGCCGGGTTGATGCCTTGATAGCTCTGGACATGGCTGAGCGCTGCCAGACGATCGCGGTAAAGCGCCGCGCGCTCGAAATCGAGGTTCTCCGAGGCATCTGCCATGGCGGAGGCGATAGTCGCCTTCACCGCTTGGCTCTTGCCGGAGAGAAAATCCTTTGCCTCATGGACCAGTTCCGCGTAGTCGGCATCACTGATCTCGCCGGTGCAGGGCGCCGAACAGCGTTTGATCTGATAGAGCAGGCAGGGGCGCGTGCGCGTCTCGAAGACGCTATCCGTACAGGTCCTGAGAAGAAAAGCCCGTTGCAGCGAATTGATCGTTCGTCCGACGGCCCCGGCAGACGCGAACGGGCCGAAATAGTCGCCCTTGCGGCTGCGTGCCCCACGATGCTTGTAGAGGGCGGGGGCGCGAGTATCGCCGGTAACAACAATGTAAGGAAACGACTTGTCGTCGCGCAGCAGCACGTTGAAGCGCGGACGCAGGCGCTTGATGAGGTTCGCTTCTAGCAGCAGCGCCTCGATTTCGGTCCGCGTCGTCACGAATTCCATGTTCGCGGTCTCGCGAACCATTCGCGCGATGCGATTTGAGTGCCCGCGTCCCTGAGCGTAGTTGCTGACGCGTTTCTTGAGGCTGCGGGCTTTGCCGACGTAGAGCACATCGCCGGCATCATTGAACATCCGATAGACGCCGGGCCCGTTCGGCAGGAGCTTGACGAAGGCCTGGATCAGTTCGGCGCCCTTGAGGTCCTCCGTCTTCGGTCGGCTTTCCGCCCACTCTATAGCCGGCGCGGGCCGTGCGTCTTCGGCCACGTCGAGCAGATCGTCTTCGTCGTCCGTTTCGGTGCCGTCATAAAGGATGCCGCCATCCGTGGGCGTCTGCCCGTTCATTCCACTATCTCCCGAATATCCGGCGTCTCCCAGGCAAGATGTTGGCCGCCGTCGAGCGCGATCATCTGTCCGGTAACCGACGGCGTGTCGAAAAGGAAGCGGATCGCGCGTCCGAACTCATCGAGCGCCGGTCCGCGCCGGAGGATCAGCGCTTCGACCTGGGCCTGGAAATCGCGCGGATCTTGCCTTTCGTTCGGCAGTGTCGGCCCCGGTCCGATGGCGTTGACCCGAATGTCGGGCGCTAGCGCTTGCGCCATCGTTTGAGTTGCCGTCCAAAGCGCCGACTTGGATAGCATATAGGAATAAAAGCGTGGATTTGGAGACCAGACGCGCTGATCGATGACGTTGACGATGAGACCGGCGACGTTGTCCGGACGCTGCCGCGCGAAATCGCGGGCAAGCAGGGAGGGCGCTTTGACATGCAAGGCGAAATGCCGCTCCCAAACGTCTTCGTCGAATTGATCCAGACTGTCGTTCTTGAAGACGGAAGCATTATTGACGAGGAGGTCGAGCGGACCGAGCAAAGCCGTTGTCTCCGCAATGAGCGTGGACGCGGCAGCCGAATCGGTGAGATCTGCCTTTAGCGCAACGGCCTTGGCACCGCCCGCGTTGAGCTTCGCTGCCAGCGCCTCGGCCTCGTCGAACGAGCCGTTCGCATGAATGGCGATCGCGAAGCCGTGCGTCGCCAGATCCTCAACTATCGCCTTGCCGATGCGTCGAGCGCCGCCGGTTACAAGCGCCGCTTTTGGTGTCTTTTTCAATGTTTGGTTCCGTCCTCGAATCCTCGCTCTGGCTGGACGAAGATATAGGCGAGAACCCGTGGGCTGAAACTCTCCCGTGACGATTCATTTCGAAAAAATTAATACCAGCGGTGTAATTTTCGTTATTTTGAACGGTTATAGTATAGCTTTGGTTAATCTTGAATTATGGTTAATAAAGTCTCTGTGTTGTGAAAGCAACACCAAATTTCGACCATGTTCGCGCCATCAAAATTTCACATTTTAGCTCTTGAGAATCCGCAATTTCTAGCCAATTTCCAGTCAACCGGGCGGGTTAATTACAGATGTCCGGTGTTTCACTAAGGCGCAATTGCTTAGGAACACCGGTTCGCAAAGGAGAATAGTATGCGTACGCTCACCACCACTCTCATGGCTTCCGCCATGGCCCTTGTTGCCTTCCAGGCCGCCCACGCCGCTGACGTCGTCGACGAAGTGCCGGCTGCTCCGGCTGCCGAATATACCGAACCAGCGGTGAAGAACTGGTCGGGCGCCTATGTCGGCGGCACGGCCGACTGGCACCATGGCGAGGCTGATGCGACCGGCGGCAACACCTCCGCTGGTTTCGGCGGCGGCCTCTACGGCGGCTACAACGTGCAGAGCGGCCAGATGGTTTACGGCGGTGAAGCCGACATCGGTTACGCCGGCAACGACTCACACTCCAACGGCCGTCGCGTCAAGCAGGGCGTCAACGGTTCGATCCGCGGCCGCGTCGGTGTCGATATGAACCCGGTTCTGGTTTACGGCACGGCGGGTGTCGCCCTTGGCAACGCCAAGCTGTCGACCCCGGCCGGTTCCGACGACAAGACCCTGGTCGGCTGGACCGCCGGCGCCGGTGCCGAAACGTTCGTCACCGACAACGTCACCGCTCGCGTCGAGTACCGCTACACGGACTATGGCTCAAAGGACTTCCGCACCGGCGGCACGACCGTCTCGTCCGGCTATGACGAGCACAGCGTCCGTCTCGGTATGGGCGTCAAGTTCTGACCCGAACAGACGTGATCAGCGAAAAGGCCGGGTTTCCCCGGCCTTTTTCATGCCTTAGATCACGATGATTTTAGGTCAAATCGACCCAAGATCATAAACGTGATCGATCTTAAAAAGTTAGGGCGGAAAACCGCGCACACTTTTCCTCAGCCCGCTCTAAATTTGGAATAGTCGGGAAAGTGCTTCTCGAACTTCGCCGGCCAGCTCGCGAGCCTCGGCCGGCCCGCCTGCCACTCGCCGCTGAAACGCAGCTCGACATAGTGCAGCAGCGCCGCCAGCGCGAAATGCCCGGCATTTAGCTTGCCCCCGGTCTTCGGCAAGTTTGCGTTGAGATGGTCCAGTCCGCGCTCTACCTTCTCCCACTGCCGGTCGATCCAGGGCTGATGCACCTTTTCAGGCGGATGGAACCGCTTTTCGTAGACGATCGCGAGCAGACTGTCGCAAATGCCGTCGCAGAGCGCCTCGAAGATCTCGACGTCCGTGCGCTTTGCGGCATTCTTCGGATAGAGCTTGCTCTTGGTCTCGCGGTCGAGGAAGTGCATGATCGCGCGGCTGTCGTAGATCGCCTTTCCGTCTGCGGTAATCAGCGTCGGGATCTTGCCGAGCGGATTGTTGCCGACCAGTTCCGCCGGATTGGCGTTGGTGTCCGTCAGCACACTTTCCGCAGCAATGCCGATGTGATGGGCGGCCATGCGGACCTTGTTCGAATAGGGCGAGGCAGGCGAGTAGAGTATTTTCATCCGACGTCTTTCCATTGTCACGGTGCAGGAGGCAGCAACACCGTGCTCCTCCTGCAAGCTTGGCGATCCACTTCAGGGCAGGCTCTGAATTTCAATTCCTTGTCGAAGCAGATCCTGATTTCTTCGAGCAGCCTGCCTTCGCAGGTAACAGCGATCATGTTTTTCGTCATGCCCGGATTTTTGGCTGCTAACGCCGCCTCGATCGCCGGCACGGAGAGGTCGCGCGGTCCGCCATTGGATGTGAGCTCGGGCGGGATGGCGAGCCTTTCGCGCGCTGCACGTGTTACGGCGAAATAGTCGGCTTGGCGCAGTCCTGAACAACTGCCGTGCTTGCGCCACTGATGGCCGATCAGCCCCATTGAGGGAATGAGGTCGAGATATTGTCGACCGAGCGCCTCGGGCACGCGGTCCGATTGCCGCGTTGGGCAGAATTCCGGATAGCCGTCTTCGTTCTGCGGCCAGAGCCCGTGCACGATCAGGCCATGTCCGCTGCCGGCCTCGCATTGATCGGATTTTCCTTTCGGATCGTTGGCGTCGCACCAGGTTGGCGACCAGGATAGCGAAAGGACGTAGAAGTCGAACCCTTTGCCGACGGGGACTGTCACCGACGCTGCGGCTTTTTCAGTATCGGTTCTGGTGCTCGGCAGCGTGTTCTTGGCACCTTCGTCGCTGCAGCCGGCAATCGCCAGAATACCGACGAGCGTCGGCAGCAGCTTTCTTGCAGCCATCAACGAAGCGAAGCGCAATGGGCGCCGTAGACATACCAGGGGTCGAGGCCGCCGACGCAGAACTCGATACTGGAGCCCACGCCGGCAAAACCCCATGGCCGCTCTATCAGGTACCACAGCGGCCGCCGCTCACCGTCCGTCATCACGGCGGTTGCATAGCAATACTCGCGCTCCACCAGATGTGTGTAGTCCCGCGGCTCGAAGCGGCTCTGACCCATGTCGCGGATTTCGGCGATCGCAAGGTCGGCATGAAGATAGTTCGCAGCCTTGTAGTCAAAGCGCCGGGTGATGAAACCCAGAACGGAGGGATTGCTGCAAATGCCCGTGTCATGGGCCACCCGGGGGGCGGGGCCCCCCACATAATCCGCTGCGGCAGCGCCGGTACTTGCGCCGGCGGCGAGGGAAAGCGAAAACAGAAGCGTTGCGGCGAGCTTGCGAGTCATGGCCATCTCCCTGAATCCTCTCGAGAGATTGGAGCCACAGGGCTTCATCCGTCAAGGGCCTCGGTTGAGAGGCGCTTCGCCGCGCAGCCAGAAGCAGCGAGCTGACGCGAAACGGTCCTGGGCGAGACGAGTCTTCAGGAAAGGCAGCAGTGTGTCCAGTTCGCCCTTCAGCGTGTAGGGCGGGTTGACGACGATAAGGCCAGATCCCGCGAGCCCCGTTATGTGGCGATCGCTGCGGACCGAGAGCTCGGCGCAGAGCATTTTCGTGATCTCCAGCGCCTTCAGCGCCTCGTGGAAATCCTTTATTGGCGCGCCCTTCTTCAGCGGATACCAGAGGCAGAAGATGCCACTCGAAAAACGCCGATAGGCCTTGGCAAGGCCGTCGACGAGCCGCTCATATTCGCCTTCGACCTCGAAGGGTGGGTCGACGAGAACGAGGCCGCGCTTCTCCTTCGGCGGCAGATGGGCGCCAAGCGCCAGCCATCCGTCGAGCCGGGTGATGCGGCTCTGGAAGTCGCCGTCGAATAGCCGGTGCAGGATTTCGTAGTCGTCCGGGTGGAGTTCCATCGCCGAGAGCCTGTCCTGCGGACGGAAGAGCATGCGGGCGAGCTTCGGCGAGCCGGGATAATGGGTGAGCCCGCCCTCCGGTCCGCCCTCCGGATTGAGATCGCGAACGGCTGACAGATAAGGTTCCAGGATCGCGGCGACCGGCGCGGGCAGCTCCGCGTCGATCAGTCGTCCAATGCCCTCGCGCCACTCTCCTGTCTTCTGCGCCTCTTCGCTGGAAAGGTCGTAAAGCCCGATGCCGGCATGGGTGTCGAGCACCCGAAAGGCCTTGTCCTTCTGCTTGAGATAGGTGACGAGCCGCGCCAGCACCGCGTGCTTCAAAACATCGGCGAAATTGCCCGCGTGGTAGATATGCCGGTAGTTCATAAGCGCCGCCGATGGCTATGATCAATTGTTGCGATGGATGGGCGAATGGGCTTTGAGCGCCCCTACGGATGCCATATAGAAAAGCCATGAACGTTTCGACCCCCATCAGAGCAGAAAAATCGATCGGCCATTCCGTCTGTCCGCACGACTGTCCCTCGGCCTGCGCGCTGGAAATAGACCTGACGGCCGAAGGACGGATCGGCCGCGTGCGCGGCGCTGCCGAAAACAGCTATACGGCCGGCGTCATCTGCGCCAAGGTGGCGCGCTATTCCGAGCGCATCTATCATCCCGGCCGGCTGATGGTGCCGCAGCGCCGCGTCGGCGCCAAGGGCGAAGGCACCTGGCAGGAGATTTCCTGGGAGGCGGCACTCGATGAGATCGCCGACCAGTTCGTGAAGGCCGAGCAGAAGCACGGCGCGGAAGCGGTCTGGCCCTATTTCTACGCCGGCACCATGGGTCAGGTTCAGCGCGACTCCATCGAGCGGCTGCGCCACGCCAAGCGCTATTCCGGCTTCTTCGGCTCGATCTGCACCAACATGGCCTGGACGGGCTTCACCATGGCGACCGGCAGCCTGCGGGGACCCGACCCGCGAGAAATGGCCAAGTCCGATTGCGTCGTGATCTGGGGCACCAATGCGGTGGCGACGCAGGTCAACGTGATGACCCACGCGGTCAAGGCGCGCAGGGAACGCGGCGCCAAGATCGTCGTCATCGACATCTACGACAATCCGACCGTCAAGCAGGCCGATATGGGCCTGGTGCTGAAGCCGGGCACCGATGCCGCTCTCGCCTGCGCCGTCATGCACATTGCCTTCCGCGACGGCTATACCGACCGCGCCTACATAGCGGAATTCGCCGACGATCCCGCGGGCCTCGAGGCGCACCTGCAGACACGTGGTCCCGAATGGGCTGCCGCTATCACCGGCCTTTCGGTGGACGAGATCGAGGCCTTCGCCAAGCTCGTCGGTACGACGCCCAAGACCTATTTCCGCCTTGGCTACGGCTTCACCCGCCAGCGCAACGGTTCGGTCGCAATCCACGCGGCAGCGTCCGTTGCGACAGTCCTCGGCTCCTGGAAGCATGAAGGCGGCGGCGCCTTCCATTCGAACAATGACATCTTCAAGCTGGACAAGCGCGAACTCGTCGGCACCGCGCTGCATGATCCGGACGTGCGCATGCTCGATCAATCGCAGATAGGCCGCGTGCTGACCGGCGATGCCGAGGCGCTACGCCATCGCGGCCCCGTGACGGCGCTCCTGATCCAGAACACCAATCCCGTCAACGTCGCGCCGGAGCAACGACTGGTGAAACGGGGCTTCCTGCGCGACGATCTTTTCGTGGCGGTGCACGAACAGTTCATGACCGATACAGCCCAACTGGCGGACATCGTTCTGCCGGCGACCATGTTCCTGGAGCATGACGATCTCTACCGCGGCGGCGGGCATCAGCACATTCTGATCGGTCCGAAGGTGGTCGAGCCGCCGCCGACGGTGCGCACCAATCTGTTCGTCATCGAGGAATTGGCAAAACGCCTCGGCATCGCCGATCGCCCCGGCTTCGGCCTGACGGAGCGTCAACATATCGATCGATTGCTCGGCAATTACGGCGTGGACTACGAAGAGATGAAGCAGAGAAAATGGCTCGATTGCCAGCCGGCGTTCGAGGAAGCGCATTTTCTCAACGGCTTCGGACATCCGGACGGTAAGTTCCGATTCAAAGCGGATTGGACCGGCACGGCCGCCCCCAATAGGCCGCCGAAGTCGATGGGCCCACAGGGGCCGCATGCCCGGCTTCCGCAGTTCCCCGATCACGTCGATCTGATCGAGGTCGCCGACGAGCACCACCCGTTCCGGCTGGCAACCTCGCCGGCGCGCTCCTTCTTGAATTCGACCTTCGCCGAAACGCCGTCCTCGATCCAGAAGGAAGGGCGGCCCGAGGTGATGATCCATGCGGAGGATGCGGCCGAACTCGGCATTGCCGACGGCGATATCGTCAGGCTCGGCAACGAGCGCGGCGAAATCCGCCTGCACGCGAGGATCGGCGGCGGCGCGCGCCGCGGTGTGGTCATCGCCGAAGGGCTCTGGCCGAACGGCGCCCATCTCGACGGCGAGGGGATCAATGTTCTGACCGGTGCCGATGCGGTCGCTCCCTATGGCGGCGCGGCCTTCCACGACAACCGGGTCTGGGTGCGGCCGGCCGGCAATTGAGTTTGCATTGATGGGGACTTCGAATGACAAAACATGCCGACCCGCGCTTCCGGATCATCGACCGCCGGACTCTTTTGAACGGCTTCATCAATATCGAGCAGATCACTCTTGAGCAGCAGATGTCGGACGGTAGTACCGCGCGGCTCGTGCGCGAAGTGCACGACCACGGCCGGGCTGCGACGATCCTGCTCTTCGACACCGAGCGAGAATTGATCGTTCTCGTCCGCCAGCTTCGCATTCCCGTCTTTCTGCAGGGCGAGCCGGGATACCTGATCGAAGCTCCGGCGGGCCTTCTCGACGGCGAGGCGCCGGAAGTGGCGATCTGCCGTGAAGCGATGGAGGAAACCGGCTATCAGATCGAGAGCGCCATGCATCTGTTCGACGCCTATATGAGCCCGGGTTCGCTAACCGAACGAACGAGTTTCTTCCTGGGACGCATCGACATTTCCAAGAAAGTGACGGCAGGCGGTGGGCTCGTGCACGAGGGCGAAGACATCGAGGTATTGGAAATTCCCTTCGATGAGGCAGTCGCGATGATCGGCGCCGGCGAAATCTGCGATGCCAAAACCATCATGCTCTTGCAATGGGCCAGTCTTAACCGCGATTCCCTGTTCGGCTAAGTCTCTGATCCATAACCATATAATACATTACCGATATTTCACTTCCTGATCGTGATCCGGTGCGCTAAAGCGCTCGTGTCTTCCTCAATGATACGGGCGAACCATGACGTCCTCCTCGAACGAGCTTGAAGCGAACGACGATCAGCAGGCCGACGATGGATGGCGGCCGTTTCTGAGGCGCAATCAGCGTTACATTTCCGCCATCGGCACGCTTTTGATAATCGCGCTCTTCGGGGCAGCGATCTTCCACCTGACCGCCGAAGTGCAGTACGACGACGTCACCTCCGCGCTGGCCGATACCCGCTGGACGTCGATCGCTGCGGCGATCCTGTTCACTGCGCTGAGCTTTTTTGCGCTTACCTTCTACGATGTCGGCGCGCTCGATTATATCAAGCGGAAGCTTCCCTATGCCGATGTCGCGCTCACGGCCGCCTGCGCCTACGCGGTCGGCAATACTGCCGGTTTCGGCCCGTTAAGCGGCGGCGCGATCAGGTACCGGTCCTATTCCCGGCTTGGTCTGGAGCCGGAAGACATCGCCCGCATCATCGCCTTCGTCACGCTCGCCTTCGGCCTCGGCCTTGCGACGGTCGGCTGCCTCAGCCTGCTCACCGTCGCAGAATATGTCGCGCCGCTGACCGGGCTTGAGCCCTTCTGGTTGCGGGCGATTGCAATTGTGGTGCTTGCCGGCCTGCTGATGGTGCTCGTCGTGGCGCGCAACGGCCATGAGTTCAGCCTCGGTCGCCTCACCCTTCGCCTGCCGGATTCCAAGGTTTCCTCGCGGCAGTTTCTGGTGACGGCACTCGATCTCGGCGCATCCGCGACGGTTCTCTATGTCCTTCTGCCTGCCGGAGCAATTGGCTGGCCGGCCTTCCTGGCGATCTATTGCGTCGCAGTCGGTCTCGGTGTGCTGAGCCACGTGCCCGCTGGACTCGGCGTCTTCGAAACCGTGATCGTAGCGACCCTCGGACGCGCGGCCGATGTCGATACGATCCTCGGCGCGCTGGTCCTTTATCGTCTCATCTATCACGTGCTGCCGCTGCTGATCGCTATTATCGTGATCATCGGTATGGAAGTCCGTCAATTCGCCGGTCATCCGGCGGCATCCAGCCTGCGCCGTGTCGGCGGTCGCCTGACGCCTCTCCTGCTGGCGACGCTCGCGCTCGTGCTCGCACTCATGCTCGTTCTTTCGAGCGTGACGCCGACACCCCACGAGAACCTCGCCTTCCTCCAAAATTATGTTTCTCTTCCGATCATCGAGGGAGCGCACTTCCTCGCGAGCTTGCTTGGGCTGGTGCTCGTCATCGTCGCGCGTGGACTGGCGCTGCGGCTCGACGGTGCCTGGTGGGCCTCGATCGTCATCGCTCTGGCCGCGCTCATGCTTTCCCTGTTGAAAGCTGTGGCCGTCGGAGAAGCGGCCATGCTCGCCTTCTTCCTAGGCGGGCTGCTCGTCAGCCGTCGTCTCTTCGTCCGCCCTGCCTCGCTCTTCGGTCAGGCGCTGACACTGCCCTGGCTGACAGCCCTTGGCGTCATCTGCTTCGGGGCGTTCGTTGTCCTGCTCTTCGTTTATCGGGACGTCGAATACAGCCATGAACTCTGGTGGCAGTTCGAGTTTTCCGCCGAGGCGCCGCGTGGGCTTCGCGCCCTGCTCGGCGTCACGATCGGCGCGAGTGCCGTGGCGATTTGGAGCCTGATGCGCCCCGCCACGACAGCGATAGAGCCGGCTTCCGAGGACGAGATGGAGCGGGCGATCGCCATCGTCGATAGCCAGGACATGTCGGACGCCAATCTGGTGCGGATGGGCGACAAGAGTATCATGTTCTCGTCCGACGACCGCGCCTTCATCATGTATGGCCAGCGGGCGCGCTCATGGATCGCGCTTTTCGATCCGGTCGGCCCGCCGGACGCCTGGCCGGACCTTATCTGGCAATTCATCGAGACAGCCCGCGCCAACGGCTGCCGCGCCGTATTCTACCAGGTTTCGCCGTTGGGCCTCGCATACTATGCGGATGCGGGATTGCGCGCTTTCCGCCTTGGCGAGCTGGCCCTGGTCGACTTGACGCGGTTCGAGCTCAAGGGGGGAAAATGGGCCAACCTGCGCCAGCAGGTCAGCCGGGGGCAACGCGAGGGGTTGGAATTCTCTGTGGTCGAACCCTCGGACGTGCCTGGTATCCTGCCGGAACTGGCTGCCATATCCGACGCCTGGCTTGCGCATCACAGCGCGCGAGAAAAAGGTTTCTCGCTCGGCGCGTTCGACCCGGAATACCTGGCCTCGCAGCCGGTGGCGATCCTCAAATGCCAAGGCCGTATCGTCGCCTTCGCCAATGTCCTCGTCACTGGCACTCGGGAGGAAGCCTCAGTGGATCTGATGCGATTCTCGCCGGATGCGCCTAAAGGATCGATGGATTTCCTCTTCGTGCAGCTGATGGAGCACCTGAAAGCGCAAGGCTATCGGCACTTCAATCTCGGCATGGCGCCGCTTTCCGGCATGTCCTCGCGGCAGATCGCGCCGGCATGGGATCGGGCGGGCAACGCCTTCTTCGAGCATGGCGAGCGCTTCTACAATTTCAAGGGATTGCGCGCCTTCAAATCCAAATTTCACCCGCGCTGGCAGGCGCGTTATCTCGTGGCGAGCGGTGGCCTCAATCCGATCCTCGCTTTGATGGATGCAACGTTCCTGATCGGCGGCGGGCTGAAAGGGGTGATAACGAAATGAGCGGCATCGGACTGATCTGGAAACCCATTGTGTTTGCGGCGCTGATGGTCATGGCTGCCTGCCTCCCCTCGGCGGCGGAAGAGGCGCCGAAATTCGACACGGGCATGATCCCGTCGCCGCATATCCTGTTCCCGACGAACGAGGCAACCGCTCTTGTCGTTCTGCTTTCGGACGAAGCGGGTTGGACGGAAAAGGAAGAGGCGGTCGCCCGGACACTTTCCGGTGACAACGCCCTGGTCATCGGCGTCGATCTCAAAGCCTACCTGGCGTCGCTCGCCAAGGACGATGGCGACTGCGTCTACACGGTCTCGGACATAGAATCCCTCAGCCAGCAGGTGCAGCGTGCCGCGAAGAGCAACGCCTACCGCCCGCCGATCGTCGCTGGCGTGGGTGCCGGGGGCGCCATGGCGCTGGCGATTGCGGCACAGTCTCCGGTAGCGACCATTGGCCAGACTGTCGCTGTCGACCCCAAAGAGGGAATAGGCTTGACGAAGCAACTCTGCACGCCGGCCGAGAAGGTTCGGAGGGGTGACCAGATGGTTTACGGCTTGACCGACGGACCATTGCCCGAGCCCGTGACTGTCACTTTTTCGCCTAACGCTTCCAACGAAGGCCGCGAGCATGTGGCCGCCCTCGTTGAGAAGCATCCAGATATCGAGACAGAGGATACCGATGACGACGCCTACGCCGCAGTGTCGAGTAAGCTCTCGGCGCTCTTGCAGGAGGGCGGCGAAGCCGACAATCCCTTTGGCCTCCCGCTGACGGTCCTCGATGCGAAACCCGCACGCGACACGATGGCCGTGATCTATTCCGGCGACGGCGGCTGGCGCGATATCGACAAGGAGGTCGGCAACGTGCTGCAGCAGGAGGGTGTGCCGGTCGTCGGGGTGGATTCGCTGCGTTATTTCTGGTCGGAGCGCCAGCCGCAGGCGACCGCCGACGACCTCGCCCGGATCATGACCTACTATCGCAAGCGCTGGAATGTCCGAAATGTGCTGCTGATCGGCTATTCCTTCGGTGCCGATGTTCTGCCGCGCACCTACAATCTGCTCCCGGCCGGCGATCGGGCGCTCGTGCGCCAGATCACGCTCATGGCGCTGTCGCATCAGGTTGACTACAAGGTTTCCGTCCTTGGATGGCTGGGTGCCAAGGGCGAGGGGAATTCGGGCGACCCCCTCGACGACATCAATAAGATCGACCCCTCGCTCGTCCAGTGCATCTACGGCACCGAGGAGGAAGACGACGCCTGCCCGGATCTGAAATCGTCCGGCGCCGACGTGGTCGCGATCGACGGCGGCCATCATTTTGACGAGGACTACCCGGCTCTGACGCGCCGTGTGCTCGACGCACTCGACCGCCGCCTCGCGGCTGCGAAGTGATCTGCGGGAGGAAACGTCGCTTCAGATGGCCGGCGAAATGAGTGCGCCAGACGCCTCGCCGAGCGCGTAGCTCACGGCGCGTCCATCTTTCATTTCCACTTTGCCTTCGGCCACGAGCCTCAGCGCCAGCGGATAGATCTTGTGCTCGACGGTCAGCACGCGCGCGGCGAGTGTCTCGGCCGTATCGCCGGCAATGATCGGTACGGCGGCCTGGGCAACAATCGGCCCGTCGTCCATGCCCTCGGTCACGAAATGGACGGTGCAGCCGGCGAGCTTCATCCCCGCGTCGAGCGCACGCTGATGCGTGTGCAGCCCCGGGAAGAGCGGCAGCAGCGACGGATGGATATTCAGAATGCGGCCCCGATGGCGCTGGATGAAGGCCGAGGAAAGCAGGCGCATATAGCCGGCAAGGCAGATGATATCCGGCGCGAGCCGGTCGAGTTCGGCGAGGATTGCCGCCTCGTGCGCTTCCTTGCTGGTAAAGTCCTTGCGGACGAATGAGGATGTCGGGATGCCGAGCGCTGCCGCCTTGGCAAGTCCGCCAGCATCCGCCTTATCTGTGATGACGGCGATGATTTCGGCTGGAAAGTCCGGCTCGACCGCCGCCGTCGCCAGCGAGAGCATGTTCGAGCCGCCGCCGGAAATGAAGACGACGACCCTTTTCTTCCTGCTTACGGTGAGGCTCATAGAGAGAGGCTGCCCTTGTAGATCGTGCCGGTTGCGCCCTCGGCGCGTGTCACCATGCGGCCGAGGGTGAAGACCGTTTCGCCTTGGCCGGTAAGAATCGCAGCAACCTTCTCGGCCTCCTCCGCCGGAACGACGGCGATCATGCCGACGCCGCAGTTGAAGGTGCGGAGCATCTCGGTGGCGGCGACGCCGCCGGTCTTCGCCAGCCAAGAAAAGACGGCCGGCGCCTTGATGGCGTCGAGGTCGATCTCCGCGGCGAGCTGCTTCGGCAGCACGCGCGGAATGTTCTCTGGGAAGCCGCCGCCGGTGATATGCGCGAGCGCCTTGATGGCGCCAGTCTCGCGGATCGCCTTCAACAGCGGCTTCACATAGATGCGCGTCGGCGTCATCAAGAGGTCGGCAAGAGTGCCCTGGCCGAAGGGCGCCGGTGAGTCCCAGTTCAGGCCGGAGAGCGAAACGATTTTGCGCACCAGCGAATAGCCGTTCGAGTGAACGCCGGAGGAGGCGAGGCCGAGAATGACGTCGCCTTCGGCAATGTCGCCGGCCGGCAGGAGCTGTCCGCGCTCGGCAGCACCGACGGCAAAGCCGGCGAGGTCGTAGTCACTGCCGGCATACATGCCGGGCATTTCGGCCGTTTCCCCGCCGATGAGAGCGCACCCCGCCTCGCGGCAGCCGGCAGCGATGCCGGCGACGATCGAAGCGCCCTGATCGGGATCGAGCTTGCCGGTGGCGAAATAGTCGAGGAAGAACAACGGTTCGGCGCCCTGGACCACGAGATCGTTGACGCACATTGCAACGAGATCGATGCCGACGGTATCGTGCTTGTTCGCATCGATGGCGATCTTGAGCTTGGTGCCGACGCCGTCGTTCGCGGCAACCAGAACCGGATCGGTGAAGCCCGCGGCCTTGAGATCGAAGAGGCCGCCGAAACCGCCGATCTCGCCGTCGGCGCCGGGACGCCGAGTGGAGCGCACATGCGGCTTGATCTTTTCCACCATCAGGTTGCCGGCATCGATGTCCACGCCCGCGTCGCTATAGGTGAGACCGTTCTTTCCCGACTGGCTCATGCTCGTTCTCCAAGGGCTCGTCGCATTTTGCGGATGCGATTGGCACGGCGGGACGAGGAGTGCAAGCCGACAGCCCCCGCCGGCCGCCATTTTTTAGCGTTTTGCCCGTATCTCGCCGTGCTTGAGTGATGAAGGGGCGATTTGTCCCGGTTTAAAAGGCGCCGGGCTTGACCTCTGCGCGCACCGCACCCTATCTCGTCGGATGGGTGCACGGCACGCTGCGCCGGACGCGTGACGGGGAGCAAGATGGATAGGCAGGTCAGCGGTATAAGTCTGCAGCGCCAGGTGATCTTCTGGTTGCTGGTGCTTGCTGCCTTCATCGTCTTCCTGATGATCTTCAGCTCGATCCTCCTGCCGTTCCTCGCTGGCATGGCGCTCGCCTATTTCCTCGATCCCGTCGCAGACCGGCTGGAGCGCCTGGGCCTCAGCCGGCTGATGGCGACGATCGTCATACTCGCCGCTTTCATCATCGTTCTCACATTGTCGTTGATGATCATCATCCCGCTGATTTTCACCCAGGCGGCCGACTTTATCCAGAAAATGCCCGGCTACATCACCAGACTCCAGGCTTTCCTGACCGATAGCCAAACGACGCTGCTGCCGGACTGGCTTGCGGCGCAGATGGCAGCAATCAAGCAGAATTCCGCCAAATTGCTCGAGCAGGGCGCAAGTTTCCTCGGCACGCTGTTTCAGCAGTTGTGGAACTCCGGCATGGCGCTCTTGGACATCCTCTCGCTCTTCATCATCACGCCGGTCGTCGCGTTCTACCTGTTGCTCGACTGGGACCGCATGGTCGAAAAGGTGGATAGCTGGGTGCCGCGCGACTATGTCGATGTCGTGCGCCAGATCGCCCGCGATATGAACACGACGATCGCCGGTTTTGTCCGCGGTCAGGGTTCGCTCTGCATCATTCTCGGCGTCTATTACGCGGTCGGCCTATCGCTCGTCGGCCTCAACTTCGGCCTGCTGATCGGCCTCTTCGCAGGCATGATCAGTTTCATTCCCTATGTCGGTTCTATGGTCGGGCTCGTGCTCGCCGTCGGCGTCGCCCTCGTTCAGTTCTGGCCGGATTATATCTCTATCCTGCTGATCCTTGCGGTCTTCTTCAGCGGCCAATTTCTCGAGGGCAACATTCTCCAGCCGAAATTGGTCGGCAAGAGCGTGGGTCTCCACCCCGTCTGGTTGATGTTCGCGCTCCTTGCCTTCGGTGCCCTCTTCGGCTTCGTCGGGCTTCTGGTCGCTGTGCCTGCGACCGCCGCGATCGGCGTGCTTGTTCGCTTCGGCATACAGCGGTACCTTGATAGTGATCTCTATCACGGGCATAGGACAGCCGCGACCAAGCAGCCGGAGGGCCGGGAACCCCGCTGATCCGCGCCATTGTCCAGAGTACAGCATGACAAGACTTCCGTTCGAACAATTGCCGCTCGCCTTCGACCATGATCCGGCAACCGGCCGCGAGGATCTGCTCGTCTCCGACCGGCTGAGCGCTGCCATAGCCATCGTCGATCATTGGCCCGATTGGCCGTCGCCGGTCGTCATCATCGCCGGGCCGGTCGGCTCCGGTAAGTCGCATCTCGCCAGTATCTGGCGAGAGAAGGCGGGGGCCGAGACGATCCATCCCATTGCCGGTTCGAATGCCGCCTACATCGCCGCCACCAGGCCGGTTCTCTTCGAGGATGCCGATCGCCAGGGCTTTGACGACACGGAGCTCTTTCACGTCATCAACAGCGTGCGCCAGCACGGCACCGCGCTCTTGATGACGTCGCGCCTGTGGCCGATGTCCTGGCCAGTGACGCTTCCCGACCTGCAATCGCGCCTGAAGGCTGCAACTGTCGTCGAGATCGGCGAGCCGGATGACGAGCTGTTGACGCAGGTGCTCGTCAAGCTTTTCGCCGACCGCCAGCTTTTCGTCGATGAGCGCCTCATCGCCTATATCGTTGCGCGCATGGAGCGCTCGTTGGAAGCGGCGCAGGCGATCGTGGAACGGCTGGACCGGCTGGCGCTTGCCCGCGGCACGAGGCTGACACGCGGTTTGGCTGCCGAGGTGCTGGAAGAGCTTGGAAATGCCAGTCAGCCCGATTGACTGTCACAGTTCCGTCGTCAAAGTGGGATAGCTCGTTCAATCGGAGCAATGGGGTCTGAAGGGCATGGATAGCGTGACGTCCGCAATTACCGAACACAAGGCGCCTGCGGAGCAAATCGATCTTCTCACGAGCCCCGAGCGTTTCATCAACCGCGAATTTTCCTGGCTCCAGTTCAATCGCCGGGTGCTTGAGGAAACGCTGAATACGGCGCATCCGCTGCTGGAGCGCGTCCGTTTCCTGTCGATCTCGGCCGCCAACCTCGACGAGTTCTTCATGGTTCGCGTGGCGGGCCTCGAAGGGCAGGTGCGCTCGGGACTTTCGCTGCGCAGCCCCGACGGCAAGACGCCGGCCGAACAGCTCGATGATATCCTCAAGGAGATCGACAATCTTCAGATGGAGCAGCAGGCTTCGCTTGCCGTTCTGCAGCAATATCTTGCGAAGGAAGACGTGCTCATCGTCCGCCCGGCATCCTTGTCGGCTCAGGACAGAAGCTGGCTCGCCAACGAATTCGACCAGTCGATTTTCCCGGTATTGACGCCGCTGTCGATCGATCCGGCGCACCCGTTCCCGTTCATTCCGAACCTCGGCTTCTCGATCGGGTTGCAGCTCGTCAGCAAGACCGGCCGCGATCCGATGACGGCGCTTCTGCGTCTGCCGGTGGCGCTCGATCGCTTCGTCCGTTTGCCTGACGTCAAGAATGTCATTCGCTACATCACGCTCGAGGACGTGGTCAGCCAGTTCATCGATCGTCTGTTCCCCGGCTATGAGGTGCAGGGCTCGGGTACGTTCCGCATCATCCGCGACAGCGATATCGAGGTCGAGGAAGAAGCCGAAGACCTTGTGCGCCTGTTCGAGACGGCGCTGAAGCGGCGCCGCCGCGGTTCTGTGATCCGCATCGAGACCGATTCCGAAATGCCCGCCTCGTTGCGCCAGTTCGTCGTGCATGAGCTTGGCGTTCCGGAAAACCGCGTCGCCGTGTTGCCCGGCCTGCTTGCGCTCAACACTCTCTCCGAAATCACGAAGGCGCCGCGCGACGACCTGCGTTTCGAGCCATACAATCCGCGTTTCCCCGAGCGTGTGCGTGAGCATGCGGGCGACTGCCTGGCCGCTATCCGCGAAAAGGACATGGTGGTCCATCACCCCTACGAGTCCTTCGACGTCGTGGTGCAATTTCTGCTGCAGGCAGCACGCGATCCGGATGTGCTCGCGATCAAGCAGACGCTCTACCGCACTTCGAACGACAGTCCGATCGTGCGCGCCTTGATCGATGCGGCCGAGGCAGGCAAATCGGTTACCGCGCTGGTCGAACTCAAGGCGCGGTTCGATGAAGAGGCGAACATCCGTTGGGCGCGCGACCTCGAGCGCGCAGGCGTCCAGGTCGTCTTCGGCTTCATCGAATTGAAGACCCACGCGAAGATGTCGATGGTCGTGCGCCGCGAGGAAGGCAAGCTCAGGACCTATTGCCACCTCGGCACCGGCAACTACCATCCGGTGACGGCAAAGATCTATACGGACCTGTCATTCTTCACCTGCAGCCCGGTGATCGCCCACGACATCGCGAACATCTTCAATTTCATCACCGGCTATGGCGAGCCGGAAGCCGGCATGAAATTGGCAGTCTCGCCGCATACGCTGCGCCCGCGCATCCTCAAGCACGTCGAGGAAGAGATCGGCCATGCCGAGGCGGGTCGTCCGGCCGCTATCTGGATGAAGATGAATTCGCTGGTCGATCCGGAAATCATCGATGCGCTCTACAAGGCAAGCCGCGCCGGCGTGGAGATCGATCTCGTCGTGCGCGGCATCTGCTGCCTGCGTCCGCAGGTGCCGGGCCTTTCCGACAATATCCGCGTCAAGTCCATTGTCGGGCGTTTCCTTGAACATTCCCGGATATTCTGCTTCGGCAACGGACATGGGCTTCCCTCCGAGAATGCGCTTGTCTATATCGGCTCGGCGGATATGATGCCGCGCAATCTGGACCGGCGGGTCGAGACGCTCGTGCCTCTCATCAACCGGACTGTGCACGAACAGGTTCTATCGCAGATCATGCTGGGCAATCTCATCGACAACCAGCAGAGCTACGAGATTCTTCCGGACGGCACCTCGCGCCGCATGGAAGTCGGCAGGGACGCCGAGCCGTTCAATGCGCAGCATTATTTCATGACCAACCCCAGCCTCTCCGGTCGGGGTGAGGCTCTGAAGTCCAGTGCACCGAAGCTGATTGCCGGCTGGAACAGCGGCTGGCGCAAGTAAACTGGAATTGCATGGTCGAATCTGAAGCGCAGGGGCGTCTGCCCGGCATCCGCCCGGTTTCCGTCGTGGATATCGGGTCGAACTCCATTCGTCTTGTCGTCTATGAGGGACTCAGCCGCTCGCCGGCGGTGCTTTTCAACGAGAAGGTGATGTGCGGCCTCGGCAAGGGCATCGACGCGACCGGCCGCATGGAAGAGGAAAGCGTCACCCGGGCACTGAAGGCGCTGCATCGCTTTCGTGCACTGTCCGACCAGGCGCGCGCCAGTACCATGTATGTGCTGGCGACAGCCGCCGCGCGCGAGGCCTCCAACGGCCGCTCTTTCATCGAAAAGGCCGAGGCCATTCTCGGCCAGAAGGTGCGTATCCTAAGCGGCGAGGAGGAGGCCTACTTCTCGGCCATGGGCATCGTCAGCGGCTATTACGACCCGGACGGCGTCGTCGGCGACCTCGGCGGCGGTTCGCTCGAACTGGTCGATGTTGAAGGCAGGCACATCGGCGACGGCATAACGCTGCCGCTCGGCGGCATCCGCCTCTTCGAACACAGCAACGGTTCCTTGCTCAAGGCGCGGACATGGGTTCGCAAGTTCATGAAGGATGCGGAGGTTCTAAAGAAAGGGGCCGGGCGCACCTTCTATGCCGTCGGCGGCACCTGGCGATCGATTGCCAAGCTTCACATGGAAACGCGCAATTACCCGCTGCACATGATGCAGGGCTATGAGCTTTCCTACGATGAAGCCATGGCGATCCTGCCGGAGGTAATCGAGCCGAAGAACATCAAGCCATCTGCCTATGCGACGATCTCCAAGAGCCGCCGCAGCCTGCTGCCTTTTGGGGCCGTGACCATGCAGGAGGCAATTTCGATCATGAAGCCCGAGCGGATCTCGTTCTCGGCGCTCGGCGTGCGCGAAGGGTATCTCTTCTCGCTGCTTTCCGAAGAGGAACGCTTGCGGGATCCGCTGCTGACAGCGGCTCACGAAATTGCGATCCTACGGGCCCGCTCCCCCGAACATGCGCGCGAACTCGCGGAGTGGACTGGCCGGATGGTGCCTTTCTTCGGCGTCGAGGAAACCGAGGAGGAGAGCCGCTACCGGCAAGCTGCCTGCCTGCTGGCAGATATCAGTTGGCGGGCTCATCCGGACTATCGCGGCCTCCAGGCCCTGAACATCATCGCCCATTCGGCCTTTTCCGGCATCACCCATGCGGGCCGAGCCTACATTGCGCTCGCCAACTATTATCGTTTCGAGGGGTTGAATGACGATGGTGCCACCGGGCCGCTTACGGGGATCACGACGCCGCGCCTGCTGGAATTGGCGAAGCTGCTGGGGGGCCTGCTGCGGGTGGCTTATCTCTTCTCCGCATCGATGCCGGGTGTCGCGTGTCAGCTGACTTTGCGGCAATCGTCTCTTCCCGATGTCGATCTCGAATTCGTCGTCCCGGCCGCTTACTCCGGCTTCAAAGGCGAGCGCCTGGACGGTCGCCTCCAGCAACTCGGCAAGCTGACCGGAAAGAAACTCGCCTTCTATTTTGAGGAATGACCGCCTCAGACAGGAACGGACTGCCTGCGTGAAGGAAATGCGGCCGCACCGATCGCGCGGCCGCGTTTCTGTTATTCGGCGTTCAGGAATTCACCGGCTTCGAGCAGCACGAATTCGTTGTCGTCGGCCTTGTCGAGCGCCCGCCCGGCGGAGAAGGGCAGGTTGTTGTCGTTGCCGACGATGATGTGCGTTTCATTCACGCGGTCGACATTCTCGATCGTGACGAACGGCATGTCGTAATAGCCCTCGCCGCCGCCCTGGCGCCTCTTGTTATCCGGATCGGCGATTTTGAGCAGGTCGATGTAGCCGATCTTTCGCACGGCTTTGCCGAGGTTCTCGTCGCCCATCGCGATCTTGTAGATGCGCTTCACCTTCGAGCCGACAGCGAAGCAATCCGGCTTCGGATCCTTCGGGTCGGCACACGCCTTGTCAACGGTACCGGCGCCGTTGTCACGCTCGATCACCAGAGCCGTCCTTTCGTCAAGCATGTTGAAGTCGCCGATCGCCTCTCCGCCTTCTGCAAACGGATAAAGCCAGCTGCGCCCCGTCCAGTTCTTGCTCGCGACGTCGAGCTCGACAATGCGCAGTGCCGGCCGGCCGTCCGCCTGCTCGACCGTTTCGCTGTCGATCCAGAGCGGTCCCTCGAGCAGGCCGTAGAGCTTGGTGCCGTCCTTCGACAGCGCAAGTCCCTCATAGCCGCCCGAACGCTTCAGGTTGAAGGATGGCGTTTTCTTGGATGGGTCTGCCTGCAATGTCAGTGTCGGATTGTCCGGCGACATAACCGGCTTGCCCTCGACCATCGTCGGAATGACCTCGGTCAGCTTGCCGGTCGTGTCGAATTTCAGGATATAAGGGCCGAATTCCTCGCCGATGCAGAAGCCGTCGGCGACGGGCTGAATCGATTCGACATCGAAGTCGGCACCGGTGAGGTAACGTTTCGCCGAACCTTCCATGGCGATCGGGAAGGGGGCCTTGCGCTCGGGGTCGGAAAGGAAGACGGTCTCCAACGCCTCCACCTTGCCGGCGTCCCAGTCGATCTTTAGATGATGGAGCATCAGCATGGCGTCGGATGAGTTAAGCTTGTTGCCGAAGCCGTTGTCAGAAAGGCTCCAGAAGGTCCCGTCCCCCATCGATTTGATGCCGGAAAAGCCCTGCATCGGCTGACCATTGAACGGAAGCGACAGCCCGGTGGGCCGCACGCCGTCCTTGCCGGGCACGCTGCCGAGTGCGACCGCGCGCTTCCGGTCCGGCGTCGAGAACTTTCCCGAGGTTTTGAGGTACTCCGCCGCATCCGCGGGCGCTGAGATGAGGGTGTTGGCCGGAAGGATGGCGTGCGCCTTCAGCGCCGCCGGAAACACCTTTTCCTCGGCGAGCGCGGTGGTCGTCATCAAAAAGGTCAGCGCCGCGGCAGTGAAAAGAGATTTGGTCATGAAGTTCACCATGGGTTGGAGGTCAGGACCGATCCCCGATAGGCGGCTTTCATGACGGTCGCTTAATGCTTGTTTTACAGCCCCGTGAAGCTTTGATGACGGCTCGCGCCACCGGGGCTGCGCCCCGCACAAACGTTCAAGATCGGCCGCATCTCGCGCATTAAAATTCTGGACATAAACCCAAATCAGGCGGACCTCATGTTCGAGACGAAATTTGCGATTGTGCTGCGCGACGACCTTGCCGACTGGCAGAAGCTGAACGTCACTGCCTTCTTGGCAACCGGCATTGCCGGGCAGAAGCCGGACATTATCGGTGAGCCCTATCGCGACGAGGCGGGTAACGTCTATAACGCCTTGAGCGTCCAGCCGATCATCGTACTCTCGGCAGACGGCGCGACGCTAAGCGATATTCGAAGACGCGCCCTGGAGAGAAATATCCGGACCTCTCTCTACGTCGACGACATGTTCTCCACCGGTCATGACCGCGCCAACCGCGACGTTTTCTCGCGATCCGGACCAGATAATGGCGTAGTCACCGGCATCGCAATTCACGCCGAGAGGAAAATCGTCGACAAGGTCACCAAGGGAGCGAAGCTGCACGGTTGATCAAGTTAGACCGCGACGGTTGAAATCCGCGCTTCTGTTTTGTCGTCCCGCCGCAGGAGGCCGCGGGCGAGCGCGTGGACGCCGAGCCTCTGTCCGCGGCCCTTGACCTCGTGTTCCCCGAGGTCTTCGCTGCGGACGAAAGCGGGCAGACGCATGCGCCGGAGCAGGTCGGCGGAAATCAGCACCTGCCGATCGAGGGTTCGGCAGAAACCTTCAAGTCGCGCCGTCGTGTTTACCGTGTCGCCGAAATAGGTGATCTTGTGCTTGTCGACGCCAATCTCGGCGGCAACGATCATTCCGCCGTGCAGTGCCGCCCGCAGGCGCGGGACTTCGCCGTACTCCTTGCGCCAGTGATGCGCATTCTCATCGATCTGGTCGAGGATATCGAAAACGCAGCGAATGCAGGCGGCATCGGCGACGGCACGATCGAAGCGCCAAGTGATCACCGCCGCATCACCGACATAGTCGTGGATCGATGCGCCGTAGCGCAGCACCGGATCGGCCAGGGTCGCAAACAGCCTGCTGAGATATTCCTGCATCCTGAGATCACCGAAGCGCTCGGCGAACGATGTCGAGCCCGCGAGATCGACGAACAGGAATACGCGCTCTTCCTGCATCGGCTTGCGGTAGCGTCCGGTCAGCAAACTTAAGAAAACATCGCGGCCGAGCAGTTCGCGAACCCGCAGAACGAAGATGATGGGACCGGAAATGGCAAGAGCGTAGAGGAGTACATTGAGCGACGGCATCATCGCATCGCTCCAGCTCTGCTGAAGAAGGCCCGCCAGGTTTAGGACCAGACCCGCCGCGGCAAAGCCGACGTTCTCTATAGCAAAATAGACCACGACCGACGAGAACAGAAAACCCGGTGTCGAAAGGCCGTGGATCCTTCTGTAGAGACGTCGGAAAATGATGTGCCGTTCAAACGCGAGAACCGGCATGCAGATGAACACCGCATAGGTTGCGCCAATCAGCCACCCATCGCCATAGACTGCCCACGCATAGGCCACGCCGCTGCCCGCGACGATCAGCAGCAACAGGATGATCTCGAGCGTGGAAAATCTCCAGCGCATGCGCAAAAGCCTCAGAAACGGAAAACAGGCAGAGTGCAGAGTGACATGGATCGACGGGGCCGGCCCATGGCATGTGTGACCTGATCTGGCCTCTTGGCCGAATCAGCCTAACGATCCGTCCTGGCTACGACCGGATTCGGGCGGAAAGTTGTTGTCGGCCCGCGGCTTTCAACCGCCGATTTCCATCGCCTCGATCCTCTTGTCGACGAAGCGCAACGCCACCTCGCCGTTGATGAGCTTCAGCGCCATTTCGCCGAAAAGTTCTCGGCGCCAGCCCTTGAGCGCGCCGACATCGGCCATTTCGCCTTCGGCGGCGATTCGATCGAGATCATCGCTGTTGGCGATGATCTTGGCCGCGACGCCCTCTCTTTCAGCGATAAGCTTCAACAGCACCTTCAGCATTTCGCCCGCTGCGGCGGCACCCTCGCGCGCATGGTTCTGACGCGGCAGGCGCGGCAGTTCGGCTTTAGGAATCGCCAGGGCTTCGCCCACGGCCTCGACGAGCGCAGTGCCGGCGCTGGAACGCTCCCAACCCTTGGGAATCGTCCTGAGCCGCCCAAGTGCTTCCGCGTCCTTCGGCTGCTGCTGGGCGATTTCATAAATGGCGTCGTCCTTGAGTATCCGTCCGCGCGGCACATTTCGCGCCCGCGCCTCGCGCTCGCGCCAAGCCGCGACTTTCTGGAGCACCGCGAGCTCGATCGGTTTCTTGACGCGCATCTTCAGCCGCTGCCAGGCATTGTCAGGATGCAGATCATAGGTCTCGCTGCTCTCGAGGATCGCCATTTCCTCGGCGAGCCACGAGGAGCGTCCCTCGCGCTCGAGTTCCTTGGTCAGGTAATGATAGATATCCCTCAGATGCGTCACATCGGCGAGCGCATAGTCGAGTTGCTTGTCGGTCAGCGGCCTACGGCTCCAGTCCGTGAAGCGCGAGGACTTGTCGATCTGCTCGTTCTTGATGCGGCTGACCAACTGGTCATAGGAGACGCTGTCGCCGAAGCCGCAGACCATCGCCGCCACCTGCGTATCGAACAGCGGATGCGGAATGAGATTGCCGAGGTGGTGGATAATTTCGATGTCCTGACGGGCAGCGTGGAAGACTTTGACGACATCTGGGTTGGCCATGAGGGCAAAGAAGGGAGCCAGGTCGATCCCCGGCGCCATCGGGTCGACGATGACGGCCATATCCGAACAGGCCATCTGGATGAGGCAAAGCTCCGGCCAGAACGTGGTCTCGCGCAGGAATTCGGTGTCGATCGTAATAAAGCTTGAGCGGGCCAGCTGTTCGCAGGCGGCCTGTAGATCTGCTGTCGTTTGAATCATCGTATTTTAATTCACTGTGGCAAAAATGCGGCTTGAGCCTCCGTGTATCGTTTCGCGGCACCTGTCACAATGAAAAATTGTCAGACGACCCTGAAATAACCGGTCATGCCGGTCTTTTGATGCTCGATGATGTGGCAATGGATTACCCAATCGCCGGGATTGTCGGCGACCAAAGCCACCTCCGCCTGTTCGTCCGGCAGCAGCAGGATCGTATCGGTCGGCGGCGGCAGGAAGCTCCGCTTGTTCGAAGCGAGAATTCGGAAGCTCATGCCGTGGAGATGGATCGGATGCGCGTGCGGCGTGCGATTGGCGATCTGCAGGACGTAGCTCTTGCCGCGCGTCAATTCCTCGATCGGTGCTATCGGATCCGGTGTGTCGCCCGGCCACGGAACCTTGTTGAGTGCCCAGAAAGTATAGCCCAGTGAACCGCAGATCGAAGGCCTCGCCTCGTGCTCGGCCGTCGCCGTCAGTTCGATCGGGATAGGCTTCGCCGTCGAGAGATCCGCTTCGGCAACCGGATTGGCCGGAAGGGGGCCGATATCGCGCAGGTCCCGCTTCAGCGACGCTCCGGTGGCGCGGAAACTCGCGATGCTCCAGGGATGCGAACCGCGGAAGTTTCCGATGGTCACGCTAGCGCCTTCGCTCTCCGGCATGCGGATCGCGAGATCCATGCGCTGCCCCGGGCCGAGGTCCAGGCGATCGAGCGGGAAGGGGGTTCCGACCGGATTGCCGTCGAGGGCGATCACCTTCGCCTCTGCACCTTCGAGACCGATCGTGTAGATGCGCGTCACATCGGTGGCGGCAATTCTCACCCGGACGAGGCCACCGGCGGGAGCCTCGTAGGCCGGCTCGCGCCGCCAGTTCGCCGTCCTCAGCGTTCCATAAGTACCGCCGCGGGCCGCATCGCGAGGTTTGAATGGCGCGAGGAATTGGCCCTTTGCGCCGAGCCGCCAATCGCGGAGATTGAGAACGATTTCGGCGTCGAAGGCCGGATCTTCCGGGTTCTCGACCACAATCACGCCCGTCAACCCACTGCCCATCTGCGTCAGCGTGTTGCAATGGGGATGATACCAGAACGTACCGGCATCCGGCGGTGTGAAGCTATAATCAAAGTGGTCTCCGGGATAGACGTAAGGCTGGGTCATCTCCGGCACGCCGTCCATCGCGTTGGCGATCCTCAAGCCATGCCAGTGGACCGTCGTCGGCTCGTCCAGACGATTGACGAGCCTTGCCGCGTAGGCCTCGCCCTTGCGCATCCTCAGCACCGGCGGCATGCTGGTATTAACCGCTTCGCCTAGCCCATAGGTCATGACCTTGGAGTTGGCGCCACCGGCCGCCAGCTGCACTTGCGCAAACTGCGCCGTCAGTATCTGCGGATCGGGAGCGCCGCCGGCCCGTGCCGCAACGCCGGCGCCGAGAGCGAAAGCGCCGCCAAGGGCTGCCGACCCTTGGAGAAACGTTCGGCGGCTGAGCATGGGCATCATGGCGTCATTGTTCCAAGAAGTTGGGGCGGCGAGGGGGCGGAAATGGCGCAACATCTCTTTCTGCCCCGGACCGCCGAGTTTTAAACCTGATTTTCATAATCAGCAATTCGATGCGCTGCGCATCTTGCCGCAGGCCGGGGAGGGACCAAGGTCCTTTCTGCGATTGGCCGTTGCCGACAAGCTTGTTGAAGAAGGACGAAGTGCGCAGGAGATTGCGGAAGGGCATGGAGCGCTCTTCCGTGGGAACGGGGCCACGCGCCGTCATGCGTCGAAGCGTATAGAGAATGAAGAGCGCGAGGATCACCGCGGTATAGATGAACAGCGCCTGCGGCCCAAAGAGGTCCAGCATGAACGAGGCAAAGAGCGGCCCGATGATTGCGCCAAGCGACCAGAAAAAGAGCATGCCTGCCGAGACCAGCGCATGCTGACCTTCCGCTGCGTGATCATTGGCATGCGCCGAACAGAGCGAATAGAGCGGCATCGCAAAGGCGCCGAAGGCGAAGATGCCGGCGAAGTTCAGCCACTCGTCGCTGCCGGCGCCGAAGGCGAGGAAAAGCCCTGCAAGAAGCGATCCGAATGTGGCGATCAGGATGATCAGCCGCCGGTCGATCTGGTCCGAATAATGTCCGAGCGGATATTGCAGCACGACGCCGCCGATGATGCCCGCGCTCATGAACGTCGCAATCGCTGTGACGGAGAGGCCGATCCCCTGCGCGTAGATTGGTCCGAGCGAGCGGAAGGCGGCGTTGGTGAGGCCGACGACAATGCAGCCGACGGTGGCAAGCGGCGAGATATTCCAGAGTGCCTTGACGTCGAAACGGATCGCTTCCGGGGCAACCGGGCTTGATCTGTCCGCGAAGGAGATCGGCACCAGCGAAAGGGTCAGTGCCATCGAGATGATCGCGAAAAGCTCGAACCCGCCGATCCCGACGCCCGGGATCACATATTGCGCAGCGGTAACCGAGCCGAGATCGACGAGACGATAGACCGACAGCGTACGCGCCCGGTTGGCGTTGGTGACGCTGGCGTTCAGCCAGCTTTCGACCGTCGCGAAAAGGCTGGCAAAGCAGATGCCTGCGACGAGCCGCATCAGGAACCAGAACCACGGGTCGATGAGCAGCACCATCGAGATCGCGGCCGCTGAGGCGATTGCGGCCATGGCCGAAAAGGTGCGGATATGACCGATTGCCCTGAGGATACGAGTGACATAGACACAGCCGATCGCGAAGCCGACATTGTAGCCGGCGCCGACGAGGCCGATCAGAGAGGTTGAAAATCCTTCTTCCAGCGCTCTGAGCGAGATGAACGTGCCCTGCAGTCCATTGCCGCCGATGAGAATACCTGCGGTGACGAGAAGCGGGATGAGTGGGCGAATCTGGGACATGAGGCAGGAAACATCCGGATTTCGGCCGCGACTCGTGGAAAAGCGGGGCCTGACCCTGTTTAGCCGTGGCGGACAATCCGGGACAGTGGCGATTTGTTGCCTTTTCGCGCTTATCGCGCGCTGCCGCTGGTGATGGCTGCCATCGGCGGTGATCGCGCGGCAGGATCAGCCCTTTTGCCGCGTGGCGACGGCGCGGCCTTGACAAAACCGGCGCATCATGCGCTTTTCCGCCCGATTTTGACCATGCCGCCCGCCGCCTCGGCGAGCCTGCGCGGTTTTGCAATTCCAGGATTAGACGATGCATCGTTACCGCAGCCACACCTGTGCCGCCCTCCGCAAGTTGGATGTCGGCTCCACCGTTCGCCTCTCCGGCTGGGTTCACCGCGTCCGCGACCATGGCGGCGTGCTCTTCATCGACCTTCGCGATCACTATGGAATGACTCAGGTCGTTGCCGATCCGGACTCGCCGGCGTTCAAGATCGCCGAGACTGTGCGCGGCGAATGGGTCATCCGTATCGACGGGACGGTGAAGGCTCGTACCGACGAAACGGTCAACAAGAACATGCCGACCGGCGAGATCGAGCTTTATGCCCGCGAGATCGAAGTGCTTTCGGCAGCCAAGGAGTTGCCGCTGCCGGTCTTCGGCGAGCCCGATTATCCGGAAGACGTGCGCCTCAAATACCGCTTCCTCGATCTGCGTCGCGAAACGCTGCACAAGAACATCGTCAGGCGCACCGAGATCATCGCGGCCATGCGCCGGCGCATGGGCGATATCGGGTTCACCGAATATACGACGCCGATCCTGACGGCGTCCTCGCCGGAGGGCGCGCGCGACTTCCTCGTGCCGAGCCGCATCCATCCGGGTAACTTCTACGCGCTTCCGCAGGCGCCGCAGCAGTACAAGCAGCTTTTGATGGTCGCAGGCTTCGACCGTTATTTCCAGATCGCCCCCTGCTTCCGGGACGAGGATCCGCGCGCTGACCGTCTGCCGGGCGAGTTCTACCAGCTAGACCTCGAAATGAGCTTCGTCGAGCAGGAAGACGTATGGGACACGATGGAGCCGATGATCCGCGCGATCTTCGCGGATTTCGCCGGGGGCAAGCCGGTGTCGGAAAAGTTCCCGCGGATCCCCTATGACACGGCGATCCGCAAATACGGGTCCGACAAGCCGGATCTGCGCAACCCGATCGAGATGCAGAGCGTGACCGAGCACTTCGCCGGTTCCGGATTCAAGGTCTTCGCCAACATGATCGCCTCGAACCCGAAGGTCGAGGTTTGGGCGATTCCGGCCAAGACCGGCGGTAGCCGGGCCTTCTGCGATCGCATGAACGCCTGGGCTCAGAGTCAGGGTCAGCCGGGCCTTGGATACATTTTCTGGCGCAAGGAAGGTGAAAGACTCGAAGGCGCCGGGCCGCTCGCCAAGAATATCGGCGAGGAGCGCACCGATGCGATCCGTACGCAGCTCGGTTTGAACGATGGCGATGCCTGCTTCTTCGTTGCCGGCGAACCGGCCAAGTTCTACAAATTCGCCGGCGAGGCCCGGGCGAAGGCCGGCGAGGAGTTGAACCTCGTCGACCGCGACCGTTTCGAGCTGTGCTGGATCGTCGACTTCCCATTCTACGAGTGGCTGGAAGAGGAGAAGAGGATCGACTTCGCGCATAACCCGTTCTCGATGCCACAAGGTGGCCTCGAGGCGTTGAACGGCGATGATCCGCTCTCGATCAAGGCCTACCAGTACGACATGGTTTGCAACGGCTTCGAGATTGCCTCTGGCTCCATCCGAAACCAGCTGCCGGAAGTTATGGTCAAGGCCTTCGAGTTGACCGGCAAATCGCAGCAGGAAGTCGAGGAGCAGTTCGGCGGTCTCTATCGCGCCTTCCAGTACGGCGCGCCTCCGCATGGCGGCATGGCCTTTGGAATCGACCGCATCGTCATGCTGCTCGTCGGCGCCAAGAACCTTCGGGAAATCTCGCTGTTCCCGATGAACCAGCAGGCGATGGACTTGTTGATGGGCGCGCCGTCGCCTGCAATGCCGGCGCAACTGCGCGAACTGGCGATCCGGCCGATCCCGCAGAAGAAGGACTGACGTTCTTCCGAAACACTACAGCGCCTTGCGTCTTTTCAGACGCACAAAGATTGCCGTAGCACTTTGAATTGCTGCATGTTTTTTTCTAAATCGAGCTCCGATTTAAGGAAACATGCAGTAGAAGAACCCGGCGATCGCCGGGTTTTTCTTTTTTTTGGATGGCTTCGCTGTTCGGCTGCCGAAAGGGCGCGGCTAGACATAAGCGGTGGGTGGCGCGTCCGCCCAGAATGACCGCTTCAGAAGTCCATGCCGGGTGTGCCGGGCATCTGCGGTGGCGCCTCCTTCTTCGGCTTCTCGGCGACCATCGCTTCCGTCGTCACCAAAAGACCCGCGACTGAGGCTGCGTCCTGCAAAGCCGCGCGCACGACCTTTACTGGGTCGATCACGCCCATTTCGTAGAGATCTCCGAATTCACCGGTCTGAGCATTCCAGCCATAGGCGAGATCCGGTTTCTCGCGCAGTTTCCCGACGATGATTGATCCTTCCGCGCCTGCGTTTTCGGCGATCTGGCGCGCCGGCGCTTCGACCGCGCGCCGCACGATCTCGACGCCCACGCGCTGGTCGTCATTGACCGTCTGGACGTCGTCCAACGCGTTGACGACACGCAGCAGCGCAACGCCGCCGCCTGGCAAAATGCCTTCCTCGACCGCCGCGCGCGTCGCATGCAGCGCGTCATCGACCCGGTCCTTCTTTTCCTTGACCTCGATCTCGGTCGAGCCGCCGACACGGATCACCGCAACGCCGCCGGCAAGCTTTGCGAGCCGCTCCTGGAGTTTCTCGCGATCATAGTCCGATGTCGTTTCCTCGATCTGCGCCTTGATCTGGCTGATCCGACCGTTGATGTCCTCCTTCGCGCCGGCACCGTCGACGATGGTTGTCGTCTCCTTTTCGACCACCACCCGCTTCGCGCGCCCGAGCGTCTCCATCGTGACGTTTTCGAGCTTGATGCCGAGATCCTCGGAGATAACTGTGCCGCCGGTAAGCACCGCGATGTCCTCCAGCATCGCCTTGCGCCGATCGCCGAACCCTGGCGCTTTGACGGCGGCAATCTTCAATCCCCCGCGCAGCTTGTTGACGACAAGCGTTGCCAGAGCCTCGCCTTCGACGTCTTCGGCGATGATCAGAAGCGGTTTTCCGGCCTGGATCACCGATTCCAGGATTGGGATCATTGCCTGCAGATTGGAAAGCTTCTTCTCATGGATCAGGATATAGGCGTCCTCCAATTCGACGCGCATCTTGTCCTGGTTGGTGATGAAGTAGGGAGAGAGATAGCCGCGGTCGAATTGCATTCCCTCGACAACCTCGAGTTCGATCTCGGCGGTTTTTGCCTCTTCGACGGTGATTACGCCTTCATTGCCGACCTTTTCCATCGCTTCGGCAAGATAGCGGCCGATCTCGGCATCGCCATTGGCCGAGATCGTGGCCACCTGGGCGATCTCCGCATTCTTCGAGACCTTGCGGGCATGCGTCTTGAGCTCCTTGACGATCGCTTCGACAGCAAGGTCGATGCCGCGCTTCAGGTCCATTGGGTTCATGCCGGCAGCGACTGCCTTAGCGCCTTCCTTGACGATCGCCTGAGCCAGCACCGTCGCCGTCGTCGTACCGTCGCCGGCAACGTCGCTCGTCCGCGAAGCGACCTCGCGCAGCATCTGCGCACCCATGTTCTCGAACTTGTCCTCAAGTTCGATTTCCTTGGCGACCGACACGCCGTCCTTCGTGATCCGCGGCGCGCCGAAGGATTTCTCCATGACCACGTTTCTGCCCTTGGGACCCAAGGTGACCCGGACAGCGTTGGCCATGATGTCTACGCCGCGCAGCATGCGGTCGCGTGCATCGGTACTGAATTTGACTTCCTTGGCAGCCATGGTGCTCCTCCCTCAAGACGGAAATTTTGCGATGCATCGACGGCTACCCACGCAAAGGTGCCGAATATTCGGTCTCCACAGCCCTGCAGCCAAGGCATCGCCCGAAGGCCGCCCTGATGTGCTCACTCCTCCTCGTCGTCGGGCGTCAGGATATCGATCAGGGCCGCGACGCGCCCCGCTGGTAGATGGCGGCCCTCGCCGATCAGGGCCTCGTCATTGTTGACCCAGGCGATCGCCTCGGCGAGTTCACCCGCCGTCGCGCCCGTCGCAAGAAGTTCGGCCATCAGCGTTTCGTCGACGGGGCCGAGGATGGCGGTGATATCTGACTGCTTCAGTCCCATGGCGTACTCCTTCCGCTTTATCGGTCGAGAATGCGCGAACCTTCGGTGACCTCATGCAAAAATAGATAGGCCAACGCCTCCAAGCATCAAGCGCGGCATCATAACACCAATAGCCAAGATAGAAAAAAGCCCGGCGGCAGGCCACCAGGCTCGCTGTCGAAACTTGCGCTACCGCGTTTCGCGGTCCGCCCGTGAAATGCTAGTCGTTCGCCGTCACCTTTACGCCGAGGACCGAAGGTATGGTATTCGGCGCCCCCATGGCCGCGCCCATGATCATAGGAAACGGCACGGGCTTTTCGGGCTGCGCGGTGATCGTCAGGCTCTTCGGCCCGTCGAGATAGGTATTGATCGCCGCCGATACCTGGTTCTGCAGTTCCGGCACGTTGAGCTGTGCCATCATGATCGGTACAAGCGCTTTCAGCGACTGCGCCAGCTGATCGCCGGTGACGCCCTGCTGGCTACCGGCATAGTCGAGCGCCTTTTTCGTGATCGAAGCGTCGTCGAAGCGGATCGAGGCGCTGTTGAAGGTGAGCTGCTGCATGAGGCCCAGCATTGAGAGCTGAAAGGCCTGGTTGGCCTCCGCCTTGTTCGGGTTGGCCTCGATGGCCTTTGTGGCCTCCTGCAGCGATTTCATGAACTGGAGCGTGTAGCCGGAGAAATCCATGGCGATGTTCAGCCGGCCGACATTCTTGAAGTCGAGAGCATATTTCTCAAGCGCGAGGTTGCCGCTCTCGAGTTCCCAACTGCCGTTCATCGTAACTTCGCCGTCGAGCTTCGTCAGGCCAAGCTTTTCGATCGCCTCCTTAGCCTTTGCATCCTCCACGTCCGAAAGGTCCGCTTTCAAGCCGGCGAGCGTTGCGTCAAAATCGAAGCCTGCATCATTTTCCTGCCGCGTCAGATTGGCTTCCGTGCTTTCCGCCGTGAACACGTCCTTGCCCTTGACGTTCACCGAGATCGGCCCGGTTCCGGCCGTTTCGTAGAGCAGAAGGTCGTTGATCGTGGCGCCGGCCGGATTGCCGGGAATAGAGAGGCCGCCGATCGATATATCCTTGGCCGACAAACTTGTTCCGTCCTGGCTGACATTGACGTCCGGGAACGAGACGGTCTCGGCATAATAACCGCCGCCATCGCTTTCCTCCACGCCTTCGAAAGTCACTTCGCCGATGTCGATCTTTTCTCCGCCTTTCCCTGACACTTGCAACTTGACGCCCGTCACGGTCACCACATCGCCGTCCGCGTCCGCCTTGTCGAAGAGCAGAGAGGAGCCGTTTGCGGACATCGCTGCGTTGAGCTTCTTCATCATGTCCGCGCCGTCCAGAGCGAAGGCTGGGCCGGTAAGTGTGAGGAGGGCCGCACTGGCCATCATCAGGCGGATCTTGCATGTATGCTTCATTGCGGCGTTCCTTATGAAAATGCTTGATTGTTGTTCTGTGATAGGCTGGCGCCTATCTGAGTGATCTTTGCGGGGTGCGTCAACTATAGCCCGCGGAGCCTAAAGCCGGGTTTGCCCGCCGCTGGATGCCTACGCACCGGCGGCGCGGCCTCTCGCTTGAAGCGGTTCCTTCCACTCCATCCTCGATTTTCAGCTCAGTCAAATCAGCGGGTCCCGAAGCTAGTATGAAACAGAGCAAATATATATTCGGTGCGTGAAAGGCACATGTTCCCCTCGGATCATCGTTTCGCGAAGATTACCGCTCTCGTCGGCATTATCGCGCCCCCGGCACAAGGCAAGTGTCGCATGTACGTTCTCCACAGCGCGATACCTTGAGATTCTTGCCGTTGACGACCGGTTGCGGTAGCAAGGGGCATGGGACAAAGCCTTTTGCCGCCGTCTGGCGGGGATGACAACATTCAGCCGGTTGACCTCAAGGCGGCGCTGGAAGAGCGTTACCTCGCCTATGCGTTGTCGACCATCATGCACCGCGCCTTGCCGGACGTTCGCGACGGCCTGAAACCGGTCCACCGCCGGATCGTTCACGCCATGAGCGAGATGGGGCTGAGGCCCAATACCTCGTTCAAGAAATGCGCCCGCATCGTCGGCGATGTGATCGGTAAGTTTCACCCGCACGGCGACCAGTCCGTGTATGATGCGCTGGTGCGTCTGGCGCAGGATTTCTCGCAGCGCTACCCGATCGTCGACGGCCAGGGTAACTTCGGCAATATCGACGGCGACAATGCGGCTGCCTATCGTTACACCGAAGCGAAGATGACCGAGGTTGCGGCCCTCCTGCTCGAGGGCATCGATCAGGACGCCGTCGACTTTCGTCCGACCTACAACGAGGAAGACCAGGAGCCGGTCGTGCTTCCCGGCGCCTTCCCGAACCTTCTCGCTAACGGTGCCTCCGGCATCGCCGTCGGCATGGCGACGTCCATTCCGCCGCACAATGCGCATGAGCTTTGTGATGCGGCCCTCTATCTCATCCGCCATCCGGATGCGACGGTTGAGGATCTGCTGTTCGACCCCGCCAATCCGCAACGGGGCGGCATCGAAGGACCGGACTTTCCGACCGGCGGCGTGATCGTCGAAAGCCGCGCCAGCATGCTCGAATCCTACCGGACGGGCCGCGGCGGCTTCCGCGTCCGCGCCCGCTGGGTTGCAGAGGATCTGGGCCGCGGCGGATACCAGATCGTCGTCACCGAAATTCCCTACCAGGTTCAGAAATCACGGCTGATCGAGAAGATCGCCGAACTGCTCATCGCGCGAAAGCTGCCGCTGCTTGAGGACGTCCGGGACGAGTCGGCTGAAGATGTGCGCCTGGTGCTGGTGCCGAAGAGCCGCTCCGTCGACGCCAATATCCTCATGGAATCGCTCTTCAAGCTGACCGAGCTCGAAAGCCGCTTTCCGCTCAACCTGAACGTTCTCTCGATGGGGCGCGTACCGCGCGTCATGGCGCTGAACGAGGTGCTGACGGAGTGGCTGGCGCATCGCCGCGAGGTGCTGCAGCGGCGCTCGCGCCACAGACTAGCGGCGATCGACCGCCGGCTGGAGATTCTCGGTGGCTACCTCGTTGCCTATCTCAACATCGACGAAGTCATACGGATTATTCGCGAAGAGGACGAGCCGAAGGTTGTGCTGATGGAGCGGTTCACGCTCACCGACCTCCAGGCCGAGTCGATTCTGAACATGCGCCTGCGCTCGTTGCGCAAGCTTGAAGAATTCGAAATCCGTACCGAGTTCGACGCTCTGTCGAAGGAAAAGTCAGAGATTGAGGCACTGCTCGCGTCCGACGAGAAACAATGGCAGGCGGTCGCCTGGGAAATCGGCGAGGTCAAAAAGAAATTCGCCAAGGCAACCGAAATCGGCAAACGCCGCAGCACCTTCTCGGACGCACCCGAGGCCGATGTCGAAGCAATCCAGCAGGCGATGATCGAGAAAGAGCCGATCACCGTCGTCATCTCCGAAAAAGGCTGGATCCGCGCCCTCAAGGGTCACATCTCGGATACGTCATCGCTCCAGTTCAAAGAAGGCGATGCGCTGAAGGTGGCGTTCCCGGCACAGACGACGGACAAGATTCTCGTCTTTACGACCGGCGGCAAGGTCTACACGCTCGGCGGTGACAAGTTGCCGGGGGGGCGCGGGCACGGAGAACCCTTGCGCATCATGGTCGATATGGAAAACGACCAGGACGTGCTGACTGCCATGGTGCACGATCCGGCGCGAAGGCTCATCATCTCGTCGGCGGCCGGCAACGGCTTCGTCGTCACCGAAAGCGACATTGTTGCCAATACCCGCAAGGGCAAGCAAGTGATGAATGTCGGCATGCCGGATGAGGCAAAACTCGTCGTTACCGTCAGGGGCGATCATGTCGCGATCGTCGGCGAGAACCGCAAGTTGCTCGTTTTCCCCCTGTCGCAGATTCCGGAAATGGCACGTGGCAAGGGCGTCCGTCTTCAGCGCTACAAGGATGGCGGCGTTTCCGACATCCGCTGCTTCGCCATTGCGGAGGGCCTCACTTGGGAAGACAGCGCCGGTCGCGTCTTCACCAAGGCCAAGGACGAACTGATCGAGTGGTTTGGCGATCGCGCTGCCGCTGGCCGAGCCGTGCCGAAGGGCTTCCCGCGGAGTGGCAAGTTCAGCGGCTGATTTCCGAGACTCGGCGCTTGCGAGCCTGAACCGTTCGTGGATCAATGTCCGTCCGCGGCGCTGCGCGTTTTCCGGACGCGCAATGTCGCCGTAACTCTTTGATCTACTGCATAATTCCATAAATTGGCCTCGATTTGAGGAATTATTCGGTAGAGAGAGGAACGCGATGACCTTGGCTCTAGACGATACATTGCTGGCGCTTGCGGATCCAACGCGCCGCCGCATATTCGAAGTCCTGTTTGCCGGTGAGACACCCGCCGCGGAGATTGCCGCAGCCGTCGGTATTCAGCGGGACGTCCTTTCCAAGCACATGGCTATTCTGGAAACTGCGGGACTGATCACCCGGCGGCGGCAGGACGACGGCGAACTGATCTCGGCCAATCCCGCGCCGCTTGAGATTGCGGCGGAGTGGATCAACACCAACCGGGAACTCTGGGCGATGCGTTCGCAGATGCCGGAGCTTTCGCAGGATGGCGGACCGGGCGGCCAGCAATAATCTGCCGATGCAGCCTGCTCATCCGGTAAACGGCAGTTCGGCGCACGGAACCTGCGTCTTTGCAGCCTTGCTGCGCATCTGCCAGAGCGAATGACCGATCAAGGCGAAGATCAGGATGGCGCCGCCGAGGAGCGTCTGACCCGTCGGCGTTTCGGAAAAGACGATCCATACCCAGATCGGCGCGAGGATCGTCTCGAGCAGATAGAACATGCCGACTTCCGGCGCGGAAAGATATCGTGGCCCCGTCGCCAGGCAAAAGAAGGCGAGGGGTATCATCACCAGACCGTTGAAGAGAATGTAACCGGGTTCGGCAATGGCGATGCCGCCCGACGGTATCAGCATGAACGCGGCGATGGCAGGGAAGATTGCCGTCGCGAGCGGCACCAGCGCCATGTCCCGGCCGCTCGCGCGGCTGATCGTTATGGCGCTCGCAAGCAGGAAGGCCGAGCAGGCGGCCATGGCGTCGCCGAAGACGTGTCCGCTCTCGAGCCCGTCCTGCACGATCACGCCGACGCCCAAAACCATGATCGCCATCGTGAGCAGGGTGGCATTGGAAGGACGCTCCCTAAGGAAGATCCAGGAAAGCATCGCCGCGAACATCGACGTAAACGCAAGGACGAAGACGACGTTCGCCGTCGATGTATTGAACACGGCAAGCAGGAAGGTAAACGAATTGATGCCGTAGAACAGGCCGGCGATCAGGCCTGCCTTGCCGGGGATCAGCGCGACACGGCGGCCGAGTATTCTATTGATCACCAGCCAGGCAGCGAGTGCGATGAGGAAGGTCGAGAGGCTGCGGACTGCGAGTATCGACCACACTTCACCGTTTGCCGAACGGATCAGCGGAATGTCGAAGGAGAGGGCAAGGCCGCCGAGGCCGGTGATGGCAAGACCGCGCCGATGTCGGGCGGCGTCAGGGGAGAGGCTCAATTTTCAATCCGTGGTAGTCGCCGTTTCGGTGGATGGGTCCGGCCCAACATAGCGCTCCCAACCGCGTGCCATAAGGTGCTCCTGCGGCAAAAACTTTGTCTTATACCCCATTTTTCGCGATCCCTTGACCCAATAGCCAAGATAGACATGGGGCAGGCCGCGCTCCTTCGCCCGGCGGATGTGGTCGAGAATCATGAAGGTGCCGAGCGACCGCTCCGCCAAAGCGGGGTCGAAGAACGAGTAGACCATCGATAGGCCATCGCCCATGCGGTCGGTCAGCGCCGTTGCGATCAACGGGCCTCTCGCTTTCTCGTTGATGCCGTCGCCCTCGACCCGCAAGCGATATTCGATGATCTTCGTGTGCACATGGGTATCCTCGACCATCATCGCATAGTCGAGCACCGACATGTCGGACATACCGCCCTTCTGATGGCGGCGATCCAGGTAGCGCCGGAAGAGGTTGTACTGTTCGCTCGATGGTTCGGCGGGATATTCGGCGGAGATCACGTCGCGGTTGGCCGCGAGCACGCGGCGCATCGAGCGCGTCGGCGAGAATTCGTTGGCGAGGATGCGCACGGAAACGCAGGCCCGACAGGTTTCACAGGCGGGCCGATAGGCGATGTTTTGCGAGCGGCGGAAGCCGCCCTGCGTCAGGAGGTCGTTGAGCTCGGGTGCGCGCTCGCCCACCATGTGGGTAAAGACCTTCCGTTCCATCTCGTTCGGCAGATATGGGCAGGCTGCCGGCGCAGTCAGGTAGAACTGTGGAGACGGTGTGGTCTGGGTATTCATCGAGCGTGGGGGCCACTCTTTGCGTGGTTACTCATCATAATAGCATGGCCGAAGAATGAAAAACGTCAACACACTCGTTCAGAGCGGGACGAGGAAATGCAAGTGTTTTCCGCCTGCATCCGGCATCTCGATCTTAGAGCCGATCATTCCGCACGGAAACGGCGCCGCGGCCTCAGTACATATCACGCCGAACGGTGACCGTGCCGATCAGAAGGTCGTGTAATAGCCGGCCTCGATCGGTGAAGAGGCCGATCAGCAGGATAAGCGGCGTCAACAGTGCGTTGCCGATCCAGAAGATTGCCAGATGAACGACCGCCGTCAGAAAATCCATCGGTCGACCGTCGGTGCGCGCTATCGCCACGCCCATGATTCTCATTCCCGGTGAGGCCTGCTCCCTACCGCCGACAGTCAGCCCGAAATAGAGCATCGCCACCAGTGCGAAAAGGACGGGATAGAGGAGGAAACCGAGGCCAAGCGTCAGAATACCCAGAAAGAAGACGACGACTGCCGCCGGGATCCAGAGCAGCGCGATGATCAGATAGTCGATGATGAAGGCAAACACCCGGCGCGATAGCACACCTTGGTAAGCTCGCCAGTCCTGGCTTGGAAGTCGGAGTTCTTCATCGTGCATGCTCATGCGCGTGCCTCATACTGTTGTCGGTGAGATATGGGGAGCGAATTCGGCAAAACAATGCGCCGGCCGCAGGCGGTCCTGCCCGCGGATTTCACCGTTTCGCCAGGATTCGCGCCACTTCCACCGCGAAATAGCTCAGGATCCCGTCGCATCCCGCCCGTTTGAAGGCGAGCAGCGTCTCGAGCATCACCCGCTCGCCGTCGATCCAGCCATTGGCGGCAGCGGCCTTGACCTGGGCGTATTCGCCTGAAACCTGATAGGCGAAAACCGGCAGGCCGAAGGCTTCTTTCATTCGCCAGCAGATGTCGAGATAGGGAAGGCCGGGCTTCACCATCAGCATGTCGGCGCCTTCCTCGACGTCGAGTGCGGCATCGCGGATTGCCTCGGTGCCGTTGGCCGGGTCGATGTAATAGGTCTTCTTGTCACCCTTGAGCAGACCGCCGGTGCCGATCGCCTCACGATAGGGGCCGTAGAAGGCGGATGCGAATTTCGTCGCATAGGACATGATGCCGACATTCTGGTGGCCGGCGGCGTCAAGCGCCTCCCGGATCGCGCCGATCCGTCCGTCCATCATTTCGGAGGGGGCGATGATGTCGGATCCGGCATCCGCTTGCGTCACTGCGGCCCTGGCGACCACCTCCACCGTCTCGTCGTTGACGATCTCGCCGTCGCGCAGGATGCCGTCATGGCCGTGGCTCGTGAACGGATCGAGGGCGACGTCGGTAATGACGCCGATATTCGGAACGGCCTTTTTGATCGCGCGCGTCGCCTGATTGATCAAATTGTCGGCGGCCAGGCTGTTCGACCCGGTCTCGTCGCGAAGCGTCATCTCGATGTTGGGAAAGGTGGCGATCGCCGGAATGCCGAGATCGGCCGCCTCTTTGACCACTTCGACCGCCTTGTCGATGCTCATGCGGTTGACACCGGGCATCGCGTCGATCGGCTGGACGACGCCGCTGCCGGGCACGATGAAGATCGGCCAGATCAAGTCGTCGACCGTCAGCCGGTTCTCCTGCACCAGCCGCCGCGTCCAGTCTGCCTTGCGGTTGCGGCGCATGCGGCGGTGGCCCGTGATCCTGTCCACAAGATTTGTCCTATCGCTCATCGCGCCGCATCCTTCTTTTCATATGTCCTTCAGAAGGCGGTTTATCACGTGCCTCCGCGGGTTGAAAACTGCGTTGCTTGCCGCCAGCCTGCGGCATTTCTTCCCCGCGCGAGTATGCTCCCTTGAGTGTACCCGTCCTTCGTGCTGGTGGATCGCCGGTGCTCAGCCTATGTTGCCACCCATGCTTCACGATTCTGCTCATGTGCCGAAACCATCGCTGACCGAGGTCCTCTTCGGCTGGTTCCTTCGCTTGGTCTCCGCATCCTGTTTCTGGTTCGCGCTCGGTTATTGGGCCATGTTGATCGGCTTTTCCCACGGCGGCGCTGGCCGTTTCGACCTCCTGCCGCCAGAGTGGCGCGCCGCTGCGACGGCGCTTGCGGTCGTCTATCCGGTCGCTGCGATCGGATTGTGGCTTCTGGTCTCCTGGGGGCCGGTCGTCTGGGTCGTCGCCGCCGGGATCGAGGTCGCCATGTACGAGTTTTATCCCGCCATCATCGGCTCTAGGCCGCTGCTCTTGGTGTTGCACGGAGCCGTCGCCATCACCTTCGTGCTCTTCCGCGCGGCGCTTTTCTATCAACGGCTACGCCAGGCGCGGAAGGTAAGGGTTGATTCACCCTGAGACAGACTCGGTGGATGGTAAGTTCATGTTAAGGCTGCGGTTTAAGTAGAATTTTATACGTATTCGATAGTGTCTCACTCAAGGCGGGAAGACAAACAGACACCGCCAAACAAAACAGTGAGGCAACCAAATGAACACGAAAATGAAGCCGCAGGCAGTTGCGCCCCGAGACCCGCAGGAAGAAACGATCCGTGGTCTCTACATGGAATCCCTTCACCTCGTCGAGCGTCTGCATCGCCGTCTGCTCGACGTCATCAAGGATGAGTTCGACCGTCAAGGCCGCAGCGACGTCAATGCCGTCCAGGCACTGCTGCTCTTCAACATCGGCAACTCGGAACTTACCGCCGGCGAACTTCGCTCCCGCGGTTACTATCTGGGCTCGAACGTTTCCTATAACGTCAAGAAACTCGTCGATCTCGGGCTCATCAACCACCAGCGCTCCCGCATCGATCGCCGCTCGGTTCGCATCAGCCTGACGGAAGAAGGGCAGGAGATCGCCGAGACCGTCGCCAAGCTTTACGAGCGCCACATCGGCTCGATCCAGAAGGTCGGCGGGATCGGCTCCGACGAATTCACGCAGATGAACAAGCTCCTGCAGCGCCTCGACCGCTTCTGGAACGATCAGATCCTCTATCGCCTCTGATCGAGGCCGTACATCTACCTCTGGTTTCAAGGGTCGGCTGCAATCCCTGCGTGTCCGGCCTTTGCCGTCTTCGCTCGACGCGGTTGTTGCCGAAAATCCGCGGACGAGACTGGGCATTGCCGCGCTGCGGGTCCGCCGGCTCTCCCGAGACACGAATTGGCCATATTGCTATGACAGCGACGCTTGGATCGGCAGGTGTGTTCTTGCGCTTGTGAGGTGATTCGTTTGGTCCTCCCATCTGCCGGCAATTGGCTCTCGCTCGCAGGATCGTGAAAGCAATGTGAGAGGCGGGTGGCACGCGGGTTTACGTTTGTTAACCACGTTCGTGCTAGGGCTCGGGCAGCGCGTTTCGGCGCATTGAAATGGTAGGGACTATGTCGAAGAAGAACGGAATGGATGCTTTCTCGCGCCGTGGATTTCTGCGCTCGGCTGCAACCCTCGGTGCCGCAGCGTGGGCAGGCGCCGCCAGTGCTCAGGATGCACTGAACGAGATCATCAATTCGCCGCGCCGCGGCTCCTGGGACGATCAGTTCGATGCCAAGGCGTCGCGGACGGCAACGGCGGTCCTTTCGAATACGCCGGTCTTCGGTCCCCAAACGATCGGCCATGTACAACAGGCGATCTTCGACTACCAGCAGATCGTTGCTTCCGGCGGCTGGCCGACGGTCACGCCTCCGAGCACCGTGAGGCTGGAACTCGGCGTCAACGATCCTGCCGTCCAGCAATTGCGTCAGCGCCTGATGGTCTCCGGCGACTTGCCGCGGTCCGCCGGAATTTCCTCTGCGTTCGATTCCTATGTAGACGGCGCGGTCAAGCGCTTCCAGGCCCGCCACGGCCTCCCGTCGGACGGCGTGATCGGCGAATATACGTTGAAGGCTCTGAACGTCGACGCCACGACCCGGCTTGCGCAGCTTGAAACCAACCTGGTGCGCCTTCAGTCGATGTCCGGCGATCTCGGCCGGCGCTACGTGATGGTCAACATTCCTGCCGCCTATATCGAGGCGGTGGAAAATGGCCGCGTCGTGCTGCGACACACCGCCATCGTCGGCAAGATCGACCGGCAGTCGCCGATCCTCAATTCGAAAATCTACGAGGTCATTCTCAATCCTTACTGGACCGCACCGCGCTCGATCATCCAGAAGGACATCATGCCGCTGATGCGGAAGGATCCGACCTATCTCGAACGCAACGCAATCCGTCTCTTCGACGGCGGCGGCAACGAAGTGTCACCGGAGACGGTGGACTGGAACGCCGAAAAGGCCCCGAACCTGATGTTCCGCCAGGACCCCGGCAAGATTAACGCGATGTCCTCGACAAAGATCAATTTCCATAACGAGCATCAGGTCTATATGCACGACACACCCCAGCAGGGCCTGTTCAACAAGCTGATGCGTTTCGAATCGTCCGGCTGTGTGCGCGTGCAGAACGTTCGTGATCTCTCCACCTGGCTGCTCAAGGAAACACCGGGCTGGTCGCGCCAGCAGATAGAGGGGACGATCAAGGCGGGCGTCAATACGCCCATCAAGCTTGCCGAAGAGGTTCCGGTCTATTTCACCTACATCACGGCCTGGTCGGCAAAGGACCGCGTCGTCCAGTTCCGCGACGACATCTATCAGCGCGACGGCGCGGCGGAACTCGCGCTGCAGACGACCACGGGGATAGAGCAATCGTCTGGCCCCATCGACGCGGACGCCTTGCCGCAATAAGCAAACTGCTGCGTTTATCGATGAAGGCCGCGCATTCCATGGATGCGCGGCCTTTCGCATGATGGCACGGCTGCGATATCTGGGCGCGGCGGATGGTGGAAATGGCGCAAACCGCACAGCGGATATTGCTCTCCGCGTGCGAGGAAGCTAAAGAACAGCCACCCTTGAGAGGAGCCTCGACCCGATGCTTGCACAGAACAACGACGCCTTCTTCACCCGCTCTCTCGCCGACAGCGATCCCGACATCTTCGGTGCGATCGAAAAGGAGCTGGGTCGCCAGCGCCATGAAATCGAGCTGATTGCCTCCGAGAACATCGTTTCTCGCGCCGTTCTCGAGGCCCAGGGCTCGATCATGACGAACAAATATGCTGAGGGCTATCCGGGCAAGCGCTATTACGGCGGCTGCCAGTTCGTCGACATCGCCGAAGAACTGGCGATCGAACGCGCCAAGAAGCTCTTCGGCGTCAGTTTCGCCAACGTTCAGCCGAACTCGGGTTCGCAGATGAATCAGGCGGTGTTCCTGGCGCTCTTGCAGCCGGGCGATACTTTCATGGGTCTCGATCTGAATTCCGGCGGCCACCTGACCCATGGCTCCCCTGTGAACATGTCCGGCAAGTGGTTCAACGTCGTTTCCTATGGTGTTCGCGAGGACGATCACCTGCTCGACATGGACGATGTTGCTGAAAAGGCGCGCAAGCATAAGCCGAAGCTGATCATTGCCGGCGGCACGGCCTATTCGCGCATCTGGGACTGGAAGCGCTTCCGCGAGATCGCCGACGAAGTCGGCGCCTGGCTGATGGTCGACATGGCCCATATTGCCGGCCTTGTCGCCGGTGGCCAGCATCCGTCGCCGTTCCCGCATTGCCATGTGGCGACGACGACCACCCATAAATCCCTGCGCGGTCCGCGCGGCGGCATGATCCTCACCAATGACGAGGATATTGCCAAAAAGATCAACTCGGCGGTGTTTCCCGGTCTGCAGGGCGGGCCGCTGATGCATGTGATCGCCGCCAAGGCGGTTGCCTTCGGCGAAGCGCTGCAGCCCTCCTTCAAGGAATACGCGGCTCAGATAGTCAAGAACGCCCGCGCGCTCGCGGAAACTTTGAAGGCCAACGGTCTCGACATCGTTTCGGGCGGGACCGACAACCACCTGATGCTGGTCGATCTGCGTAAGAAGAATGCGACCGGCAAGCGGGCCGAGGCGGCTCTTGGCCGCGCTTACGTCACCTGCAACAAGAACGGCATCCCTTTCGATCCCGAAAAGCCCTTCGTCACCTCGGGTGTCCGTCTCGGCGCGCCGGCCGGCACGACCCGGGGCTTCAAGGAAGCTGAGTTCAAGGAGATCGGCGAATTGATCGTCGAGGTGCTTGACGGCCTCAAGGTTGCCAATTCCGACGACGGCAATGCCGCCGTTGAAGCCGGTGTTCGCGACAAGGTGATCAAGCTCACCGAGCGTTTCCCGATGTACGGCTACATGTGATCGGACGGGCCGTATGCGCTGCCCCTACTGCGGATCTGAAGACAGTCAAGTGAAGGATTCCCGTCCGGCGGAGGACGGGAACGCCATTCGCCGCCGCCGCATCTGTCCGGATTGCGGCGGCCGCTTCACGACCTTCGAGCGGGTGCAGTTGCGCGAACTGATGATCATCAAGAAGACCGGTCGGAAGGTTCCTTTCGACCGGGACAAGTTGCTGCGCTCGTTCGAGATCGCCTTGCGGAAGCGCCCGGTCGACCGTGACCGGATCGAGCGGGCGGTATCCGGAATCGTCCGCCGCCTGGAAAGCTCCGGCGAAACCGAAATTCCCTCGGAAGAAATAGGCCTCCAGGTGCTGGAAGCGCTGAAGAGCCTCGATGACGTCGCCTTCGTCCGCTATGCCTCGGTCTATCGTGACTTCTCCCATGCGGAGGACTTCGAGAAGGTTATTGCCGAAATAAGCGCCAAGATCGCCCGCGATCCGGTCGAGTAGGCTCAGAGCGGAGCAAGCGATGACCGAGCCGACGCGGGACGACGAAAGGTTCATGGCGGCGGCGCTGCGCCTGGCGCGACGCAATGTCGGTTTCACATCCACCAATCCCTCCGTTGGCTGTATCATCGTTAAGAACGGTACGATCGTTGGCCGAGCCGTGACGGCGCCAGGCGGGCGGCCGCATGCCGAGGCGCAAGCCCTTGCGGACGCCGGCGAAAAGGCGAGGGGGGCAACGGCCTATGTCACCCTCGAGCCCTGTTCGCATCATGGCAAGACACCGCCCTGTGCCGACGCGCTCATTGCATCAGGTGTTGCTCGCGTCGTCGTCTCGGTTCTCGATCCCGACGAACGCGTCGCCGGCCGCGGCGTGGTCATGCTCCGCGACGCCGGCATCGCAGTCGACATCGGCGTCCTCCAACGCGACGGCGAACGCGTGCTTGAGGCCTACCTCATGCGTCAACGCATGAAACGCCCGCATGTGACTCTGAAACTTGCGGTTTCGGCCGATGGCATGATCGGCCGCAAGGGAGAGGGGCAGGTCAGGATTACCGGCGCGATTTCGCGCGCCCAGGTGCAGGTGCTGCGCGCTGAAACCGACGCAATCCTCGTCGGCATCGGCACGGCACGTGCCGACGACCCGGAGCTCACCGTGCGGCTGCAAGGGCTTGAAGATAGATCGCCCGTCCGGATCGTCCTCGACCGCCGCCTCGACCTGCCGGTCGGGTCGAAGCTCGTTCGTTCGGCTCGGACGGTTCCATTGATTGTGGTTGCGACTGACGCCGACTTTCTTTCTTTCGGCGGCCAGCAAGATGAGATGGCGGGGAGAAGGGGCGATCACGCAACCCGCCGGGCCGCTCTTGAAGCTGCCGGAGCCGAAGTGCTGGAAGCTGGTTCGGTCGCAGATCTACTGACTGCGCTCGCTTCGCGCGGTATCTCCTCGCTGCTGGCCGAAGGCGGTGCGCGAGCGGCGCGTGCCTTTCTCGATGCAGGTTTCGTCGACCGTATCCTGCTTTTCACCGGTCCGGCGATCATTGGCGAAGGCGGCATTCCATCCCCATTTGATCGGAAGTCCGTTCCAGCAGGTTTCACGCTTCGGCGTGCGGCGCGTTACGGCGACGATATTTTCGAGGATTACGAGAGAGATATCTGATGTTCACAGGCATAATTACCGACATCGGCACGGTGGAAGCCATTACGCCTCTCGCGGAAGGCGTCAAACTTCGCGTTGCCACCAACTATGATCCGAAGACGATCGAAATGGGCGCCTCGATCGCCCACGCCGGCGTGTGCCTGACCGTTACCGCACTGCCTGAGGTCGGCAGCAACGAACGCTGGTTCGAAGTTGAGGCCTGGGAAGAGGCATTGAGGCTTACGACCATTGCTGGATGGCAGAAGGGCACGCGTATCAACCTTGAGCGCTCCTTGAAAATCGGAGACGAACTTGGCGGCCACCTGGTGTCGGGCCATGTCGACGACAAGGCTGAAATCCTCGCCGTAGAACCGGAGGGCGACGCGGTGCGGTTCCGCCTGCGCGTGCCGGAACGTCTCGCCAAATTCGTCGCACCCAAGGGCTCGGTGGCGCTCGACGGGACGTCGCTTACCGTCAACAGCGTCGATGGTGCCGAGTTCGACGTGCTGCTGATCCGCCATTCGCTTGAAGTTACCACCTGGGGCGAGCGTGAGACCGGGGATCTCGTTAACTTCGAGGTCGATACAATGGCGCGCTACGCCGCCCGACTGGCGGAATTTCCCTCGCCTACCGCATGATTCCTTAAATCGGAATCGATTTAAGGACAAAATCATGCAGCGATTCGAAGTGCTATAGCGACCTTTGCGCGTCTAATTAGACGCGTGGTGCTGTAAGGCGGAATGATCCTCGCTGAAAGAGGCGAGTGGGCCAAACGAATCCGCCCCCTGACGGGGGCGGACAGCGTGACGTCTATCGGCCGGGGAGGCTCAGCGCAGATAGATCGTCAGCCCGCCATCGGCAGCCTGCGCTGCTCCGGCGATGTTGTTCATCTCGACATTTTCCGCCCTCAGCTTAGCGGCCAAGGGCTTGTTGGCTTCGACTGCGGTCTGCAATGCGGCAAGCTGTTGCGGCGTCGCTTCGTCGATCCGGGTCCGAGTCTCGCTCATCTGGTTCAAAGTGTCGACGTTGACAATCCTGAGATTGTTGCCCTTGAAGGTGCGAACCGTCTGGTCGATCTGGCTCGGCCAGTTCATTTCGACGCCTGTGGCGGCATGGGAGATGCCGCCGAAAGTGAGGGCGGAGAGGGCGGCGATGACGGAAATTTGCGTAAAGCGGTTCATTGTCATGGCTCCTTCGGTTTGTGGCGTCTGCCGCGGCGGCGATCGACATTGCGATCGTTGCGCCGTCGAGGCGGGCTCCGCGAGAGCACAGCACCGGCCGTTTGCGGGTGAGATCACCCGCAGCGAAGGGCGCTGGGCTGTTTCGACTGGTTGGGGCGGCGTTTTCCTCGTACTCGGGTCTCGCGCCGTGCCAACGGTCACGAAATTGGGCTCGAATGTGGCCGTTTCCGTGGCGTAAACGACTGAAAAATAATTAAAAATTGTTCATGTTTTATGGCTCTCGGCGGTGCCCGCGTGGAGGCGAAAACCGGTCGGTCGGTCAAACTAGTCAGGCAATTGGCGTCACGCGCCGTTCGAACATGATCATGGGCCTGCCATGATAGCTTGTGCGCCAGAATTCCTTGAAGCCGTGTTTGGCCGCAACCCGGATCGAGGCTTGATTGCCCGGCTCGATGATGCAGGTCTTCTTCAATGTCGGAAACTGGCGGTCGCCCCAGGAGAGCGCGGCTGTGACGGCCTCCGTCGCGAGACCGCGGCCATGGGCTTTTGGAGACAGCGCCCAGCCCATTTCCATGGTTCCCTCGAGAGAGGGCGTAATTCGGCGATGGGCGTCGTGGAAGCCGGCCTCGCCGACGAACGCGCCGCTCTCCTTCTCCTGGATTGCAAAGAAACCGAAGCCGAAATAGTGCCACATGCCGACCTGACGCAGGAAGCGCGTCCAAGACTGTTCACGCGAATAGGGCACGCCGCCGGCGTAACGGGTCACTTCCGCATCGGCAAACAGTGCGCAATAGGAGTGGAAATCGTCGCGGCGGTAAGGGCGCAACAGCAATCGCTCGGTCTCAATCGTGGGAACGCTATGCATTTTCGCTCCAGCTATATTGGTGGAAAGAGATGGCTTCAGACGCCCGGCTCACCGTCCCAGTAGTCGGTTGTCGATGGGGCGCGACCAATGAAGCGGAACGAAGCCCTGGCCTCGCCCGATTGCCGTGTCTTGGCCAGGAACTTGCCGGAATCGGGATATTCGCAGATTTCCGTCGCCGCCATCGTCGAGATGGAAAGATATTTGAGCGGCACCGTTCCGGTATTGATCAGATGGTGCGCGGTTTCGGGTCCGCCAGCCGGTGCGCCCAGCACGTCCCCCGGGCCAACGGGGTAGCGCTCGCTGCCGAAGCGGTATGTTCCCTCGCCTTCAAGGATGACGAACAGTTCCTCCTCCACGTGGTGGTTGTGAAAGGGACAACCGGATTTTCCAGGCGGAACTTCGCCATAGCCGATACCGAGGCCCTTGAGACCGAGAAGGGTGCCGAAGGAAGCATCGCTTGACTCGAAGAAAGAGCCCTCACGCCAGTGGTCGAGCTTGAGATCTTTCAGGTTGACGATCGGCTTGCTAACTTCTGTCATGACGTTCCTCCGTGCTGCGGCTCGCCTAGTGTATGTTCCTTAGATCGGAGGTGCGCCGGATCAACATCTCCACCTTGCAGAATCAGTGCCGAGCGTACTTAAGGTTTTACCGGCTGCATACGCCGTTGCAAAGCGATTGCGGTTCTTGAAAGCAGTGCCATTGTTGCAAGTTGGCTGCAAGGCGACAACGGCGCGGGCTTTCATGCGATCTTCAAGGCGCAACTTGCGAATGCCGCGGTCGGGCGTCGGCGCGGCAAATGGCCTCCGGTCGGTGGAATTTGCTTGCCATTCGGCGCGGAGCATGGTTTGACCGCCGCCTGCGCCGGTACGCCCGGCCCCAATTTTCAGAACAGGTGATCCATGGCAGAGACCAAGGCGGTCCGCATCCTGATTGTGGAAGCACGCTTCTATGACGATATGGCTGACGCATTGCTCAATGGAGCGAAACACGCGCTCGATGCAGCCGGCGCGACTTATGATATTGTGACCGTTCCGGGCGCTTTGGAAATTCCCGCGGCGATCGCCATGGCGCTCGACGGCGCCGACGAAGGCGGCACCGAGTATGACGGTTTTGTCGCGTTGGGCATGGTGATCCGGGGCGAAACCTACCATTTCGACATCGTCGCCAACGAGTCCGCACGTGCATTGATGGATCTTGCTGTGAGCGAAAGCCTCGCGATCGGCAACGGTATTCTTACCGTCGAGAACGACGATCAGGCCTGGGCGCGCGCGCGCCGGTCGGAAGGGGACAAGGGCGGCTTCGCCGCACGCGCCGCTCTGACTATGATCGAACTGAAGAAAAAATTGGGCGCAGAAAAGTGAAGAACACTCCCACGGATCAGCCGCTGAAACAGGCCAACCAGCGTGGCGCCGCCCGCCTTGCGGCCGTGCAGGCACTTTACCAGATGGATGTCGGCGGAACCGGCGTTCTCGAGATCGTCGCCGAATATGAAGCGCATCGCCTTGGCCAGGAACTGGACGGGGAGACTTATCTCAAGGCGGATGCCTCCTGGTTCCGCTCGATCGTCTCCGGTGTCGTGCGCGACCAGCGCAAGCTCGATCCCTTGATCGGCTCGGCGCTTCAGGACGATTGGGCGCTCTCTAGGCTCGACTCCACCGTGCGCGCGATCCTGCGCGCCGGGACCTTCGAGATCCTGGAACGCAAGGACGTTCCGGTTCCGGTGATCGTTACCGAGTATGTGGAGATCGCCAGGGCCTTCTTCGATGAAGAGGAGCCCAAGCTCGTCAATGCCGTTCTCGACCGGATCGCCAAACAGGTCCGCGGCGACCAGCGGAAATAAACCGGATGGTCGCTGTTGCCGCAGAAGATATGGGCGTGGTTCTCCGCGAGGCGCGCCGCAATATCCTGCTGCTTGCCATTGCCCAGGCGCTGCTCGGCGCGGTCGGGCCGATCAGCTTTGCCATCGGGGGTGTTGCCGGCCACCAGCTCCTCGGGGACGATAAGTCGCTCGCGACCGCGCCGCTGACCGCCTTCAATGTCGGCATGGCTCTTGGCGTCGTGCTCGTGACGATATTGTCGCGATTGGTCGGCCGGCGCTTCGCCTTCGTGACCGGTGCATCGATTGCTGCGTTCGGCGGGCTGGTGGCCACGGCGGCGCTCTTCCGGGAGAATTTCTGGCTGTTCGCCGGCGGCCTGGCGGTCCTCGGCTCGTCCAATGGGTTCACCCAGAAGCTTCGTTTCGCTGCGGCCGATGCGTCGCCCTCTTTCTATAAGCCGAAAGCTATTTCCTGGATCTTGGGAGGTGGCATCGTCTCGGCGGTTCTCGGCCCGCAGATCGTCATCTTCGCCGGCGATTACTTCGCTCCCGTATGGTTCGCGGGCGCCTTCGTCGCCCTTGTGCCGGTCTGCCTTGTGGCCCTGCTCTTCTTTATTCCTCTGCGTCTGCCCGTCGCCACGGCGTCGGGCGCGCACTCTGTGGCGACCGCTCGGCCGCTCCGCGAGATTGCCGGCAGCCAGCGGTTCCTGACCGGCATGATCTGCGGCATCTCCGTCTATGCACTGATGACCTTCATGATGACCGGAGCGCCGATCGCCATGGTCGTCGGCTGCGGGTTCTCGAGCGATCTCGCAACGCTCGGGATCCAATGGCATGTGCTTGCCATGTTCGCGCCGAGTTTCGTGACCGGATGGCTGATAAGCCGCTTCGGTGCCGAGCGCATCGTCGCCTGCGGCCTTCTCCTGCTCATGGCCTGCGCGGCGATTGCTCACTTGGGCTTGGCGCTTTGGAATTTCTGGGGCGCGCTCGTTCTCCTCGGGCTCGGCTGGAACTTCGGCTTCATCGGCGCGACGGCAATCGTCGCACAGAGCTATCGGCCGCAGGAGGCCGACAAGGTTCAGGGCTTTCACGACATCGTTCTGTTTTCCGCCGTAGCCGGCTCGTCCTTCGCCTCCGGCAAGGTTCTTGCCGTTTACGGATGGGACATGCTCAACGCCGTCATATGGCCTGTCGCCGGCGTCTGCCTTTTCCTTCTTCTCCTGCTGATGCGCGCCAACAAGAGAGCCATCGCCTGAAAGCTTGCGGCGTGCGTCTTGCAGGCCGACACGCGGGCATTTTCAGGGGCTTGACGATCCACATTCGCAAACGCACTCTGGCCGCGCCGCGAGGGGCGCCGCTTGAGGAGGCGGCGCGCGATTCGCGGATTGAGGGGCCCGCGGCAGGGAGTGAGTCCGCGGGTTGAAACGGAGGATAGTGCGAAATGACCATACTTTTGGGCGTTATCGCATGCGGGTTGCTCGCGTTGGCCTACGCCATCTGGGCGACACAGTCGGTGCTTGCCGCCGATCAGGGGAATGCCCGCATGCAGGAGATCGCAGGCTATATCAGAGAGGGGGCGCAGGCCTACCTCACACGTCAATACAGAACTATTGCCATCGTCGGTGTCGTCGTTTTCATTGCCGCATGGCTTCTTCTCTCAGGCGCTGCCGCCATCGGCTTTCTGATCGGCGCGGTGCTGTCGGGCGCGGCCGGTTTCATCGGCATGCATGTCTCGGTCAGGGCAAATGTCCGCACGGCCCAGGCCGCATCAGTCAGCCTTGCCTCCGGTCTCGATATCGCTTTCAAATCCGGCGCGATCACCGGCCTGCTGGTCGCCGGTTTGGCGCTCCTCGGGGTGTCGGTCTATTACCTTGTCCTGACCGTGGGTCTCGGGCATGGACCGGCCGCGCGCGAGGTCATCGATGCACTGGTGGCGCTCGGCTTCGGGGCGTCGCTAATCTCGATTTTCGCCCGTCTCGGCGGCGGCATCTTCACGAAGGGCGCGGATGTCGGCGGCGATCTGGTCGGCAAGGTGGAAGCAGGTATTCCCGAAGACGATCCGCGCAACCCTGCGACGATCGCCGACAACGTGGGCGACAATGTCGGCGATTGTGCCGGCATGGCGGCGGACCTTTTCGAGACCTACGCCGTCTCCGTGGTCGCCACCATGGTGCTTGCCTCGATCTTCTTCGCGGGAACACCGATACTCGCGAGCGTCATGGTCTACCCGCTGGCGATCTGCGCGGCCTGCATCATCACCTCGATCATCGGCACCTTCTTCGTCAAGCTCGGCGCCAACGGCTCGATCATGGGCGCGCTCTATCGAGGGCTGATCGTTACCGGCGTGCTATCGATGTTCGGCCTAGGTGCGGCAACCTCGCTGACCATCGGCTGGGGTTCGATCGGAACGGTCGCAGGGCAGGACGTCACCGGCTGGAATCTATTCATCTGTGGCATCGTTGGCCTTATCGTCACCGCCTTGATCGTCGTGATTACGGAATACTATACCGGCACCAACAAGCGGCCGGTGAATTCGATCGCACAGGCCTCAGTGACCGGACATGGCACCAACGTGATCCAAGGCCTGGCTGTTTCGCTGGAATCGACCGCATTGCCGGCAATCGTCATCATTGGCGGCATCATCTCCACCTATCAGCTCGCCGGCCTCTTCGGTACCGGCATCGCCGTCACCGCCATGCTCGGGCTTGCCGGCATGATCGTGGCGCTCGATGCCTTCGGGCCGGTTACGGATAACGCTGGCGGAATTGCCGAGATGTCGCATCTGCCGCCAGAGGTGCGCAAGTCGACCGACGCTCTCGATGCGGTTGGCAACACCACCAAGGCCGTGACAAAGGGCTATGCTATCGGCTCCGCAGGCCTCGGCGCCCTGGTGCTCTTCGCCGCCTATTCCAATGACCTCACCTATTTTGCGGCCAATGGCGACAAGCATCCCTATTTTGCCGACGTAGGCACGATCTCATTCGACCTCTCGAATCCCTATGTCGTCGCCGGGCTGATCTTCGGCGGTCTCATTCCCTACCTGTTCGGCGGCATCGCCATGACCGCCGTCGGGCGGGCAGGCGGCGCCGTGGTCGAGGAGGTGCGCCGGCAGTTCAAAGAAAAGCCGGGTATCATGGAAGGCAAGGACCGTCCGGATTACGGCCGCGCCGTGGACATGCTGACCAAGGCGGCAATCCGCGAAATGATCATTCCGTCGCTCTTGCCGGTGCTGGCGCCGATCGTCGTCTATTACGGCGTTTTGCTGCTTTCGGGCTCGAAGGCATCCGCCTTTGCGGCACTCGGCGCATCGCTCCTCGGCGTCATCGTCAACGGACTGTTTGTGGCGGTGTCGATGACCTCCGGCGGCGGGGCGTGGGATAACGCCAAGAAGAGTTTCGAGGACGGCTTCGTCGACAGGAACGGCATACGTCACATGAAGGGCTCGGACGCGCACAAGGCTTCGGTCACCGGCGACACAGTCGGCGATCCCTACAAGGACACGGCCGGTCCGGCAGTCAACCCGGCGATCAAGATCACCAATATCGTGGCGCTGCTGCTGCTGGCCGTTCTGGCTTGAGCCCGCTTCATTGATAAAGAGGCCCGCGGAACTTGGTTCCACGGGCCTCTTTGTGTTGCTGCGTGTTTCCTTCGATCGGAGCCGATTTAAGAATAAGAAATGCAGCAATTCAAAGTGCTACAGTGACTTTTGCGCGTCTGATAAGACGCGCGGCGCTGTGGGATTTCGTCAGTTGCCGAAGCCCTTGAACAGGGATTGCGCCGCACCTTTTCCGGCATTGGGGCCGGTCAGAAGCTGCCCGAGGAAGCTTGTTTCCTTGCCGCCGGTCGGAGTGGTGCGCGACAATGTATCGAAGACCTTGCCGTCTTTCAGCGTATAATGGGCGAGCTGGCTGACGGTGCCTTCCTTGTCGAAATAGACGGCCAAAATGGATTGGTCGATAAGCTTCGGCTTCATGAAGGCAACAGGCCGTTTGCGCGTTTGAGAGATGTAGTAGAAGACCTCGTTGTCGAAGGTGGCAGTGGTCGACGGCGTTCCGAGCGACAGCAGCACCTGCTCACGGCTCGAACCGACAGGAACGAGGTTTAGCGTTTCCTGATCAACGACATAACCCTGATGCAGGACTTCGCCGACATTCGCAGACGTGCAGGCAGCAAGGGTGGCTGTGGAAAGGGAAGCCACGAGCACGGCACGGCTCAGAACTTTCAGGTTTGATGTCAAATACCGCTTCGTCAAGGACTGCTCCCCTTGGAGTAACGATGGCAGATCCGCCATTGCAATTCGTGCCTGCTTCGGTAAACCAGCTTCGGCTATCATGCAACAACGTGATGGGCGCTTGCCCATGATTTCGAGAAAGCCACAGCTGGGCTTTGTGATGATTTTTGGACTGTTCAAGAGAAAAAGCGGCAACATTGCGATCGTGGAGCGCCAGTATGGGCTTCTTACGGCCGCCGCACGCCAGCCGTTTCTGTATACCGACCTCGATGTGCCCGATAATGTGATGGGGCGCTTCGAGATGTTGTCGGCGATGCTGATCCTCTATTTCCGGCGCACGCGGGCCTCCGCACGAGCGGGCCAGGAGATCGCGCAGGAGATCGTCGATGCCTTTTTCGAGGACGTCGATCACTCCATCCGGGAACTCGGCGTCGGTGACGCGGGGGTGCCGAAAAAGATGAAGAAGCTCGCCGGCATGTTCTACGGCCGGCTCGAATCCTATGCGGCGGCGCTCGAAGAACGCGACGGCGGCGCGCTTGCCGCAGCGCTTCGGCGCAATTTTCATCCGCAGAGAGAAGATGCGCCGGCAATGGACGGTCTCGCATCCTATCTGCTCGCCGTCGAAGCCGCGCTGGCGGAGGCTCCCGAGGAATTAGTCGAAACGGGTCAGTTGCGCATTCTTCCGGCGGGAGCATAAAAGGCAGCGTATCAATGGCGCGCGTGACGATCGCGCGGCGCGTCGGCGCTGCGGCAGCGCGAAGGCGAGGAAGGATCTGATCATGAAGGACGAAAGCAAACCGGCATTCTCCTATCCGGTGAAGGTGGGACATATTTCGGCAAATCCGGTCAGTGTGCATCTCACGGCGAACGAGTCTGAGCGTAGCGCCCTTGCGGCGCTCTGGAGCGTCAACGACGTCCTCTCGCTCTCGGCAGATTTGCAGATCGGCCGCTGGAAGAAAGACGGCGTCAAGATCAAGGGCGAGGTCAGCGCGCGCATCGTCCAGACCTGCGTCGTAACGTTGGAACCTGTCGAAGCGGACATACGGGAGCCTGTCGAAGCGATTTTTGTGCCGGAAGGCTCGCGGTTGGCGCGGCAGGCTAATAACGATGGCGGCGAGATGATTCTCGATCCGGACGGACCGGACATTCCCGATACCTACACGGGAGACACGATCGACGCCGGTCTGGTGGTGAGCGAACAAGTGGCACTTGCCATAGACCCCTATCCGCGCAAGGAGGGCGCCGCCTTCGGCGCACGCATTGAAAGCTCCGCCGCAGACGACAAGCGGCCGAACCCATTCGCCGTGCTGAAGGATTGGAAAAAGGATTGAAACGGCGAAACCCGGGTCTACAATTCGGTTGTCAGGTCGACGAAAAGCAGTATTTTGGCCCGACTCCAGCCAATGGGGCCGCTGTGCCGAAGCGTTGCATGCTGGCCCAAGCGTCAGAGGGAACATGGATCGCCGCCGTTTGAAAAAATGGGCAGGGGCGAGACGCGTTGCATGGCGGGAAAAAAGGATAGGACACGCGTGGTCAGAATTTCACTTGACGTGATGGGGGGCGACTATGGTCCTGAAGTCGTTATCCCGGGCGCCGCAAGAGCGCTCGAACGTCACCCGGACATAAAATTCGTTCTGTTCGGCCAGGAAGCGCGATGCGCGGAACTCTTGGCCAAATATCCGAAACTTCAAGCCAGCAGTACCTTCAACGATTGCGAGATTGCCGTCGGTATGGACGAAAAGCCAAGTCAGGCGCTGAGGCGCGGACGTGGCAAATCCAGTATGTGGAGGGCGATCGACGCCATCAATGCCGGCGAGGCGGACGTGGTTGTCTCAGCGGGCAACACCGGCGCGCTGATGGCGATGTCAGTCTTCTGTCTACGGACCATGCAGGGCATACAGCGACCGGCGATCGCTGCGATCTGGCCGACGCTGAAGGGCGAGAGCATCGTTCTCGATGTCGGCGCGACGATCGGCGCGGACGCCCAGCAGCTCATGGATTTCGCGCTGATGGGCGGTGCGATGGCGCGCGCCTTGTTCGAGGTCGAGCGTCCGTCGGTCGGGCTGCTGAACGTCGGCGTAGAGGAAATCAAGGGCCAGGAAGAGGTCAAGGAAGCCGGCCGGCTCATTCGCGAAGCCAATATCGAGGGGATCGACTATTACGGCTTCGTCGAAGGCGATGATATCGGCCGCGGAACGGTCGACGTGGTCGTCACCGAAGGCTTTTCCGGCAACATTGCTCTTAAGGCGGCCGAAGGCACCGCCCGCCAAATCGCCGAGTATCTGCGCGCCGCAATGTCGCGCACCCTGCTTGCGAAGATCGGCTACGTCTTTGCGAAGGGCGCCTTCGATCGGTTGCGGGAGAAGATGGATCCCAGCAAGGTCAACGGTGGCGTCTTTCTCGGTCTCAACGGTGTGGTCATCAAAAGCCATGGTGGCACGGATGCCGAAGGCTTCGCGGCCGCGATCGACGTCGGCTACGACATGGTGAAGAATGGTCTGAAGGCGAAGATAGAGGCCGACCTGGCGAGATATCACGGCGGCGCCCAGCCGTCCGAAGCCCTGCCGCGGGCATGAATGATGAGGTTTGAGTAGATGATGCGTTCTGTCGTTCGCGGTTTCGGGGCAGCGCTGCCGAAGCGGGTGATGACCAATAAGGAAATAGAAGCCAAGGTCGACACGTCCGACGAATGGATCGTGCAGCGGACCGGCATTCACCAGCGTTACATCGCCGGCGAGGGCGAGACGACGGCATCACTCGGGGAGAGTGCGGCGCGCGCCGCACTTGCGAGGGCCGGGCTGACGGCGGAGGATATCGACCTCATCATTGTGGCGACGTCGACGCCGGACAACACATTTCCGGCAACGGCGGTCAACATCCAGAACCGTCTCGGCATGCGGCACGGCGCCGCCTTCGATCTGCAGGCGGTCTGTTCCGGTTTCGTCTATGGCGTCGCGACGGCGGATGCCTATATTCGCGGCGGCCTGGCAAAACGCGCTCTGGTGATCGGCGCTGAAACCTTTTCGCGCATTCTCGACTGGTCGGATCGCACGACATGTGTGCTCTTCGGCGACGGCGCCGGCGCGATCATTCTCGAGGCGCAGGAAGGCGAAGGCACTAATGCCGACCGTGGCGTCCTGACGGCCCAGTTGCGCTCCGACGGCATTCACGGCGACAAGCTCTATGTGGACGGCGGACCGTCGACGACCGGCACCGTCGGGCATCTTCGTATGGAAGGGCGCGAGGTGTTCAAGCATGCGGTCGGCATGATCACTGATGTGATCGAGGCCGCTTTCGAAGCAACCGGGACGACGGCGGATGACGTCGACTGGTTGGTTCCGCACCAGGCCAACCGCCGCATCATCGACGGCTCTGCGAAGAAGCTGGGAATCCCTCTCGATAAGGTTGTGGTGACCGTGGATCTGCATGGCAATACGTCCGCGGCTTCGATCCCGCTCGCGCTTGATACGGCCGCATCCGACGGCCGGATCAAGAAGGGCGACCTCGTAATGCTCGAAGCGATGGGTGGCGGCTTCACCTGGGGTTCGGTTCTCATCCGCTGGTAAAGAAAATAATGAACTACGGCAGGCGCTTGACCGCAAAAGGCAAGGGCAATAGTCTTCGATCGCTGATCGGCACGTCAGACATCGGTGGGGGAAGATGAGCGGAAAAACAGTAACGCGAGCAGACTTGGCTGAGTCGGTTTTTCGCAAGGTGGGTTTGTCGCGGACGGAGTCCGCCGAACTTGTGGAGACTGTCATCGACGAGATATGCAACGCTATCGTACGTGGCGAGAGCGTCAAGCTGTCTTCTTTCGCAACGTTCCAGGTACGCGACAAGAATGAGCGTATCGGGCGCAATCCGAAGACGGGTGAGGAAGTGCCGATCTCTCCCCGCCGGGTAATGACCTTCAAGGCGTCGAACGTCCTGAAACAGCGGGTGCTGAAGGCGCATCTAAGCCGCAAAACCAAGCAGAAGCAGCCCACTTCAGCATCCTGAAGTGCTGTCGACAACCACAATGTGGTTGAAAACCCATCCATAAGCCATTGAAATGGGTCCGATTCGTGCGATCATCGAGCAATGATCCGTTCATTGCGGCGCCGTTTGCCGCGTGAATATGGAAATGGGGACGACATGGAAAAAAGCCCGGACGCCTTTCGCACCATCAGCGAGGTCGCAGACGAACTCGATCTACCCCAGCATGTGCTGCGCTTCTGGGAGACGCGATTCCAGCAGATCAAGCCGATGAAACGCGGCGGCGGGCGGCGCTATTATCGCCCAGAAGATGTCGATCTGCTCAAGGGCATTCGCCATCTGCTCTACGATCACGGCTATACGATCAAGGGCGTGCAAAAGCTCCTCAAGGCCAACGGCAACAAGTTCGTTGCCGCGATCGCCAGCGGCGATCTGGCAACGGTCGAGGCGCTTGCCGCCTCCAGCAACGAGGAACCGGCACCGCCGAAAGTCGGCGTTGCCGAGGAGGACCAGATCGTCGGCCGCGCAAAAGCGCCCGCAAGCCGCCGCTTCTTCTCTTTCGGCGGCGGCAATGACGAGACGCCGGAAATATCGATCGGAAAAACCTCCGTCAGCAAGGAAGATCGAGCGCTCCTTCAGGAGGCTCTATACGATCTTCTCGAATGCAAGCGGCTGCTCGATCAGGTGCGGTGATATGGCGGTCGCGAGGGGCGCCGGAACTTTGCCGGCCCGCATAATTGGCATGGACCGGCTGCCGCGCGCAGTGGGCGAGATTATCTTCCGCTCCTGAGAGCTCGATTCAGCGACCCTCAACTTCGCAGCCAACCGCATGTCAGAGTTGGGCTCATCCAAGAACGACAAAAGTGCGTCAGGGACTTCGAGAACGATTTGCTCGCGTGGCGATGTCAATGACCAGCCAGCCGAAGCTCCATTCTAGTGGTTGAAAAAAAAAGCTCTGGGAATGTAATTCCCGGCGGAAGGATCGTAGGGCTTGCTTTCGGTCGCACAGGCGCCGGCCGCTGAGGACAACGAGAATCAGCGATGCAGGGCACGCACGGAAACGCGACCGCTGCGATTTCGGGACTTTTGCTCGCAGCATTTTGAGCGTTTTTTTGTTCCGTCTTCACGGAAGATATGCCCTTGGCCGAAGCTGGAAATCTGCTCTGATTTCAAGGGATAAATGGTCGGAGCGGCGGGATTCGAACCCACGACCCCTTGACCCCCAGTCAAGTGCGCTACCGGGCTGCGCTACGCTCCGACCCGCTTTGTTACAAGCCCGCTCTCATTAGTCGGAACACACGGCCGGCGCAAGGGGAAAATAGGTTTTTACCCGTCCTTCCGCGGCTGTCGATGGAGGCGGAGGCGCGTGTCAGAAAGCGCCACGAGAACAGTTTTGTGATTTGGTGAGGAGCATGGCGGCGGATAAACTGCGCCTGCAACAACAGGAGAAGCCCGATGAAGAGCATCCTCGTACTTGCGGCCGCCTTCGCCCTCTCGACAACCGCAGCGTCCGCCGAGTGCCTTGGGCATTCCAAGACCACGGCATCGGTCGACAAAGAGATGACGACGGCGAGCGTAACACAGACCGAGCAGTCGACTCCGGCCGACGAGCTCCTCCTGCAGCAGAAGCAGCAGCAGCAGGAAAAATCGGACGCTGAAGAATAGCCGAGAGCATCGGTTCGGGCCTCGCTGATGTTGATCTGCATCGCACTGGCGGGGGCCGCTTCGCGCCGGAGAATAACCGTCCAATTCTTTTAGCCGTCGAAGTCGCGCGCGAGCGGTTGCCTTGCCGCTCAACGGCGTCGTCGCGCCGCCAGACGCTGATAGACTTCTTCCGTCTGGTCAAGCATCAGGTCAAGCGTGAAACGGTCCCTGCGGACATTCGCTGCCTCGATAAGCTGCGGATGGATATCTCGATCGGCGGCGGCAACCATGGCTTTCGCGAGATGCGAGACGTCGTCGGTGTTCGGGATGACGAAACCGTTCTCCCCGTGATCGACAACAGTCCTCGCGCCGCCGACATCGGAGATGATGATCGGCCGTCCCGCAGCCGCGGCCTCGAGCATTACATAGGGCATCGCCTCGTAGCGGCTCGGCATGACGATCAGGTCGAAAGCTGAAATGGCCTGCGGACCGGTAAATGCCGAAGTCAGATGAATGCGGTTCTGCAAGCCGCTCGCGCAGATCGCGCGGCGAAGCGGTTCGTTCAGTTCGCCGGAGCCGATCATCACCAGATAGCTATTCCCCACGGACGACGCGACACTCTTGAAGGCCTTGATCAGGCGCTCAGGGGCCTTCTGCGCGGAAAGGCGGCCAATGAAGCCGAAAACGAAGGCATCCGCGGGGATGCCGAAACTCGCGCGAATGGCCGATGCCATGTCGGGCGAGGGCGGCAGCACGCCATTGACGATGACCGACATTCTCTGCTTCGGGATACCGATCGAAAGCGCATGGCTGAATTCGTCTTCGGAAACGGTGATGAGATGATCGGTGAAGAACCATGCCAGGGCCGATTCGATTGCGCCGTAGATCAGCCGCCCACTGCGGCCGAGCGTCGGGTCCATGGTCCTGAAGGCATGGGGTGTGTAGACACGCGGCACATGCCGGCCGGGGAGTCTCAGCCGCGTCAAGGCGCCGGCCTTGGAGCTGTGGCCATGGACAATATCGAACGGCCCGGCGCTGCGGATGATCCGGTTTATGGCGCGGAAAGCCGGCACGTCGGAAGGACCAGGCGCCCGCCTGATATCGACCGCGTGAACGGTCGCCAGTCCGATCGCCATGAGCTCGCGGACGAAGGATTCCTCCGCCCGCACCGGAGAATAGATCGCTTCCACATGATGGCCGCGCGCATGCATGCCACGGCAGAGATCGAGAAAGTGACGCCCCGACCCGCCGCCGCTCGGTTCCAGGACCTCGAGGAGGCGCAACGGATTGGCCGTCGACCCCTCACGTGAAGGCTTGTTCACGCTCATGCAAGCCCTTCGGCGCGGGTCTGCCACCGGCTGCGGTATTCGAGTGCTGCGCATCCCCAGACGATGCCAAGCAGCATGTAGAAATGACGCCAGTGATCGGTGTCGATGACATTGCCGATGCCGACATGGCCGATCAGCGTCACCCAAGCAATCATCAGGTATGGCTGCCACGGCCGTTCGCGCAGGAGAAAGCAAAAGCCAAGCGCGAGCGTCCAGAGGATAAGCGTCACATAGGCTACGAAACCGAGCCAGCCGTAGGATGTCAGGCTCTTCAGCAAGACATTGTGCTCGTCTTCGGGAAACATGGTGCTGAACACCATCGGCCCGATCCCAAGCGGCTTTTCCATAGACAACAGAAAGCCGATCCGGTGACGATCAAATCGGCCGAGATGCCCGCCGTCATAATCCTGGACAAGCTGAGTGCGGCTCGAGAAGAGTGACGCGACCTGTTCCGATTGCAGCGCAGCGACGAGTACCGCAGCGACGAACAGCAAGCCGCCGAGCGCCAGAACGAGGATCCGCAGGCGGAAAAGCCCGCTGCGCTCCTTCAAGAGCATGACGAAGACCAGAGCGATGACGCAAAAGAGGTTGAGCGCCCACGCGGCTCGGGAGAAGGAGAGGAAGACGCCGAGCGCGAGCACGAGCAGGCCCGCGATTTTGAAAGGCGCGCGGCGGATCGGCTGCGTGAGCAGGCCATGCACCAGGTAGAGTACTGGCGCGGCGAGAAACGGGCCGAAGACGTTCGGATCCTGGAAGGCGCCCTTTGCGCGGTCGTAAAGGGTGAAGTAGGAAGCGCCTGGTATGGCCCCAAAATAGCCGAGGATGCCGAGCAGGGAGGTCATGACAGCCGCTGCTGTCCAGGCGTTAAAGATGAGCCGCAGCCGCTGGTGGCGATCTTCGATAATTGCCGCAAAAAAGACCGCCGAGACTGCGAGGAAGCCGGAGACGGCCATGTACATCGGCCCCGTCGCGAGATCGGCCATGACCGTCAGCGACAGCATGCCTCCGACCATGAACAGGATAAGAAGGGCGAACAGCGGGGCGACGTGGCGCGATATCCTCAGTCCGAAGAGCGCCCATAGACCGATAAGGCCGGCCATGAAAAGCTCGTAGGGTGCGGGCTCGGCGATGACGAAGCCCGAGAGGAACACGGCGGTCGCCACCAGGCCTGAGCCGACAAGCGAAATCGCGGCAAGTTGCGGCCTCAGGATGATCGGCTGGGATGCGGTCGCGGAGATCAATAGGCGTTGTCCGTATTGAGCAACCGGAACGGCGTCAGAAAGAGGATCTTCAAATCGAGGAGCAGCGACCAGTTCTCGATGTAAAAGAGGTCGAAGGCCGTGCGGAAGCGGATCTTTTCATCGTTGTCGATCTCGCCGCGCCAACCGTTGATTTGCGCCCAGCCGGTCACGCCGGGCTTGACGCGGTGGCGAGCGAAATAGCCCTCGACGACGTCGGAATAGGAGCGGTCCTGGGTCTGAGCGAGAACCGCATGCGGGCGCGGTCCGACGAGAGAGAGTTCGCCCTTCAGGACGTTGAAGATCTGCGGCAACTCGTCGATCGAGGATTTGCGCAGGAAGCGGCCGACGGGCGTCACGCGCGGATCGCCTTTGGTCACGGCGTTGCGGGCGGTGGGGTCGCTCATATGCGTGTACATCGAGCGGAACTTGTAGACCTCGATGGTCTCGTTGTTGAAGCCGTGCCGGTGCTGTTTGAAGATGATGGGACCTGGAGACGTGACCTTGACCGCGACAGCGGCGGCAAGCATCACCGGCCACAGCAGAACCAGCGCGACGATGCTGAAAAAGATGTCGAAGCAGCGCTTGGCGACGGAATCCCAGTCCGCGATCGGTTTGTCGAAGATGTCGAGCATCGGCACCTGCCCGACATGCGAATAGCTGCGCGGGCGGAAGCGCAGGTTGTTGGCATGGGCGGCGAGACGGATGTCGACCGGCAGGATCCAGAGTTTTTTCAGGAGTTCGAGTATGCGTTTTTCCGCGGTCAGAGGCAGCGAGATGATCAGCATGTCGATCCGGGCCAGCCGGGCGAACTCGACCAGTTCGTTGACCGTCCCGAGTTTCGGATATCCAGCGATGATATTCGGCGAGCGTCGCTCGTCGCGATCGTCGAAGATGCCGCAGATGCGGATGTCGTTGTCCGGCTGGTGCTCGATGGTGCGGATGAGATCCTTCGCCGGTTGGCCGCCGCCGACGACTACGGCACGGCGCTCCATTGTACCGTTTCTCGACCAGCGGCGGATCGAATAGGCGATGAAGGCGCGCTCCGTGATGAGGAAGAACGCGCCGGCGGCGAACCATGCGGCGACCCAGACACGGGAATAGAGATGACCAGACTTCAGGAAAAAGAGTGCGAGCGCGATTGCGCCGAAGGCGGCCGCCCAGGCGCCGAGAATGCGGGGCGTCATCCGCAGCCAGGCGCGCAGCGCCGGCACCTGATAAGTATCGGCGATTTGCATCGCGGCAACGGCGAGCGCCGAGCCGCCCGCGAGAATCGCCAAATAGACGGGGAGCTCCTCGAATGCCGGCTCGACATATTGTGCGTTGATCGCATAGCCGATGGTGAAGAGGACGCAGAATTCGAGCAGCCGGATAAGGCCGGTGATCATGGCCGGCGTATAGGTGTCGGCGCGAAACTGAAGCGCGATCTGCCGGGCCAGCGGATTGAGCTCCGGGGGGCCTTTGTCGGTCTTCCTTTGTTCATGGTCGACCGTCCGGATCTCCGAGACCTTCTTGCGAAGCGCTTCGGGATCGAAGGTTTCCGGCCTGTCAAACTGGTTCATGGTTTCTTTCCGGCGCTGAAGTCCCTTCGTCCGGATAGCAGAAAGCCACTAAGAAACGCTTACGTTGTACGGAGATGCCCGTCGGTAACGGTCGATTCTCCGGCAAGCTCGCGATAGAGTTGCATCACGTGTTTGGTCATGACGGATGCCGCGAAACGGGATTTGAACCCTTCGGGGTTGGGCATTGTGCGGGCGGCCCAATCTTTCTCGATGATTGCAGCCGCCATGATCGCTGCAAGCGATTGGGCGTTGGCCGGGTCGGCAAGGGCTGCGCTGTCGCCGCCAAGAACCTCCGGGATGCCGCCCACCCGTGCAGCAATGACCGGCTTGCGGGCGGCAAGTGCTTCCAGGACGATATAGGGCATCGATTCCGCGCGAGATGGAATGACGACGGTGCGGGCGAGCGCGAAGGCCTCGCGTGCCTTCATCGCAGGAAGCATCCTGATACGGCGCCCCAGTCCTTTCCGGAGCTTCATCTCCTCGTATTGCTGTTGCTGCGGACCGTCTCCGATCATCAGCGCGGAAAGAGGGTGTCCGGCGATACGCTCGGCGGCGGCAAAACCCTCTATGAAGAGATCGGGGCCCTTGAGGTCGCGCATCATGCCGATATAGAGGAAATCAACCGCGTCCGGCCCTGTCTCGACCGGCTCGAACTCCGTATCGTCAATCCCGTTATAGATCAACTCGTTACGGCCCGGCGGTCTGCCGACCTTGGAGAAATAGGTCTGGCGCTCGTAATCGCAAACAAAGACGAGGGAATCGGTGAGGCTTTCTTGGAGGCGCTCAAGCCGGAAAATGAGCTGGCCCGCCAATGACCTTCGGTCGTAGTGAAGGCTGCCTCCGTGGGGTGAATAGAGGCGGGCTACGCGATACTTGTTGACCCGCAAGGCTGAACCGATGATGCGCGCGAGGGCGCCGCCCTTGGCGCCGTGCCCATGCAGCACATCCGGTTGCAAACTTCTGATTTCCTTGTAGCTGCGCCAAAGTGCGGCAATGTCCGAGGGACCGATGGTGCGGTGGATCGGCATGCGGATGACGCCAAGCGCGAGAAAGGGGCGGATTTCATCGAACAGCGCGTCCTCATAGGCGCCGCCGGTGGTGCTATCGCAAAGAATGCCGACCTGGTGCCCCGCATTCGCGTGGGCTTCGGCGAGATCGCGGACATGGCGGAAGATGCCGCCGACCGGCGATCGGAAACAATGGAGAATGCGTAAGGGCCGATCGTTCTCCATGAATATCAGAACAGCCGTTCGCGAACATAGATCGTGTCGCCCGCCAGGACGGGATCGGATATCGGCACCCGGCCCGTAATGATGCGGCCATTGACCTTCCGAGTAATGTCGGCATTCGCCTGGTTGGCGCGCGGCGAGAAGCCGCCGGCGACCGCGATCGCGTTCTGAACCGTCATGCCCGGTACGTAGCTGTACTGGCCGGCCTGTCCGACTTCGCCCATGATGAAGACGGAGCGATAGCGATCGACTTCGATCGTCACGTCCGGATCCCTGAGAAAACCCTGGCGCAATTTCGACGCGATCATGCCCTCCAGTTCCGGTAGCGTATGGCCGCGCGACGGAACCGCGCCGATCAGGGGAAAGGCCAGATAGCCGGCTTGGTCGACCGTATAGGTTCCGGTGAGGCCTGCCTGCTCGAACACGTTAATTCGCAGGCGGTCGCCGCTGTCCAGCCTGTATGGTTGAATCGTCGCCTCGCTGAAGGCTTTGGGAGCCGGCTGGTAGCTCGTGCAGCCGCCGAGCAATGCCGACAATATTGCCACGGCAATAGAGCATGCTTTCTTTGTGCCTGCGCTCGACATGAAATTCATGGGCTCCGGAAACGATCACCTCTGCCGACGTTATCGATCCGTTAGGGTTAATAGCCGGTAAACTCCTGATAGAATTTCCGAAAGCTTACCGACTCAGCCCCGTCCGCAGGAACACGCCCGATGGTTGAATCTGGAATTAACCCTTGCGTTACCATGTTCCTTTACTTTCCGGCCGAACAAAGAGGCTTCGGAGTGCGGGCATGTCGGGCGTCGGCAGTGGACAGCAGGATGTGGATATCGATCTCGGCGGGCTCGTCCGCGCTATTTGGCAGCGCCGGACCCGCGTCCTGCTCGTCACGGTCTGCGCCGCCGCGATCGCGTTTACGGCCGCGAAGATGATCGCACCTGACTACGAGGGCGAGACGCGTGTGCTCATCGAATCGCGCGAACCGGAGTTCAGTGGCCAGAGCCAGGTACCCCCGGGCGGTTCGGATCGGGTTTTCGACGAGTCCGGCATATCGAGCCAGGTGCAGGTGCTACGTTCCGTCGATCTGATCAAACAGGTCGCACGAAACATGAAACTTCATGAGCTCGCGGAGTTCGATCCCTCCGCCCATCCTTCGGCTGCTTCCGATCTTCTGGTGATGCTCGGCCTCAAGAAAAACCCGCTCGAACTGCCGCCGGAAGAGCGGATATTGAAGGAATTCAATTCGAAGCTGCAGGTGTATCAGGTTGAAAAATCACGCGTGATCGCCATTGTCTTTACCTCGAAGGACCCGCAGCTCGCTGCGGCCATTCCGAATGAAATGGCGAAGGTCTATCAGGCGCTGCAGAGTGGCGCGAAGCTCGATTCCAATTCCGAGGCGAGCCGCTGGTTGGAACCGGAAATCGCCAACCTGCGCGAAAAGGTGCGTGAGGCCGAGGCGAAGGTCGCCGTCTACCGTGCCGAATCGGGTTTGCTGCCGACCGGCGAGACGCAGAATTTTGCCACCCGCCAGCTTACCGACATTTCGACCGAGCTCGCGCGGGTGCGCGGGGAGAGGGCGAATGCGGCGGCGCGCGCCGAAGGTGTGCGGGCTGCGCTCGCAGCCGGCCGTTCGGTCGATACGCTCGCCGACATAGTCGGATCGCCGATGATCCAGCGGCTCAAGGAAAACCGGGCCAATATCCAGGGGCAGATCGCCGATTTGTCGACCGCTCTGCTCGACGGCCATCCGCGCCTGAAGGGGCTGAAATCTCAACTCGAAGGTATCGAGGGGCAGATCCGCGCGGAGACACACAAGATACTCGGTAGTCTCGACAACGAGGCGAAGGTCGGCCAGCTGCGCGAACAGCAGTTGGTACAGCAACTGAACGCTCTTAAGGCCCAATCGGCGCAGGCGGGCGAGGAAGAGGTCGGCCTGCGCGCATTGGAGCGTGAAGCAACAGCGCAGCGGCAGCTTCTCGAAACCTATCTCGCCCGCTACCGTGAGGCGACCTCGCGGAGCGTCGCGAACGCTACACCCGCCGATGCGCGCGTGATTTCGAAGGCCGTAGTCCCCACCAATGCGAGTTTTCCGAAAGTACTGCCGATCACCATGGTCGCAGCGTTCGCCGCATTTCTGGTCAGTTGCGTCGTCATCATGCTTGGCGAGCTCTTCAGCGGACGGGCGCTGAGGCCGGTCTCGGCTTCGGGGGCGACGCCTCTCAGATCCCCTTCGCCTGCTCTCGCAATCCCGAGCGCTGCCGAAGAGATTTCTGCGCCTGTCCTTGCGACGGAAGAGCTGACCGAACGGGAAGAGCAGCAGGGATCTATCCCGGCGCCGGACGATGATTTTTCGATCGAGGCGGTTGCAGATCATCTTCGCGAGAAGGATGTCAGGGTCGCCGTTTCGGTATCGCCGGGCGGCGACGAGGGATCGACGGCAGCCGTCATGTTGGCCCGCCTGCTGGCCGAGAAGGAGCAGAAGGTCGTGATGATCGATCTTTCCGGCTCGGCTTGCCCGACGCGGCTTATGGCTCAATCACCTCATCTGCCGGGGATAACGAACCTGCTCTCTGGCGAGGTCGCCTTCGCAGAATCGATCCACGGGGACAGATTTTCGGACGCGCATGTCATTCCCCACGGCGACGCCGATCCGCGAGTGGCAATGCGCGGCATCGAGCGGCTGCAGATGATCATCGACGCGCTGACCAACGCCTACGACCTGGTCCTGATCGAATGCGGTTCGGCCGACGCTGATGCCGTCGCCAAGATCGCTCGGCGAGAGGGAAGCGAGATCATTCTATCGGCACGATCGGTCGGCGATGAACAGATCGTAGAGCTGCTCACGAGCTTCGGCGAGGCCGGATACCGTGACATCATGCTAATGACCGGACGCGGCGAAAGCGACCCGGAATTCCCCGGGCGCCACGCGGCATGAGAACCTAGCAAGCCGCTCTTAAGGCGAAATTCCAGGCGGGTTTCAGCCGGTGATTGCCGCAGGTCAATCGTCTTCCACTGATTTCGCCTGCCGCCGCTGCCGCTGGCGCTGAACGAACTCGTAAAAAGTCTTGTTGGCTTTGATGACCCGTTTTGTCCGCGCGACTGCGTGCTGGACCCCCGCGGCCAAATACCCGCGCGGCGTCAGTGGCAGGATAATATCCCGTAGTCGCGTCTCGACCGTGCACCACGAGCGTTTGTAAGGCTGATCGCCGATGCCGAAATCGAAGAGTGCCACCTCTTCGCCGCAGAGGCGCTCGATCATCCGATAAAACAGCAGCTCTCCGGGACTGCTGTCGGCGGCGATCTCTTCATCGATCGAACCGAACTGGCAAATGACGTGATCGCCTTTGCGTGACAGGCCTGAAATGGCGATGACCCGGCCTTCGTGTTCGCCCTTGAGCCTTATCGCATTGAGCTCCAGTAGGTAGCCGGCATCCCGCCCTTTCTCGAAAGTACCGATCAACGCATGAAAGAACGCACGCGTGTCGGCATCGCGAAACGCATCCGGCAGGCCGAGCGCTTCGAAGCGCGCCGCTTTTTGGCGGAAGAATGTGTCGAGCAGCGCGTGTGCTTCCGGTGTTGCGCGGGCAACGACGTATTCGTAGCCGCCAATGGCGTCGAGACGCTTTTCGGATATGCGCATCTTCTTGCGCCGCCGCTTTGCGTTGAGTTGCGCAAGCGTGCGCTCCATGGTGCCGAGAAGCGGGAGTTGGAAGGAGGCATTGGGATTTTCGATTCCGGGCACGGCGGAAAGAGGATGGGGCGCGCCACGCCACATTGATGGGATTCTATCGAGCATGACGACGTCGGCGAAACGTCGCAGGTGGGCGCTGATCCCCTCGGTCAGCGCGGCCGCCAGTTCGGCGCGCGGTGCCGGTTCTGCATCATTGCCAAACAAACCGGTATTGAGATTGCTATGTGCGGAGCCGATCAAGCGGGCTGTATGGAAGAAGCGTCCGCGATCGACCTCAAACGGCAGGATGAAAAGCGGCTCTCGCCCAAGCGCGCCGCGAACGATCAGCAGTCGGCTGCCGTGGGTTTTCGTCCACGCCGCACACCAGTCGAAGCTTTGATGCAGGGAATTGCGGTTGTTCCCGTCCAGCGCGCGCCATTCGGCTTCAAGTGCGGCCGCATCGAAGTGGATGGAGATCGTGATCCGACCCGCATCATGCCTTTCGGCGAGCGGGAGCGTGCTCGAATTATGCGGCTCGGCACCGCTCGAAGGGGAAAGGGTGAAGTCGGTATTCGCCATCTCATCTGTCATCCGCACGCGTGGGAGTGAAGCAATTGGAGCGCGGATATTGCTACATCCGATTAATTCGCGCGGTCGCGCGGCGGCAACCGGGGAACGCAGTTAGCAAAGGGTGAAGCCGCCGCCGTTCTGCGGATGCGTTGGAAAAATCGTTATCGCTGCGTTAGATGTCGACCAATCGACGGAGCAGCCCATGCCAGCCAGTTATGCCGCGCCGGATCCCGGTGCCAAGTTTCCCGTTGCCGAGTTCACACGTATCGGCTTCCTGAAGAACCTCGTGCGTTCGCCGCTCATCGAAGTCGGCGACTTCAGCTACTACGACGACCCGCAAGGCCCTGAACACTTTGAGGAAAGATGCGTTCTCTATCACTACGACTTCATCGGAGACCGCTTGGTGATCGGACGGTTCTGCGCTTTGGCGACCGGCGTCCAGTTCATCATGAACGGAGCCAATCATGCGCTTGACGGCTTCTCGACCTTTCCGTTCGGGATCTTTCCCGGCAGTTGGCGCGAGGGCTTCGATTCCGCCGCCTATGCCAGCGGCTATCGCGGTGACACGATCGTCGGCAACGATGTCTGGATCGGCATGCACGCGACGATTTTGCCGGGTGTTACGATCGGCGACGGGGCCATTGTTGCGGCGAAATCGGTGATAACGAAAGACGTGCCTGCCTATGCGGTCGTCGCCGGCAATCCGGCAAGCGTCGTCAAGATGCGTTTCCCTGCAGAGGTGACAGCCTGTTTGCGCGCCATTGCGTGGTGGGACTGGCCGGTCGACAAGATCACGCGCAACATCGCGGCGATCACCGGTGCCGACCTCGACGCGCTCAAAGGCGCGAAATAGGCGTCAGTCGAGGAAACCGGTCGCGAGCGCTTTCGCCCATACGGGGCGGTTGCGCCGAGCGGCAAGGCGCGCCATCGCCATGTAATCGTAGCTCACGCAGCGGAAGGTGACGCTCCAGCTGTCGGCGGCGCACTCGACGATGGCGTAGCGCGCATCTGGCGAGCCGGTTTCGACCTTGTGGGCCACGGGCTGGTCGTCGTCATATCCGGGGCAGCCGACGCTGCCGGGATTGACGAGGAGGCGCCCGTCCCCGAGCCGCACCACCCGCGGAACGTGGGTGTGGCCGCAGAGGATCACGGGACAATCGATACCCTCGGCAAAGCGCTCGATCGCCTTGCGCTCAGCCATGTGGACGACACCCTCTGCCGTCAGGCCTTCCATCCAGTAGGTCTCGTCGCTTTGGGGCGTGCCGTGACAGAGGAAGAGCGTGTCGCGATAGGTCAGGGTTTCCGGCAGGGCCGCCAGCCAATCGATGTGGCGCGATTCGAGCTCATCATGCGCAGCGCGGTCCGACGTGCCCATGTGCTCAGGATCGAATGTGAGAAGGTAGCGATCATGATTGCCGCGGATCGCCGGCATGCTGCGCCCTATCAGAATATCCGCCGTGCGCGCGGCGTTGAGCGGCCCACTGAAATGATCGCCGAGATTGACGATCTCGTTGATCCCTTGCGCGTCGATATCCGCCAGCACGGCTTCGAGGGCCAGGTCGTTGCCGTGGATATCGGCGATGACAGCGATCTTCATTGTTGCACCTCGGCGGTCAGCGCTTTGCAGCGGGTTTCTCCATCCACTTGATGATCAGCATCGCAGGGAGGATCCACAAGAGGCCGGTGAAGAAGAAATAAAGGAGATGCACCCACCAGGGCGATGCGCCGAGCAGGAGCGATGCGAAGGTAACAGCCGCCAGCGCATAAACGATGACAAGAACGATGATGAGGATGGTGCCGATCAGTTTTCTGAGGCGTACGGGCATTTTTCTTCTTTCGGATGGCGGCAATGCAGCCGCGACGGGATGCCGCAAAGGTTTCGGCCTTGTTTTGCACGGCGCTCTGGTGCAAATCAACGGCTTTCGGACCGGCGACAAACGAGGGAAAGCCCATGGCGCATGCCGAGTTGGCAACAGAACAGACGCTCCTGCGGGAGATCGGCAGAACCGAGCGCAACCGGCGGCAGATCCGCGGCTGGCTTGCCGTCGTCCTGTTTGCGCTCTTTGCACTGGTGCTCGTCGGCGGCGGAACGCGGTTGACCGAATCCGGTTTGTCGATCACCGAATGGAAGCCCATTCACGGTGTCATCCCACCTCTGTCAGCACAGGAATGGGAAGAGGAATTTCAGCTCTACCAGCGGATTCCCCAATATGAGCAGCTCAACAAGGGCATGACGGTGGAGGAATTCAAGACCATTTTCTGGTGGGAATGGGCCCACCGCGTGCTGGCGCGCGCCATCGGCGTGATCTTCGCGCTGCCGCTTCTCTTCTTCTGGATCACCGGGCGGATTGAAAGGCGGTTGAGGCTGCCGCTTCTCGGCATTCTGTCTCTCGGAGCATTTCAGGGCTTTATCGGCTGGTGGATGGTATCTTCCGGTCTGGTCGAGCGAACCGAAGTCAGCCAGTACCGGCTCGCCACGCATCTGGTCATCGCCTGCCTGATCTTTGCCGCTTGCATGTGGATCCTGCGCGGCCTTTGTCCGCATTCCGATGACGCGGCGCCGACGAAAAGATCGCGAATGACGGCCGGCATCATCGCCGCCATGAGCCTGTTCCAGATCTATCTGGGCGCGCTGGTCGCGGGTCTCGACGCGGGCTTTACGTACAATACCTGGCCGCTGATGGACGGTGCGATCGTACCGGAAGGCCTCTTCGTGCAGCAGCCGGCCTGGATCAATCTCTTCGAAAATCCGAAGACGGTGCAATTCCTGCACCGCGCTGGCGCCTACCTGCTTTTCGCGCTGGCGCTGATCCACATGATCGTCTCGCTGCGCGCCGCGCCGGAGACGACCCATGCCCGGCGCTCGGTAGTCCTCTTTGCCCTGGTGACGATCCAGGCAGTCGTCGGCATCACGACTCTCGTGCTGCAGGTCCCAATCGGCTGGGCCGTGCTGCACCAGGCCGGCGCGCTCGCCGTGCTGGGATTTGCGATCGCGCACTGGCGCGGTTTCGTCGGCGAATATCCGAAATCGACGGCGATCGAAGTTCGCGACTGATTAAATTCGATGCGGTGAAATGAAACCCAGTCGGCTAACCGACGGGGCTTTGTGTTGCATGGCATCATCAGGCCGAAAGCATCAGGTCCATGTTCTGGACGGCCGCCCCGGAAGCGCCCTTGCCGAGGTTGTCGAGCAGGGCGAGGAGGTTCACATGCGCGCCGCCGCTCGCCCCGAAGACGAAAAGCTTCATCGTGTCCTTGCCGGCAAGCTCCGTCGCATCGATCCGGGCGAGCTTTTCGCTTTCGGCGAGCGGGACGACTTCGACGATCGATTGGTCGGCGTAATGCTCGACGAGCGCGGCGTGGATGTTTTCGAGCGTCGCGCCGGGAGCGAGGTCGTCGAGATAGAGCGGCACCTGCACGATCATCCCCTGCGGGAACTTTCCGACGGAGGGCGAGAAGACCGGCGCGCGCTCGAGCAGACCGTGCATCTTCATCTCCGGCACATGCTTGTGCTTCAGCGTGAGACCGTAGAGGAAGTGGGGCGCGCTGATGTGATCGGGGCTCTGTTCGTCCTCCATTTGCGCGATCATCTGCTTGCCGCCGCCGCTATAACCGGAAACTGCGTTGACGGTAACGGGATAGCCATCCGGCAGGATGCCCGCCTGGCGCAACGGCCGGATCAGGCCGATCGCCCCTGTCGGGTAGCAGCCGGGATTGGCGACGTGGCGTGCATCGCGGATCTTCGCAGACTGCGCCTTGTCCATTTCCGCAAAGCCGTAGGCCCAGTCGGGCGCAACGCGATGTGCGGTCGACGTATCGATGATGCGAACGCGATTGTTGCCGGCGACCATGGCAACCGCTTCGCGGGACGCATCGTCGGGCAGGCAGAGGATGGCAATGTCGGCGCTGTTCAGGAGATCCTCGCGCATCGCCGCATTGCGCCGTTCCGCTTCCGCGATCGACAGCAGCTCAAGATCCCTGCGATCGGCCATGCGCGCGCGGATCTGCAGGCCCGTCGTGCCGTGTTCGCCATCGATGAAGATCTTCGGTTTCATGATTTTCCTGCTCCTGCAGACTGTTACGGAGTTTTCCGCTATTAGTCTGGCATAGAATTGAATCAATTTCTTAGCGAACGCTCGGATCAGCCGCGCCGTTCCGCGAGCCATTCGGCGCGCAAGCCCAGCATATACATGGCGATGGTCGCGCCAGCAATGGCGGTCACGTCGGCATGGTCATAGGCCGGCGCCACCTCGACCACGTCGCTCCCGGCGATATGAAGCGAGCTCAGCTTGCGCAGCACCGAGAGGATCTTGGCGCTCGACGGGCCGCCGGCGACAGGCGTGCCGGTACCGGGTGCATAGGCCGGGTCGAGGCAGTCGATGTCGAAGGTCAGATAGGCCGGCCGGCTCGAGACATGCCGCACGATCAAGTCGGCGATCTCCTCGGCTCTCATCTCCTCGACCTCGTAGCCGTAGACGATCCGAATGCCGCAATCCTCCGGTGCGTGCGTCCTGATGCCGATCTGGATTGAATGCTCCACGTCGATCAGTCCCTCGCGCGCGGCGCGGCCGACGAAGGAGCCGTGATCGATGCGGCCTTTCTCGTCCGGCCAAGTATCCTGATGGGCATCGAACTGAACGAGGGCGAGGGGGCCATGGACGGCCGCATGCGCCTTCAGAACCGGATAGCTCACGAAGTGGTCGCCGCCAAGCGTCAGCAGGTAGGAGCCCGACTTGAGGATTTTTGCCGCCTCGCGCTCTATTGTGTCCGGCGTCTTCAAGTGATTGCCGTAGTCGAGCAGGCAGTCGCCATAGTCGATCGTTGCCATATCCGCGAAGAGATCGCGCTGGAATGGATATTGCGGATCGTTGTCGAAGATGGCCGACGCACAGCGTATCGCCTGCGGGCCGAAACGGGCGCCGGGGCGGTTCGAGGTGGCCGCATCGAAAGGAATACCCCAGACCGCCGCGTCCACGTCCTTCAGCTGTTTGGTGTATCTCCGCCGCATGAAGGAGAGGATACCGGCATGGGTCGGATCGGAAGCCGCCGACGTGAGCGACCTTGCGGTAATCGCGTGGTCGATCGTCTTGTTTGCCATGGTCCATTCTCCCGTCAGATCGACGGGACGTTGGCCAATCGATGTCGGCAAGGCAAGACCTTGCCGACAAAATCTTGTGCATCGGTCAGGAGGCTTGGGCCTCGAAAGCCGGTGGGAAATCGCCGAGTGCCTTCGCCTCGTTGATCCGCGCTGTGACATCCTCCTCGATGATCGACTCGAGCTGAGCGAAACTTTCGATGACATAGTAGATCGGCTGGACGATATCGATGCGGTAGGGCGTGCGCAGCACGGTCATCAGGTCGAAGGGGCGGAACTCGCAAGCCATCGAAACCATGGCATGATGCGTCTCGCTCGGAGACGAAACGATGCCCGCGCCATAGCATCGCCGCCCTTTTGGCGTGTTGATCAGCCCGAACTCCACGGTGAACCAAAAGATGCGGAACAGGTGCCACGAATAGCCCTTGCCGAGCGCGGCCGCCTTTTGCCCGAAGCGGCGGACGAAGTTGGCGTAGCTCTGGTTGGTGAGCAGCGGGCAATGGCCGAAAACCTCGTGGAAGAGGTCAGGCTCCTCGATATAGTCGATATGCTCTCGCCGCCGCATGAAGGTTGCGAGCGGGAACTTGCCTTGCGACAAGAGCTCGTAGAAGCGCGAGGGCGGGATGAGCGCCGGCACGCCTTCGACGCCGAAACCGGTGCTCTCGGCAAGCCGCCTGTTGACCTCCTTGAGCTGCGGGACCTTGTCCGGATTCAAGCCAAGCGTCCGCACGCCTTCGAGATATTCGTCGCATGCCTTGTCCGCGAGCAGCGCAATCTGCCGCCGGTAGAGCTCGCCCCAGATCGCATCCTCCTCAGGCGTGTAGAGGTAGGTGCCGTCCGGCTCCGGCAGCTTGGCAGTATAGGTGCTTTCCTTGGTCATGACGTCTCCTCATTCGTCAGAACAGATTGCTGTTGCAATTGTATCTCCAACGGGCTGAGTATTTGTTTCACAGTTGCCGCTTATCGGTTTGCTGGCGGGAGGAATTTTCAAAATGCCGTCAGATTTGAAGGAATCATTTCAGTCGTCGCGTCGGCTGCTTCGCCTGATCCAGGCGGATAGCGGCCAGTCGCTTGCGGAATTGGCGGAAAAGGCCGGCATGTCGCAGAGTTCGGCCTGGCGCCGGCTTCAGGAATTCGAGGCCGAAGGCGTGATCCGAAAGCGTGTCGCGCTGCTCGATCCGGCAAAGCTCGATCTGAAACTCTGCATCATCGCCCATGTGACCCTAGAGGATCATCACGACGAGGCGATCGCATCTTTCTCGGCCGTGGTCAGGGACCGGCCGGAAATCATGGAATGTTACGCGCTGTCCGGCACGTTCGACTACATGTTGAAGATCCGGGCGACGGATGTCGAGAGTTATGACGCCTTCATGACGCGCTATCTGATGCGCAACCCGCACGTGCGGACGGTCGTGTCCAGTTTCGTGCTGAGAGAACTCAAGTCGACGACAGAACTGCCGATCTGAAACAAAAGCATTTCCAGGCGAAGTGTCGCGCGGTTCGCCGTTCGGAAATGCGAAAGACATAAAGGAATGGAGCAGTTCCGCCCCGGAACCATGCAGCAATTCAAAGCGTTACAGCGATCTTTGTGCGTCCGAAAAGACGCCCGGCGCTGTAAGAAAAAAGGCCGGGACGTGCCCGGCCTTTCGAAATTGCAGTATTCGCCAGCGATTAACGCTTGGAGAACTGGAACGAACGGCGTGCCTTTGCACGGCCGTACTTCTTACGCTCGACCACACGGCTGTCGCGGGTGAGAAAGCCGCCACGCTTCAGAACGGAGCGCAGGCCCGGCTCGAAGTAGGTGAGGGCCTTGGCAATGCCGTGACGGACGGCACCGGCCTGACCGGAAAGACCACCGCCGGCAACGGTCGCGTCGATGTCGAACTGGCCGTCACGGGCAGCGGCGACGATCGGCTGCTGCAGGATCATCTGCAGAACCGGACGAGCGAAATAAGCCGCATAGGGCTTGCCATTGACGGTGATCTTGCCGGAGCCCGGCTTGACCCAGACGCGGGCAACGGCGTCCTTGCGTTTGCCGGTCGCGTAGGAGCGGCCCTGCGCGTCGATCTTCTTGACGTGAACCGGAGCAGCCGGTTCCGCGGTCGTGGCGATATCCTTGAGAGCGGAAAGGTCAGCCATTATCAGGCGCTCCTTGTGTTCTTGCTGTTCAGCTTGGCGACGTCGAGGACGGCCGGCTGCTGTGCTTCATGCGGGTGGTTGGAGCCGGCGTAGACACGCAGGTTCTTCATCTGGCGGCGGCCGAGTGGGCCACGCGGAACCATGCGCTCAACGGCCTTCTCGATGACGCGCTCCGGGAAGCGGCCTTCGATGATCTGGCGCGCGGTGCGCTCCTTGATGCCGCCCGGGTAACCGGTGTGCCAGTAGTACTTTTTGTCGGTGTACTTCTTGCCGGTGAGGACGGCCTTCTCGGCGTTGATCACGATGACGTTGTCGCCATCGTCGACATGCGGCGTGAAGGTGGCTTTGTGCTTGCCGCGCAGGCGGTTTGCGATGATGGAAGCGAGGCGACCGACAACGAGCCCTTCGGCGTCGATGAGGATCCACTTCTTCTCCACCTCTGCAGGCTTCTGAACGAAGGTTGCCATATCTAAACTCTTTCGTTGGACCCGGATGCGTACGGCCGGGCGTTTCTTGTTGCTTGGTTTGGCTTTTTGCAGGCCAAAAAGAAGGCGGCCCGAGGGGACCGCGATCTGCGGCAGCTTATACGGAAGTGTGAAAATAGCGTCAAGAGCGACGTTTCAGAGGGGCGAAAAGAATAGCGTGCAGAATCAAATGGTTAGGGATGGGGTATTATGGCACCTCAAATTAGCGCGGCGGAATCGAATAGGTGGCGGTGGCGTGGGCCACCAATTCTTCCTTGACAACCGACACTATCGAGGCATCGAGAACGGCGAGACGCTTGCCGAGTTTCAGGATGCGGCAGGTGCATTCGAGCGGGTCCGGTTCGGGTTTTTGCAGGAAGTTGATGTTGAGGTTGGTCGTGACGGCGAGGGCGACCGGACCGATATGCGCAATCAGCGCGATGTAGGCGGAAACATCGGCAAGCGCGAAAAGCGTCGGACCGGAAACGGTGCCGCCCGGCCGGATGTGGCGCTCGTTCGGATCGAGCCGCATGGTCGCATAACCAGGCCCGGTGGCGGTCACGGCGAAGATCTTGCCGTCGGTGTGAACCTGAGGAAAATCGGTGTCGAGGAAGCGATTCAACTCATCGACGGTCATGATCGGCTGCAGCTTCATCGCATTTCTCCATCTCTGCTCGCGCTTGTTACAGGACGTCTACAACCGTGGTGCAAGCCGGAAAATGGTCGTACGCGGAATTTGGTGCCGGGGTTGAAAGACCGGCCGGGGCGGCGTACCACGACGTTATCTGGCGGACATCGGGAGGAGATCATGGCGGACGTTGTTTCATTCCGAAAGGAAGAGCCGAATGGTCTGTTGCTGCGCGAGGCGAACGGCCCCGTGCTGCGGCTGACGCTCAACAATCCTCCTGCGAATGTCCTGTCGATTGCATTGATGGAAGCGCTTCTGGCCGAGTTGAACGCCGCCGCCTCAAAGGACATTAAGGTCATTGTGATTGCAGCCTCCGGTAAGCTTTTCTCCGCCGGCCACGACCTCAAGGAGATGACCCTGCATCGCGCCGATGACGATGGCGGCAGGGCCTTCTTCGAGCGTACGATCCGCCTCGCTGCGGACATCATGCTGAAGATCGCCAATCTGCCGCAGGCGGTGATCGCCGAAGTCGATGGCCTGGCGACCGCCGCCGGCTGCCAATTGGTGGCAAGCTGCGACCTGGCGATCTGCACCGACAGTTCGACCTTCTGCACGCCGGGTGTGAATATCGGCCTGTTCTGCTCGACGCCGATGGTGGCTCTATCCCGCGCGGCCCACCGCAAGCAGGCAATGGAGATGCTGCTGACCGGCGAGACGATCGATGCCTCCACTGCCAAAGACTTCGGCCTCGTCAATCGCATCGTCCCGCAGCAATATCTGCGCCAGGTGGTCGATAAATACGCCCAGGTGATCGCCTCGAAATCGCCGCAGGCGCTGAAGATCGGCAAGGAAGCCTTTTATCGGCAAGCGGAAATGCCATTAGCCGATGCCTATGATTATGCGGTCGGAACGATGGTCGAAAACATGTTCGCCCGCGATGCGGCAGAAGGCATCGGCGCCTTTCTCGGCAAGCGGATGCCGGAATGGAAGGAAGAATAGTCCTCAGGCAAGCTTGAGAAGCAGGGCGCCGAGCGCAATGATTGCGGCGGCTGCAACGCGCCAGACGCTGACGCGCTCTTTAAGAAAGACGATGGAGATCACCACTGCGAAAAGGATTGACGTTTCGCGAAGGGCCGCGACCGTCGCGACCGGAGCCTTGGTCATCGCCCAAAGCGCCAGCCCGTAGGCGGCGATAGAGCCGGCGCCGCCGATCAGTCCGCGCCACCAATGATGAAAGACATGGCGAAGCACCGGCTTGATGCCGCGCCGGATGAAAGCCCAGGTGAAGAGAAGAACCGGCGGCAGCAGCGCCATCCAGAGCGTGTAGGAGATCGGGTTGCCGGAAACACGGGCGCCGATGCCGTCCACGTAGGTGTAGCTTGCAATCACGCAGGCATTGCAGAGGGCGAGCATGATTGCGTGCTTGCCGCCCTTGCGAGATTCGAAGGCAAGCGTCAGCACGCCGGCACAAATGGTAGAGATACCCGCAACCGCGCCGGTCGTCAGCGCCTCGCCCACAACCGTATAGCTGGTCGAAGCGACGATGAGTGGCGCGACGCCGCGCATCAGCGGATAGACGAGGCCGATATCGCCGGCGCGATAGGACGCTGCTACCAGTTGGAAATAGACAAACTGGAAGAGCGCCGAAACCAGGATGTAGGGCCAAGCTTCGGACTTGGGCAGGGGCATGAGCGGCAGGAAGGGCAGCGCCACAACGGCAGCGCCGAGCGCCACCATGGCGGCATCCAGCGACTTTTCCGAGCCTGCTTTAACCAATGCGTTCCAGGTCGCGTGCAAGAGCGCCCCGACGAGGACGAGCACAATGACGTCTAGCGGCACGATGGACCTCGGCGGGACGATTGGAGGAAGCTCTCAACGGTTGTCGCTTTGCATTGCCGGAAATGCAACCGGATTCGGTTGGAAGTTGAAATCCAAGCTCCGTGTCCAATGGCAGCAATGAAATGGTGCAAAGACCCCGCGAAGGAGCGATGGCGGTTGACTTGCCGCGACGTGAAGCCAAGTATCCCGGCGTAAAATAAATTGTTGCCCGGACGTGCAAGCATGAACCACGACGCTTACCCGGATTATTATCTCGCCGACATCCTGCGCGAAACGAAGACCATTGCGCTCGTCGGCGCGTCGCCGAAAGCCGAGAGGCCGAGCCATCGCGCAATGGCCTTCCTCCTGCGCAAGGGATACCGAGTCATTCCGGTCAATCCGGGTCAGGCGGGCAGGACCATCCTCGATCAGCCTGTCGTGGCGAGGCTCGCAGATATCCGCGAGCCGATCGACATGGTCGATGTCTTCCGCGCAGCCGCGGCATTGCCTGCGCTGGTGGATGAAATCCTGGCACTACCCTCCTTGCCGAAGGTGATCTGGGGCCAATTGTCGGTCCGCGACGACAAAGCCGCGACCAAGGCCGAGGCGGCTGGCATCAAGGTCGTCATGGACCGCTGCCCGGCGATCGAATATCCGCGCCTGATCGGCTGATTGCGCTCATGGAGGAACGAAGAATGAAACCCGGTCCCGGTTTCAGCACGCTTGCAGTTCACGCGGGAGCGCAGCCCGACCCCACGACGGGCGCAAGAGCGACGCCGATCTATCAGACGACGAGTTTCGTCTTCAACGATACCGATCATGCGGCAGCGCTCTTCGGACTTCAGCAATTCGGCAACATCTACACCCGGATCATGAATCCGACGCAAGCGGTGCTGGAGGAGCGGATCGCAGCGCTAGAAGGTGGCACGGCGGCACTGGCGGTTTCTTCGGGCCATGCAGCCCAGCTACTCGTCTTCCACACGATTATGAGCCCGGGTGACAATTTCGTTGCGGCAAAGCAGCTTTATGGCGGCTCCGTCAACCAATTCGGCCACGCCTTCAAGTCTTTCGATTGGCAGGTCCGCTGGGCGGATTCGGCCGAACCCGACAGCTTCGATGATCAGATCGACGAGCGGACCAAGGCGATCTTCATCGAAAGTCTCGCCAATCCCGGCGGTACCTTCGTCGATATCGCCGCGATCGCCGACATCGCGCGTCGGCATGGCCTGCCCTTGATCGTCGACAACACGATGGCGACGCCATATCTGCTGCGGCCCCTGGAGCACGGCGCCGATGTCGTCGTCCATTCACTGACCAAGTTCATTGGCGGCCACGGCAATTCGATGGGCGGCATCATCGTCGACGGTGGCACGTTCGACTGGTCAACGTCCGGAAAATATCCGCTTCTTTCCGAACCGCGGCCGGAATATGCCGGCGTGGTTCTGCACCAGGCCTTCGGCAATTTCGCTTTCGCCGTCGCCGCGCGGGTCTTGGGCTTGCGAGACTTCGGACCGGCGATCTCGCCGTTCAACGCTTTTCTGATCCAGACCGGCGTCGAGACCTTGCCGCTGCGGATGCAGCGCCATTGCGACAACGCGCTCCAAGTTGCCAAATGGCTGAATGGGCACGAAAAGGTATCCTGGGTCCGTTATGCGGGCCTCGAAGACGATCCGAACAACGCACTGCAAAGACGCTACGCGCCGAGGGGCGCCGGCGCCGTCTTCACCTTTGGGCTCGCGGGCGGATATGAGGCCGGTAAGCGCGTCGTCGAGGGTTTGGAGATGTTTTCGCATCTTGCCAATATCGGCGACACCCGTTCGCTCGTCATCCATCCGGCGTCGACCACGCACCGGCAACTGACGCCGGAACAACAGGTCGCGGCCGGAGCGGGGCCGGATGTCGTCCGCCTCTCGATCGGCATCGAGGATGTTGCCGATATCATTGCCGACCTGGAACAGGCGCTCGCCAAGGTATGACGCAGCGGGCAGGATGCCCGCCATGCGAGGAGGTCATTATGAGTTCGATGGTGAAATTCGACCTATCTTCGGTCGAAGCGGAGACCGGTGCTCCGCCGCCTGAGCGGCTGATTTCCGGGAACCCGCGGTTTCGCACCTGGAATATCGAGCAGACTGAGGGCGGCCTCTATTCCGGCGTTTGGGAGGCGACGCCCGGAAAGTGGCGGATCGTCTATGACGAATGGGAATATTTCCACATTCTGACCGGCCATTCGATCGTGACGGAAGAGGAGGGAGAACCCGTTCACCTCACAGCCGGCGACAGCATGATCTTAAGACCCGGCTTCAAGGGAACCTGGGAAGTCGTTGAGACGACTCGCAAAGACTACGTTATCCGCCTCTGACTACCTGCTCCGATTACCACCCGCCGGTCGCTGTATTCGCTCGGATATCATTAGTGGGATCGTCGTTGCGGATCAGGCTTTCGGAGCCGCCTTCGAGCTTGTTGTCGCGAACGATGTTGCGCTGCGCGAAATCGAGATTGCTGGCGCTGCTGCCAAAGGGAAAAGCCGGATCCTTGAAGCAGTAGCTGCTGCTGCCGTTGCGTGAATTCAGCCATACTGCCGGTTTGGCCAGAAATGCCGATCCATAGCGGAACGTATTGCCGATGATCTGATTGAACTGCGGTTTCTGATGCCGGATCACGCCACCTTCGCCGCAGTTTCGATAAACGAATATGCCTCCGTTTTCGGCGTGTTCGAAGGTATTGTTGGCGATCTTGTTGTTCGCCGAGCCGTCGATCGCGATCAGTTCCCGTTTCTCCGTCGAAATCCCGAAGACGTTGTTGCTGATCGTGTTGTTGGCGGATTCCGCATCCAGGTAGATGGCGACGGACGTCGAGTTGCCGTTGACCCGCGAATTGACGAGAGCCGCGTTCGTCACGCCCGGCCCGACGTAAAGGGGGATGCCGTCAGGCGCGTAGAAGCTCACGTTTTCCAGCCGCACATTCTTCGGAGCGGACGTTTGAGCGAAGGCCGTATGGTCGGGGTTCCGCGACGATGCCTTCATCGTCTCGCCATTGGCGTTCTCGCCGAGGCCATAGATGCGGACGAAACCCTTAATCCGGCAGTTGCTTATGGTCACGTTCGATGGCGGATCCCAGGCGCCGGAAGCGGTTTTCTTTGAGCGAACGACGACGGCGGTCTTCTGCTTGCGTGATTCGCCGGCGCTCACGTCGAGTGTTCCTCCGCCGCAGTCGAGCACGGACCCGGAGGCGGCATTTCCTTCGAAGACGAGCGGGTGGGTGACGACATCCGCTGAAGACAGGCGAATGCTGCAAGCGAGCAGGATCGCATCCGTGCCCGGGGCCTTGAGCTTGGCCTGTGTCGCGGCATCGCAAGCCGGTCTTGCTTCGGCATTCTCGACCGGCGGTGTGGTGGGGCCCGTCGGCGGCGTCGATGGACTCGTTGGCGTAGATGGTGTTGCTGGCTGAGAGGAATCGGGCCTTTGCGCGACTGGGTAGCCCGGCGAATCCCTGAAGGCCGCATCGGCGACCCTGGCCAGATCGCTTTGGCAGCCGCTGAGCACCAGGCCGATGGCGATCAGGCTTGTGAACATGATTGGCTGCATCGGCGGGCTCCTGTCGCGGTTCCGTGCAGACCGGAATAGGGCTTTATACTTAACCGAGTCTGAACAGCCTCCCCACTCGGCGTCGGCTACCAGACGAGATCCAGGCGCTCCAGCCCGTGAAAGTGGAAACTGTCCCTGACTTGCGGCTCATGCTTGAGCCGCATGCCCGGCAGACGCTGGAAGAGGATCGGCAGGGCGAGCTTGAGTTCCAGCCGTGCAAGGGGTGCGCCGATGCAAAAGTGCAAGCCCGCGCCGAACGAAACGTTGGCGCCTTCGTCCCTGTCCGGCCTGAACGTGTCGGGCGCCGAGAACTTCCGCGGATCGACGTTGGCGGCGCCGAGCATCAGTCCGATCTTCTCGCCCTTCTTGAGGACTATGCCATTATCGAGCTCGATGTCTGACAGCGCATAGCGCTGGAAAATATGCAGCGGCGCGGCAAAACGCAGGCATTCTTCAACGGTTCGTTCCGTCTTTTCCTCGCTCGAAAAGAGTTCGGCGGGAGAAAGGCCGGATTGCAGGATCGTGCGTACGGCGTTGCCGATCTGGTGAACCGTCGCCTCGTGCCCGGCATTCAGGAGCAGGACGGTCGTCGAAATCAGTTCGGCTTCCGATAGACGCTCGCCATCCTTCTCGGAGGTGATCATGTGGGTGAGCAGATCGTCCGCCGGTTTGGCGCGCTTTTCGGCGATAATGCCCTTCAGATAGTCCGCGAACTCGGCGGAGGCCTGATTGGCATCGAGCTCCGTCTCTAACGTCGGATCGAAGACGTACATTCGCACCATGCGATGCGACCAGTCTAGAAGGCGCGGCGCTGCCTCGACGGGAATGCCGAGCATGCGCGCGATGATGGTCACGGGAATAGTCTCGGCATAGGTCTTCAGCAACTCGACCTCGCCATCTTTGTCGAAGCTGTCTATGACCGCATGCGAGAGCTCTTCGATCTCCGGCCGGAGTTGCTCAATCTGCCGGGAAACAAAGGCGCGGTTGACAAGCGTGCGCAGCCGCGTATGGGCCGGTGGTTCCAATTCGAGCAGCGAGTGCGCTTCCAGCGCGTCGAAGTCCTTGAGATGCGGCTTCGGCTCCGGCATGCCGAGTTCCTCGCGTGTCGCGACATGCAGGATCTGACGTCCGAAGCGACGATCGCGCAACAGGCCGTTCACCTGATCATAGCCCGCGAAATACCATTGCTGCTGCTCCTTCCAGAAAAAGGCGGGACATTGCGCATGGAGGGCCGCATAGGCCGGGAGCGGATTGCGGAAGAAGTCCGGATTGCGAACGTCGAGGGAAACGCGCCGAGCGGGGACGTCGATGGTAATACCGGGAGCTGCGGACATGTTCTCGGCTCTTCGAATACGGGCGGTTCTTTTTTTCACTGTATCTCTATTGCGCCAGACACGGGTACGGCAAGAGCAATCGGCCGTAGCCGGCCGAAAGCAACAAGATACGCCGATGCGGACTTTTTCAGTGGCACGGCCACGCTTATTTGAGCATGATGCGGCAGCAAGCAGGGAGCAGCATGGCAAAGACGCAAGGCAGTTTATCCGCAGGCATCGTGGCAGCGATCCGCAAACGGCGGCCGACGGTCGTCAGTCGCGATGCGGCGGTGAGCCGGGGGGACATCGTCATCGCTTCCTACAACATCCACAAATGCGTGGGCACCGATGGCCGGTTCGATCCGTCGCGAACAGCCCAGGTGATCACCGACATCGGAGCGGATATCGTCGCCCTCCAGGAGGCAGATCAGCGTTTCGGTGAACGTGCCGGGCTTTTGGACCTCGAGCATTTGCGCCGTGAGGCGCATCTTGTTTCCGTCCCGATATCGCCCTTTTCGGAGAAGGGCCACGGCTGGCATGGCAACGTCCTGTTGCTCAGGGAAGGTGCCGTCTCCGAGGTCCGGCAGTTGAATTTGCCCGGAGTCGAGCCGCGCGGCGCGCTTATCGTAGACCTTGACCTGAAGGCGGGGCCACTGCGGGTGATTGCGGCGCATCTCGGTTTGTTGCGCCACTCCCGAGCCCAGCAGGCAGAAGCCATAACGCGAGCGGCGGCCGATGGTGCGGGCAGACCAACGCTGCTTATCGGCGATCTGAACGAGTGGCGCATGGGCAAACGCTCGTCGCTGAAGTTTCTCAGTCCAATCTTCGATCCCTCGCATGCGGCGGTTGCCAGTTTTCCGTCCCGCTTCCCGCTGCTGCCGCTCGACCGGGTGCTCGGCAATCCGCATCATCTGGTGACTTCGGTGGCCGTGCACGATACGCCGCTGGCACGGGTGGCCTCGGATCATCTGCCGGTGAAGGCCTCGATCGACCTGAAGGTCGCGCACAAGGACGCCGACGACAACCGCACTAGGCTGGTCGAGGCGGATTCGGCGTAGTGCCTGAGGCAGCGTGCCATGTTGTCCTGGATTCCGGTCTCCCTTGCCATCCTCATCGCCCTGGTCACGGTCCTTGTCGCCGTCGTGATCTTCTATGCCTATGGCCGGCTCGCACGCCGCCCACCGGTTGAGCCGTCCTTTGCCCTGCCCGTCACCGGGGATAAGACCGACATCGACGAGGAAGTCGGCTCGCTCCTGCTTGCCCATCCAGACAGAACCGGCATCGCCCTCGTATACGACAACATCGAGGCCTTTGTCGTGCGCGCGCATTCGGCTCGCCGGGCCGCACGCAGCCTCGATCTGCAGTATTATTATTGGAAGGACGACCTGACGGGATTCCTGCTGACGCGCGAGATCATCAAGGCCGCAGACCGCGGCGTGCGCGTTCGATTGTTGCTCGATGATGTCAATGCGGGCATTCACGACCGCTTGTGCATCTCTCTCGACGCCCACCCGAATGTCGACGTGCGGCTGTTCAATCCAAGTCGGGCGCGGACCGACCGTTTTCGCCGCGGTTTCGAGATGGCGATCCGAGCCTTCAGCGCAACGCGCCGGATGCACAACAAGCTTTGGATAGCAGACGGGCGCCTGGCGATCGCCGGTGGGCGCAACATCGGCGACGCCTATTTCGATGCCGCTGAACTGTCGAACTTCCGCGACCTCGATGTCTGGATGACAGGGCGGATCGTCGATCAGGCGACGAGCATGTTCGACCGCTATTGGAACAGCGCCTCTGTGCTGCCGATCGCCGCCCTCCGCACCCCGCGCAAGACCTACCTGCCGGCGCTGCGCGAAACGCTTGACGCGCTGGCGCGAACCGCTGCCGCACGCTTCTATCTGGAAAGGGTAGGCCGGGCCGTTGCCGAGACCGGACTTTACTGGGGCAGCCGCTCCCTTCATTGGTGCGCCGACGTCCGCATCGCTTTCGACCCGCCGGAGAAGGCGCTGATGCAGAAGAGGCAGAACTGGCTGCTGCGAGAGCTTTTCCCGCTCATCAATGGCGCCAAGCGCGATCTGCGCATCATTTCGCCCTATTTCATCCCGGGTGCCGAAGGAACGCGCGAGCTGACCGTCCTCGCCAAGAAGGGAGTGCGAGTGGCGGTCCTAACGAACTCGCTTGCCGCTACCGACGTCGCAGCCGTTCACGGCGGTTACATGAAGTATCGCAAGGGATTGCTCCGCGGCGGTGTGGATCTCTTCGAGCTCAAGGAGCGTGGCGACTTTATCGATCGCCATCGCATGTCGCTGTTCGGAGCCCGTAACGCGAGCCTCCACACCAAGGCCTTTGTCATCGATGGCATGACCGGTTACGTGGGCTCGATGAACTTCGATCCCCGTTCCGCCTCTCTCAACACCGAGATGGGGATCATATTCTCGGATGAAGCGCTGGCTGCCGAACTCCAATCGATATTCGATGGTGAGACATTGCCGGAAATGAGCTATCGGTTGACCCTTGATGGAGGTAGGACGGTTTGGTGTGACCGGACGAACGGGACGGCTCGGCTGCTGCGGCGCGAACCCGATGCCGGCATTCTCCGGCGGCTGATCGCTGGCGCAATTCGCTTTCTGCCGCTGGAGTCCCAGCTTTGACGCCGCTGAGCAGGTCGGCCGCCAGCGGCATTTAAGGATCGTTTACCAGCGCTTCTGGAATGCCTGTGAGCAAAGCGGCCGCATATGGGCATGCAGGAGGCAGTGTCGGAAAAATGTTCTATTCCTAAGCGACGGCGCCAAAAAAATCCTTGGGCGGACCGATCGCGATCATTAAGTTTATCGAATGTTCGCGACTTGAAGTGAAGGGCATTGACACTCTATGTAAGGGCTGAGGCTATTCCGATGATTCCTGGCCCGCAGAAGGGTTGCGGGCCCGATTGATGAAGGTTCGATATGAGAAATCCAGTTGATACGGCCATGGCGCTGGTGCCGATGGTTGTTGAGCAGACCAACCGCGGCGAACGGTCCTACGACATCTATTCGCGGCTGCTCAAGGAACGCATCATCTTCCTTACGGGCCCGGTCGAAGATCATATGGCGACGCTCGTCTGCGCCCAGTTGCTCTTTCTCGAAGCGGAAAATCCGAAGAAGGAAATCGCGCTCTACATCAACTCGCCTGGTGGCGTGGTCACGGCCGGCATGGCGATCTACGACACGATGCAGTTCATCAAGCCTGCGGTCTCGACGCTCTGCATCGGTCAGGCGGCATCGATGGGCTCGCTGTTGCTCGCCGCGGGCCACAAGGATATGCGCTTTGCGACGCCCAATTCCCGCATAATGGTGCACCAGCCCTCGGGCGGTTTCCAGGGGCAGGCGTCCGACATCGAGCGGCATGCGAGAGACATTCTCAAGATGAAGCGCCGGCTGAACGAGGTTTATGTCAAGCATTGCGGCCGCACCTATGAAGAGGTTGAGCAGACGCTTGATCGCGATCATTTCATGAGCTCGGATGAGGCTCTGGATTGGGGACTGATCGACAAAGTGATCACGTCGCGTGAGGCCGTCGAGGGCATCGAACACGCTTGAAATCAAGCCTTTGTGTCACCACAGATGCAATTGTGACACATTTGTAACGGCTAAGGGGCTTTATCGGCAGGTTAAAGCCGTTAATATGAACAGTTAACGCTGTGCCGGAGTTTAGCATAGTGTTCGGATTTCGACGGGAGAGTCGTTGCAGCCGAGGTCAGGCGGTGTCGTCCGACGCGGTGAGTACTCCCAGGAGCCTTGCGGGGCGCAGGCTGTGCGCAAGGTTAATTGAGTAGTCCGCGATATCTTTCCGAAGGTGTCCGGCGTGCTGGAAGGAAGTGAAAATGAGCAAGGTCAGCGGCAGCAACGGCGGTGACTCGAAAAATACCCTCTATTGTTCGTTTTGCGGCAAGAGCCAGCACGAAGTTCGCAAGTTGATTGCCGGACCGACCGTGTTCATCTGCGATGAATGCGTGGAACTCTGCATGGACATCATCCGCGAAGAGAACAAGACCTCGATGGTTAAGTCTCGCGATGGCGTTCCTACACCCCAGGAAATCATCAAGGTTCTCGACGAGTATGTCATTGGCCAGCAGCAGGCCAAGCGCATCCTGTCGGTTGCCGTGCACAACCACTACAAACGCCTTGCTCACGCTGCCAAGAGCAGCGACGTAGAGCTGGCGAAGTCGAACATCATGCTTGTCGGACCGACCGGCTGCGGAAAGACCTATCTGGCACAGACTTTGGCCCGGATCATCGATGTTCCCTTCACCATGGCCGACGCGACGACGCTGACCGAAGCCGGCTATGTCGGCGAGGACGTCGAGAACATCATCCTGAAGCTGCTCCAGGCTGCCGACTACAACGTCGAGCGGGCTCAGCGCGGCATCGTCTATATCGATGAGGTCGACAAGATCTCGCGCAAGTCGGACAATCCTTCGATCACCCGCGACGTCTCGGGCGAGGGCGTGCAGCAGGCCCTCTTGAAGATCATGGAAGGGACCGTTGCCTCCGTACCGCCGCAGGGCGGGCGCAAGCACCCGCAGCAGGAATTCCTGCAGGTGGATACGACGAATATCCTCTTCATCTGCGGCGGTGCTTTCGCGGGCCTCGACAAGATCATCTCCGCGCGTGGAGAGAAGACTTCGATCGGCTTCGGCGCCACTGTTCGCGCTCCGGAAGATCGCCGGGTCGGCGAAGTGCTGCGTGAGCTCGAGCCGGAGGATCTCGTCAAATTTGGTCTGATCCCGGAATTCATCGGCCGCTTGCCGGTTCTCGCCACGCTCGAGGACTTGGACGAGGATGCGTTGATCCAGATTCTTTCCGAGCCCAAGAACGCATTGGTCAAGCAGTATCAGAGGCTGTTCGAGATGGAAGACGTCGAATTGACCTTCCACGAAGACGCGCTGCGCGAAATCGCCCGTCGCGCAATCGTCCGCAAGACCGGTGCTCGCGGCCTGCGCTCCATTATGGAAAAGATCTTGCTCGATACCATGTTCGAGCTGCCGACGCTCGAGGGCGTTCGCGAGGTCGTGATTTCGGACGAGGTGGTTAAAGGGACGGCTCGGCCGCTCTACATCTACTCGGAACGCTCCGAGGAAAAGACCAACGTCTCGGCCTGATCGCGCATTGCACGATCGCTTGAAGAGCCCGCCGCGTGCGGGCTTTTTCATTGGACGCTGATCGCTCCAGATAGCTGTTGAGATGCGGCCCAGAACGGCTCGATTTAATGATTCGATTGTTGCTAAAGTGCGGTAACAACGCGATGATGCGACGATTCAATGAAAAGCGGTTGCTGGGCGCCTTGGTATTTTCGGTATTCCTTCGCAAGGCCCGCAACAGCATCTCAGCGTAGGGAACGGGAATTGTCCATGAGGGCGGAGATTGCGCCGTGTCTTGAAAAGGCCTCTCTTGCACTCCACTTTCATGTAGAAAATATGACAACCGGGAGTGCTGCTGAGGCTCCCGGGAACGGGCCCGAAAAACGGGACGGAAAGGAAATGACATGACGAACAGAACGTCCCCGGCGACTGAAAGCGCGACCTATCCGGTTCTGCCGCTGCGTGACATTGTGGTCTTCCCGCATATGATCGTGCCGCTCTTCGTCGGGCGGGAGAAGTCGATCCGTGCTCTGGAAGAGGTCATGGGAACCGACAAGCAGATCATGCTTGCGACCCAGATCAACGCAACTGACGATGATCCGGAAGCCTCCGCCATCTACCAGGTCGGAACGATCGCCAACGTGCTGCAACTCCTGAAGCTGCCCGACGGTACCGTCAAGGTTCTCGTCGAAGGGCGCGCGCGCGCCGAGATTGATCGCTATACCGAGCGTGATGATTTTTACGAGGCGGCCGCTCATGCGCTCCTCGAGCCGGATGAAGATCCGGTCGAGATCGAGGCACTGAGCCGCTCCGTGGTTGCTGAATTCGAGAGCTATGTAAAGCTCAACAAGAAGATTTCGCCGGAAGTTGTCGGCGTCGCAAGCCAGATTGAAGACTATTCGAAGCTCGCCGACACCGTCGCATCGCACCTCTCGATCAAGATCGTCGAGAAGCAGGAAATGCTTGAGACGACCAGCGTGAAGATGCGTCTCGAAAAGGCGCTCGGCTTCATGGAGGGCGAGATCTCGGTCCTGCAGGTGGAAAAGCGCATCCGTTCGCGCGTCAAGCGCCAGATGGAGAAGACGCAGCGCGAGTACTATCTCAACGAACAGATGAAGGCGATCCAGAAGGAGCTTGGCGACAGCGAGGACGGCCGCGACGAGATGGCCGAAATCGAAGAGCGCATCGCCAAGACGAAGCTCTCCAAGGAAGCCCGCGAGAAGGCTGACGCCGAGCTGAAGAAGCTGCGCCAGATGAGCCCGATGTCGGCGGAAGCAACCGTCGTGCGCAACTATCTGGACTGGCTGCTTGGGCTGCCCTGGGGCAAGAAGTCGAAGATCAAGACCGACCTCAACCATGCGGAGAAGGTGCTCGACACCGATCACTTCGGATTGGACAAGGTCAAGGAACGCATCGTCGAGTATCTTGCCGTGCAGGCGCGCTCTACGAAGATCAAAGGCCCCATCCTGTGCCTTGTCGGCCCTCCGGGCGTCGGCAAGACCTCGCTCGCCAAGTCGATCGCCAAGGCGACCGGCCGCGAGTACATTCGTATGGCGCTGGGCGGCGTTCGTGACGAGGCCGAAATCCGCGGTCACCGCCGGACCTATATCGGCTCCATGCCGGGCAAGATTGTGCAATCGATGAAGAAGGCAAAGAGGTCCAATCCGCTCTTCTTGCTTGATGAAGTCGACAAGATGGGCCAGGACTTCCGCGGCGACCCGTCTTCTGCGCTGCTCGAAGTGCTCGATCCGGAACAGAACTCGACCTTCATGGACCATTACCTCGAGGTCGAATACGATCTCTCGAACGTGATGTTCATCACCACGGCGAACACGCTGAATATCCCGGCGCCGCTGATGGACCGCATGGAGGTGATCCGTATCGCCGGCTATACCGAAGAGGAAAAGCTGGAGATCGCCAAGCGGCACCTGCTGCCGAAGGCGATACGCGACCACGCGCTGCAGCCGAAGGAGTTCTCAGTCACGGACGGCGCGCTGATGGCGGTGATCCAGACCTATACGCGTGAGGCGGGCGTCCGCAACTTTGAGCGCGAACTGATGAAGCTTGCGCGCAAGGCGGTAACGGAAATCCTCAAGGGTAAGGCCAAGAAGGTCGAAGTGACGGCCGAGAACGTCAACGATTACCTGGGCGTGCCGCGCTTCCGCCATGGAGAGGCCGAGCGCGACGATCAGATCGGCGTCGTCACCGGACTTGCCTGGACCGAGGTCGGCGGCGAACTGCTGACGATCGAAGGCGTGATGATGCCCGGTAAGGGCCGCATGACCGTTACTGGCAACCTGCGCGACGTGATGAAGGAATCGATTTCCGCAGCGGCATCCTATGTCCGCTCGCGTGCGATTGATTTCGGCATCGAGCCTCCGTTGTTCGACAGGCGCGACATTCACGTGCACGTACCCGAGGGAGCGACGCCGAAGGATGGTCCGTCTGCAGGCGTTGCCATGGCAACGGCGATCGTCTCGGTCATGACCGGCATACCAATCTCCAAGGATGTCGCGATGACCGGCGAGATCACGCTCCGCGGTCGGGTGCTGCCGATCGGTGGCCTGAAGGAGAAGCTGCTGGCAGCTCTGCGGGGTGGCATCAAGAAGGTGCTGATCCCCGAGGAGAACGCCAAGGATCTCGCCGAGATCCCGGATAATGTGAAGAATAGCCTCGAAATCGTCCCGGTCTCGCGGATGGGTGAGGTGCTCCAACATGCGCTGATGCGGCGTCCCGAGCCGATCGAATGGGACCCGGCAAACCAGCCGGCCACGCTTCCGGCCGTTGATTCGCAAGATGAGGCGGGGGCGTCAATCGCCCACTAAGGAAGCACCGGAAAGGACCGGGACTGTGTCCCGGTTGCGCCCTTCGAACAGAAAAACAAGGAAGACCGGCCTTTTGCCGGTCTTTTTTGTTGTAAAAGCATCCTGCAACCCTTGCATTCCAAGGGATTAGGCGCAATTGGGAATGGCAAGACGTGGGCGGTGCGCATGCCGCCCCGGCTTAACAAGACAGTCGTTTCGAACCAGTATGAAAGGGGTGGAAACATGAACAAAAATGAGCTCGTGTCTGCCGTTGCTGAAAAGGCCGGACTTTCCAAGACCGACGCGTCGTCTGCAGTCGACGCGGTTTTTGAGACCATCCAGGCTGAGCTGAAGAACGGTGGCGACATTCGCCTCGTCGGCTTCGGCAACTTCTCCGTAACGCGCCGCGAAGCCTCCAAGGGCCGCAACCCGTCCACGGGCGCTGAAGTTGACATCCCGGCACGCAACGTGCCGAAGTTCACGGCCGGCAAGGGCCTCAAGGACGCCGTCAACTAATCCGGCGCCTCGGGTTCCGACGGGACCCGAGGGAACATCAATTCGCACGCCTTTTATTGCCGTTTCCATCGAGAGATGGCGGAATACAGGCAGCAGATAGGTTCATGTTTCATCTGCTTAAGTCACGCTGAACGGCGCTGGCCGCAAGCAGATCAATTGAGGCCCGGTTCGTCCGGGCCTCTTTTCGTTTGGGCTCTCCCCTACAGAGCCGTGCTTCTCTTCGGACGCACGAAGGTCGCTGTAACACTTTGAACTGCTGCATGGTTTTAGCCATAGATCGGTTCCGATTTAAGGAACCATGCAGTAGGTCGCTGTCGCTGTCATCGGGCTGTTACAGGACGGTTGCAAAAGCCTCCCATCCGGGCCCGTGAGGCGATCCAGCGATTCGGGATGCCAACAGCGGTGCGCGCCCGCCCTCCCGGCGGCGCGGGTGCCGGCATAAGGAGGGACAAATGAAGCCATTTTCCATCACCACAGCATTGGCCGCCGCGCTCGTCGCATCGACGGCATCGACGGTAAAGGCCGAGCAGGTTTTCAATCGCATCGCATCCTTTGCAGTCGTCGACAACTTGCCGGAGGGCGCCGACCGAAAGGCAGCGACATCCGCCGAAATCATAACCGCCAGCGAAGACGGTAAGACGCTGATTTACTCCGACAGCCCCGGCAAGCGCATTGGCTTCGTCGATATAACCGAGGCGAAGGCACCGAAGGCTGGCGGAACCGTTTCTTTCGACGGAGAGCCAACTTCTGTTGCCGTTGCAGGCGCGAAGGCGCTGGTGGCCGTCAGCACGAGCGAAAGTTTCACCACACCCTCCGGCTTGCTGGCGGTGGTCGATATCGCCAGCAAGAAGGTTGAAGCAACCTGTCACCTTGGCGGTCAACCGGATTCGGTGGCGGTCGACAAGGAACGCACCCTTGCCGCGATCGCGATCGAAAACGAGCGCGACGAGGAGGTGAATGACGGGCAGATCCCGCAAATGCCGGCAGGCGATCTGGTGATCCTTTCGCTGAAGGACGGCGTCGCGGATTGCGCGACGGTCAAGCATGTGACGCTGACCGGCCTCGCCGATGTGGCCGGCGAAGATCCGGAACCGGAATTCGTTGCATTCAACGGCAAAGGCGAAATTGCCCTGACGCTGCAGGAAAACAATCATATCGTCATCGTCGACGGCAAATCGGCGGTCGTGAAGACGCACTTCTCCGCCGGCACGGTGGACCTCGAAAACGTCGATACCAAACGCGACGGCGCTATTTCATTCAAGGGCAAGCAAATGGGCCGCAAGCGCGAGCCGGATGCGGTGAAGTGGCTCGACGATAACCGCCTGGTAGTTGCCAACGAGGGCGACTACGAGGGCGGTGCGCGTGGTTTCACCATCTTCGACAGGACCGGCAAGGTCCTGTTCGAGTCCGGCGCCAGTTTCGAACACGCGATCGCGGCGATCGGTCACTATCCGGAGAAGAGATCGTCGGCGAAGGGCATTGAGCCCGAAGGGCTGGAAGCGGCACGGTTCGGTGATGACGATCTCTTCTTCGTCCTGTCAGAGCGCGCTTCGGTCGTCGGCGTTTATAAGCACACAGGAGCCGAGCCGGAGCTGCTCCAGCTCCTGCCGTCCGGAATTTCACCAGAGGGTGCGGTGGCGATACCCGGGCGCAATCTGGTGGCAACCGCCAACGAGGTCGATCTCGTCGAGGATGGTGGTGCGCGGGCGCATGTGATGATTTACGAGCGCGGCGAGGGGGAAGTTGCCTATCCGCAGATAAGTTCGTCCGAAAAGGACGGCCTGCCCATTGGCTTCGGTGCGCTCTCGGGGCTTGCGGCAGTTCCGGACAAGCCGGGCTTTCTCTGGGCGGTCAGCGATTCCGTCTTTTCGGCACAGCCAACGATCTTCACCATCGACGCATCACGGAAGCCGGCGCTGATTACGGAGGCGCTCCCGATCACCCGCGACGGTGCTCCTGCCCAGAAGCTCGACATCGAGGGAATCGCGAATGATGGAGAAGGCGGTTTCTGGCTCGCCTCCGAAGGCAATTCCGACAAGCTCTACAGCCACGCGCTTTTCCATGTGAACAAGAAGGGCGAAATCAAGAACGAGGTTGCCCTGCCGGAAGAGCTGCGCTCCAACGAGGTTCGTTATGGCTTCGAAGGCATCGCGACGGTAGGCGCGGGAGACGATCAGGTTCTCTGGATGGCGGTGCAGCGCGAATGGAAGGATGACGGGAAAGGCTTCGTCAAACTCGTCTCCTACAAGCCCACAACCAAGGAGTGGGGTGCCTTGCGTTACCCGCTCGAAAAATCGGAAGGTGGCTGGGTCGGCCTCTCGGAGATCTCCGTCCACGGCAACTACGCCTATATCCTCGAGCGCGATAATCTGATCGGCGAGGCTGCCAAGCTCAAGAAGCTCTATCGCGTCGCCCTTGCCGATCTCAAGCCTGCCGCGCTTGGGGCAGAGTTGCCGGTCATCAAGAAGGAGGAGGTCCGCGATCTCATTCCGGAATTGAAGGCGCTGAACGGCTATGTGGTCGACAAGGTCGAAGGCTTCGCGGTCGATGCCGCTGGAAACGGCTACGTCGTCACCGACAATGACGGCGTCGACGACTCCTCCGGCGAAACACTGTTCTTCTCCATCGGTGCGATCGACGCGATGTAGGCGTCAGGCCGGAGAAAAACGGAAGAGGCCGGAACATGATGTTCCGGCCTCTGCTCGTTTTGGAAGGTGATCTGCGACCTTAGCGTGCGACGGCGATCTCAGCCTCTTCGGCTTCTTCCTTGCGTTTGCGGATCTCGTCGGTCTTCTCGACGAGCTTACTGACGATGTCATAGAGTTGGTCGAGCTGCTCATCGTCGAGCGCCGAGAAGATCTCCTCGATAAGCTGCTTTCGGGGGTGCTCCGCGGCTTCAAGGACGACGCGGCCGATCTCGGTAATCGAGACGATTTTCGCACGGCGATCCTCTGGGTCCGGCTTCCTCACCACCAAACGGTCGCGCTCCAGCCCGTCGATCGCCTCGGTCACCGTTCGCGGCGCAAAGTTCAGTGCGCAGGCGATGTCCGTGGAGCGACAGGGGCCGAGTTTGCTCAGAAAGAACAGGAACTTGCTTCGGGCAAGCGATACGCCTTCCTCTGTCATCGACTCGTTAACCAACCGATGAACGCGATGATAAAGCTCGAACAGCTTGTCGGAAACTTCGAATGTCGTCTTCATGACCTATAAATGTATATGTTGAGGTGCCATGTCAAATGGCAGTAACACTATTGTTAGTTACAATTGCCGCATTTGTCGACAAAAACCTCCTAATTCTTTAGGCCTATCAGCTTCAGCAAAGACAAACGGCCCCCGATGTCGAGGGCTGCTTTTCTTCAAGCGAAGAATTGCTACCGATGGATGTTATGCAGCCCAGCGTGATGCTGCGCTTGAGCCATAACGGTGGGCGTGAGCGGAAGCCTCAGACAGGGTGAAGCGAGCGATGAGTTCGCGCAAGCGGCTGGCCTCCTGCGCCAATGTCGCGCTGGCCGCGTTGGCTTCCTCGACCATCGCAGCATTCTGCTGCGTGACCTGATCCATCTGATTGACCGCCGTATTGACTTCGGAAAGTCCCGCGGACTGCTCCTGAGCGGAAACAGCGATCGCATCCATATGTTGATTGATCGTAACGATGAAGCTTTCGATCGTGCGAAGAGCTTCGCCGGTCTCGCGCACGAGCCTGACGCCGCTTTCGACCTCGACGGCCGAGTTGCGGATCAGGTCCTTGATCTCCTTGGCGGCATTGGCAGAACGCTGGGCAAGCTCGCGCACCTCCTGTGCAACGACCGCGAAACCTTTGCCGGCGTCTCCGGCACGCGCGGCCTCGACGCCTGCGTTCAGCGCGAGGAGGTTCGTTTGGAAAGCGATTTCATCGATGACACCGATGATATTCGAGATCTGGCTCGAAGAGTGCTCGATCCGCCCCATGGCGTCGATTGCGCCGGAAACGATCGCGCCGGACTTGTGGGCGCTCGTGTTGGCTTGGCTGGCGATCGCCCGTGCCTCGTTGGTGCGCTTGGAGGCGCTGGTTACGTTGACGGTGATCTGATCGAGCGCGGCTGCGGTTTCCTCAAGCGAGGCTGCTTGCTGCTCGGTTCGCCGCGAGAGGTCGTCCGCGCTGTGGCTGACTTCGCGCGCGCCGCTGTCGATGCTGCCAGAACTTGCGGAAACTGCGGCGAGCGTATCTGCGAGCTGCGCGACGGCCTGGTTCAGGTCATGGCGCAGCGGTTCGAAATCGGGCGCAAAGGGTTCATTGAGCTGGAACGCGAGATCGCCGGCGGCAAGCCGCCGCAGGCCGCCTGCGAGCCCGGCCGTGGCTTCCCGGAGGCGTAGCTGTGCCGCAGCCTCGGCCTGCTGCGTCACCCTTTGGCGCTCGGCTTCGGCCTCGGCGCGCTGGATGCGCGCGTTTTCCTCGAGTTGAATATTGGTGATCGCCGCCTGGCGGAAAACCTCGACCGCCCGGGCCATTTCGCCGATTTCATCCTTGCGGGCACCGTAAGGGATAGCGCTTGCGCTGTCGCCTCCCGCGAGCTTCGCCATGGAGCTGGTTATGATTTGAATTGGTCGGGCAATGCCGCGTACGGCGTAGAAGATCGCACCGAGGATGATGACGGCGGCGAACCCGATCACGACGGTTTCGATGCTCACGATACGCTTATGCGTCGCCGCGCTCGCAGCAACGGCGGCCTCCGCGCCGGCAAGGTTCAGGGCGAGCATTTCCTTGATCGCCGCTTCGACCTTCTGTCCGGCTTCCCGCATCTCCACTTTGAAGACGCTTTGAGCTTTAATGTTCTCGAGTTTGTTCGAGAATTTCAGCATGCCTTCGGCGACCGAGAGATAGGCGTTGTATGTCGCATGCACTTCGTCGAGCGCTGCCTTGTCCGCATCGGAAGTCGCCAGGCCCGCATAGTCTTCTGCAAGTTTGTTGAAGCCGCCGACCACCTCGCCGATTGCCTTTTCGGCTGCCTTCTTCTCGAACGGCGTGTGTGAAATCAAGTGTCGCGCAAACGCCATCCGTGTGTCCGAGAGGCGCGTTTCCAGGGCGCGCGCTAACGAGACGCGCGGCAGCCAGCTCGCGGCAATTTCACTGTTTCGCTCATTCAACATCCGGATGCCGTTTATCGAGGAGGCGGCGAGCGCGGCGACGATCATGGTCACCAGAACAAAAAGGGCGATCAGCGTGTGCGATATCTTCAGGCGGGACATGAATAACTCCGGAATGGCGGCCGTCCGCGAACATTTTGAGAAGCGTTGTTCCGGCTCTTGATCGTCATGAAGGAGCGGATGCCGAAGCAGGAATCGTTCCGGTGCTGGGGACCTGTCGGGCGTTTCCCCAACCGGAACCTAGCGAGCAAGACGTTACAAAAGCGCTAATCGACAAAAATCAATGCGGCCAAATATTTGGCCAAAAACCGTTCCCGGATTTCGCCCCGGGCACCGATCGATGCCGCGGCGATCAACTGCTTCTTCGACTGTGCTTGAAAACACTTGGTGATACCGGGCGTACTTGCCTCAACCGCCATTGACGGGCAATGCGGCTGGGGGCGATGGTCGGTCATGCCCTTCCGATTCGTCCACACTGCGGATCTCCATCTCGATTCACCCTTGCGTAGTCTGGCGCTCAGGAATGTCGAGGTTGCCAACCTGGTTCGAAGCGCTACGCGGGACGCCTTGGTGCGGATCGTCGACCTCTGTATCGAAGAGAATGTCGATGCCTTGTTGATCGCCGGTGATCTCTACGACGGCAATCAGACGTCGATGAACACGGCATTGTTCCTCGCAGGTGAGCTGCGCCGCCTCGATGAAGCCTGCATCCGTACTTTCCTCATTCGCGGCAATCACGACGCCCAGTCCCAGGTTACGCGCGAGCTGACGCTGCCGCCGTCCGTTCATGTCTTCTCGGGCCGAAGCAGACAGGCGCATGTCAAAACGCTGGAGAACGGCAGGCCCGTTCATATTCACGGAATGAGCTTTGCCGATTCGCACGCGCCCGAAAGCCTGCTGCCGCACTTCCATCAGCCCGTTCCCGATGCCATCAACATCGGCATGCTGCATACGAGCCTTTCGGGTGCTACGGGGCATGACCCCTACGCGCCGTGCAGCATCGCCGATCTTCAGCGCCACGGCTTTGACTACTGGGCACTCGGCCATATCCATCAGCGGCAGATCCACAGTGTGAAACCTTTCATCGTCATGCCGGGTATGCCGCAGGGCCGCGATATCAATGAAGCGGGCGTGAAGGGCGTTACCCTCGTCACGATCGATGATGACGGGCAGGTGGCACTGGAGGAGCGCCCGATTAGCGCGGCCGTATTCGAACGGCTCTCGATAGACATAACCGGTCTTGGCGACTGGCGCGATATACTGGAGACCGTGAGCCGTGAATTCGCGCGCGCTCGAAGCGGGCTGCCGGCCGACCATCTGATCCTGCGGCTTGCCCTGACCGGAACGACGCCGCTCGCGTGGCGTCTCAGAAGGGACGCCGACCTCCTGGAAATGGAGGTCGCCAATCTTGCGGCCGGACGGAGCGGATGCTGGGTGGAGAAAATCGATATTCTTTGCAAGCAGGGCGTAGAGGAAGCGGAACGGCCGTCCGCGGACCCGGTCGACGAACTGGCGGCGCTGGTCGAAAGCGATGTGCTCCCGGGCTTCGGCTTCCGGGCGGAGGTCAGGCGTGTTGCCGAAGAGCTCCTCCAACAAATGCCACCAGAACTGCGACACCTGATGGCGGCCGACGAGGCGGCGCTAGAGGAAGTGGTGCTGAATGCCGGGCGCGCGGGAAGCGCGGATGTGCTGGCGCATCTTCACGGCCGCGCTCCTGCCGAGGAGCTCCACTGATGCGGCTAAACCAACTGGAACTCGTCCGCTACGGCAAGTTCACAGAGCGGCGCCTCGACTTTGGCGATATGAGGCCCGGGGAGCCGGATTTTCATCTGGTCTACGGCCCGAACGAGGCCGGAAAGTCCACGCTTTTCTCCGGCTTCCTCGATCTTCTTTTCGGAATAGAACGTCTCAGTCCTTACGGTTTTCTGCACCCTTACCAGACAATGCGGGTCGGCGGCATTCTGGAAGCCGGCGGTTGCCAGCATCACGCCTATCGCATCAAGCGCAACGCGAACAGCATGATCGGTCCCGACGAGCAGCCTTTGCCGGACAATCTCTTTTCCGCCGCACTCGGTTCGATCGACCGGGCAACCTATCGGATGATGTTCTCGCTCGACGACGACAGCATAGAACAGGGCGGGGAAAGCATCCTGAAGAGCGAAGGCGAACTCGGCTCCCTCCTGTTCTCTGCAAGTTCCGGCCTGCCGGATAGCGGCGCGGCTCTTGCAGACCTGCGCGCGCAAGCGGACGCCTTCTATAGGCCTCAGGGGCGAAAGCATCAGCTTGCCGACTTGAAGGCGGAGCTTGATGCGCTGAAAGCCGAGCGCAACGCCATAGACGTGAACGCTCGCGAATACTCCAGGCTGCGCAAGGCCTTGGCAAATGCGCGGGAACGCCACGACGCGGCGGCAGGAAACCGCGCGGAGCTGCGCGTCCGCCGGGATCGGACACGCGCGCAACTTGATGCGCTGCCGCTCTTCGGGCGGCTTCATGGCGTGCGCAGAGAGCTCGCGCAGCAGGAGCCGCTGCCGGTGCCGCCGGCGGAGTGGTGGAGCGATCTGCCGATACTCCGCAAGCAGGAAGCGGAAGTCGCCGCGAGGCTCTCACAACTGAGGGAGGAATTACGCCGCCGCCGCGAGGAACTGGCGGAATTGCGGCGCGACGAGCCCGCCCTGGCATTGGCCGAACGCTTCGAGGCCATTCGCGAGACGGCGCTCGACGCCCGCTACCTGACAGCGGCCCGCGACATGCCGTCCCGCCTCGGCGATCTGGCGAGGACATCCGCCGAAATCGACGCCTGCCTCGCTCGCCTTGGGGAGGCAGGTAATCCCGACCCGGCTTCGCTCCTGCTGCCGACGGCCCTCAGTGCCCGGCTTCAAGATCTGGTTCGCCGACATGCGACCCTCGCGGAAAGACTGGCATCGGCCCACGAGGAGATGGAGAGCGCGAAGCAAGCTCATCACGAGGCGGAACGTGATCTCGCGCGGCTGAAGGATGGCGCCCGCGATCCAGGCCTCCTGATGAAACGATTGCATCTTCTGCGCCAGAGCGATTGCCTGCTACGCCAAGAGATGGCGGCGAGAGAGATCGAGCGGCTGGAGGCGGCGCTTTCCGACAAATTGGATGCCCTGCGCCCTTTTGCCGGTAACGTGGACGATCTGGCGACGCTAGCCGTTCCTGCGCCTGCCGGCGTCGATGCTTGGCGGGCGGAGGAGATGGCACAGGCGGAACGGCGGTCGCGGCTCGATGACCGGATCGCCGATGAGAGCGAGCGCCTGGCCGGAGACGAGGCGCGCTTGGCGGCACTTGGCGCGCATTCCGGCGTGGCTGACGATGCGCTTGCGCGTGAACTGCGGCGTCAACGCGACCTTGCCTGGCGCACGCACCGCTCCCGCCTCGACGATGTGACGGCATCTGCTTTCGAGGCAGCGTTGAAGGATGACGATGACGCCGCAGCCTTTCGTCTGGCGCAGGTCGAGAGAGTGGCCGAGATGCGCGGCTTGGCGCTTGCGATCTCTGAACGGCGCGCCCGTCTGCAGGTGCTGGAAGCGCAAAGAACCGCGGCAGCCGAGGAGCGAGGACGACTAAGCGCGAAGGTCGCCGCCGCAGCCATCGCATGTGGTTTACCTGACGTGACGATACTGCCGCAGCTTGAAGTATGGCTTGCCACGCGTGCGATTTCGCTTGAACTGCGCGCAGACCTTCGGGCGGCGTGCAGGAAGCGTGATACCGCCGCTTCGGAAGAGAGGTCAGCGATACGGGACTTGCAGGATGAACTCGTGCGATTCGGTGTGGCGGACAAGCTGCCGGATCGTCTCGACGGGCTTCTTATGGCAGCCGAACACGTAGTTTCCAGCGGACAGGCAGCACTGGTGGCGCACCGTGCGGCCGTCGCGCAACTTCATCGCGCGGCCGAAGCTCTGGAAAGTCGGGAGGCGGCGCTTGCTTCTGCCGAAGCCGCAATGGCCGCCTGGCAGGAGGAATGGAACGCAGCGCTCGGAGAGACCTGGCTGGCCGGGAGGATCGAGCGGCCGCTTCCGCACGAAATAGGTTCGATGCTCGCGGTGCTGCAGGATTTCGATAAGCTGATGCAGCGCAAGGCGGAGCTCGAGCATCGCATTGTAGCCATGCGCAGCGATCAGGCGGCTTTCGTGCAAGCGATTGCGAGCCTTGCGGAGGCGCTCGATCACGTTGATTTCGGGTTGAAGCAGCCCAAAACGATAAACGTCGCCGATGCTCATCGGTTGGAGCGAGATGCGAGCGGTATACCGCCTTCCACTTTTCTGCATCCCACTGCAGTTGTGGCGACCCCTACAGTCGATCCGTTGCTTGTTTTCGCATCGCTGCGCGATCGTATCGCTGCCGCTGAGCACAGCCAAGAGCGACGGCTCGCAATCGCCGCCAGCATCGAGCGGATGGAAGAAAACCTGCAATCCCTGCTTACCGAAGAGCGGCTCCACATAGCAAGCAAGCAGGTTATCCTCGACTTTTTTGCTTGCGGGACTCTCGATGAGGCGGGCTTGAGCCTTGATGCTGCTCGCGAGCAGGAGAGATTGCGCGAGCGGGGCATCGAGCTGGAAAACGATCTGATGGCGCGCCTCGGTGCCGGCACGATCGGAGAGGTCGAAGCCATGCTCGCCGCGGTCGATGATGCGGAGTTGCGCCTCGAACTCGCCCGCCTGGACGAGGCAATGGACGAGGCCGACCGCGAAGTCAGCGAGTTGCATGCCGAGGTGCGGAACAAGGAGAGGGCGCTTGCGGCTGTCGAGGGCGGTGACAGGGTTGCCGAATTGGATCAGAGGCGCCGAACTCTTCTCCTCGATATCGAAAGCAAAGCGGTCGGCTATCTGAGGCTCCGGGCTGGCGTGATTGCTGCCGAGCAGGCGTTGCGGCTGTTTCGCGAGCGCCACCGCAGCGCGATGATGCAACGCGCCTCCCAGACTTTTGTGCGGATCAGCGGTGGCGAATATTCCGGTCTTTCGACGCAGGTCGACAAGGGGCAGGAATTCCTGATTGCCAAGGCCGCTTCCGGTGGGTCGAAGCTCGCTGGCGATCTTTCAAAAGGCACGCGATTTCAGCTCTATCTGGCCCTCAGGATTGCTGGCTATCATGAAGTTGCGGCAGCGCGGGAGAGCTTGCCCTTCATTGCCGATGACATCATGGAAACATTCGACGACGGTCGCGCCGGTCGTGCTTTCGAACTGATGGCGGATATGGGGCGCGTCGGGCAGGTGATCTATCTGACGCATCATGAGCACCTTTGCGATCTCGCGCGGAGCGCCTGTCCCTCGGTGACCATTCACAGGCTCTAGCGGAGGAGAAAAGTCCCCGCGTTTTTCTGTCCTTCCCGCTTCATGGTCCACGGCTTACGATTGGACGGCGGTGGGCTGCCATTGGAGGAATACAGATGGAAATCATGGGATGTGGATCACGGCCCTCGATGCGTGGGGCGACCGAATATTTCCACGGGCCAGTTCGACAGGACCCGGCATTCGAAGCGCCCGCGCCGGCGCGGGTTCGCGTGGTGACGGTGACCTTCGAGCCCGGCGCCCGCACCGCCTGGCATACGCATCCGCTCGGCCAGACCCTGATCGTCACTTCCGGCCGAGGTCTGGCGCAGAGCTGGGGCGGACCGCTGCGCGAAATTCGCGTCGGCGATGTCGTCTGGTTCCCACCGGGCGAGAAGCATTGGCACGGTGCCGCGGCGGATACGGCGATGACGCACATTGCCATTCAAGAAGCACTCGACGGCAAGGCGGTGGATTGGCTCGAACACGTGACGGATGAGCAGTATCGCGGGGCGTGACCGAGAGGCCCGAACGCCGGTCTTTTCTGCGATTGGAAACTGTCGGATGAAAATGGTGGGCGATGAGAGACTCGAACTCCCGACATCCTCGGTGTAAACGAGGCGCTCTACCAACTGAGCTAATCGCCCTCTCGCGTTTCGAACAAGTGTCCGCCGCATCGGTGGGCGTGATCTATGCGTAACCGGCGAAAACCGCAAGAGCATTTTCGCGATTTTTTTGATTTTTTGCGGAGCCCAGGGTCGATACGTTCCAACCAGTGGACAGATTGAACGGGAAGGGGGAGGGGCGTGTTCGAGCATGCCCGCGCTTCCGAGCCCGGTACTGCCGAGGCTGGCGGCGGTGTCGAGAGGTCACCCGTATGGAGTCTACCGCGTGCGCTGATTTCCACCCCCGCCACCCTGTGGATCAAAATCCGATCCGTCACTGATTTGTCTTTAAACACGCTTGACACCCAAATGCGAACCGCTTAGTTAGCCGCTCATCGAACGGCAGGGCCGCTTTGATCACGGGGCGCGCAAAGGCGCTCCGGCCAGTCAAGATGATGCGGGTGTAGCTCAGTCGGTTAGAGTGCCGGCCTGTCACGCCGGAGGTCGCGGGTTCGAGCCCCGTCACTCGCGCCACTCTTGAAAGGCCAGCGCCGCGGCATTCTCAAAAGATGCCGATGGTGGTAATGATGGTCATGCATGGCCACGATGCGCGGGTGTAGCTCAGTCGGTTAGAGTGCCGGCCTGTCACGCCGGAGGTCGCGGGTTCGAGCCCCGTCACTCGCGCCATTTCTCTTGATTTCCATTGATGTAGCCCATCATCGACGCCTATATGTTTTGCGTTGCGGCAATCTGTCTCGGCACTCCGGTTTTGCGGGTAGGTTCGGCCAGTTCCCGCAATTCCACGGCTTACCGCGCATGGGGCGCGAAGGTGCCGTTCAATCCTGTGTCGTGAACCGGTTTAAATGCCTGTTCGAGGCTTGCGCATGGGCGCGGGCTGCGCTAACCACTCTGGCGTTGCAACATATTTTTCGGCCTGTGGAATCTGTTGTTCAAGCGCCTCTCCGGTGCTCTCCGCGGGCAGGGATGGATAACAATGACTGAACTTCTCGGTTCCTACGTTCCGATCGCGATTTTCATTGGAATCGCTCTTGTGATCGGCCTCGCACTCCTGGTCGCTCCTTTCGCCGTCGCCTTCAAGGCGCCGGATTCGGAAAAGCTGTCGGCTTACGAGTGCGGCTTCAACGCGTTCGACGACGCCCGCATGAAGTTCGATATCCGCTTCTATCTCGTGTCGATCCTCTTCATCATCTTCGATCTGGAAGTCGCATTCCTTTTCCCTTGGGCAGTCTCGTTCAAGGATGTGGGTTGGTTCGGCTTCTGGTCGATGATGGTCTTCCTCGTGGTCCTGACGGTCGGCTTTATCTATGAATGGAAAAAGGGAGCGCTGGAATGGAACTAGCATCCGGCACCACGCTCGTTGCGCCTCAGCCGAAGGGAATCATCGATCCCGCCACCGGCAAACCGATCGGCAGCAATGACGCATTCTTCGGCGAGATCAACAACGAGCTCGCCGACAAGGGTTTCCTCGTCACCTCGACCGACGAACTGATCAATTGGGCCCGCACCGGTTCGCTGATGTGGATGACCTTCGGTCTCGCTTGCTGCGCGGTCGAGATGATGCAGATGTCCATGCCGCGCTATGACGCCGAGCGTTTCGGCTTCGCGCCGCGCGCCTCGCCGCGTCAGTCCGACGTGATGATCGTGGCCGGTACTCTGACCAACAAGATGGCGCCCGCACTGCGCAAGGTCTATGACCAGATGCCGGAGCCTCGCTACGTCATCTCGATGGGCTCCTGCGCCAACGGCGGCGGCTACTATCATTATTCCTATTCGGTTGTCCGCGGCTGCGATCGCGTCGTGCCCGTCGACATCTATGTGCCAGGCTGTCCTCCCACGGCAGAAGCGCTGCTTTACGGCGTGCTTCTGCTGCAGAAGAAGATCCGCCGGACCGGCACCATCGAGCGCTAAGGGTAGGGGTTCTTAATATGAGTGAAGCCCTGAACGAGCTTGCCTCCTATCTTCGCGAGATGCGCGGTGCGCTGATTGCCGATGCGGCGATTGATTTCGGCGAGCTGACGCTGACAGCCAAGGCTGAAAATCTCGTCGCTCTGCTGACCTTCCTGCGCGACGACGTGCAGTGCGGCTTCATCAGCTTTATCGATATCTGCGGTGTCGATTGGCCCGAGCGGCCCGATCGCTTCGATGTGGTCTATCATCTGCTGTCGCCGCGTCAGAACCTGCGCGTCCGCGTGAAGGTGGCGACCGGCGAAGATGAGCCAGTTCCCTCGGTAACCGCCATCTATCCCGGCGCGGACTGGTTCGAGCGGGAAGCCTACGACATGTACGGCATTCTCTTCACCGGACACCCGGATCTGAGGCGCATTCTGACCGACTACGGTTTCGAAGGTTATCCGCTGCGCAAGGACTTCCCTGTAACCGGCTTCGTTGAGGTGCGTTACGATGACGAGGCCAAGCGGGTCGTTTATGAGCCTGTCGAGCTGAAGCAGGAATTCCGCGCCTTCGATTTTCTCTCGCCTTGGGAAGGTACGGACTACGTGCTGCCCGGTGACGAAAAGGCCAAGGCACGGTGAGATCAAGGCGGCCCGTGGCGATCCGCCGAGGACGCCATCCGGCCTGGAGCAATCGATATGAACGAACATAACGTTCGCAACTTCAACATCAACTTCGGTCCGCAGCACCCGGCGGCGCACGGCGTTCTTCGTCTGGTGCTCGAGCTCGACGGCGAAATCGTCGAGCGCGTCGATCCGCACATTGGTCTCCTGCATCGCGGTACGGAGAAGCTGATCGAGACCAAGACCTATCTGCAGGCCTTGCCCTATTTCGATCGGCTCGACTACGTCGCGCCGATGAACCAGGAGCATGCTTTCGCGCTGGCTGTCGAAAGGCTGACGGGCACGGAAGTGCCGATCCGTGGACAGCTTATTCGCGTCCTCTATTCCGAAATCGGCCGCATCCTGTCGCATCTCCTCAACGTCACCACGCAAGCAATGGACGTCGGCGCGCTGACGCCGCCGCTCTGGGGCTTCGAGGAGCGCGAGAAGCTCATGGTGTTCTATGAACGCGCTTGCGGCGCGCGCATGCACTCGGCCTATATTCGCCCCGGCGGCGTGCATCAGGACCTGCCGCATCAACTGGTCGAAGACATCGGCAAATGGATCAATCCGTTCCTGAAGACCGTGGACGATATCGACGAGCTCCTGACCGGCAACCGCATTTTCAAGCAGCGCAACGTCGATATCGGCGTCGTCAAGCTGGAAGATGCCTGGGCTTGGGGCTTCTCGGGCGTGATGGTGCGTGGTTCGGGCGCTGCCTGGGACCTGCGCCGTGCGCAGCCCTATGAGTGCTACTCCGACATGGAGTTCGACATCCCGATCGGCAAGAACGGCGATTGCTTCGATCGTTATCTTATCCGCATGATCGAGATGCGCCAGTCGGCGAAGATCATGCGCCAGTGCGTGGACCGCCTGCTCGGCAATGCCAAAGTCGGACCCGTTTCCTCGCTGGACGGCAAGATCGTTCCGCCGAAGCGCGGCGAGATGAAGCGCTCGATGGAAGCGCTGATCCACCACTTCAAGCTGTACACCGAGGGCTACCACGTTCCGGCCGGCGAGGTCTATGCCGCGGTCGAGGCGCCCAAGGGTGAGTTCGGGGTCTATCTGGTCTCCGACGGCACTAACAAGCCGTACCGCTGCAAGATTCGCGCGCCAGGCTATGCGCATCTGCAGGCCATGGACTTCCTCTGTCGCGGACACCAGCTCGCCGACGTCTCGGCCGTGCTGGGTTCCATCGATATCGTTTTCGGCGAGGTGGATCGTTGATGCGCCTGGCGCTGCCTGCCGCTCTGGGGTTCGTTGCGCTCGCTTCTGCGGCTTTCGCGCAGGAGGAGGTCGGCAGCGAGTCGTCCACAGCATTGCGAGGCGGCCCCATGTCTGCGCTCCTGTCGAAGGGGTACGAAATCAAGGCGGCGGTCGCCAATGGCGCGCGCTACATCGTATTTTTGCAGAAAGACCAGTCAGCCTATGCCTGCGAGTTTGTCTCGGTGACGAAATCGCGGTGCGGTTCGATTAACTGATAAGGTATCCACTAGAATGTCCGTTCGTCGACTAGCCGAAGATACTGTCCAGCCAGCGGCTTTTGCTTTCAGCAAGGAAAACGCTGCCTGGGCCGAGGCAACGATCAACAAATATCCGAAGGGCCGCGAGCAGTCGGCGATCATCCCCTTGCTGATGCGTGCTCAGGAGCAGGACGGTTGGGTGACAAGGTCGGCTATCGAGTCGATCGCGGACATGCTCGGCATGCCCTATATCCGTGCCCTCGAAGTGGCGACCTTCTATACGCAGTTCCAATTGAAGCCGGTCGGCTCGCGGGCGCATGTGCAGGTTTGCGGCACGACCCCCTGCATGCTGCGCGGTGCGGAAGACCTGATCAAGGTCTGCAAGAAGAAGATTGCCGCCGAGCCCTTTGCGCTGAACGAGAGCGGCACGCTGTCCTGGGAAGAGGTCGAATGTCAGGGCGCCTGCGTGAACGCGCCGATGGTGATGATCTTCAAGGACACTTTCGAGGATCTGACGCCGGAGCGGCTCGAACAGATCATCGATCTTTTCGACGCCGGTGAGAAAGCGGAAGTGAAACCCGGCCCGCAGGCAGACCGCATCTATTCCGCGCCCGTCGGTGGTCCGACGACGTTGCAGACGCCGGAGCCTGCCGTGAAGAAGACGGCGCGGGCAAGCAAGGCCGCGGATAAAAAGGCAGTCAGCGTACCACCGGCGAACGCCGCCAAGCCGAAGACCGCTGCGGACGTCACCAATCCGACGCTGAAGACCCCGGCGACCGCGAGGAAGGAGGCGGCGAAGATCGCCAAAACCGAAGGCGAGACGGTCGACAAATCCAAGCCGGCAAAGAAGCCGCGGTAAAGAGGTGAACCATGCTGAGAGATGAAGATCGCGTCTTCACCAATATCTACGGCCTCAAGGACAAGTCCCTTAAAGGCGCGATGGCGCGCGGCCATTGGGATGGCACCAAGCAGATTCTGGAAAAGGGCCGTGACTGGATCATCAACGAGATGAAGGCTTCAGGCCTTCGCGGTCGTGGTGGCGCCGGCTTCCCGACCGGTCTCAAGTGGTCCTTCATGCCCAAGGAAAGCGACGGGCGCCCGCACTATCTCGTTGTCAATGCAGACGAATCGGAGCCCGGCACCTGCAAGGACCGCGACATCATGCGTCACGATCCGCATACGCTGATCGAAGGCTGCGTGGTCGCGAGCTTCGCGATGGGCGCGCATGTTGCCTATATCTACGTCCGTGGCGAGTTTATCCGCGAACGCGAGGCCCTGCAGGCGGCGATCGACGAATGCTACGAATTCGGTCTGCTCGGCAAGAACAACAAGCTCGGCTATGACATCGACATCTTCGTCCACCACGGTGCCGGCGCCTATATCTGCGGCGAGGAAACGGCGCTGCTCGAGAGCCTCGAAGGCAAGAAGGGCCAGCCGCGCCTGAAGCCGCCGTTCCCGGCGAATATGGGTCTCTATGGCTGCCCGACGACCGTCAACAATGTCGAATCGATCGCCGTTGCGCCGACCATTCTGCGCCGCGGCGCCGGGTGGTACACGAGCTTCGGCCGTCCGAACAACCACGGCACCAAGCTCTATTCGGTTTCCGGCCACGTCAACCGTCCCTGCACGGTGGAGGACGCAATGTCGATCCCGTTCCACGAACTGATCGAGAAGCACTGCGGCGGTATCCGCGGCGGCTGGGATAATCTGCTCGCCGTCATCCCCGGCGGTTCGTCCGTCCCCTGCGTGCCCGGCGCGCAGATGAAGGACGCGATCATGGATTATGATGGACTGCGCGAGCTCGGTTCTGGCCTCGGGACCGCCGCCGTCATTGTCATGGACAAGTCGACGGACATCATCAAGGCTATCTGGCGTCTCGCCGTATTCTACAAGCATGAGAGCTGCGGCCAGTGCACACCCTGTCGCGAAGGCACGGGCTGGATGATGCGCGTCATGGAGCGCATGGTGCAGGGCCGTGCCCAAAAGCGTGAGATCGACATGCTTTTCGACGTGACGAAGCAGATCGAAGGCCACACGATCTGTGCCCTCGGCGACGCGGCCGCATGGCCGATCCAGGGCCTTATCAAGCATTTCCGTCCGGAAATGGAGAAGCGGATCGACGAATATACACGCAATGCCACGTCGCATGGCGCGGTTTTGCAAGCGGCGGAGTAACGACCGATGGCTGGAGCAAGCAAGGACGGACAGGGACAGGAAACGGCTGAAGCAGCCGCTCCATTCGTGCGGGCCGCTGCTGCCGATCCGGCCGATCCGTTCGGCATGGCGGAATGGATGAAAAACATGTCGAGCCTTCCGCTTCACCCTGTGATGGCCCGCCCGTCAGCCGCGGTCGCCGCCGCAACGGCGCTTGGTTTCGGCCTGTCGAGCCATATAGCGGGGATCATGTTCGGCGCGATGCAGGGCGCCGTCGGCGCCATGCAGGGCGCCGTCGGCGCCATGCAGAAGGGCATCTCCATGTCGGAGCAGGGCGCGGCGTCGGCGCCCTCTGCCGGGCAAGCAAGAAAAGCCGCGGAGCAAGCTCCGGTAGCGCCGCGAAGGGCAGAAGCTCCGCGAAAGCCGCGAACGGCAGCCAAGCCGAGCGCTTCGGCAGCGAAGCGGCGCGAGGCCGATGATCTCAAGCGGATTTCCGGGATAGGCCCGAAGCTTGAGCACGTGTTGAACGGCAAGGGTATTCGCCGCTTCGCGGACATCGCTGCCTTGAGCAAGGCCGATGTGGCGCGGCTGGACGCCGAGCTCGGTCTTGGTGGCCGCATCGTGCGGGACGACTGGGTCGGGCAAGCGAAGGTGCTGAGGGGCGCCTAAGAGGAATAACGGCGGGGGCCCCGTGTGGTCATTTCGTCAAGCGGCGACGCCGTGAAGGAATTGTCTGTCGCCAAAGAAGGCAGGCGGACGAAAGACAGGATTGAGTACGAAGATGGCAAAGCTGAAAGTCGACGGAAAAGAGATCGAGGTCCCGGACCATTTCACGCTGCTTCAGGCGTGCGAGGAGGCTGGCGCCGAGGTTCCGCGCTTCTGTTTCCATGAGCGGCTTTCGGTTGCCGGCAACTGCCGCATGTGTCTGATCGAGGTCAAGGGCGGGCCGCCGAAGCCGGCAGCATCCTGCGCCATGGGCGTACGCGACCTGCGTCCCGGCCCGAACGGCGAACTGCCGGAAATCTTCACGACCACGCCGATGGTCAAGAAGGCGCGCGAAGGCGTCATGGAATTCCTCCTGATCAACCATCCGCTGGACTGCCCGATCTGCGATCAGGGCGGCGAGTGCGACCTGCAGGACCAGGCGATGGCCTTCGGGATCGACACGTCGCGCTACCAGGAAAACAAGCGCGCGGTCGAGGACAAGTATATCGGTCCGCTCGTCAAGACCGTGATGAACCGCTGCATTCACTGCACGCGCTGCGTTCGTTTCACGACTGAAGTTGCCGGTATTGCCGAACTCGGCCTGATTGGTAGAGGCGAGGACGCCGAAATCACCACCTATCTCGAACAGGCGATGACTTCGGAGTTGCAGGGCAACGTCGTCGATCTGTGCCCCGTCGGCGCCCTGACCTCGAAGCCATTCGCCTTCACCGCGCGTCCGTGGGAGCTCAACAAGACCGAATCGATCGATGTCATGGATGCTCTCGGCTCCGCGATCCGTGTCGACACGCGCGGCCGTGAAGTCATGCGCATCATGCCGCGCGTCAACGAGGACATCAACGAGGAGTGGATTTCCGACAAGACCCGCTTCATCTGGGATGGACTTAAGACCCAGCGCCTCGACCGGCCCTACGTCAAAAAGGACGGGCGGCTGCAGCCGGCAAGCTGGGGCGAGGCATTCCAGGCGATCAAGACCGCCATCGACGCGATCTCGGGCGACAGGATCGGCGCTATTGCCGGCGACCTTGCATCCGTCGAGGAAATGTACGCGCTGAAGGAATTGGTCTCCTCGCTCGGCTCTGAGAATATCGATTGTCGCCAGGACGGCGCAGCACTCGACCCGTCGCTCGGCCGCGCAAGCTACATCTTCAATCCGACGATCCAAGGCATCGAAAACGCCGACGCCCTGCTCATCATCGGCTCTAATCCGCGCTTCGAGGCTTCGGTCCTCAATGCCCGCATCCGCAAGCGCTATCGCATGGGCAACTTCCCGATCGCCGTCATCGGCGAACAGGCGGAACTGCGCTACGAATACGAATATCTCGGCGCCGGTGCCGATACGCTTGCCGAGCTCGTTTCGGGTAAGTCCAAGTTCTTTGCGACGCTGCAGAAGGCTCAGCGCCCGCTGATCGTGATTGGCCAGGGCGCGCTGATAGGGGAGGGCGGCGGAGCTGTTCTCGCTGCCGCGGCGAAGCTTGCAGCGGCTGTCGGTGCGATCGGCACGGACTGGAACGGCTTTGCGGTCCTCCACACTGCGGCCGCTCGCGTCGGCGGTCTCGATCTCGGCTTCGTCCCCGGCACGAGGGGCAAGTCGGCTGCCGAAATGGTCGGCGCGATGGACGTGCTCTTCCTTTTGGGTGCGGATGAGATCGACCTTTCGGCGAGAAAAGCCGGCTTCACGGTCTACATCGGTTCGCACGGCGACAACGGCGCGCATGCGGCCGACGTTATCCTTCCGGGCGCCACCTACACGGAAAAATTCGGCACATGGGTGAATACCGAGGGTCGCGTGCAGATCGGCAACCGCGCCGGTTTCGCGCCAGGCGACGCGCGTGAGGATTGGGCCATCATCCGCGCGCTCTCGGACGTGCTCGGCAAGAAGCTGCCCTTTGACTCGCTTGGCGAATTGCGTGCGAAGCTTTATGCGGCTCAGCCGCATTTCGCAGAGGTCGACGCGATCGCCGCCGGCAGGAGCGACGAAATTGCCGCACTTGCGCAAAAAGCCGGTGAGATGGCGAAATCCGTGTTTGCGTCTCCGGTCAAAGACTTCTATTTGACGAACCCGATAGCGCGCGCATCCGCCGTCATGGCCGAATGTTCGGCTTTGGCACGCAACAATTTCAAAGCTGCGGCGGAATGAGCGCGAGGGAATAGAGCATCATGGACGCTTTCGTTTCGACCTATGTCTGGCCCGCGGCCATCATCATCGGCCAGTCGCTCCTGCTGCTGGTCGCGCTGCTGATCTTCATCGCCTATGTTCTCCTCGCAGACCGCAAGGTCTGGGCTGCTGTGCAGCTTCGCCGCGGTCCGAACGTCGTCGGCCCCTGGGGGCTGTTCCAGTCCTTTGCGGACCTTCTGAAATTCGTCTTCAAGGAGCCGGTCATTCCAGCCGGCGCCAACAAGACGATCTTTCTGCTTGCGCCGTTGGTTTCGGTGACGCTCGCGCTCGCCGCCTGGGCCGTTATCCCGCTCAATGCGAACTGGGTCATCGCGAACATCAACGTCGGCATCCTCTTCGTCTTCGCCATATCTTCTCTCGAGGTTTATGGCATCATCATGGGCGGCTGGGCCTCGAACTCCAAATATCCGTTCCTCGGTGCATTGCGCTCGGCGGCGCAGATGGTCTCCTATGAAGTCTCGATCGGCTTCGTCATCGTGACCGTGCTGCTCTGCGTCGGGTCGCTCAATCTGACGGATATTGTCACCGCGCAGACCGACGGTCTCGGAACGATGATCGGACTTCCGGCCTCCTTCCTCGACTGGCACTGGCTGTCGCTGTTCCCGATGTTCATCGTGTTCTTCATTTCGGCGCTTGCTGAAACGAACCGTCCGCCCTTCGATCTGCCCGAGGCCGAATCCGAACTCGTCGCCGGCTTCATGGTCGAATACGGCTCGACCCCGTACATGATGTTCATGCTCGGGGAATATGCGGCGATCTGCCTGATGTGCGCGCTGACGACGATTCTCTTCCTCGGCGGCTGGCTGCCGCCGGTCGATGTCTGGTTCCTGAACTGGGTCCCGGGGATCATCTGGTTCGTGCTGAAGGCCTCGTTCGTATTCTTCATGTTCGCGATGGTGAAGGCTTTCGTGCCGCGTTACCGCTATGACCAACTGATGCGTCTCGGCTGGAAGGTCTTTCTTCCGCTCTCGCTCGCCATGGTCGTCATCGTCGCATTCGTTCTGAAGCTGATGGGGTGGGCGTAATGTCCGCTCAAGCTTCGCTGCATACCGCCGGCGCATCCCAGGCCGGCAAGTTTGGAGGTAAATGATGGCCGGTCTTTCGCAAGCCGTCAGCTCACTGTTCCTCAAGGAATTCGTCGGCGCATTCCTGCTGTCGATGCGCTATTTCTTCCGGCCGAAGGCCACGCTGAACTATCCTTTCGAAAAAGGACCGCTCAGCCCACGTTTTCGCGGCGAGCATGCGCTTCGCCGTTATCCGAACGGGGAAGAGCGCTGCATCGCCTGCAAACTCTGCGAAGCGATCTGTCCTGCCCAGGCGATCACCATCGAAGCCGGTCCGCGCCGCAACGACGGCACCCGCCGCACGGTGCGCTACGACATCGATATGGTGAAATGCATCTATTGCGGTTTCTGCCAGGAGGCCTGCCCGGTCGACGCCATCGTCGAAGGGCCGAATTTCGAATTCGCCACCGAGACGCGCGAAGAGCTCTACTACGACAAGGAAAAGCTGCTCGCCAATGGCGACCGGTGGGAGCGAGAAATCGCGCGCAACATTGCAATGGACTCGCCCTATCGCTGAGGCCATTTGCGTAACGCAGCATAGCGCCGCTCCCAAGAAAAGGCGGTGCGTGCGTAACGAGTTTGGGCACTGGCCGGACGGAATGTCCGGCTATGTCTCATGGAGTGGGGCGGAGCGCCTTCACGCCGAGCAAGACGAAAAAGGCACCGATCATGGGTCTGCAGGTTCTTTTTTTCTATCTCTTTGCCTTCATCGCTGTGGCGTCGGCATTCATGGTCATTGCGGCTAAGAACCCGGTCTATTCGGTTCTGTTCCTCATTCTGACCTTCTTCAATTCGGCAGGCCTCTTCCTGCTGACCGGTGCCGAGTTCCTGGCGATGATCCTGCTTGTGGTCTATGTCGGTGCGGTAGCGGTTCTTTTCCTTTTCGTCGTCATGATGCTCGACATCGATTTCGCCGAGCTGCGCGCCGGTGTGCTTGAATATGCACCGGTCGGCGCGCTGATCGGTCTGATCCTTGCCGCGGAACTCATCATCGTCGTCGGCGGCTCGACCTTCTCGCCTGAAATCGCCAAGGGGATCGCGATGCCGATCCCGCCGGTCAGCGAGCGGACCAACACCGCCGCGCTCGGCGACGTCCTCTACACGCACTACGCCTATTTCTTCCAGATCGCAGGGCTCGTACTGCTCGTCGCCATGATCGGCGCCATCGTGCTGACCCTGCGCCACCGTGAGAACATCAAGCGCCAGAGCGTTCCGCGCCAGGTTGCCCGCACGCCCGAGACCGCCGTAGAGGTGATCACGGTCAAGCCGGGGCAGGGTATCTAATCGGGACGCGAGGTCGAGGAACTACAATATGGAAATCGGAATTTCCCACTATCTGACCGTCAGCGCCATTCTCTTCACGCTCGGCGTCTTCGGCATCTTCCTCAACCGGAAGAACGTCATCATCATCCTGATGTCGGTGGAGCTCATTCTCCTCGCGGTCAACATCAACATGGTGGCCTTTTCGGCGTTCCTGAACGACATCACCGGCCAGGTCTTCGCGCTGTTCATTCTGACCGTGGCGGCCGCCGAGGCGGCCATCGGACTTGCAATTCTCGTCGTCTTCTATCGCAACCGCGGTTCGATCGCCGTCGAAGACGTCAACATGATGAAGGGCTGATAGGGCTATGGACACCATCATCAAGGCTATCGTCTTTCTGCCTCTGATCGGCTTTCTCATTGCCGGCCTCCTCGGCACGCAGATCGGTGCGAAGGCATCCGAGTATCTGACCAGCGGCCTGATGATCATCGCGGCCGTACTGTCGTTTTTCGTGTTCTTCGACGTTGCGCTCGGCGAAGAGGAGATGATCAAAGTTTCGGTCCTGCACTGGATCCAGTCCGGCAGTTTCGACGTCGAATGGGCATTCCGTGTCGACACGCTAACGGCAGTCATGTTCGTCGTCGTCAACACGGTTTCGACGCTGGTGCACGTCTATTCGATCGGATACATGCACCACGATCCGCATCGCCCGCGCTTCTTTGCCTATCTGTCGCTCTTCACCTTCGCGATGCTGATGCTCATCACGTCGGACAACTTGCTGCAGATGTTCTTCGGCTGGGAAGGCGTGGGCCTGGCGTCGTATCTGCTGATCGGCTTCTGGTATAAGAAGCCTTCGGCCAACGCCGCGGCGATCAAGGCCTTCATCGTCAATCGCGTTGGCGATTTCGGCTTCTCGCTCGGTATTTTCTGCGTCTTTGTTCTCTTCGGTTCGATCAATCTCGAAACAGTCTTTGCCGCCGCGCAGAGCTATCTGCCGGCCGAAGGTGCCGAAGCAGGGGAGGCCGTGATCACGCTGTTCGGCATGCAGCTCGACAAGGCGCATGCGTTGACGGCGACGTGCCTGCTTCTCTTCATGGGGGCGATGGGCAAGTCTGCGCAGTTTCTGCTGCACACCTGGTTGCCGGACGCCATGGAAGGCCCGACGCCGGTTTCGGCCCTCATCCATGCCGCAACCATGGTCACCGCCGGTGTCTTCCTGGTCGCCCGCATGTCGCCGTTGTTCGAGCTGTCGCCGGACGCGCTGACGGTCGTCACGCTGGTCGGGGCGATCACTGCCTTCTTCGCCGCAACCGTCGGTCTCGTACAGAACGATATCAAGCGAGTCATCGCCTATTCGACCTGTTCGCAGCTCGGCTATATGTTCGTGGCGCTTGGGGTCGGTGCCTATGGCGCAGCCATCTTCCATCTCTTTACGCACGCCTTCTTCAAGGCGCTCCTGTTCCTCGGCGCGGGCTCGGTAATCCATGCCGTCGATGGCGAGCAGGATATGCGTTACATGGGCGGACTGCGCACCCACATCCCCGTCACCTACTGGATGATGTTCGTCGGCACGATCGCGCTCACGGGCGTCGGCATCCCCGGTACGGTCATTGGCACGGCCGGCTTCTTCTCGAAGGATGCCATCATCGAGTCCACCTTCGCCTCGCACAGCGTCGTTTCCGGCGTCGCCTTCATCTTGCTGGTGATTGCGGCCCTGTTCACCAGCTTCTACTCTTGGCGCCTGACCTTCATGACGTTTCACGGCAAGCCGCGCGCTTCCTCCGACGTCATGCACCACGTTCACGAGTCGCCGCAGGTCATGCTGGTACCGCTCTATATTCTTGCGGCCGGCGCACTCCTCGCAGGCTTCCTGTTCCATGATTATTTCTTCGGCCATCACTATGTTGAGTTCTGGCAGGGCTCTCTCTTCACGCTGCCGGAAAACGAAATCCTCGAGGAGTACCATCACGTTCCGTTGTGGGTGAAGTGGAGCCCGTTCGTGGCGATGGCGCTCGGTCTCTACACGGCCTGGTACATGTACATCCGTTCGCCGGAGACCCCGAAATACCTCGCTCAGCAGCATCGTGGTCTCTACCAGTTCCTGCTCAACAAGTGGTATTTCGACGAGCTCTACGATTTCCTCTTCGTCCGTACCGCCAAGCGCCTCGGCACCTTCCTCTGGAAGGAGGGTGACGGCAGAGTGATCGACGGCTTTGGGCCGAACGGGGTTGCGGCGCGCGTGCTCGACGTCACGGATCGCGTTGTCCGACTGCAGACCGGTTACCTCTATCACTACGCGTTCGCCATGCTGATCGGCATTGCAGCGCTCGTTACATGGATGATGCTCGGGAGTTCCTTCTGATGACCGATTGGCCCGTACTTTCCGCGGTCACCTTCATGCCGCTCGTCGGCGTTCTGCTTCTCTTGCTGACAAGGGAAGACAGCGCTTACGGCCGCCGCAACATCCTGAACGTATCGCTGCTGACGACGATCTTCACCTTCGCCGTGTCTCTCTATATCTGGTACCAGTTCGATAGCTCGAACGCCGGCTTCCAAATGATCGAGAAGCACGAGTGGCTCGGCACCGGCATTTCCTATCATCTCGGCATTGACGGGATCTCGGTGCTGTTCCTTCCGCTTACCGCGCTTCTGATGCCGTTCTGCGTGCTCGCGAGCTGGGTCACGATCGAGAAGCGGCTGAAGGAATACATGATCGCGTTTCTGATCCTGGAGACGCTCATGCTCGGTGTCTTCGTATCGCTCGACATCGTGCTCTTCTACGTCTTCTTCGAGGCGGGCCTCATCCCGATGTTCATCATCATCGGCGTCTGGGGCGGCAGGGATCGCGTTTACGCGAGCTACAAGTTCTTCCTTTATACATTGCTCGGCTCGGTGCTTATGCTGCTCGCCATCATGGCGATGTACTGGCAGGCCGGCACGACCGACATCACCCAACTGCTCGCCTATAGTTTCCCGCGCGAGATGCAGACATGGCTATGGCTTGCCTTCTTCGCATCATTCGCGGTGAAGATGCCGATGTGGCCGGTCCATACCTGGCTTCCAGACGCGCACGTCCAGGCGCCGACGGCGGGTTCGGTGATCCTGGCCGGCATCCTGCTGAAGCTCGGCGGCTACGGCTTCCTACGCTTCTCGCTGCCGATGTTCCCGTTGGCGTCGGACTATTTCGCGCCGTTCGTCTATACTCTGTCGATCATCGCGATCATCTACACCTCGCTGGTGGCGATGATGCAGACCGACATCAAGAAGCTCATCGCCTATTCGTCCGTCGCGCATATGGGCTATGTGACGATGGGGACCTTCGCGGCCAACATACAGGGCGTCCAGGGCGCCATTTTCCAGATGCTGTCGCACGGCGTCGTCTCGGGCGCGCTCTTCCTTTGCGTCGGCGTCGTCTATGACCGGCTGCATACCCGTGAGATCTCCGCCTATGGCGGCCTCGTCAACAACATGCCGAAATATGCCGTCGCCTTCATGGTCTTTACCATGGCGAACGTCGGTCTTCCGGGTACCTCGGGCTTCGTCGGCGAAGTGCTGACACTGGTGGGCGCGTTCCGGGCCAATACCTGGGTTGCCTTCTTTGCGACCAGCGGCGTCATTCTGTCGGCAGCTTACGCCCTCTGGCTCTACCGGCGGGTGATCTTCGGCGCGCTCGAGAAGGAAAGCCTTAAGACTTTGCTCGATCTCTCCGCGCGTGAGAAGCTCATCCTCTATCCGCTGGTGGTTCTGACGATCTTCTTCGGAATCTATCCCGCGCCGGTCTTCGACGCGACCGCGGCCTCCGTGGACCTCCTCGTCAACAACTACTCCGCAGCCCTGCAGGCAGCGCAAAACGTTGCGCTTTCGGTGCAATGACCACAGGACGTGATTGGACATGACTGCTGAAACCCTTTTCGCAAGCCTGCAACTTTCCATCCCGGAAATCATCCTGGCGATCGGCGCGATGGCGCTGCTGATGATCGGAGTCTTTTCGAGCGAAAAGTCCACGTCGACAGTGACCGGGCTTGCGGTCGCCTTGCTCATCATCGCCGGGCTGTGGCTCGTTCTGAAAACAGGCGAGGGACAGGCCTATGGCGGCGCCTTCCTCTCCGATCCCTTCTCGAAGTTCATGAAGGTTCTAGCCCTGATCGGTTCCATCACCGTGATGGTCATGACCGTCGGCCATGCTCGCTCGGCACAGATCGACCGTTTCGAATTTCCAGTGCTGCTGGTGCTCGCGACGCTCGGCATGCTGCTGATGATTTCGGCCAACGATCTGATGTCGCTGTATCTGTCGCTGGAGCTACAGTCGCTCGCCCTCTATGTGGTGGCGGCGATCAACCGCGACAGCGTACGTTCGACCGAAGCCGGCCTGAAATATTTCGTTCTCGGCGCCTTGTCGTCCGGCATGCTGCTCTACGGCATGTCGCTGGTCTACGGGTTCACCGGTCATACCGGTTTCGATGAGATTGCCGCTGCGCTGACGGCGGAAGGTCGCTCGCTCGGCCTCGTCTTCGGGCTGGTGTTCATTCTCGCCGGTCTGGCCTTCAAGATTTCCGCCGTTCCGTTTCATATGTGGACGCCGGATGTTTACGAAGGTGCGCCGACGCCGGTGACCGCGTTCTTCGCGGCGGCACCGAAGGTTGCGGCCATGGCGATCCTCGTTCGCATCGTCATCAATGCATTCGAGCCGATCGTGGCCGACTGGCAGCAGATCGTCGTCTTCATCTCGATCGCTTCGATGCTGCTCGGTTCCTTCGCCGCCATCGGGCAGCGGAACATCAAGCGGCTGATGGCCTATTCTTCGATCGGGCACATGGGCTATGCGCTCGTCGGTCTTGCAGCCGGCTCGATGGCCGGCGTGCGCGGAGTGATCCTCTACATGCTGATCTACATGGTCATGACGCTCGGCAGTTTCGCCTGCATCCTCGCCATGCGGCGCAAGGAGGGTGAGCACGTCGAAAACATCGATGATCTCGCCGGGCTTTCGCAGACCAATCCGTTCATGGCGACGGTGCTGACGCTCCTGATGTTCTCGCTCGCCGGCATTCCGCCGCTTGCCGGCTTCTTCGCAAAGTATTTCGTGTTCGTCGCGGCGATCGAGGCGCATCTCTACGCGCTCGCGATTATCGGCGTGCTCGCTTCCGTCGTCGGCGCCTATTATTACCTGCGTGTCATCAAGGTCATGTGGTTCGACGAGGCCAAGGGTGAGTTTGCCCGCACCGCCGGCGAACTGCGTCTGGTCTTTGGCCTTTCCGGTCTGTTCGTGCTCGGATACGTGCTAATCGGCGGACCGCTCGGGAGCGCCGCGGAAGTTGCGGCGCGGACGTTCTTTTGACCAGCGGGCAAGGCGGCGGCCGGATTTCGCCTGACGATTTCCGGCATGTCGCGCTCGCCGAGACCGTCTCCACCAACAGCGAGTGCCTGGCGAGGGCACGGGAGGGTGATCCGGGCAATCTCTGGATCACCGCGACGCGCCAGACCGGAGGGCGGGGACGGCGTGGCCGTGCCTGGTTCTCCGAGCCTGGCAACCTCTACGCCTCTTTGCTGCTCATCGATCCGGCGCCGGTCGAGCGTCTGCATTCGCTGCCGCTTGCCGTGGCCGTCGCCGTCCATCGGGCCATTCACAGGGTAATGCCTCCGGGCTCGGCGGACGTGGCGATCAAATGGCCGAACGACATTCTGATCGACGGTCGAAAAGTCTGCGGCATTCTCCTGGAAGGCGAAAGATTGCCGGACGGGCGCCACGCGCTGGTGATCGGCTGCGGAATCAATGTTGCCGTCATCCCGGAGGAAGCCCTTTACCCGGTCACCTCGCTTCGGCGCGAAGGCGCTACAATCTCGCCGGATGAACTCTTCGCCCATCTTTTCGCCACGATGGCGGAAGCCCTGTCCGTTTGGTATCGGGGCGCTGGCGTCGGTGTCATCATCGACCAGTGGCGAGCGGCTGCGAGAGGCATCGGGGAGCCAATCACCGTGAATTTGCCGGACCGGTCGCTTTCCGGGCGCTTTGCCGGTATTGATCAAGACGGCCGGCTGATGCTCGACACGGGCTCCGGCACGCTGCAAGCCATTGCGGCGGGCGATGTATTTTTCAGATGAATAAGGAATAGAGGCGCACAATGGCGCAGGAAGAAGAATTGGTTTTCTTGCCGCTTGGCGGCGTGGGCGAAATCGGCATGAACCTCGGCCTTTACGGCTATGGGCGGCCAGGCAATCGCCAATGGATTATGGTCGACTGCGGCGTCACCTTTCCCGGACCGGAGTTGCCGGGTGTCGAACTGGTCTTGCCCGATATCGCCTTCCTCGCCGAGGAGCGCCGCAATCTGAAGGCGATCATCATTACGCATGCGCATGAAGACCACTACGGTGCACTGAACGATTTGTGGCCGGGTCTGAACGTTCCCGTCTACGCCTCCCCCTTCACCGCCGGCATGCTTGAGGCCAAGCGCGATTTCGAGAGGGGCCGTGGCGAGATCCCGGTCACCATTTTCAAGCAGGGGGACCGCATTAATGTGGGTCCCTTCAGTATCGAGGCAGTCGGCGTCAACCATTCGATCCCGGAACCGATGTCGCTCGTTATCCGCACGCCGCTGGGCACAGTCGTGCACAGCGGTGACTGGAAGATCGATCTGGAGCCGTCGCTCGGGCCTGTTACCGACGAGGCGCGCTTTCGTAAGATCGGCGAGGAAGGCGTGTTGGCCCTCGTCTGCGATTCTACCAATGCGCTGCGTGACGGTGTGTCGCCCTCGGAGAGACAAGTTTCCGAAAGCCTCGCCAAGATCATTGCCGACGCGGAAGGTCGTGTCGGCATTACTACGTTTTCTTCGAACGTCGGTCGTATTCGCTCCATTGCTGAAGCCGCCGAGGCAGCGGGCAGAGAGGTTCTCCTGCTTGGCAGCTCGATGAAACGCGTCGTCAACGTCGCCAGGGACCTCGGGCTCATGGAAGGACTGAAGCCTTTCCTCGCAGAGGATGAATTCGGATATATTCCGCGCGACAAGGCTGTCGTTATCCTGACGGGCAGCCAGGGAGAGGCGCGGGCCGCACTTGCCAAGCTTTCCCGCGACGAGATGCGCAATGTTGCGTTTTCCGCCGGCGACACCATTGTCTTCTCGTCACGCACCATCCCCGGCAACGAAAAGGCGATCAACGATATCAAAAACGGCTTGATCGAGCAGGGTGTCCACATCATTACCGACAGTGAGGCGCTGGTGCACGTCTCCGGTCATCCGCGCCGCAACGAGCTTCAGCAGATATATCAATGGCTCAAGCCGCAGATCGTCGTGCCCGTACACGGCGAGGCGGCTCATCTGACGGCACATGCCGAGCTGGCGCGGCATTCCGGCATCCCCAGCGTGCCGCGATTGCGTAACGGTGAAATGCTACGCCTTGCGCCAGGACCGGCGGAAGTCATCGACCAGGCGCCGCACGGCCGCATCTACAAGGATGGAACGCTGATCGGTGATTTCGACGAGATGGGAATCGGCGAGCGCCGCAAGCTCTCCTTCGCGGGCCATGTTTCCGTTAACGTGGTGCTCGATAATCGTTATGATTTCCTCGGCGATCCCGTTGTGGTTCCGATCGGACTTCCGGAGTTCGACGACGAGGGCGAGGACATGGACGATACGCTTTACGACGCCGTGCTCGGCGCTGTGGAGAGCATTCCACGGGCAAAGCGGAAGGACCTTTCGACACTCCAGGAAGCAGTCCGGCGCGCCGTGCGCAGCACCGCCAATCAGGTTTGGGGCAAGAAGCCGCTGGTGACCGTCTTTGTCACCAAAGTCTGATTCCCCTGACGATGGCCTGGTGGCCGTCGATGAAGGGGAGGGAAGGGATCGATGCTCGGAAGAGTGAACCACGTAGCGATCGCCGTGCCGGACCTATCGGCGGCCGCCGACAGCTATCGCTCGATGCTGGGCGCCGATGTCACAGCGCCGCAAGCGCTTCCCGAACACGGTGTTACCGTCGTCTTCGTCACGCTTCCGAACACGAAGGTGGAATTGCTGGAACCGCTCGGCGACGCATCACCGATCGCCGCTTTCCTTGCCAAAAATCCGGCCGGCGGCATCCACCACATCTGCTACGAGGTGGCGGATATCATTGGGGCACGTGACCGGCTGAAGCAGGCAGGGGCGCGCGTGCTTGGCGACGGAACGCCGAAGATCGGTGCTCATGGTAAGCCCGTTCTCTTTCTCCACCCAAAGGACTTCCAGGGTACCTTGATCGAACTGGAAGAAGTGTGACAGTCGGGCGCGCTCGATTTACTGCAGGTTTTCCTTAAGTCGGAGCCGATTTAGGATAAAAACATGCAGCAGTTCAAAGTGTTACAGCGAGCTTTGTGCGTCTGAAAAGACGCATGGCGCTGTAATTGCCGGCCGCGCCGCGCGGGGCTATAACGCAGGCGAGATCGCCTCGGCAGCTGTCTACAGCGCCGTGGGTCTTTTCAGACGCACAAAGCTCGCGGTAATGCTTCCAATTGAGACACGGGATTTCCGCAATGTCCGCTTTTTCGACCTTTGCCATCTACTTCATCATTTGGTGGCTGACGCTTTTCGCGGTGCTGCCGCTGGGGGTCAGGACTCAGGCCGAAGAGAACGATGTCGTGCCGGGCAGCGTCGAGAGCGCTCCTGCGCGGTTCCGCGCTTTGCGCGTCGTTGTTCTCACCACCATCATCGCCGCTGCCATACACCTCGGCTGGTATATCGTTTCAGTGAGGCTCGGATACGGCATCGATGCCATACCGCGCTTCGCACCGGAGTTCTATTGAACGGCCACTCAGAGCAAAAATCATGCCAGCGGGCAAATGCTCGTCGCCGCACCCTCCAGTGTCATCAGCGGGTGCCGGCGGTCGCGGCAGGCAAGAGAGGCGTTATGCCGAGGCGGGGCATAAGGCCTCTCTTGACAGTCATCAAATTGGCGAATTCGGTGGGATGATTCGTTGGAAGGCGATCGCGAAAAGCAAAAAAAAACAAGGCCAAAGCCTTGTTTTCTAAGTTTCGCGTGATCTTTAATCCGTTTCCGGCGGCAGCGACAAGCGCGCCTAAGATCTTATCCTCCCAAGACTTGACCGCGAATTTCGGCAGGAATTTGGTCTTCTTGCCTGTTTTGTGAGCCGAAATTAGCTCAAACATTGGGCGCTGTCATCTGCTTTTTTTGCATTTTTGCTACAGTCTGGCAAAATTTTCCCGTTGACAGCTACCGTCTTCGTCCTGTTACTAACGTGCTCTTTTGACGCAGGGTGCGGCCCCGCGTTTCCTCCTCAAGGATCGATCCTTCCACGGCTCTCTTCCGCTGCGGCAGGGTTTTCTTCCGTGCGCGAAGCGGCTATGAACGCTTAACTCGAAAGCTTCCCGCCGGCGATCTCGGCAGGAAAATCAAGAGCCCGATTTCAAAGGCAACAGCTGCCCTTTCCTGTTCGCAGGCGAAGAGAGTAGCCCAAGCACAACGTCATTTCGCCCGAATCCATCGATAGTGCGAAATTCACCAGTTCTGGAAACCGTCATGCGCCTGTCCCGCTTTTTCATGCCCATCTTGAAGGAAAACCCGAAGGAAGCGGAAATCGTTTCCCATCGCCTAATGCTGAGGACGGGCATGATCCGGCAGCAATCGGCCGGCATCTATACATGGTTGCCGCTCGGCAAGCGCGTGCTCGAGAAGGTGAACGCGATCATCCGCGAGGAGCAGAACCGTTCCGGTGCGATCGAACTGCTGATGCCGACCTTGCAATCCGCGGAGCTGTGGCAGGAGAGCGGGCGCTACGACGCCTATGGCAAGGAGATGCTGCGCATCAAGGATCGGCAGGACCGGCCGATGCTTTACGGCCCGACGAACGAGGAGATGATCACGGACGTATTCCGCGCCTACGTGAAGTCCTATCGTAACCTGCCGCTCAATCTCTATCACATCCAGTTGAAGTTCCGCGACGAAATCCGCCCGCGCTTCGGCACCATGCGCTCGCGCGAGTTCCTGATGAAGGATGCCTACTCGTTCGATCTCGACCGGGAGGGAGCGGAGCATGCCTATATAAGGATGTTCGCCGCTTACCTGCGCACCTTCGACCGCATGGGCCTGCGCGCCATTCCGATGCGGGCCGATACCGGTCCGATCGGCGGCAATCTGAGCCATGAATTCATCATTCTCGCAGATACCGGCGAGTCCGAGGTGTTCTGCCACGAGGATTTCCTCAGTTTTGACGTTCCGGGCGAAGACACGAATTTCGACGACGTCGTCGGCCTGAAGGCGATCTTCGACAAGTGGACGTCGCGCTACGCGGCGACTTCGGAAATGCATGACGAGGCAGCCTTCAACGCTGTTCCGGAGGACCAGCGCCTGTCGGCGCGCGGCATCGAGGTCGGCCATATCTTCTATTTCGGTACCAAATATTCCGAGGCGATGGGGGCCAAGGTGCTCGGACCTGACGGCAAGGAACACGCGGTGCACATGGGTTCCTACGGCATCGGCCCGACCCGCCTCGTGCCTGCGATCATCGAAGCCTCACATGACGATAACGGTATCATCTGGCCGAAGGCGATCGCACCCTTCGATATGGTCGTCATCAACATGAAAGCGGGGGATGCCGCTTGCGATGCTGCCTGCGGCACGCTCTACTCCGATCTCGGCAAGGCGGGATTCGACGTCCTTCTGGACGACACGGACGATCGCGCCGGAGCGAAGTTCGCGACTGCCGACCTCATCGGCGTTCCGGTGCAGATCATCGTCGGGCCGCGTTCGGTTGCCAATGGCGAAGTCGAGATCAAGGACCGCAAAACCGGTGAGCGCGAGACGATGACGATTGATGCCGCGATCAACAAGCTGATTGCGACGAGATAAAGCGAAGGGAACGAAGATGACCGCGGCCACGGAAGAGCAGGTGCAGGCTGCCGCTCAGTCTGGAATATCTTCCGGCCGTCCTTTTTCCGCTTTCGAACGCATGGTTGCCTGGCGCTACCTGCGCTCACGGCGAAAAGAAGCGTTCATCTCGGTCATCGCCGGCTTTTCCTTCATCGGCATCATGCTCGGTGTGGCAACGCTGATCATCGTCATGGCGGTGATGAACGGTTTCCGCACTGAGCTCATTTCCCGCATCCTCGGCATGAACGGGCATATGATCGTTCAGCCGCTCGATGGTCCGCTCACCAATTATGCCGATCTGGCCACCAAGTTCTCCGCGGTTCCAGGCGTAACGATGGCGATCCCGATGGTCGAGGGGCAGGTTCTCGCGCAGGGCATCGGCGATGCCTCGACGGGTGCTCTCGTTCGCGGCATCCGCGCCGACGACCTCATGAAGATGAAATCCATCTCGGAGCATATCCAGTCGGGCGATCTCGTCGGCTTTGCGTCGGGCAGCGGCGTCGCGATCGGCTCCCGGATGGCCGAACAATTGGGAATCCGCGTCGGCGGTACGATCACGCTGACCTCGCCGAACGGTGACGTGACCCCGTTGGGAATGAACCCGCGCGTCAAGGCCTACACGGTTTCGGCGATCTTCGAGATCGGCATGTCCGAATATGACGCGACGATCATCTTCATGCCGCTCGAGGAAGCCCAGCTCTACTTCAACGCCGAAGGCCTCGTCCAGTCCATCGAAATTTTCGCCGAACGTCCGGATGCCGTCGATACCTTGCGCAAGCCCATCGAAGATGCGGCCGGTCGACAAATCTTCATTACCGACTGGCGAGACCGCAACAAGACCTTCTTTTCGGCGCTCCAGGTGGAGCGCAACGTGATGTTCATGATCCTCACCCTGATCGTCCTCGTCGCGGCGCTGAACATCGTTTCGGGTCTGATCATGCTGGTCAAGGACAAGGGCAGCGACATCGCAATCCTGCGCACCATGGGTGCGACATCCGGATCGGTGATGCGCATTTTCTTCATGACCGGCGCCGCGATCGGCGTCGCCGGGACGGTTGCGGGTGTGCTGCTCGGAATTGTCGTCTGCCTCAACGTCGAGTCCATTCGCCAGTTCTTTTCCTGGGCCTCGGGCGAGACGCTCTTCAATCCGGAGCTCTACTTCCTGAGCCAGCTTCCAGCGGACATGAATGCCGACGAGACCATCTCCGTCGTCGTGATGGCAATCGCGCTTTCCTTCCTTGCCACGATCTTTCCGGCCTGGCGCGCCTCGCGCCTCGATCCGGTGCAGGCCTTGCGGTACGAATAACAAGGACAAGAACTGAATGAATGCGCGCGTGGCACTGCAGCTCACCGGTATCGAGCGGCACTATGGACAGGGCGACACCTTCCTTTCGATCCTCAAAGGAGCGGATTTCACCTTGAAGGGCGGCGAGACGGTTGCGCTCGTTGCGCCGTCGGGTACGGGCAAGTCGACGCTGCTTCACATTGCCGGTCTGCTTGAACATCCGGATGCAGGCGAGGTGATCGTGAACGGCATCGCCTGCAACGGGCTCAGCGATGATCGGCGAACGGCGATCCGTCGCAATGAGATCGGTTTCGTCTACCAGTTCCATCACCTCCTGCCGGAATTCTCCGCGCTCGAAAACATCATGATGCCGCAGTTGATCGCCGGTCTGTCCAAGGCGGAGGCGGCGGAAAGGGCAAAGGCCCTGCTCGACTACATGCGCATCAGCCACCGCGCCGCGCATCGTCCGACCGAGCTTTCCGGCGGCGAGCAGCAGCGCGTCGCGATCGCACGGGCGGTGGCAAATGCGCCGCTTGTTCTCCTGGCTGATGAGCCGACCGGCAACCTCGATCCCGAGACCGCCGGCTATGTCTTCGAAGCACTGGAGGCGCTGGCGCGTCAGTCGGGGCTGGCTGCGCTGATCGCCACCCACAATCACGAACTGGCCTCCCTGATGGACCGTCGCGTGACGATCGAGGACGGCAAGGTCGTCGAAATGAAATAGCTCGAAGGCGCCGCGACTGTTCAGAGGCGTAAAGGTCGCGGTAGCATTTTGATTTGCTGCCTGATCAGGGAACGATGAGCCCGCCGCGATAATTAAGCTCATAGGCTTCCTCGCCATCGACGAAGATCGTCTCGCGTCCGGAAAAATGCTCGGTCTCGCCGCTGCTGCTGTCGATGTAGCATCCATAAGCGTGCTGATACGCCATGCCGCCGAGGAAATGGCCTTTCTCGCGGTACATCGCCTGAAGTGCTGCCTTGATGATGATGCCGGTTCTTTGCGCGTCGATCAGATCCGGGCGGACGATGCGGCCGAAATAGTTCATCGCCCATCGGGGTTTCCCGTCGTGCCAGACGGTTTCCTGGCCGGCGAAATCGGTCCCGCCGAAATAGCTATCGAGATAGCGCCATGCGCCGCGTTCATGGCCGATATCGTTGGAGCCTGGCCGGCAGGCCGGAAGCATCGTGCCATTGCCCACATACGTCTTCGACTTGGCTTCGACGACGAAGTCCCTGAGTTCTTCGATGCTGACCATGATGTTTCCTCGATCTCCGCGCGCAAGATGCCGCAACATCCTCCGCGTGTAAAGAACAAATAGGGAACAAATAGCGGAAGTTTTACTCGGCACCGCAAGCCTTCTGACCGATGTCGTCACTCCAGTCCTTGAGCAAAACGGTCGCGCCTCTGGCGGTGATCGGCTTGTTGTTTCTCGTTCCTTTGCCACTCAATACGCTGAAATCGCATTGCATTGTGGCATTGGGGTCGAGCGTGTCGTAGGACGAGTAGGTGTAGCCGGCGACGACGAAATCGGATTTGCGAAAGGCGATCGTGAGCTTTTGTTCCCAGCGTTCACGGCCGATAGCGTCATTGTGCGATGTGATCTGTATCGAGCCGTTCGACAGGCCAGTAATCGATGGCGCCTGGCCATAGAGTTCGAACGTTCCCCATACTTTGTTGGGTATCTGCGACTTCAACGTGAGCCTGCCGACCTCATTGCTAAGATAGAGATAGATGGCATTGTCCTCGTCGCTGCCGTCGGCAGGCGCTACGAGAAGTGCCAGATCGCTTGCTCCATTCTTGTCCCAATCACCCGTTGCGGCAGAGACGATTCGGGCCGGGTCTATAGGCTCGGCGGCAAATCCGGGGGAGGGCAGCAGCAAAAGGAGAAAGGCGGAAATCAGACGTTTTTGCATTGGGACTCCCTGAGATGCAGTGTTCTTAAGAGCAGAACGAAGAGAGCATGGATAATTCGCCGCGCGCATCCCGCATCTTCGCGGCTGGGTTTCGATCGCTTTCACGATTTTGGATTGATTCGATCCGGGCCGCCATGGCTTGCAGGCCGTATGCACGGCAAGCCGGATTAGCTGGCGCATGCGCGCGCGTTAACCATAGTTGCTGAATAGCGGGTCTTTTATGCGCGCTTGCTTGACTATTGAACGAAAAAAGAACAAAAAGGGAACACTAGCGGAAAAGGAGCCATGTTATGACTGATTTCGTTCGTGATCTTGCCGCCTTCGCATCGATGAGCCTTTTCATCGCAAGCATTTCGGTGATTGCACTCAGCATGTGATCGCTGCTCGCCGGAACGCGGGCAATTTTCAGGCCGGCAAAAAACGCCCTGTGCTCGTCGTAAGGCTGGACAGCAGGGAACGGAAACGGGATATCCTCCGCACTGGACAGGAATCGGAGTGCGGCGATGGCAAGTGATGAAGGCGTTGGGCAGGGCGTGACGGGTGCAGCAGATCCGCAGTTCGTTCATCTGCGCGTGCATTCGGCATTTTCGCTGCTCGAAGGCGCCCTGCCGCTGAAGAAGATCATCGGCAAGGCTGTCGCGGACGACCAGCCTGCGATTGGTATTGCCGACACCAACAATCTATTCGCTGCCCTTGAGTTTTCGCAGAAGGCCGCGGAAGACGGGTTGCAGCCGATCATTGGCTGCCAACTGTCGATCGACATGGAGGATGAGGCGGAAGGCGAGCGACGCGGCCACAGTCAGCATCTCGCAAGGCTTCCCGCGGTCGTTTTGATCGCCGCGACGGATGAGGGCTATGTTCGCCTTGTGGATCTTGTCAGCCGCGCTTACCTAGATGGCGAAGGCAGTCATGCGGTGCGCATAACACGCTCGTGGCTCGCCGATGGCGGTACGGATGGGTTGATGGCGCTGACCGGCGCCGGCGGCGGCCCGGTCGACATGGCGCTCAAGGCGGGCTCGCCGGCCCTGGCTGAAGCGCGCCTGAAGGCATTGATCGAGCTTTTCGGCAATCGGCTTTACGTAGAGTTGCAGCGGCATGGCAACTTTGATCGTCGTCACGAAAATCGCATGATCGATCTTGCCTATCGGCTTGATGTTCCTCTCGTCGCGACCAACGAACCCTTCTTTCCATCGCCGTCCGATTATGACGCTCATGATGCGCTGATGGCCGTCGCCCATAACGCAATGGTGTCCGACGACAGCCGTTTCCGCCTGACGCCCGATCATTACCTGAAGAGCCGCAAGGAGATGGCGGCTCTGTTCGCCGATCTGCCCGAAGCGCTGGAAACCACTGTCGAAATCGCCCGCCGCTGCTCGTTTATACTGAAAACCCGCGGTCCGATCCTGCCGCGCTTTACCGGTGCATCGGACGATCCGGAGGAGGCCGGGCGCGCCGAAGCTGCGGAGTTGCGCCGCCAAGCGGAGGAGGGGCTCGAGAATCGTCTGGCAAAGCTTGGCATGGCGCCCGGCTACAAGGAGGAGGATTATCGGGAGCGGCTGGCTTTCGAACTCGGCGTTATCGAGCGGATGAAGTTTCCGGGCTATTTCCTGATCGTTTCGGACTTCATCAAATGGGCCAAGCAGCATGATATTCCGGTCGGCCCCGGCCGCGGCTCGGGCGCCGGATCGCTGGTTGCTTATGCGCTGACGATCACCGACGTCGATCCGATGCGTTTCTCACTGCTGTTCGAGCGGTTCCTCAACCCGGAACGCGTGTCGATGCCAGACTTTGATATCGACTTCTGCCAGGATCGCCGCGAAGAAGTCATCCGCTACGTCCAGAAAAAATACGGTCGTGAGCAGGTAGCCCAGATCATCACCTTCGGTTCACTGCAGGCGCGTGCAGCCCTGCGCGACGTCGGTCGGGTGCTCGAAATGCCCTATGGCCAGGTCGATAAGATCTGCAAGCTCGTGCCGAACAACCCGGCGAACCCGACGCCACTTTCGAAGGCGATTGAAGAGGAGCCGCGGCTGCAGGAGGAGGCGGAAAAGGAGCCGGTTGTCGCTCGGCTTCTTGACATAGCGCAGAAGATTGAGGGCCTCTACCGCCACGCCTCGACGCATGCGGCCGGCATCGTTATCGGCGACCGGCCTCTGTCGCAACTGGTGCCGATGTACCGCGATCCGCGTTCCGACATGCCGGTTACCCAGTTCAACATGAAATGGGTGGAGCAGGCCGGGCTCGTCAAATTCGACTTCCTCGGCTTAAAGACACTGACGGTCCTGAAGACCGCGGTCGATTTCGTCGCCAAGCGCGGGATTCACATCGATCTCGCGAGCATCCCGCTCGACGACACGAAGACTTATGAGATGCTGTCGCGCGGCGAAACGGTCGGCGTGTTCCAAGTGGAAAGCGCCGGCATGCGCAAGGCGCTGATCGGCATGCGTCCCGACTGCATCGAGGACATCATTGCGCTGGTTGCGCTCTACCGCCCCGGCCCGATGGAAAACATCCCGGTCTACAATGCCCGCAAGCACGGCGAGGAAGAGATCGAATCGATCCATCCGAAGATCGACTATCTGCTCAAGGAAACGCAGGGGGTTATCGTCTACCAGGAACAGGTGATGCAGATCGCCCAGGTGCTCTCGGGCTATTCGCTCGGCGAGGCCGACCTTCTGCGCCGCGCGATGGGCAAGAAGATCAAGGCGGAGATGGACCAGCAGCGTGCCCGCTTCGTCGACGGCGCCGTCAAGAACGGCGTGTCGAAGCCGCAGGCCGATCTGATTTTCGATCTTCTCGCGAAGTTCGCGAACTACGGCTTCAACAAGTCGCATGCGGCAGCCTACGCCATCGTTTCCTACCAGACCGCCTATATGAAGGCGCACTATCCGGTCGAGTTTCTAGCTGCCTCCATGACGCTCGACATGTCGAACACGGATAAGATCAACGACTTCCGTCAAGACGCGATGCGCCTCGGCATTCAAGTGAGTGCCCCCTCGGTGCAGAGCTCCTTCCGCCATTTCGAGACCGGCGACAATCGCATCTATTATTCGCTCGCCGCGATCAAGGGCGTGGGCGAATCGGCGGTCGAGCACATCGTTGCGGTTCGCGGCGATCGCCCCTTCGCCAGCCTTGAGGATTTCTGCCTCAGGATTGATCCCAAACTCTTGAACAGGCGTGTTTTCGAAAGCCTGATTGCCGCCGGCGCTTTCGATTGCTTCGGATATGACCGGGCCGAGCTGATCGGAGGGCTTGACCGGATACTTGGCTTCGCCCAGCGCGCCCAGGAAAACAAGGTGAGCGGGCAGAGCGACATGTTCGGTGCCGGCGCTGCGACCGGGCCGGAAAAGATCGCTCTGCCTGCCTACACGCCCTGGCTCGCCTCGGAGAAATTGCACCGGGAGTTTCAGGTCCTGGGCTTCTACCTTTCCGCCCATCCGCTCGATACCTACAACAAACTGCTGGCGAAGATGCGCGTGCAAACGTTTGCGGATTTTGCCGCGGCTGTGAAACAGGGGGCGACGGCAGGCAGGCTTGCGGGAACAGTGACGTCGAAACAGGAGCGCAAGACGCGCACCGGCAACAAAATGGGTATAGTCGCCTTCTCGGACGCTTCGGGCCAGTTTGAAGCCGTGCTCTTTTCGGAGATGCTGCACCAGTACCGCGACCTGCTGGAACCCGGCAAATCGCTGGTGATGACCGTGGCGGCGGAAGAGCGGCCGGAGGGCATTGGCCTTCGCATACAAACCTTGCGATCTCTAGAAGAGGAATCGCTGCAGATGCAGAAGGCGCTGCGCGTCTATGTACGCGACGCCGGACCCCTCCGCTCGATAGCCTCCCATCTGAATACCAAGGGCGACAGTCTCGTTTCCTTTGTCGTCATCAAGGATAACGGCCAGCGGGAGATCGAGGTCGAACTCAGCGAGAAATATCGGATCTCGCCCGAGATCGCCGCCGCACTTCGCTCCGCGCCCGGCGTTGTCGACGTCGAACTTGTCTAGACCCTTCAGCCATGATCGGGGCAGGGGAGTCAGCCGCCTGTCACCGTTCTTGTGATGGTGATGAAGTCCGTGCCCTCGCCGGTTTCCAGGCCGGAATCTGTATCGGAGATCGACAGCGACGAGCCGTTGGCGAGAAGACCTGCAATACGCTTACGGACGTCATCGGGGATGCCGATACGGCTGAGGCTTTGCTGCAGGCTATTGGAGGCTGGCGGATCCGCATCGGCCGTGATGCCGAGCCGTTTTCTCGTCGCTTTCGGCAGCTCGTTTTCGAGGGAAACGCCGAACCATTTGCCCTCTCCGGTCTTGGCGTCGAAATTTTGGAACTGCAGAAAATGCGTTCCGAGTGCCGCTTCGGGTTTGTCGATGGTGACGCCAGCTTCAAAGAGTGGCTGAAATTGCCGGCGTACGCGAAGAACACCGTTCGGCGGCATTTCACGTTGGGCCTTGCGAAATACGGCCTCGATCAGTTCCGGCGTTATTTTGCCATCCGCGGGTAGCCGTTCCGCCGTTTGAAATGCGCGGATCGCTGCGAGCGTCGCCGGGCCGCTAAGACCATCTGCCAAGCCCGCCTCGTGGCCAAGCATGTTCAAAAGGACCTGGAGGTCGCGTACGGTCTCGCGCATCCCGCGTCTGGTGATCAGGATGCGGATCGCCGCCTGCTCTTCGGCGGAGGCGGCCGGGGCCGGAGGCTTGACGGTCATCGCCACCTCGACGGCATTGTTATGGAGTTGGCCGATCGACGGGCGCAGAGGAACGTCCGACAGCGGCGGCAGTTCATGCTGTCGTGACTGTTTCGGTTGGAAGAGCACCGCACTCGACACCGCGGCAGGTGTCACCTGACGATCCGATATCAGGACGTGCATCCCATGGACGGTCATCTTGAAGAGATTGGCGGCGAACTTGCTCGGGAGCCGCACGCAGCCATGCGACGCGGGATAATCCGGCACGTGGTTCGAGCCATGGAGCGCGATCCCGGACCAGGTCAGCCTTTGCATGAACGGCATCGGCGCATTCGAATAGATGTTGGACTGGTGTTTCCGGCGCTTTTCGAGGATCGAAAAGATGCCTGTTGGCGTTCCGTGACCGGCTTTCCCGGTGGAAACTTTCGACGTGGCGACAATGGTGTCGCCGTCATAGACGACGAGGGATTGCTGCTCCGTCGAAACGATAATCTGCAATGGCGCCTTGGTCCCGCCGGCAACTGCTGCCGGCGATGACATGAACAGAACGGCAAACCCGACCCTGAGAGTGAAACGCAAAACCTACCCTCATCCGACACTGGAGCGCCGTACGTCCATGAGCGCGCAACGGCCGCACCTTCGATCAGAGCGCCTCATCCGCTTCCCTAAGACGGGCCGAAAGCGGAACACGCCCGAGTTGTCGAACGAGGGTATCGCTCAATATTTAAGGAATTGGATCACAGGCAGGCGAGGCTACAGCGCCGTGCTTTTTTCACGCGCAAAGGCGCTGTAGCACTTGAAGTGTGCATGATTTCATCCTTCCAATTCGAGGAATCATGCCGTAGCGAGCAGGGCCTCATAAACTACCGATCACGTCGGCGATGGCCGAAGGTATATCCGGTTTCGACGCTCGTTTTGCCGAATTTGTCGCGCAGCTTGTTGATCGCATCCTCCGCGGCCGCCCGTCTCGTCGCCAGCGGATCCACAAGGTCCGGCGGGTCGGCGCGAGCCGGATCCGAGAGGTCGCTGACACCGATGCCGATCAACCTGTATTTCGTTCCGTCGACCTCCTTTTCGAGCAGTCGCAGCCCAGTGCGGAAAATGCGGTCCGCAAGGCGCGTTGGGCTGTCCAGACGACGGTTGCGGGTGCGGCTCTTGAAATCGGCAGTCTTGAGCTTGAGCACGACGGTTTGTCCTGCAAGCGCCGACTTGCGTAGGCGCAGCGCGACCTGTTCGCTCAGTCGTCTGAGATGCGCAATGAGTTCTTCGGGACGCGAAATATCCGCGTTGAAGGTCGTCTCGGAGGACACGCTCTTCGCTTCACCGTTCGTCTCGACCGTCCTCTCGTCGAGCCCTCGGGAAAGCCGATAGAGCCTCTGTCCCATCGTGCCGTAGCGGCGCATGAGATCGGCCTCCTCCATCGTCTGCAACTGGCCGATCGTGCGGATGCCGTCCCGCTCCAGCGTCGTGGCAAAGCCCTTGCCGACGCCCCAGATCAGTGTAACAGGCCGCTCCTTCAGGAAGTCCACCGCTTCGGCCTGGCCGATGACGGAAAAGCCGCGCGGCTTCTGCAGGTCGGAGGCGACCTTGGCAAGGAACTTGCAGTAGGAGAGCCCCACAGAGACGGTGATGCCGACTTCCTGCTCTATGCGTCTGGCAAAGCGGGCAAGGGTGCGAGCAGGCGCATCATGATGAAGCCGTTCCGTGCCGCTGAGATCGAGAAATGCCTCGTCTATGGAGAGCGGCTGGACGAGCGGAGTCAATTCCAGCATCATCGCTCGCACTTCCCGCGTGACGCGCGAATATTTCTCCATGTCCGGCTTGATCACCACCGCCTGTGGGCAGGCTTCCAGAGCTTTGAACATCGGCATGGCCGAGCGGACGCCGTTGATCCGGGCGATATAACAGGCGGTGGAAACGACGCCACGTTTGCCGCCGCCGATGATCACCGGCTTATCCGCGAGTTCCGGATTGTCGCGCTTCTCGACCGAGGCATAAAAGGCGTCGCAATCGATATGGGCCAGGCTCAGGCTGCGGAGTTCCGGATGGCGGAGAAGTCGGGGGCTGCCGCAGGCCAGGCAGCGTCGCGCCCCGGAGGTTTGTTCCTTGAGGCAGTCTCGGCAGAACCCAGGAATCGATGCAGCGCTGTCGGGCATATCCGGAACAAATGTTGAACGTGGCGACTTTACGCTCTACGCTATTGAGTCTCAAGGCGGCGGTCGGAGGCGAGTTTGGATAATGCCCTACAGTTTGCTCCGGTGACAGCGGATCGCTGGCGGGATTTCGAGCAGCTCTTTGGTCCCCAGGGAGCATTCTGCGGCTGCTGGTGCGCGGCCTTGCGCCTGCCGCATGCCATTCGTACCAAAATGTCGGCTGCGGAACGCAAGGACTTCATCAAAAATCGGATCGAAACCGGCCCGCCGCCCGGCATTCTCGGTTACCGTGAGGGAGCGCCCGTTGCCTGGGTTCAGGTCGGACCACGCCATGACGTTCCCCAATTCAATTCGCCGCGCACGGTCTCGCGGCCGCTCGAGGATCGCGAGGCAGAGGACGAAACTGTTTGGGCACTGAGCTGCCTTTTCCTGTTGTCGCCGCTGCGCGGCAAGGGATTGAGTCGCAGCATGCTCGCCGCCGCCATCGACCATGCACGTGCCGGGGGTGCCCGCTATCTCGACGCGTGCCCGATCGATCATGCGAAACAATCGAAATCAGTCGTGCTCTGCACAGGCTCGACGGCGATCTTCGATGCTGCGGGCTTCGAGATCGTCGCCCGCCGGAAGGATGGGAGGCCCCTGATGCGATTGGACCTAATGCAGTGAAGAACGAGCTCGTCGACATCACTAACGATCAGCGGACGATCGCTGAGATGAATGCCTCGGGACGTGGGCATGATCAGTCGCCGTCAAAATCCATGGGGCCGGAGAGCGCCTGGTATGCCCGCACCACCTCTTCCGGAGGCGTTTGCGTTGCCGCACAGAAGGACATCAGCGTCGGCTCGTGGTCCATGAGAAAGGCGACCAGCCCACCCATGAAGCCTGGCTCACCGATCGCCGTGCGTAGCGAGGCCGCGTCGGTGCCCGTCAGCGTCAGGAAGCGCGACATGAGTTCCTGCTCGTCTGCAAGCCAGCCGAGAATGGCGATTGCCGTTTCATCAGCGCCCTTCATGGCATTGAACCTCTTTTCATTTTGCGGCGGGAATTACCTATTTTTCAACCAAATAGCGTTAGCCTGGCAACTACGGAAATGGGTCGAGTCGCTGATCGTGAAACTTATATGTCTCCGAGGGACTTGCAAGGCGGCGGACAGCAAGGGGTCGACATGCCCAAACAGGTGATGATTGTTGAGGACAACGAGCTGAACATGAAGCTCTTCCGCGACCTGATTGAGGCTTCGGGCTACGCGACGATCCAGACGCGCAACGGCATGGAAGCGCTCGAGCTTGCGCGCAAGCACCGGCCCGATCTTATTCTGATGGACATCCAGCTCCCGGAAGTTTCCGGCCTCGAAGTTACCAAATGGCTCAAGGAGGATGACGAGCTTCATGTCATTCCGGTCATCGCCGTGACTGCTTTCGCCATGAAGGGCGACGAGGAGCGCATCCGCCAAGGTGGATGCGAAGCCTATGTTTCCAAACCGATTTCTGTTCCAAAATTTATTGAAACGATCAAGACTTACCTGGGCGATGCCTGAATTCCGGGAAAATTGATATGACTGCGCGTATCCTCGTCGTCGATGACGTACCAGCCAATGTCACCCTCCTGGAGGCGCGCTTGATGGCTGAGTATTTCGACGTCTTGACGGCCGCAGACGGGCCTTCGGCATTGGCGATCTGCGAAAAGACATCGGTCGATCTGGTTCTGCTCGATATCATGATGCCGGGCATGGACGGGTTCGAGGTGTGCGCGAGACTGAAGGCGAACAGCCGAACCGCGCATATTCCGGTCGTCATGGTCACCGCGCTGGATCAGCCGTCCGATCGCGTGCGTGGATTGAAGGCGGGCGCGGACGATTTCCTCACCAAGCCGGTCAACGATCTGCAACTGATGTCGCGGGTGAAAAGTCTGGTGCGGCTGAAAAACGTCAGCGACGAGCTGCGCCTCAGGGCGCAGACCGCGCAGACGATCGGCCTGCAGGAACTCGCCCGCCACGATCGTCCGGACGAGCCCGGCAATGTGCTGTTGGTCGATGGGCGCGCCTCATCCCAGGAGCGGCTTCTGCGTGCCCTGAAACCGATCGCAGAGGTCTCGATCACATCGGATCCTCAGGCCGCCCTGTTCGAAGCGGCGGAGAGCAATTTCGATCTGGTGATCGTCAATGCGAACTTCGATGGCTACGACCCACTACGTTTGTGTTCGCAGTTGCGCTCGCTCGAGCGCACGCGCTTCATACCGATCCTGCTCGTCGCGGAGCAGGGGAGCGACGAAATGATCGTTCGGGCGCTTGAACTGGGTGTGACGGACTACATCATGCGCCCCGTCGATCTCAACGAGCTGGTCGCTCGCTCTCTGACGCAAATTCGGCGCAAGCATTGCAATGACCAGCTGCGCGCGAGCGTGCAGCAGACGATCGAACTGGCGATCACGGACGATCTCACCGGACTGCACAATCGCCGCTATCTGGACAGTCATTTGAAGATGCTGACGGATAGAGCGACCGCGCGGGGACGGCCGCTCTCCATCTGCATTACCGACATCGACCGCTTCAAGCGGGTTAACGACACTTATGGCCACGACGCGGGCGACGAGGTGCTGCGGGAATTTGCCAGCCGTGTCCGCGCAACCGTGCGCGGAGCCGACCTTGCGTGCCGGTTCGGCGGCGAGGAATTTGTGATCGTCATGCCGGATACCACGCCGGAGATGGCCGCAATAGTCGCCGAGCGCCTTCGGCTTATGGTTGAAAGTCGCGGATTTGGCATCCCGCAGGCGGATACGGTTCTAAGTGTCACCGCATCTCTCGGCATCGCCAGCCTGCGGCCGGAGGGCGATACGGCAGAAGCTTTGTTGAAGAGGGCTGACACGGCCCTTTACCAGGCGAAGAACAGCGGGCGAAACCGCGTTGTCGCGGCGGCGGCCTGACGCCCCGAAAGCCGCCAGTTCGAGAACCCCACGACTGTCGAAACGCGTGCTCGGCCCTTGCGCAGCTTCTCTTAAGTTGTATTCTCTGCCGCATCGCTGATGCTGGGGCAAAGCATTTCCATAAGCGGCGGGTTCGGTTCTGTCCGAATCCGAGACAGAATTAACCAAACGCCGAGCAACCTTGCTTCGGCGGTTAAGAATCCGTTGATTTTTTTTTATTTTCAGGCAATGCTGATAAGCAAGGAAGTATAGCTTCCACCATCAATCGGTTACCCCATGATGCTCAGGTCCGCCGCATCTCCTGGGTCGTGGGGTCGGCCGGCTGGCTTCCGGTGTCCGCGGATTCCTCGTGCCGCAACCGGAGCCAGCCGGCCCCCTTTCAAAAACGCCGCTTCGAAAGAAGCGGCGTTTTTCGTTTCGGCTCTGCTGCAAGATTCTCTTGGGTCGGAATCAATTTGAGCGACCTTTGTACGTGTGAAAGGACGCACGGCATCGATCGAGCAACTGGGGGCAGCGCTGAACGAAAAAGAGCGCCGAACCTTGCGGTCGGCGCTCTCCGAACGAATGGAAACGCTGATCTTACTTGATCTTCGCTTCCTTGAATTCGACGTGCTTCCTGGCGATCGGGTCGTATTTCGTCTTCGTCATTTTTTCCGTCATCGTACGGCTATTCTTGGTGGTGACGTAGAAGAAACCCGTGTCGGCCGTCGACAGCAGCTTGATCTTGATAGTGGTAGCTTTCGCCATGGTCGTCCTGCCTTTACAAAAATGGAAGCCGTGGACAACCGGTTGCGGGCCACGGTCAAGGTTGGCGCGAAACTACAAATCGCGACCGAAAAGTCAAGGCCGTTTTGGCTTCAAAACGATCCGCACAACGGAAAGCGCAACATAAAGCCCGAAGAAGCCCGCGATAGCCCAGGCAAAACCGTCGTTGCCGGTGACGTCCATTGCCGCTCCGATCGCCTGTGGTCCCGCTACGGTTCCGACGGCATAGGAGAACACGAAGGCGGCATTGGCAGCGGCAAGATCGGCGCCCTGAAGCCGAGAGCCGAGGTGGCTGAGACCGACGGTGTAAAGACCGGAAACGCACCCGCCCCAGAACAACAGCACAAGCGCCATCATAATCCAGCTCTCAACCAGCATCGGCAGAAACAAGGCGCCGATGAGTCCAATCAGCGTCATCGCCGATAGAAGCGTGCGGCGATCCTTCACGCGGTCGGAGAGCATGCCGATCGGGATCTGAAAGATGAAGTTCCCCACACCCATCACCGTCAACAACAGCGCGGCTTGCGATTCGGTGAAGCCCGCTCGCGTGCCGAAAATCGGAAAGAGCGAGAGCCCGCCTGATTCGACCGCGCCGAAGATGAACACGGCGGCGGTCGCCGTCGGTACCAGAAAAACGTAGCGCATGAAATGCCGGTCCGGCTTCTCGTCGAGGACGGGGCTCTCGTCGCGGGCGAGAAAGATCGGTATGGCCGCAAGCAGGATCACGCCCGCCCCGACAGCGAAAGGCAGGATCCCTTCGCTGCCGAGAATGGAAAAGAGCAGGGGACCGCTCGCAAAACCGAGCGAGAGCACGGTGCCGTAGATGCCGAGCACGAAACCGCGGCGATTGGGCGGCGCCGTCGCATTGATCCAGAACTCCGAGAGGATGAAGAGGACGGTGATCGCGCCGTGAAAGACCACGCGCAAGGGGAACCAGAGCCAGAAGTCGGTGATGTAATAGAAGCCGAGCGCACTGGCGGCCGCAAAGACGATCGCCAGCAGCATCGTCGGCGCGACACCGTGACGATGCGCGAACTTCGTCGTGAACGGAGCGGCGGCCATGGAGGCAAGACCGGCCATGGCAGAATTCAACCCGATCAGCGTGGAGGGAATCCCGCGCTTCTCCATGATGATGCTGAGCAACGGAAGACCAAGGCCGATGGCGATGCCGACGGCGCTGATCGCAGCGACCGCCGCGATCAGCGACGGCCAGTGGATTTCGTCAACCGGTGCAGGCGTACCGGACGGCGGCTTTGACATTCAGCAAGAATCCTTAGAGAAGCGTGCGGACGAACCGCCCATGGCGCGTGAAATAAAACGGTACGGCCCTTTCAGGAGGAAGCGAGGGATCCGATTCGAGGCCGCTTTTCAGATCCGCGAGGATGATGGCGGTGATCTCCGGTATGCGGAGGGACGAAAAATCGTTCACATCGATCCACTGCAAATCCTGAAGCTCCCGGCTGTCCAGCACCAGCGAAGGGTCGATGTCGGCTTCGTCCGCGAAAAGCGCGAAGAAACGCGTGTCGAACCGCCTCGGGTGTCCCGGAGGAGTGATGGCCCGAGCCATATAGCGCAAGTTTGCAAGATCGGGAAGAAAAGGAAGGATGGGCTCTGCCCGCTTATGCGGCCTGCCGACGCTGACGCCGGCCTCTTCGTAGAGTTCTCTTACGGCAGCGATCGCGAGCGCCCGCGCGCGTGCGTCGGTAATCGGGCGTCCTTCGCTTGTCTTGAGCGTCCGCAAAACCGTTGGATGAAGATCGCTGGCAAATCCCAGCCGATGATCGCCAGGATCCCGGCGCCCACCCGGAAAGACGTAAAGGTCCGGCATGAAAGCATGGGCGCCGTGGCGTCTTCCGACCAATACGCGAACGCGTGCGCCTGAGCGGTCAAGAAGCATGATCGAGGCCGCGTCGCGCGGCCTTACCGGCAAGCGCTTGGGTGTTTCAGACGGAGGCGAGGGGAGACTGGCGCTGCCGCGCTCCGGCATCATGCCGAAGGGTCTCGCTTCGGCAAGACGTCTTCCGGCCTATCTTCCTCACCGCCGAACCCATGCATTTTCAAAGCCCATTGCAGCCCGATGACTGCGCCCTTCACCGGTTGCAACAGGCCTATCGAACTTGCAAGCGTGACCGGTGCCCAGATCGCCAAATGCTGCCATGTCGAAAGCGGCAGCACGAGGTCCGTCATCATGTAGCCGCCGAGTACGAGGTGGCCGACGATCGTGACGACGATATAAGGGGGGAAGTCATCGGCGCGGTGATGGTCCATGCGCTCGCCACAGGCGCTGCAGGCATCCACCGATTTGATGAAGCTGCGAAACAGGCGTCCGCTGCCGCAGGCCGGGCAACTTCCGAGAAAGCCGCGCTTGATCGAGCGGCCAACAGGCCGTTCTTCCTTCTGCGCTCCGCCGAGCTGAAGCATATCCGTTGCGGTTGCCTTCATGTCATTTCCTTCGTCTCGAACGGGCAGTAGCTCCGCCGGCCGATTATTACCGCCCGCCGCGTGGCGGTCGCGTGCCCGGTCGCTTGCGTGCGCCGGCGCGATCGCGGCGGCCCGCCTTATGGAACGAGCGCGTCGCCGCTGGCATTTTTCGCCCCTCGCTCAACATCTCGAAGCGAAGCGCACCGGCAAGCGGTACCGCTTCGACAAGCTTGACACGCACCGGGTCGCCCAACCGATAGCCAAGTCCGGATTTTTCGCCGGAGAGGGCCTGGTGCGCTTCGTCGTAAATGAAGTAGTCACGCCCGAGCGTAGATATAGGGATGAAGCCGTCGGCACCATAGGCGGGGAGGGTGACAAAAAGTCCCGCCTTGATCACGCCGGAAACGCGTCCGTCGAATTCCTCGCCGACACGACCGTTCAGGTGATGAGCGATGAGCCGATCGACAGTGTCGCGTTCCGCCGCCATCGCGCGTCGTTCAAAGGTGGAGATTTCCGCCGCGATGTCGTCCAGTACGCCTTCTTCCTGCGGCGTGATTCCGCCTTCACCGAGGCCGAGCGTTCCGACCAGGGCGCGGTGCACGATCAGATCCGCATAACGCCGGATCGGCGAGGTGAAGTGTGCATAACGCATCAGGTTTAGCCCGAAATGGCCGATATTCTCCGGGCTGTAGATGGCCTGACTTTGCGAGCGCAACACCATCTCGTTGACTATCGTCTCGTACGGCTTGCCGTCGGCTTTCGAAAGAATCCCGTTGAAATGGTTCGATCGCATGCTGCCGCCCTTGGCGAGCGAGATGTCGAGGGTCGCAAGGAACTCGCGCAAGCTTTCCTGCTTGGCAAGCGAGGGCTGGTCATGGACGCGGTAGATCAGAACCTGCCGCTTCTGCTCCAGCGTTTCCGCTGCCGCGACGTTGGCCTGGATCATCATTTCCTCGATCAGCTTATGGGCATCAAGGCGGTCCGGCACGAAGACGCGATCGACAGTGCCGTCCGGCTTCAGGATGATCTTGCGTTCAGGTAGATCGAGTTCGAGCGGCTGGCGCCGCTCCCGGCCGTGACCGAGGATGCGATAGGCCTCCCACAGAGGTTTCAGGATCGTTTCCAGGATGGGGCCGGTTTTCTCGTCCGGGCCCCCGTCGATCGCAGCTTGCGCTTGGCTGTAGGAAAGCTTGGCGGCGCTCCGCATCATGATGCGGTGGAACGTGTGGCCCGCTTTGCGGCCTTCCTTCGAAAAGCGCATCCGCACCGCCAGTGCCGGACGGTCGACGCCTTCCTTCAGCGAGCAGAGGTCGTTGGAAATGCGCTCGGGCAGCATCGGCACGACGCGGTCGGGGAAATAGACCGAATTTCCGCGTTTCAACGCCTCGTTATCGAGCGCCGATTTCGGCCGCACATACCAGGAGACGTCGGCGATCGCGACCGTGACGATCACGCCGCCAGGATTATCCGGCGAAGGATCGGGCTCCGCATAAACGGCATCGTCGTGATCCTTGGCGTCTGCGGGGTCGATCGTGATGAGCGGCAGCGCGCGCCAGTCCTCCCGATGGGCCATGGTTGCAGGGGTCGCCGCTTCGGCTTCATCGAGGACGCGTTGCGGAAAGATGTGCGGGATTCCGTGCGCGTGAATGGCGATCATCGAGATCGCCTTCTCGGAGGCGACCGAGCCGATGACGGTCTGCACCTGCGCGCGCGGCAGTCCGTAGCGTCCGACCCGCGCAAGATGTACCTCGACGAGATCGCCGTCCTTGGCTTCGCCGGTGAACTCCGGGTCGACGAGAACTTCCTCGCCGCGCTTGTCGATCGGCATCAGCCGGCCACCGCCGCCCGGGGTGGCGCGGAAAACGCCGAGCACCGCATCCTTGCGCTTGTCGAGCACCTTGATGATGCGTGCGGTGTAGGCCGGGCCGCCGCGGTCCTTCGAGGGGAAGATCTTGGCGAGGACCCGATCCCCGAGGCCGCCGACCGGCGTCTTGCCCTTCGCCTTGCCAACTGCCGACTGCCGGATAAGAACCGCCGGCGCGACGCCGTCGTCATCCAGCCACTCCGCCGGCCGACCGATCAGTTCGCCGTCAATGTCGCGTATGGTGATGTCGAGAACGGTGACTGGCGGGAGGCTGCCCGGCCGGACGAGCGACTTGCGCTTCTTTTCGACGAGACCGTCCTCCTCCAGCGAGCGCAACAGGGCCTTGAGCTCGGCTCGGGCCTCCCCCTTAAGACCGAATGCCTTGACGATTTCCCGTTTTGAAGCTTGCTGCGGGTTTTCGGCGATGAAGCGCATGAGCACGTCGCGCGGCGGAACCGCACCGTGAATGATCGGTTCTTTTTCGGAGACAGATGCCGCCTTGGCCGCGCGCTGGGTCTTTTTGCCTGCGCCCTTTGCGGGCCGTTCGGTCGGGTCGCGCGGAATTCTGGTCAACATCAGTCCTTCTTGGCTTTTGCGGCCGTCTTCGGTTTAGCCTTGGTCGCGGCCTTCGCTTTGGCACTCTTTGCTGCACCATTCGCGGAAGCCTTGGTGGTCTTCGCCGCAGTCGATCTGGTTTTGCCGTTTTTCGTTGCGCCGCCCTTGCCGGCGCGCTCGGCGATCAGGGCAAGCGCCTCTTCGACGCTGATGGATTGCGGATCCTTGCCCTTCGGCAGGGTCGCGTTGACCTTGCCCCAATTGACGTATGGGCCGAAGCGTCCGTCGCGCACGGTGATCGCACCGCCATCGGGATGCTCGCCAAGTTCCTTCAGAGCCGCCGCTCCCGTACGCCCGCGCCCGCCACCGGCCGCCTTCGACTGCTTGTCGGCCAGCACCGAAACCGCACGGTTGAGCCCGATCGAGAAGACATCCTCGATCGAGTCCAGATTGGCATAGGTGCCGTTGTGGAGAAGGAACGGACCATAGCGGCCGAGTCCGGAAGAAATCATCTTGCCGGTTTCCGGATGTGGGCCGATGTCGCGCGGCAGCGAAAGAAGGGCGACGGCCTTTTCGTGATCGATCGATACGGGCGTCCAGCCCTTCGGCAGGCTGGACCGCTTCGCATCCTTGCCGTCGCCACGCTGCACATAGGGCCCGAAGCGGCCGCTGCGCAGCGTGATTTCTTCGCCCGTATGTGGATCCTTGCCGAGGCTCTGCGGCTCATTCGACGCGGACGCTTCCGCATCGCCGTTGCTTTCGGAAGAAAGCTGGCGCGTATAGTTGCACTCCGGGTAATTTGAGCAGCCGACGAAAGCGCCGTATTTGCCGAGCTTCAGGGAAAGCTTGCCGGTTCCGCAAACCTGGCAGATGCGTGGATCGCTGCCGTCCTCCCGCTTTGGAAAGACGAGCGGCGCCAGCTCTTCGTTGAGCGCGTCGAGCACATTGGTGACGCGCAACTCCTTTGTGTCCTCGATCTGGGAGAAGAAGTCGTTCCAGAACTCGCGCAGAACATCCTTCCAGTTGAGTTCGCCGGCGGAAATCTGATCGAGCTTTTCTTCGAGCGATGCGGTGAAATCATATTCCACATAGCGGGTGAAGAAGCTCTCGAGGAATGCCGTCACGAGGCGGCCCTTGGCCTGCGGCACCAGCTTGCGCTTGTCGGTCGTGACATAGTCCCGGTCGATGAGCGTGGTGACTGTCGCGGCATAGGTGGAGGGGCGGCCAATGCCGAGCTCTTCCATCTTCTTGATCAGCGTCGCTTCGGAATAGCGCGGCGGCGGTTCGGTGAAGTGCTGTGTCGCGTTGATCTTCTGTTTGGCGAGAGCCTCGCGCGCGTTGATCTCCGGCAGACGACCGCCTTCGTCACCCTCGTCCGCCTGCTCGCCATCTTCCTTCATGTCGGTGTAGGCGGCGATGAAGCCGTCGAAGCGGATGACCGAACCGGTCGCCCGCAGACCGGCCCTCTTGCCGCCGTTGTCGGCGGTAATCTCCGCAGTCGTCCTCTCGATCTCCGCAGACGCCATCTGGCTGGCGATGCCGCGCTTCCAGACGAGGTCGTAAAGCCTCAGCATGTCGCCGTCGAGAAAACGGCGCACCTGGTCGGGCGTGCGGTTGAAATCCGTCGGACGGATGGCCTCGTGCGCTTCCTGGGCGTTCTTCGCCTTGGTGGAATAGAAGCGCGGCTTTTCCGGCATGTAGCGTTCGCCGAACTGGCTGCCGATCGCACGGCGTGCGGCATCGATTGCTTCCGGCGCCATCTGCACGCCGTCGGTACGCATATAGGTGATGAGACCGACCATCTCTCCGCCGATGTCGACGCCTTCGTAGAGCTTCTGCGCGACCTGCATCGTGCGCGATGCCGAAAAGCCCAGCTTTGACGATGCCGCCTGCTGGAGTGTCGATGTCGTGAAGGGCGGCGACGGATTGCGCTTGACCGGCTTTGCTTCGACGCTGTCGACCACGTAAGTCGCGCCATCGAGCAGCGCCTTCAGCCGATTGGCCTCCTCGCTGTTGCCGATCGCCTTTGGCTGCAGCCGTTTGCCCTCCGCCGAGACAAGGCGCGCTTCGAATTCATCGGCCCGTGGCGTTTTGAGAAGCGCCGAAATGTTCCAGTATTCTTCCGAAACGAAGCGTTCGATCTCCCCTTCGCGATCGCAAACGAGGCGCAGCGCCACCGATTGCACGCGTCCGGCCGAGCGAGCTCCCGGCAGCTTGCGCCAGAGGACGGGCGAAAGGTTGAAACCGACGAGATAGTCGAGCGCGCGGCGGGCAAGATAGGCATCCACCAGCGAAATGTCGATGTCGCGCGGCTCGGCCATTGCGTCGAGCACGGCCTTCTTCGTGATCGCATTGAAGACGACGCGCTTGACCGGCTTGTCGCCGATGACCTTCTTCTTCTTGAGCAGATCGAGCACGTGCCAGGAGATGGCCTCACCCTCGCGATCGGGGTCGGTGGCAAGAATTAAACCATCGGACGACTTCACCGCGTCGGCAATATCTTTCATCCGTTTCGCGGAGGCGGCATCGACTTCCCAAGACATTTCGAAGTCTTCATCCGGACGGACCGAACCATCCTTCGCCGGCAGATCTCGCACATGGCCAAAGGAAGCAAGTACCTTGTAGCCGGGGCCCAGGTACTTGTTGATCGTCTTGGCCTTGGAAGGCGATTCCACCACTACAACATTCATCGTCATTCTCTGAGACAATCTGTTCTGGCAAAGCGCAAGCCCTGCGCGCCGATTATTGACGCCACGAAATGGACAGGGATTCGGGCGCGGTCAAGAGGGTTCCCTGAAAATAGCGATATCGCGAGCGACCGCAACCAAACGGCAACATTCGCCGTTACGCAACCAGAGGTCGTCTCTCTTCCTGTTTTGCAGGTGCCCCGATGTGGCAAACGGCGGCCGGTCGAAAGGTCATTCCTGCGGCGCGAGAGATACTAGGTTCCCCCCGTGCCGCGAGAGCTGGCCTGCAAGATCGAGTTCCAGAAGCACCAGATGGATCTGCGAGGCGGAAAGCTCCGTATGGCGGATGACATCGTCGATCGCGACCGGTGTCGGTCCGAGCGCCTCGATAATTCGGGCGCGGTCGCTATCATCCGGTGCCGCAGGCGTCGACCGGCTGTCTTCAACTGCCGGCTCCTTGACGTTGAGACGGGCGAAAAGATCTTCGCGGCTAAGGGGAGCTAGCGCCTCGAGCACATCCGCCGGAGATGTCGTGACGATCGCACCCTGTTTCAAGAGGTCGTTGGTACCATGACAGCGCGGATCGAGCGGGGAGCCCGGGACGGCAAAGACAAGCCTGCCGAAATCGGCGGCATAACGAGCGGTGATCAGCGAACCAGAGCGGCTGGCCGCTTCGATGATGGCAACGCCGAGGCTCACTCCGGCTATGAGCCGATTGCGCCGCGGAAAATCGCGTGCACGCGGCTCCCAGCCGAAAGGCATTTCGCTGATCGCCAATCCTTCACCGGACGTGATCTCCTGCAACAGCGCAACGTTCTCGGGCGGATAGGGCTGATCGAGCCCGCCGGCGAGCGCGGCGACGGTGCCGGTTTGAAGACTGGCGCGGTGGGCGGCGGTGTCGATGCCGCGAGCAAGCCCGGAGCTTATGACATAGCCGGACATACCCGCGTCGCGGGCGATCATGGCCGCAAATTTCGCTCCGCTGACCGAGGCGTTGCGCGAACCGACGATGCCGAGTGAGGGGCGGGTTACCGCCTTGAGATTGCCTTTGACGGCAAGAAGTGGAGGGGCGCCGTCGATCTGCCGCAAGGCGGGCGGATAGTCGGGTTCGCCGATGCCGACGAACACGGCGCCGAACCGATACGCCGCCTCGAGTTCCCGTTCGGCATCGGCAGCAGTTGCGACGCGAACTGCCCGAGCCGAGCCGCCGCGCCGGGAAAGCTCGGGTAATGCGTCGAGCGCGGCCTCTGCCGTACCGAAGTGATTGATCAGGTCCCGGAACGTGGCGGGGCCGACATTGTCGCTGCGGATCAGGCGCAGCCAAGCGATTTTCTGCCGTTCCGTCAGCGCGACCCCGGTTCGTTGAGCGCTGGCGTTCAGCATTATCCGTTTTCTCCGATCCTGCTTTCGGTGCCGCTCAGCAATCGTTGGATGTTGGCACGATGCTTGATCCAGGTGATGAGCGTCATTACGGCAAAGAGCACAGCCACGTTTCCGTGTCCAGTTGCATAAAGCGCAATCGGAGTAATGGCGGTTGCAACCAGGGCCGAGAGGGAGGAATAACGCGTGATCCTCGCCATCGCGAGCCATATCGCGCCGAACACGAGCACCATGACCGGAGCAAGGCCGAGCAGCACGCCGATATAGGTCGCGACGCCCTTGCCGCCCTTGAAGAAAAGCCAGACGGGATAGAGATGACCGAGAAAGGCAGCAAGGCCGGCGGCGATGCCGGCGTCGATACTCCACTGGGACGCGATCGCGGCAGCGGCCGTTCCCTTAAGGGCGTCCAGGAGCAGTGTGGCCGCGGCAAGCTTCTTGTTGCCGGTCCTGAGCACGTTAGTCGCGCCGATATTACCCGAGCCGATCTTGCGAACGTCGCCCAGTCCCGCCATGCGGGTGAGAATGAGGCCGAAGGGTATCGAGCCCAGAAGGTAGCCGAAGACGAGGCACAAGAGCGTTGCAGGCAGTCCGAGCTGCCAGGAAAACATATCCATCGGTTCCTCCCCGCCTAACCCGTTCGGCTCACAATGAATGAACGAGTTTACCGGCAACATAGGTTTGCACGACACGGCCGGTAAAGCGCGCATTTTCGAAAGGCGTGTTCTTTGAGCGGGAGACCAAGGCTTCCTTGTAAAGAACCCACGGCTCGTCGAGATCCAGCACGGCGATGTCCGCCTTCGCGCCCGGTTTCAGCGTACCGGCGGCGAGGCCGAAAATTTCGGCCGGGCGCGTGGACACCGCATCGATCAGCCGCATCAGCGGCACCTCGCCACTGTGATAGAGCCGGAGGGCGGCCGCCGCCAGCGTCTCGAGGCCGATCGCGCCATCCGCAGCATCTGCAAAGGGCAGCCGCTTGGTGTCCACGTCCTGCGGATCATGCGAGGAGACGATGATATCGATCGTGCCGTTGGCAAGCGCCTCGACCATCGCCACCCGATCGTCCTCACCGCGCAGCGGCGGCGACAGCTTGAAAAACGTCCGATACTCGCCGATGTCGTTCTCGTTCAGCGTCAGGTGGTTGATCGAGATGCCGCAGGTGACATTGGTCCCACGCTCGCGCGCCACGCGGACCGCCTCGGCCGATTCGGGAACGGAGATCTTGGCGGCGTGGTAAGCGGCCCTGGTCAGACCGGCGATGCGCAGGTCGCGCTCGAGTGGGATGATCTCGGCCTCGCGCGGCACGCCTGGAAGGCCGAGCAAGCTTGCGAGCAGTCCTTCGTTCATGACGCCATTGGCGCCGAGGTACTTGTCGCGGGTTTCAAGCGCGATCACTGCACCAAATTCCCGCGCGTAAGTCATGGCGCGACGAAGGACCAGCGTATCGTGAACCGGCTCCCTGCCGTTGGTGAAGCAGACAGCGCCGGCATCGCGAAGCAATCCAAGCTCGGTCATCTCTTCGCCGAGCAATCCCTTGGTGAGGGCGGCGGCCGGGTGGACGTTGACGAGCGCCCTGTCGCGGGCGGTCTTCTGCAGGAACTGAACGAGTGCGATCTCATCGATGACGGGATCGGTGTCCGGCATGGCGATGAACGAAGTGACCCCGCCCGTCGCTGCGGCCTTTGCTGCGGACTCGATCGTCTCACGGTGCTCGCTGCCCGGCTCGCCGACGAAGACCCGCGCATCGACGAGACCTGGGACGGCGACGAGGCCGGCGCAATCCTTCACGAACGCGCCGTCCGGTGCGCCCTGGTTCTGCGCATCCTTTCCTGCCGCAAGGATCCGGCCGTCGCTCCCGACGATGACAGTGCCTGTCTCGTCGAGATTTCGGGATGGATCGATTATACGCAGATTTTTCAGAACGAGTGGTCTGGTCATAGGCGCGGCCCCTGGTTCTGCGAGAGGAGAAGCGTTTCCATCACTGCCATGCGAACGGCGACCCCCATCTCCACCTGCTGTTCGATGACGCTTTGCGGCCCGTCTGCGATCTCGGAGGCGATCTCGACGCCGCGATTCATCGGCCCCGGATGCATGACCAGCGCATCGTCCTTCGCCGCCTTCAGCTTTTCCGCGTCGAGGCCGTAGTAGTGGAAATATTCGCGCACCGACGGCACGAAGGAGCCGGCCATGCGCTCGCGCTGCAGGCGAAGCATCATTACCACGTCCGCGTTCTTCAGGCCTTCCGCCATGGAATGGTAGACCTCCACACCCATCTGGGCGATCCCGGCGGGAAGCAAGGTCGCCGGTGCGACGACACGCACACGCGCACCCATCTGGTTGAGGAGCAGGATATTGGACCGGGCAACGCGCGAATGCAGCACGTCGCCGCAGATCGCGACGATGATCCGGGAAAGCTTGCCTTTGGCACGGCGGATCGTCAGCGCGTCGAGGAGCGCCTGCGTCGGATGTTCATGCTGACCGTCGCCCGCATTGACGACGGAGCAGGAGACCTTCTGGGCGAGCAGCGCCGCGGCGCCGGCCGAAGAGTGCCGGACGACGAGCACATCCGGGTGCATCGCGTTCAGCGTCATCGCGGTATCGATCAGCGTCTCGCCCTTCTTCACCGAGGAGTTGCCGACGGACATGTTCATGACGTCGGCGCCGAGCCGCTTGCCGGCCAGTTCGAACGAGGATTGGGTCCGTGTCGAGGCCTCGAAAAAGAGATTGATCTGCGTCAGTCCGCGCAGCGTCGACGTTTTCTTCTCCCTTTGCCGGGAGATTTTGACGGCTTCGTCGGCGCGGTCGAGCAGGAGCGTGATATCCTGTTCCGTCAGCCCCTTGATGCCGAGCAGGTGGCGATGCGGGAAAGTGATCATAAGCCGCCCTTGCATTTCTGGAATTTGGCTCGCTCTATAAAGCGTGGCCCCTGGCGCGGCAAGCGGCGCACGGCGCCTTGCGAGGAAAACTTGTGCGGGGCCGGTGATCTTCCCGCGCGCCTGTTTCGCACCCGCGAAACTTGCGCTAGAACCGGCGCATGAATCAGATGAACCGGACCGAACAGAAACTCGCCGAGCTGAACCAGCCCAAGCCCTGGTCCGGTATCAACGCCTATCGTTCCGATCCGCTGGTGGTCGATATCACCTCGAGCATGCCCAAGGCGCTGCGCGACGAATTCGACGCGCTCGGCCGTTATGTGACCTCGCCGGAGGCGCAGGAGCTGGCACGCATGGCGAACGAGGGCGTTCCGAAGCTGAGGACCCACGGGCCGCGCGGCGAGCGCCTCGATGTCGTCGAGTTCCATCCGGCCTGGCATGCGCTGATGCGCCGGTCGATGACGACCGGATTGCACTCGTCCGCCTGGGAGAATTTGCCGGACGAGCAGGGTCGATCGCACAAGGCGAGGGCGATCCGCTTCTATCTGACGGCGCAGCTCGAATGCGGCCATCTCTGCCCGCTGACGATGACGAGCGCCTCGGTTGCCGCGATCACCGCCTCGCCTGCCGTCCAGAAGGAATGGGCGCCGAAGATCCTCTCCCGCAAGTATGATTCGTCCAACCGGCCGTGGATGCAGAAATCCGCTGTCACGATTGGCATGGGTATGACGGAAAAGCAGGGCGGCACGGATGTGCGCGCCAACACGTCTACCGCCGAACGCGTGGGCGAGGGCATCTACCGTTTGAACGGACACAAGTGGTTCATGTCCGCGCCGATGAGCGACGCCTTCGTGATGCTCGCACAGACACGCGAGGGACTCGGTTGCTTCCTGGTGCCCCGGCTGCTCGAGGACGGTGGCGCCAATGGCTTGCGCTTCCAGCGGCTGAAGGACAAGCTCGGCAACCGCTCCAACGCGTCCACCGAGGTCGAGTTTTCGGATACTTTCGGGTTCTTGCTTGGAGCGCCGGACGCCGGCATCCGCACGATTCTCGACATGGTCACCCTGACGCGGCTCGATTGCGCGCTGGCTTCGGCCGGAATGATGCGCGCCTCGCTCGCCGAGGCCGTGCATCACACCCGCGGTCGCAAGGTTTTTGGCAAGGCGCTTGTCAGCCAGCCGATGATGACGCGGGTTCTCGCTGACATGGCTCTCGACGTCGCTGCTGCAAGTGCGCTCTCGTTCCGCCTCGCGGAGGCTTTCGACAAGGCCCACAGCAGTGCCGAGGACGCCGCGTACGCCCGCATTATGACGCCGGTGGCGAAATACTGGTGCTGCAAGATCGCCCCCGCCTTGATCTACGAGGCGATGGAGTGCCTCGGCGGCAACGGCTATGTCGAAGAAAGGGCGCTTGCCCGCCACTACCGCGAGGCGCCGGTCAACGCGATCTGGGAAGGCTCCGGCAACGTGATGGCGCTCGACGTATTGAGGGTGCTCGGACGCGGCAAGGAACTGTTCGAGCAGCTCTTCGCGGTCTTCGGTCGTGATCTTGGCCCTGCCGGTCGAAAGACGGTCGAAGTCCTGCGTGCAGCCATGTCACTCTGCGAGCGCGATGAAGGCGCGGCGCGCATGCTGGTCGAGCAACTGGCGCTCGCTGCGGCCGCGGCCGAACTCTATCGGCTCGGAGCCGGGCGCATCGCCGATGCGTTCCTGGAGTCGCGGCTGGCTGCCGGCTGGCGCTCGACCTACGGCATGCTCGATTCGCGCTTTGATTCGGCCTACGTGCTCGATCTGCTCTATCCGGCAGCGACATAACGGGTGATGGAAAGGACGAGCGGTATGGTGAAGAACGACACGGCCGTTTGTACCGTGGCGACGGCGGCGTAAAGCTCCGCATCTCCTCCCATCTGCTTGGCAAGAAGATAGCCGTTCATCGCGGTCGGAACGGCAGCACCAAGGGCGATGACCAGCAAGGCATCGCCGCGGATGCCGAGCAGGGCGCTTGCGCCGACCATGAAGACAGGCATGACGATCAGCTTGAGCGCCACCGCGAGCACCGCGGCTCCGCTCGGCTTCAAGGCATCCGCGATCTTGAGGCCGGCGCCGACCATGATTAGACCGAGGCTGAGTGAGGCGGTCGCCAGCATGTCGATCGCCGTCATTACGGGCGTATAGAGCTCGACACCTGCGAGATTGAACAATATCCCAAGTGCCGACGAGACGATGAGCGGATTGGTGATGATCTTCAAAAAGAAGTATCCGAGCCCGCGGCTGCGCCCGCTGAACCAGACCAGCACGGCAACATTATAGAAGTTGATCGGGATGATGATCAGCGTCATTACCAGCGCGGTCAGGCTGAGGCCGATCGCGCCGTAAAGCTTTTGTGCGATCGCGAGCGCCATGAACCCGTTCCAGCGCGTCGCGGTCTGAAAGATCGACGTGAAGGAGGCGCTGGAAATCCGCCTGCTGCGCAGGAAAGGCCAGGTGAGGAGGAGCGCTGCCGCCATCAGCGTCACGCTGCCGATCGTCGCGATCGCCGTCGCGTCCGCCTTCATTCCGGTGAAATCCGCCTGCGCCAACGTCGAGAAGAGCAGCGCCGGAAAGAGGAGATAATAGCCGAACTGCTCAAGCCCGACCCAAAGTCCCTGGTCGATGAGCTTCGTCCGCCGAAGCCAGATGCCGAGAAGCACGAGCAGAAAGACAGGCAGAATGCTTTCGAAAATAATCGTCATGACGAGCCCGAGCAGAAGGAGGGCCTACGGCGCCGCGCGTCTGATCAGACGCACAAAGGTCGCTGTAGCACTTTGAATTACCGCATGATTTTGCCCTTAAATCGGTTCCGATCTAAAGAATCATGCGACAGGCATAGTTCGCCGGATTGCCGCCCGCAAGCCGGAGTTCGTCTGTGAATATTAACCTTAACAAATGGTTTACGTTGCGCAGGGCCGCCGAGCGCGGAGATACTGCTTCGCAATTCACTGGAAATCCGGAGCGGAGCGGCTCGGTGAGAACTGGCTTATTGATCATCACAATGATGTTTTTTGCCGGACTGGCGCTGGACATAGGCAGCCTCGCGGTTGCGCTGGTCGCGTTTGTTCTGGCGGAACGCGCGATTTACCCGCTGTTTCGCGAGCCGAGCGCGGGGAGGGCAGCATGAAGTGGCTTCTGATCTTCTGGGGCGGCCCCGTGGTGCTTTTGACCGGCTGGTATGGCCTATCGTACCATGACATGAGCTTCGGCGTCTTCATGTTGACCCGCGAGGCGCATGATCTGGTATTTCGCGTCTACGGGCATGTTCTCGGAATTCCGCCGGAGAGCATTCCGCCGCTTGTTGCCCGGGCGATGGTTGTCGACAGCCTGATCGTATTTGCTCTCGTCGCGCTCAGGAAACGCCGGCAGATCGTCGCGTGGTATCGGTCCCGTTTCGCCGCGGCTCAATCGCCGGAATCGCTGTCGGCCGCGAGCGAGGCCAATCTGTCCAGCGCTCCCTGAAGGATGAAGGAGGCGGCAGCCGAGTCGATGCGCTCGGCTCGCTTCTTTCGGGAAACGTCCATCTCGATCAAGGCCCGCTCCGCCGCGACCGTCGAAAGCCTTTCGTCCCAGAGCACGAAGGGAATGTCCGTCTTCTCTCCCATATTCCGCACGAAGGCCCGGGTGGCTTGGCAGCGTGGCCCTTCGCTGCCGTCCATGTTGATGGGTAGTCCAATGATAAAGGCCGCAATCTTTTCCCTTGCAGCCATCGAGAGAAGAGCCTCGGCATCGACGCCGAACTTGACGCGGCGGATCACGCCGCGTGGCGTCGCAAAGCGCCGCCCGAGGTCGGACACCGACACGCCGATCGTCTTCGTGCCAAGATCCAGACCGGCGACCGCCTGGCGGGGCGGCAGCCATGCCGCCAGTTCTTCGATGGTGAGAATTGCCATGAGATTTGCCGATTCGATCTTTCCAATGATCTCGTTTGATCCATATGCTGGCCGACGAGACAAATCACAAGAGCGGATCGAGGAAACGCCGGCAGCGGTTTTCGACCGTCGTCAACTTATCAGAAGCGACCGCGCTGGATTGATCCGAATCCATCATGGTCGAAGGAGAATCTCATGAAGATCAAATGGCTGGGCCATTCCGCCTTCCATATCGAGACCGCGAAGTCCAAGATCCTGATCGATCCGTTCTTCAGCGGCAATCCGGCGTTTCGCGACAGCGAGCGCAAGGCGGCGACGGCAGGGCTCACGCATATCCTGCTGACGCACGGCCATGGCGACCACGTCGGAGACACGGTGGCGATCGCCAAGGAAACGGGGGCGACGGTCCTTGCCAATTTCGACCTTTGCATGTGGCTCGGTCGGCAGGGCCTGTCGAAGCTGGAGCCCGGCAACACCGGAGGCACCATCCAGCTCGGTGCGTTCTCGGCAACGTTCGTCAATGCGCTTCACTCCTCGGCGCAGATCACCGAAGATGGTGTCTCTCATTCGCTCGGCAACGCCAACGGTCTGGTTCTTCACTTCGATGATGAGCCGACGCTCTATCACATGGGCGATACCGATATCTTCTCCGACATGGCGCTGATTAACGAGTTGCACGAGCCGGATATCGGCATGGTGCCGATCGGCGACCGCTTCACCATGGGCGGTGCCGTCGCGGCTCTCGCATGCCAGCGCTACTTCAAGTTCGGCACTGTCTTTCCGTGTCACTACCGTTCGTTCCCGATCATCGACCAGACGCCGGAAACCTTCATAGCCGGTATGGACGGCGCCTCTACGTTTGTCGCAACGCCCGAGGTGGGCGACGTAGTCACGGCCTAGCGAAAGCCCTATGCGGCCGCCTTAGGCGGACGGCCCCTTGATTCCCCCGTTGCACGCCATGCAACTCGCCTTTATAGCGGGGGGAAATCTTCAGATACCGGAGACGATCATGTCCGTAGACATTGCCACCGTGAAGCGCGTCGCGCGCCTTGCCCGAATCGCCGTCAGCGAACAGGAAGCCGAGCGCATGACGGGCGAGCTCAATGGCATCCTCGGCTTCGTCGAGCAGCTCTCCGAAGTCAATGTCGAAGGCGTCGAGCCGATGACTTCGGTAATGCCCATGAAGATAAAGAAGCGGCCCGACATCGTTTCGGACGGCGACAAGGCGGACGACATCGTTGCCAACGCGCCGAATTCGGACCGCAACTTCTTCGTCGTGCCCAAGGTGGTCGAGTAACGAGCTGTCTCCCGCCCCGACCCCTTATTGCGAAAGTCCGATTGCACCATGACCGAACTCACGAGCCTTACGATCGCCGAAGCCCGCGCGAAGCTTTCCGCCAAGGAAATCACCGCCGTCGAACTGGCCGATGCCTATCTCGCCGCGATTGAGTCAGCCAACGAAACGATCAACGCCTACATCGCTGTCACGCCGGAAAAGGCGCGTGAAATGGCCAAGGCTTCCGACGTCCGTATTGCGGCCGGCAAGGCCGGCGCTCTCGAAGGCATCCCCCTCGGCATCAAGGATCTGTTCGGTACCGAAGACATTCATACACAGGCCTGCAGCCACGTTCTCGACGGCTTTAAGCCGCGCTACGAATCGACCGTCACCCAAAATCTCTGGAATGACGGTGCGGTTATGCTCGGCAAGCTCAATATGGACGAGTTCGCCATGGGCTCCTCCAACGAGACGTCCTATTACGGTCCCGTGAAGAACCCGTGGCGCGCCAAGGGCTCGAATCTCGACCTCGTTCCGGGTGGGTCCTCCGGCGGCTCGGCGGCTGCGGTCGCAGCCCATCTTTGCGCCGGCGCCACGGCAACCGACACCGGCGGCTCGATCCGCCAGCCGGCGGCTTTCACCGGCACCGTCGGTATCAAGCCCACCTACGGGCGCTGCTCGCGCTGGGGTATCGTCGCCTTCGCGTCGTCGCTGGACCAGGCCGGGCCGATTGCGCGCGACGTGCGCGACACGGCGATCCTTCTGAAGTCGATGGCAAGCGTCGACCCCAAGGACACGACCTCCGTCGACCTTCCGGTCCCGGATTACGAGGCGTCCATCGGCCAGTCGATCAAGGGCATGAAGATCGGTATTCCGAAGGAATATCGTGTAGAAGGCATGCCGGAGGAAATTGAGGCGCTCTGGCAGCAAGGTGTTGCCTGGCTGAAGGATGCCGGCGCCGAGATTGTCGACATCTCGCTGCCGCACACGAAGTATGCGCTGCCTGCCTATTACATCGTCGCGCCTGCCGAGGCGTCTTCCAACCTCGCGCGCTACGACGGCGTGCGCTATGGCCTGCGCATCGACGGCAAGGACATTATCGACATGTATGAGAAGACGCGCGCCGCCGGCTTCGGCCAGGAGGTCAAGCGCCGCATCATGATCGGTACCTACGTCCTCTCGGCCGGCTATTACGATGCCTATTACCTGCGTGCGCAAAAAGTCCGCACGCTGATCAAGCGGGACTTCGAGCTTGCCTTTCACGCTGGTGTCGATGCGATCCTCACACCGGCGACCCCTTCCTCGGCTTTCGGCATCGCCGACGAGGATCTCGCAGCCGATCCGGTCAAGATGTACCTGAACGACATCTTCACGGTGACGGTTAACATGGCGGGGCTTCCGGGCATTGCCGTGCCGGGCGGGCTCGACCACAAGGGCCTGCCGCTCGGGCTGCAGCTCATAGGCAAACCGTTCCAAGAAGAAACGCTGTTCAAGACGGCGCATGTCATCGAACAGGCAGCCGGCCGCTTTACGCCGGCCAAGTGGTGGTGACGCGTAAAGAGGCTGCGAGCCAGAAGTGACCTGAGCCGAGATCGGCCGACTCTTTGTCCGGATACCGGAGATGGGCGACACCCCCGGTATCCAACCTGCAGGTTGGGCGCTTTGCCGGTGCTCAGCGGTTGTCGAGCTCCGATCTGACGAGATGCAGTCCGCGTTCGGTAATGCGATAGGGCTTACCGGCCGACGATTTGATCGCCCTCTTGCGTTTCAGCTTGCGGAAAAGCTCGAGATCAACGCCAGGATAGACCCAGCCGTCTCTCGTAAAGCAGCGAATTTCCGCGATCGCTTTGCCATCGCGGGTGATTTCAATGCGGCCGCCCTGGGCCAAATGGTGAAGAATGCGCTGTTCTGCGCGTGAAATGTCCATGGTTGAGTATTCCGGAATGGCGTTCCTGAGAACGCAGAAAACGTTCCGCAAATCGTGAGATAAGCGGGGTTCACGTTTCCGGCCCGCGCGCGCAATCCTATTGATGCGGGCAGGGGCCCTTACCGGGACTCAGACTCAAGGTACATAAAGACTCCATTCGGACGTCAGGATTTCTAGGGAAGAGCAGCGTGACCGTCAAGATGATGTCGGGGCATCTTCAGCGGCAGCAGGACGGCGTGGCTCGGACGTCGGCAAGAAGCGACGCCTCGGCCGGCCGGCTGCTCTCAAGCCTTGCACCGGCGGATCAATTGCTCTACCGAGAAACCTCGAATTCAGGCTTCAAAGAAGAGCATGACATGAGCATTGTCGACGTCCGCACACCCGATCCGAAACGCTTCATTCCCGGAGCCACCGGCGACTGGGAAGTCATCATCGGCATGGAGGTCCATGCCCAGGTACTCAGCAATTCGAAGCTGTTCTCGGGAGCGTCGACGGAATTCGGCAACGCACCGAACTCCAATGTATCGCTCGTCGACGCGGCGATGCCCGGCATGCTGCCGGTCATCAACGAGGAATGCGTGAAGCAAGCTGTGCGCACCGGCCTCGGCTTGAAGGCCCAGATCAACCACCGCTCCATCTTCGACCGGAAGAACTATTTCTATCCGGATCTGCCGCAGGGCTATCAAATCTCACAGTACAAGGATCCGATCGTCGGCGAGGGCAAGATCATCATTTCCATCGGCCCGGACCGTCAGGGCCAGTTCGAAGATGTCGAGATCGGCATCGAGCGCTTGCATCTGGAGCAGGATGCCGGCAAATCCATGCATGACCAGCAGCCTTTGATGTCTTACGTCGATCTCAACCGCTCGGGCGTGGCGCTGATGGAAATCGTGTCGAAGCCTGACATGCGGTCGTCGGACGAGGCGAAGGCCTATCTCACCAAGCTGCGCTCGATCGTCCGCTATCTCGGCACCTGCGATGGCAACATGGACGAAGGCTCGATGAGGGCCGACGTCAATGTTTCCGTTCGCCGCCCCGGCGAGCCCTTCGGCACGCGTTGCGAAATCAAGAACGTCAATTCTATTCGTTTCGTCGGCCAGGCGATCGAATACGAAGCGCGCCGCCAGATATCGATCTTGGAGGACGGCGGCGTAATCGATCAGGAAACCCGGCTCTTCGATCCGAACAAGGGCGAGACCCGTTCCATGCGCTCGAAGGAGGAGGCGCACGACTATCGCTATTTCCCGGATCCGGACCTGTTGCCGCTCGAGTTCGACGACGCTTTCGTGGAGGCGCTGAGGGCGGATATTCCCGAACTGCCTGATGACAAGAAGGAGCGCTTCGTTCGCGATCTCGGGCTCTCCGTCTACGATGCTTCGGTGCTCGTATCCGAAAAGGCGATTGCTGACTATTTCGAGGCCGTGGCCGAAGGGCGTGACGGCAAGACGGCGGCGAACTGGGTCATCAACGACTTGCTAGGTGCGTTGAACAAAGCCGGCAAAACCATTGAAGAGACTCCCGTTTCTCCTGCCCAGCTCGGCGGTATCATCGATCTCATCAAAGCCGGGACCATTTCCGGAAAACTAGCCAAGGATCTCTTCGAGATCATCTGGAACGAGGGCGGGGATCCGGCGGAGATCGTCGAGACCCGTGGCATGAAGCAGGTCACCGATACGGGCGCCATCGAGAAGGCGGTAGACGAAATCATCGCCGCCAATCCCGATCAGGTGGAAAAGGCTAAGGCTAAGCCGTCGCTTGCCGGCTGGTTCGTCGGCCAGGTGATGAAGGCCACCGGCGGTAAGGCGAACCCGCAGGCGGTCCAGGCCCTGGTCAAGTCCAAGCTTGGCATCGAGGAATAGCGGTGTTCTTCGTCCGTACGGCAAGCGATCGCGACCTGGAAAAGGTGTGCGCCCTTTTGGCCGAGACATGGCATGCGACCTACGACACCTTCTACGGCGTCGACAAGGTCAATGAATTGACGGCCAAATGGCATTCGATCGGGGCTCTGAGAGCCCGGTTGCATCGGAAGAATGCGGAGTTTGTCGTTGCGGATAATGGCCGCGAACTGGCGGGCATGGGCTACGCCGCGATGTCGGATACCTTGAAAAAGACCGTCATCCTTCACCAGCTTTATGTTCTGCCGAAGTATCAACGGCACGGTATCGGCAGGGAGATGTTCGCAGAGCTTGAGACCTGTTTTCCCGATGCGGAGCTCATGCAGCTCGAAGTCGAACCGCAAAACCTGCATGCCCTGGCATTCTACCGGGCGCATGGGTTCTCCGAAGTCGGCAGGACAGCGAGTTGCGGAGACGAGGAATCCGGCGTGCCCGCGCTCATTCTGGAGAAGCGTCTTTCCTAACGTTGCGGCGGCCGGCACACGGGCGGGAAAACGGAAATGACGGTGGATGTTGATATTCGCGAAGCCGAACCGGCGGACCTGCCGGCAATCATTGCGCTTTTTCGCGAGTGACAGGGTCGGTGGACACGGCGATACGACTGAACCGGAAGTCTTCCGTGACTATCTAGCCGCCTTCGAACAAATCCGTGCCTCTTGTTACCAGGCCCTTTATGTCGCTCTGCTCGAAGGCGAGGTCGTCGGAACATTGCAGACGGCGAGCTTGATATCGCTCCCCGGCCGCGGCAGTTCCAGCCTCGTCATTGAGGCGGTACGGACGCGCGAGGACATGCGCGGCCTCGGCATCGGAGAATGTATGGTTCGCCACGCGATCGCGGAGGCGCGGCAGAAGGGAGCGTCGAAGGTCCAGCTCACGTCAAACGCGGCGCGTGTCGACGCGCACCGGTTCTACGAACGCCTCGGTTTCGAGCGCAGCCATATCGGCTTCAAGATGCGGGTGAAATGACCGCAGGCAAAGCGGAATCACTGGACAAGGCATGAGCGGCGCGGCATAAGCGGGTGCATAATATTGATATCCGGCTGCCTTCCCATCGGCCGGAAAAGGACGATGCCCATGAAACTTCTGCTGCAGATTTTCACCTGGTGGAACGGACAGACGATCGGTACGCGTTTTCACACCTGGCGCCATGGTGAGCGTGTGGGCGAGGACGAATTCGGCAATGTCTATTATCAGGGCGGCAAGGATTCCGAGGGCCGGACGCGCCGTTGGGTGATCTATGACGGTCCCGCCGAGGCATCGGCCATCCCGCCGGGCTGGCACGGCTGGATGCATCATCGTACCGATGTTTCCCCTGCCGACGAAAAATATGCCGCGCGTGAGTGGCAGAGGCCCCATCGCCCGAACCTGACCGGCAGTCCCTATGCCTATCGCCCGAAGGGATCGCTTGCCGGCAGGGGGCAGCGCCCGCGCGTTACCGGTGATTACGACGCCTGGACGCCGCGCTCCTGAGCGTTTTCACAATCTGCACGCATGCGAACGAGACATGTCGATCACGGCGCAGCCACATTTGCGGGTTAGCGCCTGATGTCTATCAAGGATGAACGAAAAGCGCGCGGGAGACTGGCGGAAATGGCGTGTTCCTCTCTGCAGAATTGGATCGGCCGGACGGGGCTTGCTCTTGTCGTGGCCCTGCCTTTGATTTCCGCCACGGAAACGGCGGCCACGCGCCTTTCTAGCCCGGTCGCCATCTTTTCCGGCATCGACAAGATCACCGGCCGCATCACCACGTTTGACGTCTATATCGGCGAAACGGTGCAGTTCGGCGCCCTGCAGGTAACCCCACGCGTGTGCTACAGCCGCGACGACACGGAAGCCCCGAAGACGACAACCTTCGTAGAGGTCGATGAAATCACCCTCGACCGCAAGATTCGCCGTATTTTCACCGGCTGGATGTTTGCCGATAGCCCGGGCCTTAATGCCGTCGAGCACCCCGTCTATGACGTCTGGTTGCAGTCCTGCAAGGCAAAATCCGACCTGCCCCCGCCGGATACAGCGGCGAAGCAATAGCGCTCATTCAACGGGAAGCGGCTAAGACCGGACCGGCGATCAGAAGCGGATCTACCTAAAACGCAAGATCCGGCGAGGCGATCGCCTTCGCGAGCAGAACTTCATATTCGGCTTTAGGCACATCGATCGCTCCGAACGATTTCAGGTGTTCGGTCGTAAATTGCGTATCAAGGAGCTGGAAGCCCTTTGCGCGGAGCCGCTCCACGAGGTGAACGAGGCAAATTTTCGAAGCGTCCCTGCGTCGCGAGAACATGCTCTCGCCAAAGAAGGCTGCTCCTAGCGAGACACCGTAGAGGCCGCCGACAAGCGTGTTGCCTTCCCAGGCTTCGACGCTGTGGGCATAACCCATATGGTGAAGTGCAGCATAAAGAGAGCGGATCTTATCGTTGATCCAGGTCGTCGGCCTGTCACGTGCGGGTGCTGCACATCCGTCCACCACCGCTTCGAAAGCCGTGTCGTAGCGAATGTCGAAGGGGCGCCTGCGAATCGTCTTGGCAAGACTGCGTGAGACGTGGAAGCGATCCAGCGGTATGACGCCGCGGATTTCCGGTTCGACCCAGAAAAGTTCCGGATCATCGGCGGAATCGGCCATGGGAAACAGGCCGATCGAATAGGCGCGCAACAGCATGTCCGGCGTTATGTCCGGTTGTCTGCTGCGCGGCCCTTTCAAAGCAGTATCCTATGCGGATGTCGTGGCCAGATGGTGCTCCAGCCAGTGGATGTCGTAGTCACCGTTGGCAATGTCCTGATTGTTGATCAGGTCCTGGAAAAGCGGAAGCGTCGTCTTGATGCCGTCGATGACGAATTCGTCGAGCACGCGGCGCAGGCGCATCATGCATTCGACGCGTGTCCGCCCGTGAACGATCAGCTTGCCGATCAGGCTGTCATAATAAGGGGGAATACGGTAGCCTTGGTAGGCGCCGCTGTCGACACGCACGCCGAGGCCGCCGGGCGCGTGGAAATGCGTAATCGTGCCCGGGGAGGGGACGAAAGTGCGCGGATCCTCGGCGTTGATGCGGCATTCGATGGCATGGCCCGAGAAAACGACGTCTTCCTGCTTGACCGAAAGCCCGGCGCCGGATGCGACGCGGATCTGCTCGTGCACGAGGTCGATACCGGTAATCGCTTCGGTGATCGGATGTTCCACCTGGAGGCGCGTGTTCATTTCGATGAAATAGAACTCGCCGTTTTCGTAAAGGAACTCGATCGTGCCGGCGCCGCGATATTTCAATTTCTTCATCGCGTCGGCGCAGATCTGTCCGATCTTCATGCGCTGCTCGACGTTGAGAGCGGGAGAATTAGCCTCTTCCCAGACCTTCTGGTGGCGGCGCTGCAACGAGCAGTCGCGTTCGCCGAGATGAATCGCATTGCCTTCGCCGTCGCCCACGACTTGGATTTCGATATGGCGCGGCTTGCCGAGAAATTTCTCCATGTAGACCGCGTCATTGCCGAACGCCGCCGCCGCTTCGGTACGCGCGGTCGCCACGGCATGTTCGAGATCGGCTTCGTTCCTGGCGACTTTCATGCCCCGACCACCGCCGCCGGCGGTGGCTTTGATGAGCACGGGAAAGCCGATCTCCCGGGCGACCTCAAGGGCGTTCTCGGGCTTTACTTCGCCGTCGGAACCGGGGACGACCGGAATGCCAAGCTTCTCCGCCGTCTTCTTGGCGGTAATCTTGTCACCCATGAGGCGGATGTGTTCGGCCGTCGGGCCGATGAAGGTTATGTCATGGGCGTCGAGGATGTCCGCAAACTTGGCGTTTTCGGAGAGGAATCCGTAACCCGGATGCACCGCATCAGCGCCGGTGATTTCGCAGGCGGCGACGATCTGGTGAATGTTCAGGTAGCTTTCGCGCGACGGCGGCGGACCAATGCAGACGCTCTCGTCTGCCAGCCGTACATGCATCGCGTCACTGTCCGCCGTCGAATGTACGGCAACGGTTGCAATGCCGAGTTCCTTGCAGGCCCGCAGGACGCGCAGAGCGATTTCGCCGCGATTGGCAATGAGGATTTTCGAGATCATCGCCACCGTGCCTTACTCGATCACGATCAAGGGTTCGCCATATTCGACCGGGGCGGCGTCCTGCACGAGAATCTCGATAACCTTGCCGGAGCGAGGAGACGGAATCTGGTTCATCGTCTTCATCGCCTCAATGATCAGGATAGTCTGACCTTCCTTGACCGTCGCACCGACCTCGACGAATGGGCGAGCGCCCGGAGCCGGCGCGAGATAGCAGGTGCCGACCATGGGCGCCGTTACTGCGTTCTTCGAGTTACGTCCGGTCTCGGGGGCAGGCTGAGCGGCCGTGGCGGGCTGCGCTGCGGCGACCGCGGGCGACGCCTGATAGGCGGGCATGGGCATTGCGACAGGCGTGCCGTTCCGCGAAACGCGGATGCGCAGATCTTCCTGTTCCACCTCGATCTCGGTCAGGTCGGTATCCTTGAGGATATTGGCGAGATCGCGGATCAGCGCCTGGTCGATACTCGGTTTCTTGTCAGCCATGGGAATATGAGCCTCGTGTTCTTCTTATTTCGACTTGTCTGTCAGGTTCTTTAGCGCATGCAGCGCCAGAATGTAACTCTGCGCGCCGAAACCGCATATCACGCCCTTTACGGCCGGTGCGATCATCGACTTATGCCGGAATTCCTCACGCGCATGAATGTTGGAAAGATGCAGTTCCACCACGGGGACCGTGATCGCGCGAATGGCATCGTGCATGGCGATCGAGGTGTGTCCGTAGGCGGCGGGATTGATGGCAACGCCGGCGGCCTTGTCGCCCGCCTCGTGCAGCCAGTCGACCAGCGTGCCTTCGTGGTTCGACTGCCGGAAGTCGACCTCGAACCCGAGCAACTTTCCTTCAGACTTGCACATTGCCTCGATGTCGGCCAGCGTCTGGCCGCCGTAAATGCCTGGCTCGCGCTTGCCGAGCGCATTCAGGTTTGGGCCATTCAGCACAAAAATCGTCGAGGGCATAAGGGATTCCGGTCAGATAATGGAGGGTTACCTATAGACTGATGGTTCCGCGAGGAAAAGCCCCTAGGGTCCTCGCGGGATTTGTCCACAAGTCACGGTGATTCTGGGAAGAAGCGGCCCTCGAGAGTGGTCAGCAGACGGTCTTGCCGCAACTGCGCATGTTTGCGACCTTCGTTTCGATTTCAGCGGCTCCCACGGCGCCGAAGACCGCCTCGTTGCCGATGACGTAGGAGGGGGTGCCGGTGATGCCGAGATCGTTGGCGAGTGTATAGGCCTCGCGCACGGCAGCGTCATTCGGTTCCTTTTCCATCTTCGCCCGCAGTTGCTCTTCGGTGACACCGAGCTTCGCGGCGACGGCAATCGCCGTTTCCTCCGTCGCGCGCTCTTCGCCGCCGAGCAAGGCGCGATGAAAGTCTCCGTATTTTTCGGGCGCGATCAGCCGAAACGCGGCGCTGACCTTGTGGGCTGCGAGCGAATCGGGGCCGAGAATCGGCAGTTCTTTCAACACGAAGCGGACGTTCTTGTCCTTGGTGAGAATCTCATCCATGTCGGAGAGCGCCCGTTTGCAATAACCGCAATTGTAGTCGTAGAACTCAACAATCGTCACATCCCCTTGCGGATTGCCCAGCGTCACGTCGTAAGCGGACTGGAAGATCGCCTTCTTGTTCTCGGCGATCGCCGCCTCGGCTGCTTCCTGCTGTTTGGCCCGTTGCTTGGCTGCAAGCGCTTCCTGGACCTCCAGCATGATTTCCGGATTGGCAAGCAGGTATTCTTTGATGAAGGCGCCGAACTCCTCCTTCTGCTTAGCATCAAGCGCTGCGGCCGACTGGGGCAGGGCGATGCCGGTTGCAAGCGCGATCAGCGTTCCGGCGGCAATCATCTTCCTGTTGAACGTCATTCTTTCCTCGTTGTCTTTCCGTGCCCTGTCTTTCGTCCATTTCTTAGCAGCGCGTCAATGCGCCTGTTTGAAAGACAACAATGACTTGATCACGGTGATTTTCGGTTCGATGAACCAAAAACACCGCGATGGGTCCTAATAAATGAGACCGGATGCGGGCGAGAAGCCGCGCCTCATCCCCGGCTTGCACCGGTTTGGTGGGAGCATAGAGTGAGCCGCAATGAAACGAAACGGCAATATCGGCGGAAATGCGGCACTCGCGGACTTGTGAAGCCGAAAGCGATCAGGCAAAGGGGCGGAATGCAGCCAACTCATGAGGAATTTGCCATTGGTAGAGATGTCGAAACGCAGCGCCGTCGAGCCTTTTCACGCCATGGATGTGCTGGCGGAAGCCACGCGGCGCCGTGATGCCGGCCATCCGGTAATCTCGATGGCAGTGGGCCAGCCGACCCATCCCGCCCCGAAGGCCGCTCTCGAGGCGGCGCGGCGCGCGCTCGAGCATGGCCGACTTGGCTATACGGACGCACTCGGCACCCTGTCCCTGAAGACTGCGATTGCACGCCATTACCATAGCCGCCACGGCATCACGCTCGATCCGCAGCGGATTGCGGTCACCACCGGATCGTCGGCCGGCTTCAACCTCGCGTTCCTCGCCCTCTTCGATCCGGGGGACTGGGTCGCCATAGCCCGGCCGGGATATCCAGCTTATCGCAACATCATGGCCGCGCTCGGTTTGAACGTGATCGAGATTGAGGCAAATGCCGAGACCGGCTTCACACTGACGCCCGATAGCCTTGAGAGCGCGGCAGCGCGTGCTGGCAAGCCGCTGAAGGGCGTGCTCCTTGCAAGCCCCGCCAATCCGACCGGAACGGTGACAGGAAAGGCGCGCCTGAAGGCTCTGGCTAACTACTGCCGCGCACAATCGATCGCTTTCATTTCCGACGAGATCTACCATGGCTTGACTTTCGCCGGCGAAGAAACCACCGCCTTGGAAGTTGCCGACGATGCGTTTGTGATCAACTCGTTCTCCAAGTATTATTGCATGACCGGTTGGCGCATCGGCTGGATGGTGCTGCCAGAGGGAGAGGTGCGTGCGTTCGAGCGCATCGCGCAGAGCCTCTACATCTCGCCGCCGGAGCTTTCGCAGATCGCTGCCGAGGCAGCGCTTGGCGCACATGAGGAACTCGACGGCTACAAGAGGGCCTACGCCGCTAACCGGGACCTTTTGCTTGAGCGTCTGCCGCAGATCGGTTTTTCGATCGTCTCGCCGATGGATGGAGCCTTCTACGCCTATGCCGATGTCAGCCGTTTCACGAACGACAGCATGGTCTTCGCCCGTCGAATGCTCGCAGAGATCAATGTCGCCGCGACACCCGGCTTCGACTTCGACCCGCTCGAAGGCCACCGCACAATGCGTTTCTCCTATGCGGGATCCGCGGCCGAGATGGCGGAAGCGATGGACCGGATAACGCGCTGGCTGGCGTAGGAGAGGGCCTGCAGCGCGTGCATTTTTCAGACGCACAAAAGGACGCTGTAGCACTTTGAACTGCTGCATGTTTTTGTCCTTAAATCGGCTCCGCTTAAGGAAACATGCAGTGGTCCTCACAAAAAAAGCCCGGAACACTCCGGGCTTTTTTGTTTCAGTTGACCTGCTTCCTCTCAGAAGAAACCGCGGCGTTGCCACCAGCCGCCCTTTTTGGGCTTGGCCTGCTCGTCGTCATTACCCTCTGTTTTGGTCGGCGCGTTCGACGTGATGACCGGCTCGGAGGCGATCGTTGCCAGGTCGCGATTTGCACGCGCCGGCTTTGCGCCTTCGAGGTCCGCAGCGGCTTCTTCGACAGCCGTTGCGTCTGCGGCTTCCGGCTGCGCCTCGACGGATTTCCCGGCGGCCGCGTCGATGTCCTCTGCGGCTTCCTCAGGCTTTGCCGCCTTCTTGCGGCTGCGCTTCGGCTTTGCGGGCTTCGGCTCTTCGATCACTTCTTCCGCGGCGGAGACTGCGGGAGCTGCGGCGACTTCTTCTACCGAAGCGGCCGCGGCACGATCCGCATCGTCGCCGCCAGCCTCCTCGTCACCGGCCTCGGCTGCAACCTCGCTCTCGTCTTCCGACTGCTCCAGTCGGTTGCGGCGACCGCCCCGCTTGCCACGGCGGCGGCGCTTGCGCTTTTGCTCGCTGTCGTCGGCTAAAGTCCCAGTGTCCCGAACGTCGCTCTCTTCCTCGGCTTCGTCGGTCTCGTCAGCCTCGTCGTCACCGGCGTCCCCGGCTTCGGAGGCGACTGCCTCCGGCGCCTGAGCTGCGCCTTTGCCGCGCCGGCGGCGGCGGCGCTTACGCTTGCGCTCAGCTTGACCGTCCGACTGCGTCTTTTGCTGCTCCGCACGTTCGGCCGGCTTCTCTTCCGCGTCCTCTTCGTCCAGATCGTCCTCGATCACGATCTCTTCTTCATCTTCTTCCGGCTCTGGTCCGAAGTGCAGGAGCTGTTCGATCTTGACCGGATTTTCGACCGGCTCGCCGCGGTCGATTGCAAAGTGCTGTGCGCCCACATGCGCATCGGCCTCGATGATGATCGAAACGCCGAAGCGCTGTTCATAATCCATGATCGAGCTGCGCTTCTGATTGAGCAGGTAGAGCGCGATTTCCGGAATCGTCCGCACGGTGATGTCGTGCGTGGTGTTCTTGAGCAGATATTCCTCAATACCGCGCAGGACATGCAAGGCGACGGAGGATTGCGAGCGGACGTGGCCCGTGCCGTTGCAGTGCGGGCAGGTCTGCATCGTGCTTTCCAGAACCGAAGCGCGAATGCGCTGGCGCGACATTTCGAGCAGACCGAAATGCGAGATCCGGCCGACCTGGATGCGCGCCCGATCGTTCTTCAGGCAGTCCTTGAGCTTCTTCTCGACGGAGCGGTTGTTCCGCTTCTCTTCCATGTCGATAAAGTCGATGACGATCAGGCCGGCGAGGTCGCGAAGTCGCAACTGTCGTGCCACTTCCTCGGCTGCCTCGAGGTTCGTCTGAAGGGCGGTGTCCTCGATCGAGTGCTCGCGGGTGGAGCGACCGGAGTTCACGTCGATCGAAACGAGCGCTTCAGTCTGGTTGATGATGATATAGCCGCCCGATTTCAGCGTGACCTGCGGCTGCAGCATGCGATCGAGCTGCGCTTCGATGCCGGAACGCGAGAAGATCGGATGCACGTCGCGATAGGGCTGAACGACCTTCGCGTGGCTCGGCATCAGCATCTTCATGAAGCTCTTGGCTTCCTTGTAACCCTCTTCGCCGGCGACGATGATCTCGCTGATATCCTTGTTGTAGAGGTCGCGGATCGAGCGTTTGATGAGGCTGCCTTCCTCATAAACCAGGCAGGGGGCGGTCGAGTTCAAAGTCAGTGTGCGGACGTTCTCCCATAGGCGCATGAGATATTCGAAGTCACGCTTGATTTCGACCTTGGTGCGGTTCGCACCGGCCGTACGCAGGATCACACCCATGCCTTGCGGCACTTCGAGGCCGCGGGCGATTTCCTTCAGGCGCTTGCGGTCCTGCAGGTTGGTGATCTTGCGGGAGATGCCGCCGCCGCGTGCTGTATTCGGCATCAGAACCGAGTAACGGCCCGCGAGCGAGAGATAGGTCGTCAGCGCCGCACCCTTGTTGCCGCGCTCTTCCTTCGCTACCTGAACCAGCAGGATTTGCCGGCGTTTGATCACTTCCTGAATACGATATTGTTTGCGCGGCCTGCGAATCTGGCGGTCGGGAACCTCTTCCATCGCATCTTCGGCACCGACGGACTCGATGACTTCCTTCTCGCCGTCATGGCCGTAGTCGTCGTCGTCTTCGTCCCGGCGGTGGCGCGGATCGACTTCCTCGGAAATCGAATCGGTATCGACCATGGCAGCCATTTCGCCGCCGCTGCTGCCTTCTTCGCTGAACTCTGCGCTCGCGTCCGTCTCGGCCGCCTCCTCCGCCGCCTTGGCTTTCGTGCGGCGCGCACGCTTTGGCTTAGCCTTCGCCTTGGGCTTCTCCGCCGGAGCTTCGAGCTCGGCCACTTCTTCTCCCGCCTCGCTCGCTTCGGCGTCCTCTGGCTCCATCACCGCGTCGGCTTCCGCCTCGAAGGATGCGGGCTTCCGATCGGCTGCGGTCTCAACCGGCTCGATATCGTCATCGCGGCGGGCCTCTTCGGCTTCCGCTTTCAACAGTGCCTGACGATCGGCGAGGGGAATTTGGTAGTAGTCGGGGTGGATTTCGGCGAAAGCCAGAAAACCGTGGCGGTTGCCGCCGTAATCGACGAAGGCCGCCTGGAGCGACGGCTCCACTCTGGTCACCTTCGCCAGGTAGATATTGCCGCGGATCTGCTTCTTATGTTCCGATTCGAAATCGAATTCTTCTATGCGGTTCCCGCGAACGACAACGACGCGCGTCTCTTCTGAGTGAGACGCATCGATAAGCATTTTCTCTGCCATCTAAGCTGTGCTCCTCGGCGCAACATTGCAACGGGAGACAGACCTGCTTCCTTGGGAAGGCTGCCAAACACGTTAGAAGCTGCGCCGGATGTGAAATATCCTGTTTGGCGCAGGTGATGGTGCAGCAGACAGACGGCAGCCGGAACGTTCATGTCCCGGGGCCTCTTTACTTCTGACCGATACTGCTGAGTCACATCAAAGACCAAACAAGAATGCCAATGTCCTGGACCTTAGGGAGGTCCGATGAATTGCCCGCGTGGGGCAGTGGTGAGAATCACCATCAAGAACTCCGGCCACCGCCGGAAATTTGCGATCCAGTATACGGGGAGGAAATGCAGCGACGGCGGATGAACACCTGCGGCCGCGGAAGTATGATACGGTTGCAACCGGCTGTTCCGGCTCGATCACTCCCTGGCGCCAAGCTCTGGAAAGCTCCGGCTGCCCGGCCGACGATTCTATCCCGTCAACACTTTCTCCTTGTGACGCTTTTATGTTTTCTATGTCACATTGGCAAGGGAAAAGCCTTTGCCGCCACAATATTGATCGATTCGGTTGCCCCGGTGAAAATTGACGTTAAGGAAGAGAATCAACCCGCCGAGCCGCGTCGCGCAGTGCCCATCCAAAGGCCTTGTCAAGGTTTGATTAACCATGAAGGTTCATTGGTTGGGGTGATGGCGGCTGGTGCCGAAAGGCCGCCGCTGGCATCTGAGAGGACTTATGGGAGACAGGGCGTGGTAGAGCCTTCAGCAGCAGAGCTGCGTTCCGTGTGCGCGATAGCGGCGTGGCGCTGCCGAATGCGAGCAATTGCGGTTGCCGTGGTGGCTGCCTTAGCGCTTCCGATTGCCGCAGTGGGGGCCGCCGAGCCAGCTCCGCTGCTCGCTTTCGGCGCCCGGATCGCCGGCGACGACGCCCGTACCCGCCTTGTGATCGAATTCGATCGCAAACCGGAGTTCTCGATTCACTATGTTGCAAATCCGCCTCGCGTCATCGTCGACCTGCCCGAGACGTCCTTTGGCTTGAAGCCGGAGAGCCTCGAACCGCGTGGGCTCTTCGATGCCATCCGCTATGGCGGGATGGGAGCAGGGGCGTCGCGCCTTGTGCTTTCCGCGAAGGGGCCGACCGAGGTGACGCATGCGGAAGTGAAGTCGGAGGAGGACGGCAAGGGGTTCCGGCTCGTGCTTGATGCCGCCAGAATAGACCAGGCCCGCTTCGACGAACTTCTCGGCGAACAGCGCTGGACGGGAACCGTACGTGCCGTCAAGACCGATCGACCGGTCATCGCCCCCGTCAAGAAGCCCGGCGCCTTCGTCATTGCCGTGGATGCCGGGCACGGCGGCATCGATACCGGTGCGATCGGCAGCCTCACCAAGACCGAGGAAAAACACGTAACGCTGGCTTTCGCAAAGGAACTGGTGGCGACGCTCAATCGCCAAAGCGGCATCGAGGCATTTCTGACGCGCGACCAGGATCAATTCCTCTCGCTGCCTCAGCGCGTGCAAATCGCTCGGCAGAGAAGTGCCAATCTGTTTATTTCCATCCATGCCGATACGCTGAAGCAGAAGGATATTCGCGGAGCCACCGTCTATACCATCTCCGATAAGGCATCCGACAACCTTGCCGCCGATCTTGCCGCGCGTGAGAACCTTTCCGACGAAATCGCCGGCGTGCCTCTGGAAAGCGAGCCGGCGGAGGTTGCGGATATTCTCATTGATCTCACGCGTCGCGAAACCCAGGCTTTTTCAGTCAATCTCGCGCGTAGCGTCGTTTCTTCTTTCGAAGGACAGATCAAGCTGATCAACAATCCGCATCGCCATGCCGGTTTCCGTGTCCTGCAGGCGCCGGATGTACCCTCTATCCTGCTGGAAATAGGTTTCATGTCGAACAAGGACGACGAGAAGCAATTGCTCGATCCGGAATGGCGCAAGAAAGTGTCAGAACTGCTTGCGGTTGCGGTTCAGCGCTACCGGCAGACAGCGGTTGCGAACGGCGGTTGAGTTCATGTCGCCCGCGGCGGGCGTATTGCGCGGGCTCGGCGGGCGCTTGCGTTCCGGAAGTGATTTGTGTCGCGCGGGTAACAGCGATATGCTTTTCAACAGGATGCGCACGGGATAATCGGAAATCAGCCCTATTTTACTCACAATCCGGGCACTTAGGAGATAGCCGCTCCGATTTGTCGGGAAACGGTGTTGATGCTTGAATTTCCTCGCCATATGAGGAAGCCGCAAACGCGTGTAGCTGATACCAGACGATTTCTGATGGAAGAGTTTGGCGAAGTCGATTTCGTTCACGGAAGACGGAGCCTTCAAGCACTCGGCGACCTGGCAATGGACGACAATAAGGTACCGGTATCTGACTGATGATCAGACTGATTGGATATTTTTTCGGCATTGGTGCGTTTCTGCTGCTTGGCATCGCCGCGGCCGTCGCGGTTTATCTCGGTGCTGTCACCAAGGACCTGCCTGACTATGAAGTGCTGGCCAAATATGCGCCGCCGGTAACCACCCGTTTTCATGCCGGCAACGGCGCGCTGATGGCTGAGTACGCGCGGGAGCGTCGGCTTTATCTGCCCATCCAGGCGATACCGGATCGCGTCAAAGCCGCCTTCATTTCGGCCGAGGACAAGAATTTCTACCAGCATCCCGGCGTCGACATTACCGGCCTTGTCCGCGCTATCGCAGTCAATGTCCAGAATTTCGGTTCCGGCCGTCGTCCGGTCGGCGCGTCGACGATCACGCAGCAGGTCGCGAAGAACTTCCTGCTGACCTCCGACCAGACGATCGACCGCAAGATCAAAGAAGCGATCCTCTCCTTTCGCATTGAGCAGGCCTACAGCAAGGACCGCATTCTCGAACTGTACTTGAACGAGATCTTCTTCGGACTGAATTCCTACGGAATTGCCGGCGCTGCGCTAACTTATTTCGACAAGTCGGTGACGGAGCTGACCGTCGCCGAGACGGCTTATCTCGCCGCCTTGCCGAAAGGCCCGGCCAACTACCACCCGTTCCGCAAGACGGAAGCCGCGGTCGAGCGCCGCAACTGGGTGATCGACCGCATGGTTGAAAACGGCTACGTAACCAAGGCGGACGGCGAGGATGCGAAGAGGCAGCCGCTCGGCGTCAGCCCGCGGCGCGGCGGGGCCCACCTTTTCGCCTCGGACTTCTTTGCCGAGGAGGTACGCCGGCAGATCATCCAGAAATACGGCGACAATGCCCTCTACGAGGGCGGGCTTTCGGTGCGTACGTCGCTCGATCCGAACCTGCAGATCGTGGCACGCAAGGCGCTGCAGGAAGGGCTCCTGAGCTATGACGAGCGTCGCGGTTTTCACGGCCCGATCAAGACGATCGAGATTGGCGGCGACTGGGGTGAGCCGCTCGGTAATATCCCCATGCTGAGCGATGTCCCGGAATGGAAGCTCGCTGTCGTGCTATCGGTCGACAGTGAGGGGGCGGAGATCGGCATTCAGCCGGCTAAGGAAGCGTCCGGAAAGATCGTCGCGGAACGTGTGACGGGACATATTTCGGCAAAGAACATGCAATGGGCCTATCGCTCGGCGGGTGGTCAGCGCAAGACAGCGAAATCGCCGGAAGGCGTCGTCGGCCCCGGTGACGTCGTCCATGTCGAGCCGCTGGAAGAGCAGGGCGAATATCGCCTTCGCCAGCCGCCGAGGGTGCAGGGCGGACTGGTTGCCATGGATCCCCATACCGGACGTGTGCTCGCGATGGTCGGTGGCTTTTCCTACGGCCAATCGGAATTCAACCGCGCCACGCAGGCAATGCGCCAGCCCGGCTCCTCCTTCAAGCCATTTGTCTATGCAGCGGCGCTCGATAACGGCTATACGCCCGCTTCGGTCATCCTCGATGCGCCCATCGAGATCGTCGCCGGCGGCCAGGTCTGGCGTCCGGAAAACTACGGCGGAGGCTCCGCCGGCCCGTCGACGCTCCGCCTCGGCATCGAAAAGTCGCGCAATCTGATGACGGTGCGGCTGGCGAACGACATGGGCATGAACCTCGTTGCGGAATATGCCGAGCGTTTCGGGATCTATGACAAGATGCCGCCGCTTCTTTCCATGTCGCTTGGCTCCGGTGAGACGACGGTGCTGCGGATGGTTTCCGCCTACGCGGTTCTCGCCAATGGCGGCAAGCAGATCAAGCCGTCGCTGATCGACCGTATTCAGGATCGTTACGGCAAGACCATTTTCCGGCACGAGGATCGCACCTGCGACAATTGCAATGCCAATGATTGGGCCGCTCAGGAAGAGCCAGTGCTGACCGACAACCGCGAACAGGTCCTTGATCCGATGACCTCCTATCAGATCACCTCGATGATGGAGGGGGTGATCTCGCGCGGAACGGCCGCGGGCAAGATCAAGCTCGACCGGCCGATCGCCGGCAAGACCGGCACCACCAACGACGAGAAGGATGCCTGGTTCGTGGGCTACACTCCCGATCTTGTTGCAGGTCTCTATCTCGGCTTCGACAATCCGGCACCGCTCGGCCGCGGTGCCACCGGCGGCAGCCTTTCGGCGCCGATCTTCAATGCCTTCATGCAGGAGGCAGTCAAAGGGACGCGTCCGAGCAAGTTTGTGGTGCCTGAGGGCATGAGCCTTATCCCGGTCAATCGCAAGACCGGCATGGCCGCCGTAGAGGGCGAGCCGGACACGATCATCGAAGCTTTCAAGCCGGGGACGGGCCCCGCCGATACCTTCTCCGTCATCGGCGGTCTCGACCAGTATGTGCCGCCGGAGGAGATTCTTAAGAACTCTCCCCAGGCCAATCAGGCCGTGACTTCCGGCTCAAACGGCCTGTTCTGACCTTTACCTGCCCTATAGCTGCCCGTCGCCTTTACATCGGCGGCGGGCGTCGCTATTTGAGCGTCAAATTCTTCAAAGGCACACAAGAAGCAGGATCATGCGCAGCGAAATCGAGAATATTGTCGACGAAATCAAGCAGGCCATAAGCCTGCTGAGGAGGCATCTTTGACTGGGATCAGGCAGTAAGACGGCTGGACTGGTTGAACAACAAGGCGGAAGATCCGTCGCTCTGGAACGATGCCGCCGAGGCACAGAAGATGATGCGCGAGCGCCAGCAGCTCGACGACAGTGTCACTAACTTGCGCCGGTTTGAGCAGCAGCTCAACGACAACATAGAGCTCATCGAACTTGGCGAAGAGGAAGGCGATTCGGCTATCGTCGCCGAGGCCGAGGAGGCGCTCAAGCAACTGCGCAATGAGGCTGCGAAGAAGCAGGTCGAGGCCATGCTTTCCGGCGAGGCGGACCAGAACGACACCTATCTCGAAGTCCATTCGGGAGCCGGCGGTACCGAAAGCCAGGACTGGGCGAACATGCTGCTTCGCATGTATACCCGTTGGGCCGAGCGGCAGGGCTACAAGGTGGAACTCATGGAGATCCAGGACGGGGAAGAAGCCGGCATCAAGTCGGCGACACTCCTCGTCAAGGGTCACAATGCCTATGGTTGGTTGAAGACGGAGTCGGGGGTCCACCGGCTTGTGCGGATTTCGCCGTATGACAGCAATGCCCGTCGCCACACGTCATTTTCGTCCATCTGGGTCTATCCTGTCGTCGACGACTCGATCCAGATCGACATCAACGAAAGCGACTGCCGCATCGATACCTACCGTTCATCGGGCGCCGGCGGCCAGCACGTCAACACGACCGATTCCGCCGTGCGCATCACGCATATGCCGAGCGGCATCGTCGTGCAGTGTCAGCAGGAGCGCTCGCAACACAAAAACCGCGCCAAGGCCTGGGACATGCTGCGCGCGCGGTTGTATGAGGCCGAGCTCAAGAAGCGTGAGGACGCGGCCAACGCCGAAGCGGCTTCGAAGACCGAAATCGGCTGGGGCCACCAGATCCGCTCCTATGTTCTCCAGCCCTACCAGTTGGTGAAGGACCTCAGGACGGGCGTCGAAAGCACGAGCCCCGGCGATGTGCTTGATGGCGACTTGAACGAGTTCATGGAGGCAGCGCTTGCCCATCGGGTCAGCGGCGGTGCCGATGCGGTCGTCGAAGACGTGAACTGATCACTGGCCGCGAAGCGATTTTTATTGCAAGGGCCGGGTGCTTGCGTCCGGCCCTTTTCTTTGTCGATTTTCAGTTCGTCGCGCGCTCGATCTTGATGTCGCCGAGGTCGTCGATCAGCACCGTCCAGGACTCCGGTTCCGTGGCGGACGGATCCGTTTTCAGATAAACGGTCGCAAACATCCCCGGTTGCCGCGTAATGCCGGTCGAAGTTTCCGGCCGAATGTCCGTGACATACGGTTTCAATGCCGAGAACTCGTCCAGTTCGGCGGAAGAAATCACCTCGGGGCCTGCCGGCGTCGAGGCGATCTGCTGAAGGTGTATCCGTGCGGTGCCGTCGGACTGACGGACGGCGATGAGCTTGTAGTAGCCACGTTGGCCGTCTGCGCCCTTCGCCGTCGTGCTGCCGGTCTGCCCGGGCTCATCGTCCGGCAGGAGCGCGCCCTGGCTCTCTTCCCAATAGCCGGTGCTGGTCACGAAGATGACATTCGACGGAACGATGTCCGCTTCCTGCGCCCACAATCCGCCCGCGGGCAGGGCAAGGCAAAGAGCAAACAACAGGGCCTTGTGCATCGTCGATTGATCCTTCGTAACGATCGGACGATCGTCCGGCAGCTATCGCTTTTGAACCATATCACATTCGCCTTGCAACGTGTGATTTCAATTGGAGAACTGTTCGGCCAGGATGCGGTCGGACCAGGAGTGATCCGGATCGGAAAGAATCCGTGCGGTCAATTTTTCCGACTCGGCGATCCAGACCTTGACGACCGATTTGACCTCTTGATGGTCGGCGACCGCGTTGACCGGCCGTTTTTCCGCCTCGAGAATCTCGATCTCTACGGTGACGCGATTGGGAAGCAATGCACCCCGCCAGCGCCGCGGCCGGAACGGGCTGACCGGGGTGAGCGCCAGAAGCGGCGCTTCCAGCGGTAGGATCGGCCCATGTGCGGAAAGATTGTAGGCGGTCGAGCCTGCGGGCGTCGCCAGCAGCAGCCCGTCGCAGGTCAATTCATCAAGCCGTGTCTTGCCATCGACGATAACCCGCAGCTTCGCTGCCTGATAGGACTGGCGGAAAAGGTAGACCTCGTTGATCGCCAATGCCGTAAAAGCATTGCCGTTGACGTCTGTCGTTCGCATTTCCAGAGGATGAAAGGCGTTTTCGACCGCATTGGCGATGCGCTCGTGCAGATGTTCGGTGCTGTACCGATTCATCAGGAAGCCGACCGAGCCGCGGTTCATGCCATAGACGAGTTTGCCGGTGTTCATCGTCCTGTGCAGCGTATGCAGCATGAAGCCGTCGCCTCCGAGGGCAACGATCACATCGGCCTCATCCGGCTCATGATTTCCGTAGATGGCCTTGAGATCTTCGGCTGCCTTCTGCGCCTCCTCTGCCGGGGAGGCGATAAAGGCGAGAGAGCTGAACTTGCGGGCCATGAACTCAGTCCGTTCCTCATTGCGGGGCAGAGCGGCGGTCAACGCAGCGCTCGCTTTTTCTGACACGGCGCCGCAAGGAACGCACTCGAAAAATTGGGAGAAACCGCATTTTTGCTTTACACGGAATCAGAATATGGTAACTCCCAGCACTGAAAGTGCCCTTATAGCTCAGTTGGTAGAGCGGCTGATTTGTAATCAGTAGGTCGGGAGTTCGAGTCTCTCTGGGGGCACCATTTTTTCAAGCATTTGCGCGAATTGGTCCGCCTCATCAGGCGCGTGGCGCCTCGGTTCAGGCTCCATGGCCGATAGTTATGCGCCATGCGCCGAATGTTCGGCCATGCGGCATCGCATCAGATGTCGAACGACGTCGCTGGCCTCGGGTCTATTTCTCGGCACTTGGCGAGCGCGCTGAAAAGATTATCCGCCAGATAGTCGATCAGCGCGCGGGTGGCTGGCAACAGGCCGTGGCGCGATGGGAAGACGAGGTGGACCATGACATCGCCGGATGTCCACTCGGGCAAGACGGGGACGAGCACGCCGGTGCGGAAGGCGCGTTCGCAGATGTGATCCGGCAGCAGCGCTATCCCCATGCCCTCGATCGCGGCGCGCTCGAGAATGAGAAAGTCGCTGCATCCGACGATCGGCCGATGGGCGATTTCAATGCTCCCTCCACTGGCATGGACGAGCCGCCAGATATCCGTGGGGTGCTGCTCGTTCATCGACAGCGTCGGCATTTGCGCCAGATTGTCGGTGGTGATTTCTCCGAGACGGGCAAGAAGCGTCGGGCTTGCGGCTAGCCGCTCCCGCACTTGGCCGAATTTGCGAACGATCAACTGATTGTCGGTATCGAGCTCCCCCCGCGCGCGCAGCGCAACATCAATTCGTTCTTCGATCAGGTCTATGCGTCGATTGGTGGCCGTGATCAGCAGGCGGACACCCGGGTACCTGCGATGAAACGCCGGCAGAATGTCGGCAACCATCGGCGTGAAGCCCACCGGACAGCCGAGCCGCACGATTCCCGTCGGTTCGGCGCGAACCGCGGCGATTTCTGCCTCCGCCGCCGCGACGCCCTCCAGAAGTCCCTGGCAATGTTCGTAGAAGACACGACCGATTTCGGTCATTCGCAACTTGCGCGTCGAGCGTTCAAGCAGGCGAACGCCAAATTGTTCCTCCAGGCGCGCCACATGCTTGCTGAGCTTGGATTTCGGGATATTCAGGTCGCGTGCGGCGGCGCTAAAGCCGTTGTTCTTCACGACGGCCGCGAAGAGAGCGATATCATTCAGGTCCTGCATCCTTGCCTCCATGGGCACCTTCTGATCGGAATTGTTTCCATCAGGAAACGGAATGTCAAATATTCGCGCACTTATCGCGTGATTGTTTTCCAATCATATGTTGTGCACCGCAACGCAATACAAAGGTGCTCCCATGAACATCCTCCATATCGACTCCGGCATCCTCGGCGAACACTCGGTTTCCCGCCGGCTGACGGCAGCGATCGTATCGCAGATCAAGGCCGATCAGCCTGATGCGAAGGTCACCTATCGCGATCTCGCCTCCGAACGCACACCGCATCTTACCGGCGCCCAGATCATGGCGCCTGCCGATCTCGATGGCGTCGATCCTGCTCTGGCCGCAGACGTTCAGATCGGCCGTCAGATGCTCGAAGAGTTCCTGGCTGCCGATACAATCGTCGTCGGCGCGCCCATGTACAACTTCTCCATTCCGAGCCAGCTCAAGGCCTGGATCGACCGCCTCGCCGTTTCGGGCAAGACCTTCCGCTACACCGAAGCTGGCCCGGAAGGGCTTGCCAAGGGCAAGAAGGTTATCATCGCCTCCACGCGCGGCGGACACTATTCGGCCGCCCCGGCTTCTGCCATGGACCATCAGGAAAGCTACCTGAGGACCGTCTTCGGCTTCTTCGGAATCACCGACGTTGAATTCGTCCGTGCCGAAGGCCTGAACCTCGGCGCCGACGCGAAGCAGTTTGCCATCGCCGAAGCCGAAAAGACGATCGCCCAAGGCACCGTCCTGCGGCTGGCAAGCTAGCGCATCGTCCGAAGCCGGGGAATCCGTTTTTTCGAAAAGGACCCTGCGCAGCCTTGATCTGGACCGGTGCGAATACCGGTCCGTTGCGGAAGAATGCCGGCTGCCTCAGCAGCCGGCATTCTTCATTTTAGAAGCCAAGCATTTGCGCTATGCTGAGCCATGAAACTGCGCGCCATATCGATTGCAGCATTGTCTTTGGTGGCCGCCACCTTGGCTGCCTCTGCGGCGCCGCCGGATGCCCGCTGCACCTGCCGCAATCGTGACGGCTCCAAGTATGAACTCGGCGAGGTCGTTTGCATCAGCGTGGGCGGCGTCTCCTATCTCGCGCGCTGCGAAATGAACCTCAACGTCCTGACATGGAAGAAGCTGCGCGACGGATGTCCGACCGCGCAGCTCGGAACGGTAAGCGGCGCACTGCTTTACTGAGCGTGGGCTTCAGCCTTTCAGGAACTGCCGCGCCGCATACATGGCGATCGCGGCGGCGTTCGAGACGTTCAGCGACTTGATTGCGCCCGGCATATCCAGTCGCGCCAGAGCCGTCACAATCTGTCTTGTCTTCTGCCGCAGTCCCTTGCCCTCCGATCCCAGCACCAGGGCGATCTTCTCAGCAGAGAAAGTGCCTTCGAGCGGTTGCGGGCCGTCGGAATCGAGACCGATCGTCTGGAAGCCGAGCCTGTGCAATTCCTCGATCGTGTCGGCGAGATTGGTTATCTGGATGTAAGGAATGAGCTCGAGCGCGCCGGAGGCCGACTTCGCCAGCACGCCCGATTCCGTCGGGCTGTGGCGCATCGTAGTGATGAGCGCACCGGCATCGAAGGCCACTGCCGAGCGCATGATCGCGCCGACGTTATGGGGGTCGGTCACCTGATCGAGCACCAGGATCAGAGGGCAGTCGCGCAACGCTTCGAGCCTTCGATGCGGCAGAGGCCGTGTCTCCAGCATCACGCCCTGGTGGATGGCGTCGGGGCCGAGAATTCTGTCCAGATCCTGCGGCGTCACGGTCTCGACCGGGAAGGGGAGCGCGGAGACGTCGCCGAGTTCCAGCCGGGCTGCGGCATTCTGCGTGACGCTGAGGCGTATGATCTGCCGCTCGGGATTGTCGAGCGCCGCACGGACGGTGTGCAATCCGTAAAGCAGCACCTGTTCCGGCGTCAGCGCCGGGGGCTTCCAGTCTGTTGCCAGCTTCTTGCGCTTGTCCTGACGCGGCGTCGGAATTTCGCCGCGCTCGCGGCGCGCATCGCGATGCGCTCGGCGAAGATTGGCGTAATGGGTGTCTCTGGCGCTCTTGTCGCCGGTCTTGTCCTTGCTCATGCGCGTCTTATAGTGGGGTTCGGCGAGCGTTGGAAATGGTTTCGGAATGTTCGCCGGGTGTGCCTGTGGAGAATTTCTGAAATTTTGCGTTTCGCCGTGTTGACAGGACGAATGCAGGCGGTCATATACCCGGCGCAGATCGAGAGGCGGCAACAAAACGGCGCCGGTTCTTCCGCGATCTCAAATGCTTGGTCGATTGATCCCGACAGAATAATGGAGGGATGCCCGAGTGGTTAAAGGGGACGGACTGTAAATCCGTTGGCTCAGCCTACGTTGGTTCAAATCCAACTCCCTCCACCATTCTGCTTCAGGATCGAAGGCCCGCGGGTATAGCTCAATGGTAGAGCAGCAGCCTTCCAAGCTGAATACGCGGGTTCGATTCCCGCTACCCGCTCCAGTCTGTTTCCCTTCAGAATTAATTAATACGCAACTTCAGGTCATGCTCGCATGTCGCTGATTGCGCTGGCTTTCACGTTTCCGGAACACCGACGTGCCGTCAGCTCGGCGGATCTCTGTCTCTGCTCTTCGAAGAGGGTCGAGTCATGCGCTCCTGGTGCACGCAATTAAGTCTTGCGCAAAGTCGACGAAACCCTTAAACGGCTCGACAAACCGGCCCAGCCGGCTGATCTGTTTTACTTGACCACAGGAAACGTACCCATGGCAAAGAGCAAATTTGAGCGCAACAAGCCGCACGTTAACATTGGCACGATTGGCCACGTTGACCATGGCAAGACGTCGCTGACGGCAGCGATCACGAAGTACTTCGGCGAGTTCAAGGCGTATGACCAGATCGACGCTGCGCCGGAAGAAAAGGCCCGCGGCATCACGATTTCGACGGCGCACGTCGAATACGAGACGCCGAACCGCCACTATGCGCATGTCGACTGCCCCGGCCACGCCGACTACGTCAAGAACATGATCACCGGTGCGGCGCAGATGGATGGCGCGATCCTGGTGGTTTCGGCCGCCGACGGCCCGATGCCGCAGACCCGCGAGCACATTCTGCTGGCCCGTCAGGTCGGCGTTCCGGCGATCGTGGTGTTCCTGAACAAGGTCGACCAGGTGGACGATGCCGAACTGCTCGAACTCGTCGAGCTGGAAGTGCGCGAACTTCTGTCGTCCTATGAATTCCCGGGCGACGACATTCCGATCGTCAAGGGTTCGGCGCTGGCGGCGCTTGAAGACTCGGACAAGAAGATCGGCGAAGACGCGATCCGCGAGCTGATGGCGGCGGTTGACGCCTATATCCCGACGCCGGAGCGTCCGATCGACCAGCCGTTCCTGATGCCGATCGAAGACGTGTTCTCGATCTCCGGCCGTGGCACGGTGGTGACCGGTCGCGTCGAGCGCGGCATCATCAAGGTCGGCGAGGAAGTCGAGATCGTCGGCATCCGTCCGACGACGAAGACGACCTGCACCGGCGTTGAAATGTTCCGCAAGCTGCTCGACCAGGGCCAGGCCGGCGACAACATCGGGGCGCTGCTGCGCGGTGTCGACCGCAACGGCGTCGAGCGCGGTCAGATTCTCTGCAAGCCGGGTTCGGTCAAGCCGCACAAGAAGTTCAAGGCCGAAGCCTATATCCTGACGAAGGAAGAGGGCGGCCGTCATACGCCGTTCTTCACCAACTACCGTCCGCAGTTCTACTTCCGCACGACCGACGTGACGGGCATCGTGACGCTGCCGGAAGGCACGGAAATGGTGATGCCGGGCGACAACGTGACGGTTGACGTCGAGCTGATCGTGCCGATCGCGATGGAAGAAAAGCTGCGCTTCGCCATCCGCGAAGGCGGCCGTACCGTCGGCGCCGGCATCGTCGCCTCCATCGTCGAGTAATTCCGGCTCATCCGGATTTCGAAAGCCCCGCAGGCAACTGCGGGGTTTTTTGTTTGCGGGCTGGGAGGCGGATGCTCGTCCCAGCCCCCGCGTGTGATGTTTACAACAGTGTTCATAGAGTTCGTTGCGCTGCGGCCGATTACCATGAGGTTTTTGCAGCCGGTTCGTGCTATTTTCCAGTCCTGACGATTTGCCCGAGTGCCAGCGGTTGCGACCGAGGATCGGAATTCCAAATGAAAAAAGGTATCGCTGCGCGGCTCGCCGCTGCTGGCATCGCTTTGGTCTGTATCGGTCCGTTTCCGCAAACGGCATCATCTGCCGACAACGATCTGCTGATATGGGCGCCTTCGAAGACCGGAACCAACGCCTACAAGCTGCGCGTTGGTATGCGTTTGCCATGGCGGTGGGATACGAGTGCGGGTGCCGAGCTGTCGATGGGCGCGGGGCCGGCTGGAAAAATCAATCCACCGGACGCGCCGGTTCGCCTCTGGGGGTCGTTTTCGCGCAAGAGCGGACGACGGGCGGTCACGCGTTCCTCACAGATCAGCATGGACTTCAACGCCTTGAGCGGCGCCGGCGGCGTCGGCGCTGGTACTGCACGGACCTGGATTGTTACGCCGACTCTGGATGCGGAGGTCCACCGAAGCATAGCGCTCCAGTGCAATGCCTATGAGAACAATTGCAGCAAACCGAGCCTGACCCAAACAGCCAGGCTCACATCTCCAGCAACCCGGACCGCACTCGTAGCGCAGGGTCAACTGTCAAGTGACGGCATCAGCGGCTTGAGCCGCATTGGCGTCGAGCAAGAGTTCGGCAATCTCCATCTCGGCGCGGCTGTCGCCGAACCGTTGTTGGCGCCCCGCAGCATCTTCGAACTCCGCTACAGCCTGAAATGGTGAGATTGCGACGCTCGTAGCGAGCGGTGCTCGCGGCAAATGTCGAGCGCAGAGGCATCTTGCGCAAAAGCGCAAACCACCTAACTATTGCTTGGATTTTGTGGGGGAGGCGTCATGAAAAAGCGTATTCTGTTTACCGGCGGCGCCGGCAAGGCCGGCCGGCACACGGTGCCCTATCTCGTCGAGGCGGGTTATGAGGTGCACAATGTCGATCTTGTTCCGCTCGACAGCCCCGGCGTCACCAACCTGATCGCCGACATCACCGATAGCGGCCAGATGTTCAATGCGCTCTCGATGCATCGAGATTTTCCCGATCTCGACCAGGGCCCCCAGCCTTTTGATGCCGTCTTGCACTTTGCCGCCATTCCCCGCATCCTGATCAAGCCGGACAATGAGACCTTTCGGGTCAATGTCATGGGCACCTACAACGTGATCGAGGCAGCGGTGAAGCTTGGCATCCGCAAGATCATCGTCGCTTCGAGCGAGACGACCTACGGCGTCTGCTTCGCCGAGGGGCATCGGGACTTCGATCATTTTCCGCTGGAAGAGGATTATGATGTCAACCCGATGGACTCCTACGGTCTCTCGAAGGTCGTGAATGAGAAGACGGCGCGCGCATTTGCCGACCGTTCCGGCTTCGACATCTACGCGTTACGCATCGGCAACGTAATTGAGCCGCACGAATACGCGCATTTCCCGCACTACTTCGCTCATCCGGAGATCAGAAAGCGGATCGCGTGGAGCTATATCGATGCGCGGGACCTCGGCCAGATCGTCAAGCTCTGCATCGAGAAGGATGGGCTTGGCTTCGCTGTATTCAATGCCGCCAACGACACGGTGTCGGCGAACACTCCGTCCCGCGAACTCGCCAGACGCTTTTATCCGAATGTCCCTTTCACAAGAGAGATCGGCGAGTTCGAAGGACTCCTTTCGAATCGAAGAATTCGCGAGGTCCTCGGCTTCAAGGAAGAGCACGACTGGCGGAAATACGTGCCTCTGGAGGAGTAGCGCACATCGCGGCTCGCATCATGGATCGGCGTGGCCGCCGTCCGCGCGGAATTTTCTGGGAACTTTTTCCCCTTTTGTTGCAAATGCGCTTGAAAGCGCCCGGTAAACTGAATAAGAAGCCGCTGACTTGAGATGCGTCAGCGTTTATTTGTGCGGCGTAACGATTTAGGGGTATAGCTCAGTTGGTAGAGCGGCGGTCTCCAAAACCGCAGGTCGGGGGTTCGAGCCCCTCTGCCCCTGCCAAACCTTCCATTCTGCCCTTCTTATATTCGGGTGGGATGAGAAGGGTGGGGTGGCGCAGTCGCCCTTTTTATATTCACAAAAAAGACTGATTGGCTCTTGTGGTTTTTGGAATCGGTCTTTATGTAGGGTTCAAACAGACACGCGGTGCGTGGGGCTGAATCATCGGCTTTACGCGCCGTAATGGCGTGAGCATTTTATGGCATCCAAAACGAATCCGTTTACGTTTCTGCAGCAGGTTCGCTCCGAAACGTCGAAAGTGACTTGGCCTTCACGGCGCGAGACGACGATCTCGACGCTGATGGTCTTTGTCATGGTCTCTTTTGCCGCCGCCTTTTTCTTTGGTGCGGACCAGTTGATGGGTTGGCTGATGAGCCTGATCCTCAACGTTGGCGCTTGATTGGGTGGAGGGTAGCATGGCTGCGCGCTGGTATATCGTTCACGCCTATTCGAATTTCGAGAAAAAGGTTGCCGAGTCGATCGAGGAGAAGGCCAAGCAGAAGGGGCTGGATCATCTCTTCGAGAAGATCCTCGTTCCGACCGAAAAGGTCGTCGAGGTTCGTCGCGGACGCAAGGTCGATGCGGAGCGGAAGTTCTTTCCGGGCTATGTCCTTGTTCGCGCCAATCTGACGGACGAGGCCTACCATCTCATCAAGAACACGCCGAAGGTTACCGGCTTCCTTGGGACGGACAGCAAGCCCGTTCCGATCCCGGACTATGAGGCCGAGCGTATTCTCGGTCAGGTTCAGGAGGGCGTCGAGCGTCCGAAGCCTTCGGTGTCCTTCGAGATCGGCGAGCAGGTCCGCGTATCGGACGGTCCGTTCGCATCCTTCAACGGCATCGTTCAGGATGTTGATGAAGAGCGGTCGCGCTTGAAGGTCGAAGTATCGATCTTTGGCCGTGCGACCCCTGTCGAGCTGGAATACGGCCAGGTCGAAAAGGTCTGACGAGAGCACAGACTTACAAGGATGGGCAGTCTGAATTGGTCTGCTCTGGCGGAGTGATCCGCATGCGCGTGGGAGGTGTCCGGTCTTAGCCGGGTCGGTTATCCGCACCACGCAACCGCAGCCGCCGGTCTTGTGATCGGCAGATGGCCGGGCAACCGGCTGAACAGTTCCTCTTCCGGCCCGGCTGTGAAGAGGCAATGAGAGGCAGAGAGAAATGGCTAAGAAAGTTGCAGGCCAGCTCAAGCTGCAGGTCAAGGCCGGCTCGGCGAATCCGTCGCCGCCGATCGGTCCTGCGCTTGGTCAGCGTGGCATTAACATCATGGAATTCTGCAAGGCGTTCAACGCTGCCACGCAGGAAATGGAAAAGGGTATGCCGATTCCGGTCGTCATCACCTACTACCAGGACAAGTCCTTCACCTTCGTCATGAAGCAGCCGCCGGTTAGCTACTTCCTGAAGCGCGAGGCGAAGATCCAGTCGGGCTCGAAGACCCCGGGCAAGGCGAAAGCCGGCGCGATCTCCAAGGCTCAGATCCGCACCATCGCAGAGGCCAAGATGAAGGACCTCAATGCGGCGGATATCGAAGGCGCAATGGCAATGGTCGAGGGCTCTGCCCGCTCCATGGGCCTGGAAGTGACGGGCTGAGACCATGGCGAAGATTGCAAAGCGTGTACAGAAGACCCGCGAGGGCATTGATCCGGCAAAGACATACGGCCTCACCGAAGCCGTGACGCTGGTCAAGGAACGTGCGACGGCCAAGTTCGATGAAACCATCGAAGTCGCGATGAACCTCGGCGTCGACCCGCGTCATGCCGACCAGATGGTCCGTGGCGTTGTCAACCTGCCGAACGGCACTGGCCGCTCGGTCCGCGTCGCCGTTTTCGCTCGAGGCGCCAAGGCTGATGAAGCCAAGGCTGCCGGCGCTGACATCGTCGGGGCAGAAGACCTGGTCGAAATCGTCCAGGGCGGCAAGATCGACTTTGATCGCTGCATCGCGACCCCGGACATGATGCCGCTCGTCGGCCGTCTCGGTAAGGTTCTCGGCCCGCGTGGCATGATGCCGAACCCGAAGGTCGGCACCGTCACCATGGACGTGGCTGCAGCCGTCAAGGCCTCGAAGGGTGGCGCGGTCGAGTTCCGCGTCGAAAAGGCAGGTATCGTTCACGCCGGCGTCGGTAAGGCATCCTTCGATGCCAAGTCGCTGGAAGAAAATATCCGCGCATTCGCCGACGCCGTTATCAAGGCAAAGCCGGCGGGCGCCAAGGGCAACTACGTCAAGCGCGTCGCGATTTCGTCGACGATGGGTCCGGGTCTGAAGATCGACCCGGCAACGCTCAGCGTAGCCTGATGAATTCCGGGCCTAGGCCCGGAAACTGAATTTCCGGCCTTTCGAGGCCGGAAATCCGGACCTCGGTCCGGAATTCCTGTCCGAGATTGCGGGTGGTTTTACCTTAATCACCATTGCCCGCATGAGACGGGTAAGATCTGGATTTCATGTGACGCCGCTGGCGTCGAAATTCGGTTCGAACCTCGCTTGCCTTGTGTCAGACCCGGCTTCCCGGGGACGCCAAGGGACAGGATCCTCAAGCGTCGCTTGGGATCGACAGTGATCCCGGGGGACAAAGGCAAACCCGGCAGGGCTGCAAAAGCAACCCTGTCAACTGGAGACAGACAGTGGAAAGAGCGGAAAAACGCGAATTTGTCACGGAGCTGAACGAAGTCTTCAAGGCTTCCGGTTCGGTTGTCGTGGCCCACTATGCTGGTGTCACAGTTGCGCAAATGAACGACTTCCGTTCGAAAATGCGCGCTGCTGGCGGCACCGTCAGAGTCGCGAAAAACCGCCTGGCCAAGATCGCTCTTCAGGGCACGGAGTCTGAAGGGATGACCGATCTCTTCACGGGACAGACGCTGATCGCTTTCAGCGCTGACCCTATGACGGCTCCGAAGGTCGTCATGGATTTCGCCAAGACCAACGACAAGCTCGTTGTTCTCGGTGGCGCCATGGGTGCAACCACGCTCAATGCCGAAGGTGTCAAGTCGCTTGCGACCCTGCCTTCGCTTGACGAACTGCGCGCGAAGCTGCTGGGCCTCCTCAATGCCCCGGCAACCCGCGTCGCGACGGTTGTCGCAGCACCGGCAAGCCAGCTTGCTCGCGTGTTCTCGGCCTATGCCAAGAAGGACGAAGCCGCCTGAGGCGGAATTTCGCTGTTGTAATTGAAACCAGTTCGAACCGAACAAAAGGAAAAGTAAAATGGCTGATCTCGCAAAGATCGTTGAAGACCTGTCCTCGCTGACCGTGCTGGAAGCTGCTGAGCTTTCCAAGCTGCTCGAAGAAAAGTGGGGCGTTTCTGCCGCTGCTCCGGTAGCTGTTGCTGCTGCTGGCGGTGCTGCCGGCGGTGCTGCTGCCGCTGTTGAAGAAGAAAAGACCGAGTTTGACGTCGTTCTCGTTGAAGCTGGCGCCAACAAGATCAACGTCATCAAGGAAGTCCGCGCCATCACCGGCCTGGGCCTCAAGGAAGCCAAGGACCTGGTCGAAGGCGCTCCGAAGGCGGTCAAGGAAGCAGTTTCCAAGGCTGAAGCTGCCGACCTCAAGAAGAAGCTCGAAGACGCTGGCGCCAAGGTCGACGTCAAGTAATTCGACGAAATGCGACGGGGAGGTGGCCGCTGTGGCCGCCTCTCTTTGACCGTTTTTAGAACATATTACCCAAAAGCCTGTCGAAAACGGCTTTTGGGTAATGGGTTCTTTGAAAGTCCCATTGATGACGGAGCCGACTGGCCAGCGGTGACCGTCTGTTGCAGGCCCGGATGCAAGATTGACAAGGAGCGACGATGGCTCAGACCCTTTCGTTCAACGGTCGCAGGCGCGTACGCAAGTTTTTTGGTAAAATTCCAGAAGTCGCGGAAATGCCGAACCTTATCGAGGTTCAAAAGGCCTCCTATGACCAGTTTCTCATGGTGGACGAGCCCCAGGGCGGTCGCCCAGACGAGGGGCTTCAAGCTGTTTTCAAGTCGGTATTCCCGATCAAGGACTTCTCGGGCGCTTCCATGCTCGAATTCGTCTCCTACGAATTCGAACCGCCGAAGTTCGACGTCGAGGAATGCCGCCAGCGCGACCTGACCTATGCGGCGCCGCTGAAAGTAACGCTGCGTCTCATCGTGTTCGATATTGACGAGGACACGGGCGCGAAGTCGATCAAGGACATCAAGGAACAGAACGTCTACATGGGCGACATGCCGCTCATGACGGACAACGGTACCTTCATCGTCAACGGCACCGAGCGCGTGATCGTCTCGCAGATGCACCGTTCGCCAGGCGTCTTCTTCGACCACGACAAAGGCAAGAGCCATTCGTCGGGCAAGCTGCTCTTTGCAGCTCGCGTCATCCCCTATCGCGGTTCCTGGCTCGACATCGAGTTCGACGCCAAGGACATCGTGCATGCCCGTATCGACCGCCGTCGCAAGATTCCGGTGACGTCGCTCCTGATGGCGCTCGGCATGGATGGCGAGGAAATCCTCGAGACCTTCTACACGAAGTCGCTCTATCAGCGCGACGGCGAAGGTTGGCGTGTGCCGTTCCAGCCCGACGTCCTGAAGGGCCAGAAGGCAATCGTCGAGATGGTCGATGCCGACACCGGCGAAGTGGTTGTCGAAGCCGGCAAGAAGCTTACGCCGCGGCTGCTGCGGCAGTTGCAGGACAAGGGTCTGAAGGCGCTCAAGGCGACGGACGACGATCTCTATGGCAACTATCTCGCCGAGGACATCGTCAACTTCGAAACCGGCGAAATCTACCTGGAAGCCGGCGACGAGATCGACGAGAAGACGCTTCCCGTCATTCTTTCTGCAGGTTTCGACGAGATCCCGGTTCTCGACATCGACCACATCAATGTTGGCGCCTATATCCGCAACACGCTTGCCGCCGACAAGAATGAGAACCGTCAGGACGCCCTGTTCGACATCTATCGCGTCATGCGGCCGGGTGAACCGCCGACCATGGATTCTGCCGAAGCCATGTTCAACACGCTTTTCTTCGACGCAGAGCGCTACGACCTCTCGGCCGTCGGCCGCGTGAAGATGAACATGCGCCTCGACCTCGACGTTCCGGATACGGTTCGCACCCTTCGTAAGGAAGACATCCTGGCGGTCGTCAAGATGCTGGTCGAACTGCGTGACGGCAAGGGCGAGATCGACGACATCGACAATCTCGGCAACCGCCGCGTCCGTTCGGTCGGCGAACTGATGGAGAACCAGTATCGTCTGGGCCTCTTGCGCATGGAACGTGCGATCAAGGAGCGCATGTCCTCGATCGAAATCGACACGGTCATGCCGCAGGACTTGATCAATGCGAAGCCTGCAGCCGCGGCCGTGCGCGAATTCTTCGGTTCCTCGCAGCTCTCGCAGTTCATGGACCAGGTGAACCCGCTCTCGGAAATCACCCACAAGCGCCGTCTTTCGGCTCTTGGCCCGGGCGGTTTGACCCGCGAACGCGCCGGCTTCGAAGTCCGCGATGTGCATCCGACGCACTACGGCCGTATTTGCCCGATCGAAACGCCGGAAGGCCCGAACATCGGTCTGATCAACTCGCTCGCAACCTTCGCCCGCGTCAACAAGTACGGATTCATCGAGAGCCCCTACCGCAAGATCGTCGATGGCAAGGTCACGGGCGACGTCGTCTATCTTTCGGCGATGGAAGAAGCCAAATACCACGTGGCACAGGCAAACTCGGTGCTGAACGATGACGGCTCCTTCGCGGAAGAATTCGTCGTGTGCCGCCACTCCGGCGAAGTCATGCTGGCGCCGCGCGACAACATCAACCTGATGGACGTCTCGCCGAAGCAGCTCGTCTCTGTCGCCGCGGCGCTTATTCCGTTCCTTGAGAACGATGACGCCAACCGTGCATTGATGGGCTCGAACATGCAGCGTCAGGCCGTGCCGCTGCTCCGCGCAGAGGCACCCTTCGTCGGCACCGGCATGGAGCCGGTCGTTGCCCGCGATTCCGGTGCGGCGATCGCTGCCCGCCGCGGCGGTGTCGTCGACCAGGTCGATGCAACGCGTATCGTCATCCGCGCCACCGAAGACCTCGATCCGTCGAAGTCCGGCGTTGATATCTACCGTCTGCAGAAGTTCCAGCGTTCCAACCAGAACACCTGCGTCAACCAGCGTCCGTTGGTCACCGTCGGCGACGTCCTGAACAAGGGCGACATCATCGCGGACGGTCCGTCGACCGACCTCGGCGACCTGGCGCTCGGCCGCAACGCGCTGGTCGCGTTCATGCCGTGGAACGGCTACAACTACGAAGACTCGATCCTGCTTTCCGAGCGGATCGTTCGCGATGACGTGTTCACCTCCATCCACATCGAGGAATTCGAAGTGATGGCGCGTGACACCAAGCTCGGTCCGGAAGAAATCACCCGCGACATTCCGAACGTTTCGGAAGAAGCGCTGAAGAACCTGGATGAAGCGGGCATCGTCTATATCGGCGCCGAGGTTCAGCCGGGCGATATCCTCGTCGGCAAGATCACGCCGAAGGGTGAAAGCCCGATGACGCCGGAAGAAAAGCTCCTGCGCGCCATCTTCGGTGAAAAGGCATCCGACGTTCGCGACACGTCCATGCGCATGCCGCCCGGTACCTTCGGTACGGTCGTCGAAGTGCGCGTCTTCAACCGCCATGGCGTGGAGAAGGACGAGCGTGCAATGGCGATCGAGCGCGAGGAAATCGAACGCCTCGCGAAGGACCGCGACGACGAACAGGCGATCCTCGATCGCAACGTCTATGCGCGTCTGGTCGACATGCTGCGCGGTCACGTCGCCGTTGCCGGTCCGAAGGGCTTCAGGAAAGGCACCGAGCTCTCCAACGCCGTCGTCAGCGAATATCCGCGCTCGCAGTGGTGGATGTTCGCCATTGAGGACGAAAAGGCTCAGGGCGAGATCGAAGCGCTTCGCGCCCAGTACGACGAATCCAAGTCGCGCCTTGAACAGCGCTTCATGGACAAGGTCGAGAAGGTCCAGCGCGGCGATGAAATGCCGCCGGGCGTCATGAAGATGGTGAAGGTCTTCGTCGCTGTGAAGCGCAAGATCCAGCCAGGCGACAAAATGGCCGGCCGTCACGGCAACAAGGGCGTTGTCTCGCGTATCGTGCCGATCGAAGACATGCCGTTCCTGGAAGACGGCACGCATGTCGACGTGGTGCTGAACCCGCTCGGCGTGCCGTCGCGCATGAACGTCGGCCAGATCCTGGAGACGCACCTCGGTTGGGCTTGCGCCGGAATGGGCAAGAAGATCGGAGCGATGCTCGATGCCTATAAGGCGGGCGCTGACATCCAGCCGCTGCGCGACACCATCGACAGCGTCATCGGCTCCGGTCCGAAGGGCGAGCCGATCAAGCAGTACGACGATGAATCGATCGTACGGCTTGCCGAGCAAACCCGCCGCGGCGTTTCGATCGCAACGCCGGTCTTCGACGGTGCTGTCGAAGCAGATGTCAACGAGATGCTGGAGCAGGCGGGCTTGAAGGTGACCGGTCAGTCGACACTCTATGATGGCCGTACTGGCGATCAGTTCGACCGCCAGGTGACCGTGGGCTACATCTACATGCTGAAGCTCAACCACCTGGTCGACGACAAGATCCACGCTCGTTCGATCGGTCCTTACTCGCTCGTTACCCAGCAGCCGCTGGGCGGCAAGGCGCAGTTCGGCGGTCAGCGTTTCGGGGAAATGGAGGTCTGGGCACTGGAAGCTTACGGTGCCGCCTACACGCTCCAGGAAATGCTGACGGTCAAGTCGGACGACGTGGCCGGCCGCACCAAGGTTTACGAGGCGATCGTCCGCGGCGACGACACGTTCGAAGCGGGCATTCCGGAGAGCTTCAACGTTCTCGTGAAGGAAATGCGTTCGTTGGGCCTCTCGGTCGAGCTGGAGAATTCCAAGGTCGACGACGTCGGTGCTGCGGCGCAGCTGCCGGACGCGGCCGAATAAGAGACATCAGGTGCGTGCCGCTAAGCGGCGCGCACCGTTTCCGCCGTCGGGCATCCGATTGTCTGCGGCAGGAACAGGGCCGCACCCGATGCGGTTTTAGCTGTTTATGGGGCAGGGGCCGGCGCCCGGGATTTGCCGGCACCCTCGCCAAGCTTAGGGCGCAATGCCCGCAAAGGAGACAGGCATGAACCAAGAGGTCATGAATCTTTTCAATCCGCAGGTGCCTGCACAGACCTTCGATTCCATCCGGATTTCGATCGCCTCGCCGGAGAAGATTCTTTCCTGGTCTTACGGTGAGATCAAGAAACCGGAGACGATCAACTACCGCACGTTCAAGCCGGAGCGCGATGGTCTTTTCTGCGCACGCATCTTCGGGCCGATCAAGGACTACGAGTGCCTGTGCGGCAAGTACAAGCGCATGAAATACAAGGGCATCATCTGCGAAAAGTGCGGCGTCGAAGTGACGTTGTCGCGCGTTCGCCGTGAGCGCATGGGCCACATCGAGCTGGCTGCGCCCGTTGCCCATATCTGGTTCCTGAAGTCGCTGCCGAGCCGCATTGCAACGCTGCTCGACATGACGCTGAAGGATATCGAGCGCGTTCTTTATTTCGAAAACTACATCGTCACCGAACCCGGCCTGACTTCGCTCAAGGAAAACCAGCTCCTGAGCGAAGAGGAGTACATGCTCGCGGTTGACGAGTTCGGTGAAGACCAGTTCACCGCGATGATCGGCGCTGAAGCGATCTATGAGATGCTCGCTTCGATGAATCTCGAGAGGATTGCCGGCGATCTGCGCGCGGAGATGGCAGAGACGAGCTCGGATCTGAAGCAGAAGAAGCTGATGAAGCGGCTGAAGATCGTCGAGAACTTCATGGATTCCGGCAACCGTCCGGAATGGATGATCATGAAGGTCGTCCCGGTCATCCCGCCGGACCTTCGTCCGCTGGTGCCGCTCGACGGCGGCCGTTTCGCGACGTCGGACCTGAACGATCTCTACCGCCGTGTGATCAACCGTAACAACCGTTTGAAGCGGCTTATCGAACTGCGTGCGCCGGGCATCATCATCCGCAACGAAAAGCGCATGCTGCAGGAATCCGTGGACGCGCTGTTCGACAACGGCCGTCGCGGCCGCGTCATCACGGGTGCAAACAAGCGTCCGTTGAAGTCGCTCTCCGACATGCTCAAGGGCAAGCAGGGCCGCTTCCGTCAGAACCTGCTCGGCAAGCGCGTCGACTATTCCGGCCGTTCGGTCATCGTGACCGGTCCGGAACTCAAGCTGCATCAGTGCGGCTTGCCGAAGAAGATGGCGCTCGAGCTCTTCAAGCCGTTCATCTATGCCCGCCTAGACGCCAAGGGTTACTCCTCGACCGTCAAGCAGGCAAAGAAGCTCGTGGAAAAGGAAAAGCCGGAAGTCTGGGATATCCTCGATGAGGTTATCCGTGAGCATCCGGTTCTCCTGAACCGTGCGCCGACGCTGCACCGCCTGGGCATCCAGGCCTTCGAACCGATCCTGGTCGAGGGCAAGGCGATCCAGTTGCATCCGCTCGTCTGCACGGCCTTCAACGCCGACTTCGACGGTGACCAGATGGCCGTTCACGTGCCGCTGTCGCTCGAAGCCCAGCTTGAAGCGCGCGTCCTGATGATGTCGACGAACAACATCCTGCACCCCGCCAACGGTGCACCGATCATCGTTCCGTCGCAGGACATGGTCCTCGGTCTCTACTACCTCTCGATCATGAACCAGAACGAGCCGGGCGAAGGCATGGCGTTTTCCGACATGGGCGAATTGCACCATGCGCTGGAAACCAAAGCCGTCACTCTGCACGCAAAGATCCGTGGCCGTTACAAGACCGTCGATGCCGAGGGCAACCCGGTTTCGAAGATCTACGAAACGACGCCCGGCCGCATGATCATCGGCGAGCTCCTGCCGAAGAATCCGAACGTTCCGTTCGATATCTGCAACCAGGAGATGACCAAGAAGAACATCTCCAAGATGATCGACACGGTTTATCGCCATTGCGGTCAGAAAGACACGGTGATCTTCTGCGACCGGATCATGCAGCTCGGCTTCTCGCATGCCTGCCGCGCCGGCATTTCGTTCGGCAAGGACGACATGGTGATCCCGGACACCAAGGTGAAGATCGTCGGCGATACCGAAGCGCTCGTGAAGGAATACGAGCAGCAGTACAATGACGGCCTCATCACCCAAGGCGAGAAGTACAACAAGGTTGTCGACGCCTGGGGCAAGGCGACCGAAAAGGTCGCCGAAGAGATGATGGCGCGCATCAAGGCGGTCGAGTTCGACGACAACGGTCGCCAGAAGCCGATGAACTCGATCTACATGATGTCGCACTCGGGCGCCCGCGGTTCGCCGAACCAGATGCGCCAGCTGGGCGGTATGCGCGGCCTTATGGCCAAGCCGTCGGGCGAGATCATCGAAACGCCGATCATCTCGAACTTCAAGGAAGGTCTGACCGTGAACGAGTACTTCAACTCGACGCACGGCGCCCGTAAGGGTCTGGCGGACACCGCCTTGAAGACTGCGAACTCTGGTTATCTGACCCGTCGTCTCGTCGATGTGGCGCAGGACTGCATCGTCACGCATACGGATTGCGGCACCGACAAGGGCCTCACGATGACTGCGATCGTCGATGCTGGTCAGGTCGTGGCCTCGATCGGCCAGCGTATCCTTGGCCGTACCGCGCTCGACAACATCGACAATCCGGTCACCGGCGAGCGCATCGTCGATGCCGGCAAGATGATCTTGGAACCCGATGTCGTCGAGATCGAGAAGGCCGGCATCCAGTCCGTCCGCATTCGCTCGGCGCTGACTTGCGAAATCCAGACCGGAGTCTGCGGCGTCTGCTACGGCCGCGACCTCGCTCGTGGTACGCCGGTCAACATGGGCGAGGCTGTCGGTGTCATCGCCGCACAGTCGATCGGTGAGCCGGGCACCCAGCTGACCATGCGTACCTTCCACCTCGGCGGTACAGCGACCGTGGTCGACCAGTCGTTCCTGGAAGCGTCCTATGAAGGTACGGTCCAGATCAAGAACCGCAACATGCTGCGCAACTCCGATGGCATACTCGTTGCCATGGGCCGCAACATGGCGATCCAGATCCTGGACGAACGCGGCGTCGAGCGGTCCTCGCAGCGCGTTGCCTATGGTTCGAAGATCTTCGTGGACGATGGCGACAAGGTGAAGCGCGGCCAGCGTTTTGCCGAGTGGGACCCCTACACCCGTCCGATGATGACGGAAGTGGAAGGTACCGTTCACTTCGAAGACGTTGTCGACGGCATCTCGGTTCTCGAAGCGACCGACGAATCGACCGGCATCACCAAGCGTCAGGTTATCGACTGGCGCTCGACGCCGCGCGGTACGGACCTGAAGCCGGCGATCGTCATCAAGGACAAGAACGGCAACATCGCGAAGCTCGCTCGTGGCGGCGAGGCTCGTTTCATGCTCTCGGTCGACGCGATCCTCTCGGTCGAGCCGGGGCAGAAGGTGAGCCAGGGTGACGTTCTCGCCCGTTCGCCGCTCGAAAGCGCCAAGACCAAGGACATCACCGGTGGTCTGCCGCGCGTTGCCGAGTTGTTCGAAGCTCGTCGTCCGAAGGACCACGCCATCATCGCTGAGATCGATGGTACGGTTCGTTTCGGCCGCGATTACAAGAACAAGCGTCGCGTGCTGATTGAGCCGGCGGAAGACGGTGTCGAACCGGTCGAGTACCTGATCCCGAAGGGCAAGCCCTTCCATCTTCAGGACGGCGACTACATCGAGAAGGGCGACTACATCCTCGACGGCAACCCGGCTCCGCACGACATCCTGGCGATCAAGGGCGTGGAAGCGCTTGCTTCCTATCTCGTCAACGAAATCCAGGAAGTTTATCGTCTGCAGGGCGTTGTCATCAACGACAAGCACATCGAAGTGATCGTGCGTCAGATGCTGCAGAAGGTTGAAATCACCGACGCCGGTGACTCGACCTACATCGTCGGCGACAACGTCGACCGCATCGAGCTCGAGGATGTCAACGATGCGCTGATCGCGGAAGGCAAGAAGCCCGCCTTTGGTGACCCGGTTCTGCTCGGCATCACCAAGGCGTCGCTGCAGACGCCGTCCTTCATCTCGGCCGCCTCGTTCCAGGAAACGACCAAGGTCCTTACCGAGGCCGCGGTTGCAGGCAAGACGGACAATCTTCAGGGTCTGAAGGAAAACGTCATCGTTGGCCGTCTCATCCCGGCCGGCACCGGTGGTACCATGACGCAGATCCGCCGGATCGCAACGGCCCGCGACGAGATGATTCTCGAAGAGCGCCGCAAGGGCACGGGCGCGGAGGCTGCTACGCCGATGCTCTCCGACATGGCGAACGAGAACGCCGCCGCGGAATAATGGCGAAGGAGAGGGCGGGCGTGCTCTCTCCAGGAAAATTAAAGAAGCCGCCCGGATCCTTCCGGGCGGCTTCTTTGTTTCAGTTTATGTCCGACTGCAAGAACTCTAAATCAGTTGAAGCGAATGATCGCGACCTCGCCTTCGAGCGCGCCCTGATAGGCGGAAGCGTGCGGCTCCTCGTCGGGTATATCCGTCAAGGTTCCGATCTGATCGAGATCCGCCTGAAGGAATCCTTCCTCGGCGAGCGCATTGAGTGCCTCCCGCACGGCCGTATCGTCGTCCGGAGCCCGGAGCATGACGTGAATGTCGACGCCCTCGTCGCCGTCGGCTTCGTAGGCTTTGCCGATGATGATGAAGACCAGTGGGTCGTCCGGTGAATTGTCGTTGTCCGGGGTAATAGGCATTGCATGTCCTCTTTCGAATAGCGCTCTGAGCTTAGCTCGGTTCTCTCCGGCGTGCGAAGGAAATAGCGCCAGGTGCGAAATTCTACGGGAGATCCTGTGCCGTTTTCCGCCCGAATCCCGCGCATCAATTTCGTCGGAATCAGCCGCTGCCATGGTCGAGCGCTTTCGGTCGAAGGATTGCTTCTCCGAAGACTGCCGTAAGCGCCGAGTCGTGATCGTGGAAAACGTCAGAAAGAAGTTGCTGATTCCTTAATCGCGAAGAACAATGCGTGTGGGTAAAATGCTGTTGATGCCCTTCCGGCAGTCTGTAGGCGCCGCAAAGCCTTGTTTTCCGGGCATGACAGGGCTGCAAAGCCGATATTATTTGTTAATTGCCCTTGACGGATCGCCCCGAAATCAGTACACCCCGCCGCATCGGAGCCCATGTGAGGCTGGCTGGTTCGGAACGTCGCGTTCTGGAGTTCGCCTCAAACAAGGTTCGAACCGCACGCTGAAGACAAAAATGCTGCACGCAAGACGCGCGAGATAGTGCGTCCTCTGCTTTTGGTGGGGCCATCTGCGAAAAAGCGGATCGGCCCTCGTTTTGCGCATTTCATAGGCGTTCGAGACCGCCGGCGACGGCAACGATCCGCCCGAAAGGGTAACGAGACAAGTTTTTGCAAGGGATGGTTACATGCCTACCGTAAACCAGCTGATCCGCAAGCCGCGTCAGGCACAGGTAAAGCGCAACAAGGTTCCTGCTCTGCAGGAAAACCCGCAGAAGCGCGGCGTTTGCACCCGCGTCTACACGACGACCCCGAAGAAGCCGAACTCGGCTCTGCGTAAGGTTGCAAAGATTCGCCTGACGAACGGCTTCGAGGTGATCGGCTACATTCCGGGTGAAGGTCACAACCTTCAGGAGCACTCCGTGGTCATGATCCGCGGCGGCCGCGTGAAGGACCTTCCGGGTGTTCGTTACCACATCATCCGTGGCGTGCTCGACACGCAGGGTGTGAAGAACCGTAAACAGCGCCGCTCCAAGTACGGCGCGAAGCGTCCGAAATAACATCGCAACCGGCGCCATTTCGCTGGTCACAAGATTTAAGAGTTGAGAGACGAAAAGTATGTCCCGACGTCACAGAGCAGAAAAGCGTGAAATCAATCCGGATCCGAAGTTCGGTGATATGGTTGTCACGAAGTTCATGAACGCAATCATGCTGCACGGCAAGAAGTCCGTGGCGGAAGGCATCGTCTATGGTGCTTTCGATGCGGTTCAGTCGAAGCTGAAGCAGGAGCCGGTCACCGTGTTCCATTCCGCGCTCGACAACATCGCTCCGCATGTCGAAGTGCGTTCGCGCCGCGTCGGTGGTGCCACCTATCAGGTTCCGGTCGATGTCCGTCCGGAGCGTCGCCAGGCCCTCGCTATCCGCTGGCTGATTGCGGCCGCGCGCAAGCGCAATGAAACGACCATGGTTGATCGCCTCTGCGGCGAACTCATGGATGCAGCAAATAACCGTGGCAGCGCCGTGAAGAAGCGCGAAGACACGCACAAGATGGCGGATGCCAACCGTGCGTTCTCGCACTATCGCTGGTAATCCGAACACGTCTCGAAAGGCAGTCTCTCATGGCTCGCGAATATAAAATCGAAGACTACCGCAACTTCGGTATCATGGCGCATATCGATGCCGGTAAGACGACGACGACCGAACGTATCCTTTACTACACCGGAAAGTCCCACAAGATCGGCGAAGTGCATGACGGCGCCGCTACCATGGACTGGATGGAGCAGGAGCAGGAACGCGGCATCACGATCACGTCCGCTGCGACCACCACCTTCTGGAAGGGTCGCGACGGCAAGACGCGCCGCTTCAATATCATCGACACCCCCGGTCACGTGGACTTCACCATCGAAGTGGAGCGCTCGTTGCGCGTTCTCGACGGTGCCATCGCGCTGCTCGACGCCAACGCCGGCGTTGAGCCGCAGACGGAAACCGTCTGGCGCCAGGCTGAGAAGTACAATGTTCCGCGCATGATCTTCTGCAACAAGATGGATAAGACCGGTGCGGACTTCTACCGCTCGGTCGAGATGATCAAGACCCGCCTCGGCGCGACCGCCGTCGTCATGCAGCTGCCGATCGGCGCTGAAAGTGACTTCAAGGGTGTTGTCGACCTGATCGAGATGAATGCCCTCGTGTGGCGCGACGAGTCGCTTGGCGCCCAGTGGGACGTTGTCGAAATCCCGGACGACCTGAAGGAAAAGGCTGAAGAATACCGCGAAAAGCTGATCGAGACGGTTGTCGAGATCGACGAGGCGGCAATGGAAGCCTACCTCGAAGGCACCTATCCGGACAACGACAAGATCCGTGAACTGGTTCGTCGCGGTACCATCGACGTCAAGTTCCATCCGATGTTCTGTGGCACGGCTTTCAAGAACAAGGGCGTTCAGCCGCTGCTCGACGCCGTTGTCGATTACCTGCCGTCCCCCGTCGATATTCCGGCGATCAAGGGCATCGACGTCAAGACAGAAGGTGAAATCACCCGTAAGGCTGACGACAACGAACCGCTCTCGATGCTGGCGTTCAAGATCATGAACGACCCCTTCGTCGGGTCGCTGACCTTCGCACGCATCTATTCCGGCAAGCTCGAAAAGGGCACGTCGGTCATGAACACGGTCAAGGAGAAGCGTGAGCGCGTCGGCCGCATGCTGCAGATGCATTCCAACTCGCGTGAAGACATCGAAGAAGCCTTCGCTGGCGATATCGTTGCTCTGGCTGGCCTCAAGGAAACCACCACCGGCGATACGCTCTGCGATCCGCTGAAGCCGGTTATCCTCGAGCGCATGGAGTTCCCGGAGCCGGTTATCCAGATCGCGATCGAGCCGAAGACCAAGGGCGACCAGGAAAAGATGGGCCTCGCGCTCAACCGTCTGGCTGCAGAAGACCCGTCCTTCCGCGTCAAGACCGACGAAGAATCCGGCCAGACGATCATCGCCGGCATGGGCGAACTTCACCTTGACATCATCGTCGACCGTATGCGTCGCGAGTTCAAGGTCGAAGCTTCGGTCGGTGCTCCGCAGGTTGCCTACCGCGAAACCATTACGCGTCAGCACGAAGAAGACTACACGCACAAGAAGCAGTCCGGTGGTACCGGTCAGTTCGCACGCGTCAAGATTGTCTTCGAGCCGAACCCGGAAGGTGAGGATTTCGTATTCGAATCGAAGATTGTTGGCGGTGCTGTTCCGAAGGAATACATCCCCGGCGTTCAGAAGGGTATCGAAAGCGTTCTGTCCTCGGGCCCGCTCGCCGGCTTCCCGATGCTCGGCGTCAAGGCGACGCTGATCGACGGCGCATTCCACGATGTCGACTCGTCGGTCCTGGCCTTCGAAATCGCTTCCCGTGCATGCTTCCGTGAAGCCGCAAAGAAGGCGGGCGCCCAGCTCCTCGAGCCGATCATGAAGGTCGAGGTCGTGACGCCGGAAGACTACGTCGGTGACGTGATCGGTGACCTGAACTCCCGCCGTGGCCAGATCCAGGGCCAGGAATCGCGCGGCGTTGCCGTGGTGATCAATGCCCACGTGCCGCTCGCGAACATGTTCAAGTACGTGGATAACCTGCGCTCGATGTCGCAGGGCCGCGCTCAGTACACAATGCTGTTCGATCACTACGCGCCGGTTCCGTCGAACGTCGCGCAGGAAATCCAGGCGAAGTATTCCGGTCAGAAGTGACCGGAATAGCCTCGCGCTGAAAACAGAATGAAAAGATTTCCCCTGTAGGGGACAGGAAACGGAGAGCCGGAAATGGCAAAGAGCAAATTTGAGCGCAACAAGCCGCACGTTAACATTGGCACGATTGGCCACGTTGACCATGGCAAGACGTCGCTGACGGCAGCGATCACGAAATACTTCGGCGAGTTCAAGGCGTATGACCAGATCGACGCTGCGCCGGAAGAAAAGGCCCGCGGCATCACGATTTCGACGGCGCACGTCGAATACGAGACGCCGAACCGCCACTATGCGCATGTCGACTGCCCCGGCCACGCCGACTACGTCAAGAACATGATCACCGGTGCGGCGCAGATGGATGGCGCGATCCTGGTGGTTTCGGCCGCCGACGGCCCGATGCCGCAGACCCGCGAGCACATTCTGCTGGCCCGTCAGGTCGGCGTTCCGGCGATCGTGGTGTTCCTGAACAAGGTCGACCAGGTGGACGATGCCGAACTGCTCGAACTCGTCGAGCTGGAAGTGCGCGAACTTCTGTCGTCCTATGAATTCCCGGGCGACGACATTCCGATCGTCAAGGGTTCGGCGCTGGCGGCGCTTGAAGACTCGGACAAGAAGATCGGCGAAGACGCGATCCGCGAGCTGATGGCGGCGGTTGACGCCTATATCCCGACGCCGGAGCGTCCGATCGACCAGCCGTTCCTGATGCCGATCGAAGACGTGTTCTCGATCTCTGGCCGTGGCACGGTGGTGACCGGTCGCGTCGAGCGCGGCATCATCAAGGTCGGCGAGGAAGTCGAGATCGTCGGCATCCGTCCGACGACGAAGACGACCTGCACCGGCGTTGAAATGTTCCGCAAGCTGCTCGACCAGGGCCAGGCCGGCGACAACATCGGGGCGCTGCTGCGCGGTGTCGACCGCAACGGCGTCGAGCGCGGCCAGATTCTCTGCAAGCCGGGCTCGGTCAAGCCGCACAAGAAGTTCAAGGCCGAAGCCTATATCCTGACGAAGGAAGAGGGCGGCCGTCATACGCCGTTCTTCACCAACTACCGTCCGCAGTTCTACTTCCGCACGACCGACGTGACGGGCATCGTGACGCTGCCGGAAGGCACGGAAATGGTGATGCCGGGCGACAACGTGACGGTTGACGTCGAGCTGATCGTGCCGATCGCGATGGAAGAAAAGCTGCGCTTCGCCATCCGCGAAGGCGGCCGCACCGTCGGCGCCGGCATCGTCGCCTCCATCGTCGAGTAACAAGAGAACGGCTCGGCCGTTTCGGCAGGGACATGGTCGCCCATGTCCCTGCGATTTTTGAAAGAAGCGGCTAAGCGAAACGAATTCAGAAGTTCAAGTGTGTGCTCTCGAAAGCACATTGGAAACACGAGCAAGGACAAGTCGAATGAACGGCCAGAATATCCGCATCCGCCTCAAGGCGTTTGATCACCGGATCCTCGATGCCTCCACGCGCGAAATCGTGTCGACGGCCAAGCGCACCGGTGCGAGTGTGCGCGGGCCCGTGCCGCTTCCGACCCGGATTGAAAAATTCACGGTCAACCGGTCGCCGCACGTCGATAAGAAGAGCCGCGAACAGTTCGAGATGCGCACGCACAAGCGTCTTCTCGATATCGTTGATCCGACCCCGCAGACGGTTGATGCGCTGATGAAGCTCGATCTGGCCGCCGGTGTCGATGTCGAGATCAAGCTTTAAGGTCCGGCGCAAGCCGAAATAAAAAGGAAGGTACGTGGAGTTTCTCCAACGGCTTCCAGGAACAGGAAACCGGAAGGCGCGAAAGTGCCGGACGGGAACCCTAAACAAGAGGCGTGAACCGATGCGTTCAGGTGTGATTGCACAGAAGGTGGGAATGACCCGCGTCTATAACGACGCTGGCGAGCATATCCCGGTAACAGTATTGCGGCTGGAAAACTGCCAGGTAGTGGCCCACCGCACGGAAGAGAAGAACGGTTATACCGCAGTTCAGCTGGGTGCCGGCCGTTCGAAGGTCAAGAATACGCCGAAGGCGATGCGCGGCCATTTCGCCGCTGCAAGCGTCGAGCCGAAGGCAAAGGTCGTCGAGTTCCGCGTGAGCGCTGATAACCTGATCGACGTCGGTTCTGAGCTGACGGCCAGCCACTTTGTTGCGGGCCAGCTGGTTGACGTGACCGGCACGACGATCGGTAAGGGCTTTGCCGGCGCCATCAAGCGCCACAATTTCGGCGGTCTGCGCGCCACGCACGGCGTTTCCGTATCGCACCGCTCGCACGGTTCGACCGGTTCCAACCAGGACCCGGGCCGTGTTTGGAAGGGCAAGCGCATGGCTGGTCACATGGGTCAGACGCGCGTCACCACTCAGAACCTGGAAGTCGTGTCGACTGACGAAGACCGTGGCCTGATCTTGGTCAAGGGTGCAGTCCCTGGCTCCAAGGGCTCCTGGATCGTCGTCCGTGACGCAATCAAGTCGGGCACCCCGGAAGGCGCTCCGCGCCCGGCCGCCGTGCGCGCCGAAGCATCGAAGTAAGGGAGCCGAATAATGGATCTCACCGTCAAAACCCTCGAGGGCAAGGACGCGGGAAAGGTTTCCCTTTCTGACGCCATTTTCGGCCTCGAACCCCGTGAAGACATCATCGCCCGCGTCATTCGCTGGCAGCTCGCCAAGAAGCAGCAGGGCACCCACAAGGCCAAGGGCCGCGCCGAAGTCTCGCGCACCGGCGCCAAGATGTACAAGCAGAAGGGTACGGGCCGCGCCCGCCACCACTCCGCTCGTGCTCCGCAGTTCCGCGGCGGCGGTAAGGCTCATGGTCCGGTTGTCCGCAGCCACGCCCATGACCTTCCGAAGAAGGTCCGCGCGCTCGGCCTGCGCCATGCGCTCTCGGCCAAGCTAAAGGCTGAAGAGATCATCGTCATCGACGACCTCGTCGCCAACGAAGCAAAGACGAAGGCTCTCGCCGGCGTATTCGCGTCGCTCGGCCTCACCAACGCTCTGATCATCGGCGGCGCCGAGATCGAGAGCAACTTCAAGCTCGCAGCCCAGAACATCCCGAACGTGGACGTTCTGCCGGTTCAGGGCATCAATGTTTACGACATTCTGCGCCGTGGCAAGCTCGTGCTTTCCAAGGCTGCCGTGGAAGCTCTGGAGGAGCGGTTCAAATGACGGATCTTCGCCACTACGACGTGATCGTGTCTCCCTCGATCACCGAAAAGTCGACGCTGGTTTCCGAACAGAACCAGGTCGTCTTCAATGTCGCCAAGGGCGCCTCGAAGCCTGAGATCAAGGCTGCTGTCGAAGCCCTGTTCGGCGTCAAGGTTACGGCCGTGAACACGCTCGTCCGCAAGGGTAAGCTGAAGCGTTTCCGCGGTTTTGCCGGAAAACAGAAGGACGTGAAGAAGGCGATTATCACGCTCGCCGAAGGTCAGTCCATCGACGTCTCCACCGGTCTCTAACGGATAGGCCCATTAGGGTAAAAACCCAAAAGGGAACAAGAAAATGGCATTGAAAAGTTTCAATCCGACGACCCCGAGCCAGCGTCAGCTGGTCATCGTAGACCGGGCCGGCCTCTATAAGGGCAAGCCGGTCAAGGCGTTGACCGAGGGCCTGTCCTCCAAGGGCGGTCGCAACAACCTGGGCCGCATCACCGTCCGCTTCCAGGGCGGCGGTCACAAGCGGTCCTACCGTCTGGTCGACTTCAAGCGTCGCAAGTTCGACGTTGAAGGCACTGTCGAGCGTCTGGAATACGACCCGAACCGCACCGCGTTCATCGCTCTCGTCAACTATGCCGACGGCGAACAGGCTTATATCCTGGCGCCGCAGCGTCTAGCCGCCGGTGACAAGGTCATCGCTTCGGACAAGGCTGTCGACGTAAAGCCCGGCAATTCGATGCCGCTGCAGTTCATTCCGGTCGGCTCCATCATCCACAATGTGGAGATGAAGCCGGGCAAGGGCGGGCAGATCGCTCGCTCCGCCGGAACCTATGCGCAGCTCGTCGGCCGCGACCAGGGCATGGCAATCCTTCGCCTGAATTCGGGCGAGCAGCGCCTCGTGCACGGCTCTTGCCTTGCATCGATCGGTGCTGTATCGAACCCCGATCACGGCAACATCAATGACGGTAAGGCTGGTCGTTCGCGTTGGCGCGGCAAGCGTCCGCACGTACGCGGCGTCGTCATGAACCCGGTTGACCATCCGCACGGCGGTGGTGAAGGCCGTACCTCCGGTGGCCGCCACCCGGTAACCCCGTGGGGCAAGCCGACGAAGGGCAAGCGCACGCGCTCCAACAAGTCGACCGACAAGTTCATCATGCGCTCGCGTCACCAGCGCAAGAAGTAAGAGAGGAAGTCTCAAGTGGCTCGTTCAGTATGGAAAGGTCCGTTTGTTGACGGCTATCTTCTCAACAAGGCTGAGAAGGTTCGCGACGGCGGTCGTAACGAAGTGATCAAGATGTGGAGCCGTCGCTCCACGATCCTTCCGCAGTTCGTTGGTCTGACCTTCGGCGTCTACAACGGCAACAAGCATGTTCCCGTCTCCGTGTCCGAAGAAATGGTCGGTCACAAGTTCGGCGAATTCGCTCCGACCCGGACCTATTATGGTCATGGCGCGGACAAGAAAGCGAAGAGGAAGTAACAATGGGCAAGGCAAAAGCCGAACGCCGGCTGAAGGACAATGAGGCGCAGGCCATTGCGCGCACGATCCGCGTCAGCCCCCAGAAGCTCAACCTCGTTGCCGCGTTGATCCGCGGCAAGAAGGTTGATCGCGCTCTGGCCGAACTCGAGTTCTCGCGTAAGCGCATAGCAGGTACCGTCAGAAAGACGCTTGAATCTGCGATCGCAAACGCTGAGAACAACCACGATCTCGACGTTGATTCGCTCATCGTCGCCGAAGCTTACGTTGGCAAGTCGATCGTGATGAAGCGCTTCCACGCCCGTGGTCGCGGCCGTGCATCGCGCGTCGAAAAGCCGTTTTCGCACTTGACGATCGTCGTTCGTGAAGTGGAAGCCAAAGGGGAGGCCGCATAATGGGCCAGAAGATTAATCCGATCGGTTTCCGTCTCGGCATCAACCGGACCTGGGACAGCCGTTGGTTCGCGGATAACGCGGAATATGGCCAGCTTCTTCACGAAGACCTGAAGATCCGCTCGTACCTGATGGAAGAGCTGAAGGCAGCCGGCATCGCCAAGGTCGTGATCGAACGCCCGCACAAGAAGTGCCGCGTGACGATCCACTCGGCTCGCCCGGGTCTGATCATCGGCAAGAAGGGCGCCGACATCGAAAAGCTCCGCAAGAAGCTTTCCGAGATGACGAACTCCGAAACGCACCTCAACATCGTCGAGGTGCGCAAGCCGGAAGTTGATGCGACGCTCGTTGCCCAGTCGATCGCTCAGCAGCTCGAACGCCGCGTGGCCTTCCGCCGTGCGATGAAGCGCGCTGTTCAGTCGGCCATGCGTCTCGGCGCTGAAGGCATCAAGATCACCTGCGCCGGCCGTCTCGGCGGTGCGGAAATCGCTCGTACCGAATGGTATCGTGAAGGTCGCGTTCCGCTGCACACGCTGCGCGCCGACATTGATTACGGCACGGCGGAAGCTGAGACCGCTTTCGGTATCTGCGGCATCAAGGTTTGGATCTTCAAGGGCGAAATCCTCGAGCACGATCCGATGGCTTCCGAGCGCCGCGCGACCGAGAGTGACAACCAGGGCGGTGGCGGCAGGGACCGTCGTCGTGAAAACGCGTAACATTCGCGCGTGGCAGCCAATATCGGAGAAGTAAAAAAATGTTGCAGCCAAAGCGTACGAAGTATCGCAAGCAGTTCAAGGGCCGCATCAAGGGTGTAGCCAAGGGTGGTTCTGATCTTGCTTTCGGCGAATTCGGCCTGAAGGCTCAGGAGCCGAACCGCGTCAACGCTCGCGAGATCGAGGCGGCCCGCCGCGCGATCACCCGCCACATGAAGCGCGCCGGCCGCGTTTGGATCCGTGTGTTCCCGGACGTTCCGGTCACCGCCAAGCCGACCGAAGTCCGCATGGGTAAGGGCAAGGGTTCGGTTGAATACTGGGCATGCAAGGTCAAGCCCGGCCGTATGATGTTCGAGATCGATGGTGTCAGCGAAGAACTCGCCCGTGAGGCACTTCGTCTTGGCGCTGCCAAGCTCTCTGTCAAGACGCGCTTCGTGCAGCGTATCGCAGAGTAAGGAGTGAAGCTCATGAAAGCCGCAGATGTTCGCGCTCTGAGCGCCGATCAACTCAACGAAGAGCTTGCCAAGCTGAAGAAGGAGCAGTTCAACCTGCGCTTCCAGAAGGCAACCGGCCAGCTCGAAAAGTCTTCGCGTATCAACGAAGTCCGCAAGGACATCGCACGCATCAAAACAATTGCCCGCCAGAAGGCGGCAGAAGCCAAGGCCTAAGGACCAGAAGAAAATGCCGAAACGCATTCTGCAGGGCACCGTCGTCAGCGACAAGAACGACAAAACCGTCGTCGTCAGGGTCGAGCGCCGCTTTGCGCACCCGATTCTCCAGAAGACCGTCCGCCGTTCCAAGAAGTACAAGGCTCACGACGAGAACAACCAGTACAAGGTCGGTGACGTTGTTTCCATTGAGGAATGCGCACCGATCTCGAAGGACAAGCGCTGGACGGTCGTTTCCGCCCAGGCTTGATTTGTGCAGGTTTTGTCGGCGAGACCCTTGCGTCTCGGGCAAATATCTGTATGAAGCACGCAATTAAAGCAGAGGAACGCTCGAGTCCGGGCGTTCTTTTGCTTTGAGATGAGCACAATAAGCCGGGCGAGGGGGTTTCGACCCAACCGGCCTGGTAACAACAAGAAGGCGACCTGACATGATTCAGATGCAAACAAACCTCGACGTGGCGGATAATTCCGGCGCACGTCGTGTCATGTGCATCAAGGTGCTGGGCGGCTCCAAGCGCAAGTATGCGTCGATCGGCGACATCATCGTCGTTTCGATCAAGGAAGCCATTCCGCGCGGCCGCGTGAAGAAGGGTGATGTCATGAAGGCTGTTGTCGTTCGCACCGCGAAGGACATCCGCCGTCCGGATGGCAGCGTCATCCGTTTCGACACCAACGCAGCCGTTCTTATCGATAACAAGAAAGAGCCGATCGGCACCCGTATCTTCGGACCGGTTCCGCGCGAACTCCGCGCCAAGAACCACATGAAGATCATCTCGCTGGCTCCGGAAGTACTCTAAGGGAGCGTTGAGAGATGCAAAAGATTCGTAAAGGCGACAAGGTTGTCGTGCTCACCGGCAAGGACAAGGGCCGCACCGGCGAGGTAATCCAGGTCATGCCGAAGGAAGACCGGGCTGTCGTGCGTGGCGTCAACATGGTGAAGCGTCACCAGCGCCAGACCCAGAGCCAGGAAGCCGGCATTATCAACAAGGAAGCCCCGATCCACCTTTCGAACATCGCGATCGCCGATCCGAAGGACGGCAAGCCGACCCGCATCGGTTTCAAGATCGACGGTGACAAGAAGGTCCGCGTGGCCAAGCGTTCGGGAGAAGTGATCGATGGCTAAGACCGCTTATGAGCCGCGGCTCAAGAAGGAATATGTAGAGCGCATCCGCAAGGCGATGCAGGAGAAGTTCTCCTACGCCAACGAAATGCAGATCCCGCGCCTCGACAAGATCGTTATCAACATGGGTGTTGGCGAAGCGACCGGCGATTCCAAGAAGCCGACCGTTGCTGCCGCCGATCTCGCTGCGATTGCCGGCCAGAAGGCGGTGATCACCCGCGCTCGCAACTCCATCGCTGGCTTCAAGCTCCGCGAAGGCATGCCGATTGGCGCCAAGGTTACCTTGCGCGGCGTTCGGATGTATGAGTTCCTGGATCGTCTGATAAACATCGCTCTTCCGCGTGTTCGAGACTTCCGCGGCCTCAATCCGAAATCCTTCGATGGTCGTGGCAACTTTGCCATGGGCATCAAGGAACACATTGTGTTCCCTGAGATCAACTACGACAAGGTTGATCAGATGTGGGGCATGGACATCATCGTTTGCACGACGGCAACTAACGACGACGAAGCTCGCGCTCTGCTTACAGAGTTCAACTTCCCGTTCCGTCAGTAATCCGTAACGACAAGCGTAAAGAAGGATAACTGTTATGGCGAAAACGAGCGCAGTTGAAAAGAACAAGCGCCGCCGCAAACTGGTTGTCGGGCAAGCCGCCAAGCGTGCTGCCCTGAAGGCAATCATCATGAACCAGTCTTTGCCGATCGAAGAGCGGTTCAAGGCCACCCTCAAGCTGGCAAGCCTGCCACGTGATGGATCGAAGACCCGCATCCGCAATCGTTGCGAAGTTACCGGGCGTCCGCGCGCCTACTATCGTAAACTTCGCATGTCGCGTATTGCGCTTCGCGAACTGGGCAATTTCGGCAAGGTGCCGGGCATTGTCAAGTCGAGCTGGTAAGGAGACGGGCACATGGCAATGACTGATCCCTTGGGCGATATGCTCACCCGTATCCGCAACGGTGCTGCCCGGCGCAAGTCGAGCGTTTCGACGCCGGCTTCGAGGCTGCGCGCACGCGTTCTGGATGTCCTTCAGGCTGAAGGCTACATCCGTGGGTACTCTGAAGTCGAATTCGGCAACGGCAAGTCCGAGCTGAACATCGAACTGAAGTACTACGAAGGCTCGTCCGTGATCCGCGAGATCGCACGCGTCTCTAAGCCGGGCCGCCGAGTTTATGTCTCGGTCAAGTCCATTCCGCAGGTCGCGAACGGCCTCGGCATCACCATCCTTTCGACCCCGAAGGGCGTGATGGCCGATCATCAGGCGCGCGAACAGAATGTTGGTGGCGAGGTTCTTTGCTCGGTCTTCTAAGGCCGGGCACGATCTCCATAGCGAACAGACAGGTATAAAAATGTCTCGTATCGGTAAGAAACCCGTTCAAGTTCCGGCAGGCGTCACGGCTAACGTTGATGGCCAGAAGGTAACGGCGAAGGGTCCGAAGGGCGAATTGTTTTTCGTCGCAAACGACGAAGTCTCGGTGAAGCTTGAAAACAATGCGGTCGTCGTTGAGCCGCTCAATGAGAGCAAGGATGCTCGTTCGAAGTGGGGCATGTCCCGCACGATGATTGAGAACATCTTCAAGGGCGTGAAGGACGGCTACGAGCGCAAGCTCGAAATCAACGGCGTCGGCTACCGCGCCTCCATGCAGGGCAGGAACCTGCAGCTGGCTCTCGGCTTCAGCCACGACGTCGTCTACCAGACGCCGGAAGGCATCTCGATCGCTGTGCCGAAGCCGACGGAAATCGTCGTTTCCGGCATCAACAAGCAGCAGGTCGGCCAGGTTGCCGCGGAGATCCGCGAATACCGTGGCCCCGAGCCCTACAAGGGCAAGGGTGTCAAGTATGCCGAAGAGCGGATTGTCCGCAAAGAAGGCAAGAAGAAGTAAGGATCACGCGAAATGGCTAGCAGGAAAGATACTCTTGTGCGTCGCGCCAGCCGCGTGCGCCGTCAAATCAAGGCGGTCGCCAACGGCCGTCCGCGCCTGTCGGTTCATCGCTCGTCGAAGAACATCTATGCGCAGATCATCGACGATGTTGCCGGCAAGACCCTTGCCTCCGCATCGACCCTCGACACGGATCTGCGGTCTTCGCTGAAGACTGGCGCTGATACCGCAGCCGCTACGGCTGTCGGCAAGCTCCTTGCGGAGCGTGCATCCGAGGCGGGCGTCAAGGACGTTGTCTTTGACCGCGGCGCCTTCATCTACCACGGCCGCATCAAGGCGCTGGCCGAGGCAGCTCGCGAAGGCGGCCTGAACTTCTAAGGTTCATCGCCCGGGCAGCAATGTCCGGGCGAAATTCGGCTTCGCACATCCCTGGCCGCTTCGATTTCCGAGGAAGTGAGGCGGCCTTCGTCAATCTGCCGATTGCACCCGGAAAAGAAAAAGGAAGAGGACAATGGCACAAGAAAGAAGAGGTTCTCGCGAAGATCGCCAGAGCCGTGAAGAGCGCGACAGCGAATTTGTCGACAAGCTCGTCGCAATCAACCGCGTCGCCAAGGTGGTGAAGGGCGGTCGTCGTTTCGGTTTCGCAGCTCTCGTCGTCGTCGGCGACCAGAAGGGCCGCGTCGGCTTCGGTCACGGCAAGGCGCGCGAAGTGCCGGAAGCCATCCGCAAGGCGACGGAAGCCGCCAAGCGTGACCTGATCTTCGTCCCGCTGCGCGGTGGCCGTACATTGCATCACGACGTTCACGGCCGTCACGGCGCCGGCAAGGTGCTGCTGCGCTCGGCGAAGGCCGGTACCGGTATCATCGCCGGTGGTCCGATGCGCGCCGTGTTTGAAACGCTCGGCGTTCACGACGTCGTTGCCAAGTCGACCGGTTCGTCGAACCCCTACAACATGGTTCGCGCAACGTTCGACGCGCTGAAGAACCAGATGCACCCGAAGGACATCGCGGCACAGCGCGGCATGAAATACGCCACGCTCCAGTCTCGTCGCGTTGCCACCGGCGCTGCTTCCGAAGAATAAGGGAGCTGACAGATGGCTAAGAAAGAAGTTGGCAAGAAGACGGTTACGGTCGAGCAGATCGGTAGCCCCATTCGCCGCCCTGCCGTGCAGCGTCAGACGCTTATCGGCCTGGGCCTCAACAAGATGCACCGGGTTCGCACGCTGGAAGACACTCCGGCCGTTCGCGGCATGATCCGGGCCGTCCAGCACCTCGTTCGCGTCGTCGACGAGAAGTGAGGGGGATCCACAAATGAAACTGAATGAAATCAAGGACAACGAAGGCGCGACCAAGAACCGCAAGCGTCTCGGCCGCGGCATCGGCTCCGGCTCCGGCAAGACGGCCGGTCGCGGTGTGAAGGGTCAGAAGGCTCGCTCGGGCGTTGCCATCAACGGCTTCGAAGGCGGCCAGATGCCTATCTACCGTCGCCTGCCGAAGCGCGGTTTCAACAACATCTTCGCTTCGGAGTTTGTTGTCGTGTCGCTCGGCCGCATCCAGGCTGCCGTCGACGCCAAGAAGCTCGATGCTTCGAAGACCGTCGATGCTGCCGCTCTCAAGGCTGCCGGCGTCATTCGTCGCGCCAAGGACGGCGTTCGCATCCTCGCTGACGGCGAGCTGAAGGCGAAGGTCTCGCTCGAGGTTGCCGGCGCTTCGAAGCCGGCGATCGAGAAGATCGAAAAGGCCGGCGGTTCGATCAAGCTGCTTGCAGCCGCCGCAGAATAATATGACTGATGAATCGCCCGGGGTGCTTCACGCCGGGCGGTTTTGCTCCCATATGTGAGCCTCACGTTCGGGGCGGCGAATCGCTCGCCGCGACGGACATAGCGGAAACCACGGTGAGGCATCCGATTGCAGCGACAATCGCCTCGCGTCAGGTTTTCAACGATGAAGACTTACTCTTTCCGGAACTGACCGGGTTTTCCCGCTGATTCCGAAATTTGGTACGCGGAGAATTGCATGGCTTCTGCAGCGGAACAGCTTGCTTCGAACCTGAATTTTTCGACTTTCGCCAAGGCGGAAGATCTGAAGAAACGTCTGTGGTTCACGCTCGGTGCCCTTCTGGTTTACCGTCTTGGCACCTACATCCCGCTGCCCGGGCTCAATCCGGAAGCGTTCGCGCAGGCCTTCCAGGGACAGAGCGGCGGTATTCTCGGCCTCTTCAATATGTTCTCCGGCGGTGCAGTGGAGCGCATGGCGATCTTCGCGCTCGGCATCATGCCCTATATTTCCGCCTCGATCATCGTGCAGCTGATGACGTCGGTCGTTCCTGCGCTGGAGCAGTTGAAGAAGGAAGGTGAACAGGGCCGCAAGATCATCAACCAATACACCCGCTACGGCACGGTGCTTCTCGGAGCGATGCAGGCCTACGGCATCGCCGTCGGTCTTGAGAGCGGCAGTGGTCTGGTCAACGATCCGGGTTGGTTCTTCCGAATTTCCACGGTGATCTCGCTTCTCGGCGGTACGATGTTCCTGATGTGGCTCGGTGAACAGATCACGTCACGCGGCATCGGCAACGGCATTTCGCTGATCATCTTCGCGGGTATCGTCGCAGCCCTTCCGTCGGCACTTGCCGGAACGCTTGAACTCGGCCGTACGGGCGCCCTCTCGACGCCGCTCATTCTTGCGATCATCGTCATGGTCGTCGCCGTGATCGCGCTGATCGTCTTCGTCGAACGCGCGCAGCGCCGTCTCCTCATTCAGTATCCGAAACGCCAGGTCGGCAATCGGATGTTCCAGGGCGACACCTCGCATCTGCCGCTGAAGCTCAACACCTCGGGTGTTATCCCGGCGATCTTTGCGTCGTCGTTGCTGCTGCTGCCGGCCACGCTGGCCGGCTTTGCCAACACTGCGACCATGCCCGGCTGGGCGACGGCGATCGTCGGCGCGCTTGCCCACGGCCAGCCGCTCTACATGGTGCTCTATGGGGCCATGATTGCCTTTTTCGCCTTCTTCTATACCGCGATCGTCTTCAATCCGAAGGACACCGCGGACAATCTGAAGAAACACGGCGGCTTCATTCCGGGCATTCGCCCGGGCGAACGTACGGCCGAATATATCGACTACGTGCTGACGCGGATCACCGTCATTGGCGCGATTTACCTGATCTTCGTCTGCATTCTGCCTGAAATCCTCATCTCGCAGACCGGCGTGCCGTTCTACCTTGGTGGTACGTCGCTTTTGATTGTTGTCAGCGTGACCCTCGATACGGTAGCACAGATCCAAGGTCACCTCATTGCCCAGCAATATGAGGGGCTGATCAAGAAGTCGAAGCTGCGCGGAGGAAAGAGGGGACGATGAGGCTTATTTTTTTAGGACCGCCGGGCGCTGGCAAGGGGACACAGGCCAAGCTCCTGACGGAGAGATACGGCATACCGCAGCTTTCCACAGGTGATATGCTGAGGTCGGCCGTGGCTCAGGCGACCGAGGTTGGCAAGCGTGCGAAAGCGGTGATGGATGCCGGCCAGCTCGTCTCCGACGACATCGTCAACGAAATCGTCTCCGACCGTATCGATGCACCGGACTGCGCCAGGGGCTTCATCCTCGACGGCTATCCGCGCACCGTTCCGCAGGCCGAAGCGCTTGATCGGATGCTCGACGGCAAGGGTCTCAAGCTCGATGCGGTTATCGAGTTGAAAGTCGACGAGGCAGCTCTTGTCCGGCGCATGGAGAATCGCGTAGCGGAAACTGTCGCCGCCGGCGGAGCCGTTCGCTCCGACGATAATCCCGAAGCTTTCAGGCGTCGCCTGAAGGAGTATCGGGAAAAGACCGCTCCGCTTTCGGAGCATTATGCCCGCACGGGTCGGCTGAAGACCGTGGACGGCATGGCGGACGTGAAGACGGTTACCGCCGAGATCGAGAAAATTCTGGCGTAGACAGTGGTCTTCGCCAAAATGGAAGCGCCGGGGAGTTGACTTTTCCGACCGATTCCTCCAAAGACAGCGTCAACTCGCGACATGAGAAGCGATCGGCGCGGTCTTCAAAGCAATGAAGTCCGGGTACGGTCGTTTTTGACGTGTCTCGAACCTCAATTAACGTGCGGCTCTTCGAGGTCGCGTAACGAAGCACCTATTGCCGGATGGCAACTGGAACGCAAGGAGAATAGACGTGGCACGTATCGCTGGCGTCAACATCCCGACGGCAAAGCGCGTCGTCATCGCGCTGACGTATATTCACGGGATCGGCCCGAAATTCGCACAGGAAATCGTTGAGAAGGTCGGTATTCCGACTGAACGTCGCGTGCATCAGCTGACGGACGCAGAAGTCCTGCAGATCCGCGAAACGATCGACCGTGACTACCAGGTCGAAGGTGACCTGCGTCGCGACACCGCGATGAACATCAAGCGTCTGATGGACCTCGGCTGCTATCGCGGCCTGCGCCATCGCCGCGGTCTGCCGGTGCGCGGTCAGCGCACGCACACCAATGCCCGTACCCGCAAGGGTCCGGCAAAGGCGATCGCCGGCAAGAAGAAGTAATTTCCCGAAAAGGGAAAGTGGGAGGCTGGCGCATGCGCCGGCCTCCTTTTGTAGTTTGGGAAGGGCAATTGTCCGACCGTCGCTGGGGCCGCTATCGGTTCTGCGAAATGCCCGCGAAGCCGGTGGGCCGGCTACCGCAAAATTGAAGATGCAGGGCAGGGGACGAACAATCCTTTTCCCGGTGGAGCCGCTGGAATTACGGCGGTGCAGAGATCTAAGAAAGGGATCCTATGGCCAAGGAAGCCACCCGCGTTCGCCGCCGCGAGCGCAAGAACATTACGTCTGGCGTTGCACACGTCAATTCGTCGTTCAACAACACGATGATCACCATCACCGACGCGCAGGGCAATGCGATTGCCTGGTCGTCTGCCGGTGCGAAGGGTTTCAAGGGTTCGCGCAAGTCGACCCCGTTCGCCGCACAGATTGCCGCTGAGGACTGCGCCAAGAAGGCTCAGGAACACGGCATGAAGTCGCTGGAAGTGGAAGTTTGCGGCCCGGGTTCTGGTCGTGAATCCGCTCTGCGCGCGCTGCAGGCTGCGGGCTTCATGATCACGTCGATCCGCGACGTGACCCCGATCCCGCACAACGGCTGCCGCCCGCGCAAGAAGCGCCGCGTCTGATCATATGCACACAACATGCCGGTGAGGGCGCTTGTGGTTCTCCCGGTCTTCGGGGCTCGGTTGTCACGATTGGATGGTGGCAACGAACGGAAGGCAGAAAACATGATTCAGAAAAATTGGCAGGAATTGATCAAGCCGAATAAGGTGGACTTCGCCTCCGCCGGCCGCACCAAGGCAACGTTGGTCGCGGAACCGCTCGAGCGCGGCTTTGGTCTGACACTCGGCAACGCGCTTCGCCGCGTGCTTTTGTCGTCGCTGCGCGGTGCTGCCGTTACGGCAGTGCAGATCGACGGCGTGCTGCACGAGTTCTCGTCTATCCCGGGCGTCCGGGAAGATGTGACCGACATCGTGCTCAACATCAAGGAAATCGCCATCAAGATGGATGGCGACGATGCAAAGCGCATGGTCGTGCGCAAGCAGGGTCCGGGCGTCGTGACGGCCGGTGACATTCAGACGGTTGGCGATATCGAAATCCTCAATCCGAACCATGTGATCTGCACGCTCGACGAGGGCGCCGAGATCCGCATGGAGTTCACCGTCAACAACGGCAAGGGCTACGTACCGGCTGACCGCAACCGCTCGGAAGACGCGCCGATCGGCCTCATCCCGGTCGACAGCCTCTACTCGCCGGTCAAGAAGGTCTCGTACAAGGTGGAAAACACCCGCGAAGGCCAGGTTCTTGACTATGACAAGCTGACGATGTCCATCGAGACGGACGGCTCGGTCACTGGTGAGGATGCGATCGCTTTTGCGGCCCGCATTCTTCAGGACCAACTGTCGGTCTTCGTCAACTTCGAAGAGCCGCACAAGGAAGCAGAGGAAGAGGCAGTCACCGAACTCGCCTTCAACCCGGCGCTTCTCAAGAAGGTCGACGAACTGGAGCTTTCCGTCCGTTCGGCCAACTGCCTGAAGAACGACAACATCGTCTATATCGGCGACCTCATTCAGAAGACCGAAGCAGAAATGCTCCGCACGCCGAATTTCGGCCGCAAGTCGCTCAACGAGATCAAGGAAGTTCTCGCTTCCATGGGCCTGCACCTCGGCATGGAAGTGCCGTCCTGGCCGCCTGAGAACATCGAAGATCTCGCCAAGCGTTACGAAGACCAATACTAACGCCGCACGCGTTCGAAGGAACGCGTGAAGCTGGCCTTAGAACGTTTAAACGACGCCCCATTAGACTGCGGGCGGATGCCTGCAAGTAAAGGAGAATAGCCATGCGCCACGGTAAAGCCGGCCGCAAGCTGAATAGAACCGCCAGCCACCGCAAGGCGATGTTTGCCAACATGGCAGCTTCGCTGATCGAACACGAGCAGATCGTCACGACTCTGCCGAAGGCTAAGGAAATCCGTCCGATCGTCGAGAAGCTCGTCACGCTCGGCAAGCGCGGCGACCTGCATGCCCGCCGTCAGGCGATCTCGCAGATCCGCGATGTTGCCGTCGTCGCGAAGCTGTTCGACACGATTGCCTCGCGTTACGCCACCCGCAATGGCGGCTACCTGCGCATCATGAAGGCCGGTTTCCGTCACGGCGACAACGCCGCTCTCGCTGTCATCGAATTCGTTGACCGCGACGTGGACGCCAAGGGCGCAAAGGACCGTGTCCGCGTTGCATCCGAAGCCGAGGCCGCGGAAGCAGCATAATCGCCTGCGAGTCACTACAGCGTCTTGCGTCTTTTCAGACGCACAAAGGTCGCTGTAGCACTTTGAATCACTGCATGTTTTTATCCTTAAATCGGTTCCGATTTAAGGAACATGCACTAGAAGCATTGAAGCGGCCGGATGATCGTCACCCGGCCGCTTTTTCCGTTGCGGGCCGTGATCGTATCGGACCGGCCTGCTGCCGCTTCGAGCGCAGAAATCGCATTCTGATCGCCCGCCAGGCGAGCAGAGCCGCGACCATGGCGACGTAGAGCATCTGCTCCGGCCCCACCACCTTGACCGACATGGCAAAATGCAGCGCCCCTGCGGCCGCGATGACATACACCAGACGGTGGAGCTTGTTCCATCTTTGGCCGAGCTTGCGGATCGACCAATTGTTTGAGGTGAGCCCGAGTGGAATCAACATCACGAGCGCGGCCATGCCGATGGTAATGAAGGGCCGGCGGGCGATGTCCGCTACGATGGCTTCAAAGCGCAGCGTCTGATCCAGCACCATATAGGCGAGGAAGTGCATCAGCACGTAGTAGAAGGCCAGCAAACCGAGGGCGCGGCGGTATCTCAGCCAGTTCACGGCGAAGAGGTCTCGGATAGGCGTGATCGCCAGCGTCGCGATCAGGAACCGCAAAGCCCAGAGGCCAAGCAAGTGTTCGAATTCCTTGACAGCGTTGCCGGGCAACTGACCTGTAGCGCCGAGATAGAAGGCGGATGCCGCGGGAACGAGGCCGACCGCATAGAGCATCCAAACCGAGGGACCGTGAAAGCGTTTCGGCAAAGTTGGAAAGACGGCCATCGTCAGAAATTCGCCCGGAGGTCGATGCCGGCATAGAGGCCTGCGACTTCGTCCGCGTAGCCGTTGAACGGAAGCGTGTCGCGCCGGTTGGCGCCGAAGAAGCCGCCTTCGCCGATCCGGTTTTCCGTCGCCTGGCTCCAGCGTGGGTGGTCGACCGCAGGGTTCACATTGGCATAGAAGCCATATTCGTCCGGGGCAGCGAGGTTCCAGGTGCAGGGAGGGGCGGTTTCGGTCAGCGAGATGCGCACGATGGATTTGATTCCCTTGAAGCCGTATTTCCACGGAACGACCAGGCGTATGGGCGCGCCGTTCTGGTTCGGCAAGGTCTTCCCGTAAAGTCCGACGGAGAGGATCGTCAGCGGATGACGGGCCTCATCGAGCCGCAGACCCTCGCGATACGGCCAAGGCAGGGGTTGGAAAAACCCGGATTGGCCGGGCATTTCCTCCGGCCGCACGACGGTTTCGAACGCAACATATTTTGCGCTGCCGAGGGGCTCCACCTCGTCGAGCAACGCCGCTAACGGAAAACCGATCCAGGGGATAACCATCGACCAGGCTTCGACGCAGCGCATGCGGTAGGTCCGCTCCTCTAGCGGGAAACCCAAAAGCTCCTCAAGACCGAATTCCCTCGGCTTGCTGACCAGGCCATCGACTTTCACCGCCCAGGGTGAAGCTTTGAACGCTCCCGAATTGGCCGCCGGATCGCCTTTGCCCGTGCCGAATTCGTAATAGTTGTTATAGCTCGTGACGTCCTTTTCCGGCGTCACCGGTTCGTCGATCTTGTACGGGCTCTCTGCCGCCTTGAGTGAGGTTGCGTGTGCCGTTGCCGCTCCGCTCACGAACAGGCCGCCAGCCGCAGCCGTCATGAAAGTCCTGCGATTGAGAAAACAGTGCTCGGGTGTGATCTCGGATGCGGCAATCCGCGGCGCGCGATAGCGGGGCATATAGTTCCTCGGTGTCGATTAGCGACTCTGAATATCAGATGACCAGAGTTTCGATCACCGGAAAAGGTGGGCGAGACCACGTTTTCGTGCGCAGTCCGTGACTATGCCGGCCGCAGGGCGAGACAGGAGTTGCGAACGTGCGCACATTTCCACAACGATCTGAATCGCTGGATAAATTCATTCCATCACCCATGGCGAAACAGGAGAATTATGCCCGCGACGCGTTTGCCTTTTTTCCTGCGAAATCCTATCTGATCGTAGCGGCAACGAAAGGAGATGCTTCATGATCTTTGGCCATCGAGCCCTCGCGGCTCTCGTCCTTGCCGTTGCCATGTCAACGCCCGCAGCAGCGCAGGATGCTAAGGCCGTACCGCAATCCCGCACAGAAATGCAGCTTTCCTTCGCGCCCCTGGTCAAGCAGACGGCGAATGCGGTGGTGAACGTCTATGCGGAGCGCGTTGTTGAGCGACGGTCGATCTTTGCCGGGGATCCTTTCTTTGAGGAATTTTTCGGCCAGCGCATGCCAAACAGGACTGAAAAGCAGTCGTCGCTCGGCTCCGGCGTGATCGTCAGCCGCAACGGTGTCGTCGTCACCAACAACCACGTGATCGAGGGCGCCGACGATATCAAGGTGGCGCTCGCCGACGGGCGCGAATTTCCCTGCAAGATCGTGCTGAAGGACGACCGTTTGGACCTTGCGGTCATGAAGATCCAGGCGGACGGGCCGTTCGATATCATCCCTATAGGTGATTCCGATGCGGTGGAGGTCGGAGACTTGGTTCTGGCGATCGGAAACCCGTTCGGTGTGGGGCAGACGGTGACGAGCGGCATCGTATCGGCGCTCGCCCGCAACCAGATTTCATCCGGCGATTTCGGTTTCTTCATCCAGACCGATGCGGCCATCAATCCCGGCAATTCCGGTGGCGGCCTGATCGATATGAAGGGGGAACTGATCGGTATCAACACGGCGATCTTCTCGAGGGGAGGCGGCTCCAACGGAGTGGGCTTCGCTATCCCGGCCAATTTGGTGAAGGTCTTCGTCGCCTCCGCGGAGAGCGGCGGCGGTTCTTTCATCCGCCCCTTCGTCGGTGCGAGCTTCGAGCCGGTCACCTCCGAGGTAGCCGACGCGCTCGGGCTAGACCGGGCTCGCGGTGCGCTGGTGACGGCCGTGGCCGCCGGCGGTCCGGCGGCGAACGCCGGCATAAAGCCTGGGCAAGTGGTCACGGCCGTTAACGGTGTACCCGTCGAGCACCCCGATGCCCTCGGATATCGTCTGACGACTGTCGGCATCGGACATGAAGCGCGCTTGACGATTTCGGAAAACGGCAAGCCGCGCGACGTCACGCTGAAGCTCGATCAGGCACCGGAAACCTCGCCGCGCGACGAGCGGCTGATCGAGGGAAGAAATCCGTTCGCCGGAGCGGTCGTGGCAAATCTCTCGCCGCGTCTTGCAGAAGAGCTCCGGATGCCCACCTCTTTGCAGGGCGTCGTCGTAACCGAGGTCAATCGCGGCTCGCCGGCAGCGCGGATCGGTCTGGAACGAAAGGACATCGTCCGCTCCGTCAATGGAATGGCGATCGATAGCTCGAAGACGCTGGAGACCGTCATGGCGGAGGATGCTTCGTTCTGGCGCGTCGAGATCGAGCGCGACGGCCAAATTATTCGTCAGTTCTTCCGATGAGCGACCTTTTTTCCCCCTCGGAACCCCCGGAGATGGCGTCGGCAAGACCGCTAGCCGACCGGCTGCGGCCGCGCACGCTTGCCGAGGTGACCGGACAGGAACATCTGACCGGCGAGCATGGCGCTTTGACGCGCATGATTTCCTCCGGTTCTCTCGGTTCCATGATCTTCTGGGGACCGCCGGGTACCGGCAAGACCACCGTGGCGCGGCTGCTTTCGGGCGAGGCTGGCCTCGCCTTCGAACAGATCTCGGCGATCTTCTCCGGTGTTGCGGACTTGAAGAAGGTGTTCGATGCCGCCCGCGTCAGACGAATGTCCGGACGCCAGACGCTGCTTTTCGTCGACGAGATTCATCGCTTCAATCGGGCGCAGCAGGATAGCTTCCTTCCGGTGATGGAAGATGGCACGATCATTCTCGTTGGCGCCACCACCGAAAACCCATCCTTCGAGCTCAATGCCGCGCTGCTGTCGCGGGCGCGGGTGCTGACGTTCAAGCCGCTTGGCGAAGCGAGCCTCGAAGAGCTCTTGAAGCGGGCAGAGAAAGCCGAGGGCAAGTCGCTGCCGCTCGATGAGAATGCCCGTGCAAACCTCATCCGGATGGCCGACGGCGATGGCCGCGCTGTGTTGACGCTCGCGGAAGAGGTCTGGCGCGCGGCGCGTCGGGACGAAATCTTCGATGCGGCCGCGCTCCAGGACATCGTCCAGCGCCGCGCTCCGGTTTACGATAAGGGCCAGGACGGCCACTACAATCTGATATCGGCGCTTCACAAGTCCGTGCGCGGATCCGATCCGGACGCAGCGCTCTACTATCTCTGCCGCATGTTCGACGCCGGCGAGGACCCGCTCTATATCGGCAGACGACTTGTGCGTATGGCTATCGAGGATATCGGACTCGCCGATCCGCAAGCACTAGTGATCTGTAACGCCGCCAAGGACGCTTACGATTATCTCGGGTCTCCCGAAGGGGAATTGGCTCTGGCGGAAGCTTGCGTTTATGTCGCCACGGCACCGAAGTCGAACGCGGTCTACACCGCCTACAAGGCGGCGATGCGCGCGGCAAAGGAAAATGGTTCGCTGCTGCCGCCGAAGCATATCCTCAATGCCCCGACGAAGCTCATGAAGGGCGAGGGATATGGCGAGGGGTATCGCTACGACCACGACGAGCCAGATGCGTTTTCGGGACAGGATTATTTCCCGGAGAAGATGGGACGAAAAACGTTTTACGACCCTCCGGAGCGCGGCTTCGAGCGCGAACTTCGCAAGCGGCTCGATTGGTGGGCGAAGCTCCGGCGCGAGCGGAATTCGTAGCGCAAGGTCTGTCGGGGTTGCAGGGCAGGCTTGTCGGGCGATGTCTTGCTGCCCCAATCGGCTTATGGCATAGCAACGCAACACTGCAGACGACTGCACGGGTTGACGTTGTCGATCCGCCCATCCGCGGGGACGGCCTCGCTCCAGACGAAGGAGCTTGAAATGGCCTGGATCACCCTTCTCATTGCCGGCATTCTCGAAATCGGTTGGGCAATCGGTCTCAAATATACGGATGGATTCACGCGCTTTATGCCGACGGTGCTAACCGTCGGCTCAATGGTCCTGAGTATTATGCTGCTCGGGATGGCCGTCCGTTCGCTGCCGCTCGGAACGGCCTACGCGGTGTGGACAGGCATCGGCACCGTTGGCACGGTCGTGCTCGGTATCGTCCTCTTCGGCGAGCCTGTGACTGCCGTGCGCCTCGGCTGCGTTGGCCTCATTGTCGCGGGTATTGGCGGCCTCAAGCTCATTGCCTGACGCGACGTCAGATACTTGCCCCTGCGACATGAACGCTATGACCCGCATGCCCGGCGGGCTTCAGCGCAGCGCCTCAAGGACGTTTGCCGCCGCCTGCATCTCCTGCCAGCGGTTTTCGCGGCGCCGGAAGGCCTCTTCGTCGGTTCCCCAATGTTCGATCTGCCAGTCTTCATCGACATGGGCGGCGGTCCAGGCCTCCTCTGCCGACAGACGTCCCATGGCACAGGCGAGCGCGAGCAGCGCGGACCCCGTCAGCGTCGTCAAGGTATGAAGGCAAGCGAGACCGAGCGGCGTCGCAAAGGCCCGCAGACCTTCGGCATAGGCCGAAATAGCCTCGCGGGGCTGCTCCTGGTGAATGACGCCCTCCGCGAGGATAAAACGGGCGCCGAGCGATTGAGCCGCCCAGTCGACAATCGGATTCCATGCGTCGTTCTGTCGGGCGACGAGCCCTTCAGGTCCGTCGGCTCGGTAGCAGATGAGATCGGTGCCGGCGAAGCGCAGAATGTCCTCGAACACGGCGCGAGGATCGGGGGCCACCCCGTCGATTGCGGTGTTGATGATCCGGGTAATCGGCATCGCCGCAGGATCGATGACATCAGCCTGCGCGTCCCATTCGGCCGCAAGGAGTTCGGCAAGCTTGGCGGTCGGGACCGCGAGCGGTTGCTTTGCCGGCGTGCGCACCGGCCGTCCGTCGAGGAGCACAGCGTGTCCGCCCGCAGCGGCGACGCTCACGTTCTTGTAGAAGCGCTTTGCCAGCGGCTTCAACATCTGAATCTGGGCGCGGCGCACCGGATCCTCGTCGCTCAGCGCCTGGTTCAATTCATCGCGAATATCAGGCATGATTGCGTTCCATCCACTCGATTATGTCTGCCGGCACGCGGGCAATATGATCCGCCCCGGCCTCGGTCAGCTCCCGCATGCTGGCATAACCCCAGGCAACACCGAGAGCATCCGCGCCGGCCGCCTTTGCCATCTGCATATCATAGATCGCGTCGCCGATGACGATCGTATCCTTCGGATCGACGCCCGCCTCTGCGCAGCATTCCATCACCATGGCCGGGTGCGGCTTCGAGGGGCAGTCGTCCGCCGTTCGCGAAACGAAGAAGATCTTATCGAAGCCGTGGGTTGCGGCTATATGTGTAAGCCCCTGACGAGATTTTCCAGTCACCGCTCCGATCAGCAGTTCGTCGCGAGCGGTAAGACTTTGCATCATTTCCGCGATGCCGGGAAACAGGAGTTCATGGAAGTCCTGCTCGCCCCGCACGGAGCCGAAGATTGCCTTATAATGGGCCGTCATCGCGGTTGCGCGGTTGTCGACATGATCCTGCCCGAGAAGACGGGCGATCGCGATGTCGAGCGTCAGCCCGATGATCGCTTTCGTCGCGTCGGAGGTCGGACGCGGTCGGTCGAAAGCCTCGAAGGTGCGCGCCATCACTTCATGGATCAGCCCGGCGCTGTCGACCAGCGTGCCGTCACAGTCGAAAAGAACCAACTTCATCGAGCTTCCTCGTCGGCGGCGTTTTCGTCGAAGCCGAGCAGGTTCCAGCTCTGCACCATGTGCGGGGGTAGGGGCGCGGTGACCTTCAAGCGTCCGCCGTTCGGATGCGGAATGTCGATGTGCCGGGCGTGCAGGTGCAGCCGGTTCTGCATGCCACCGGGGAAAGTCCAGTTGACATCCGCTTCGAAATATTTCGGATCGCCGATGATTGGATGGCCGATATGCGCGGCGTGAACGCGCAGCTGGTGCGTGCGGCCGGTATAGGGTTCCATTTCCAGCCAGGCGAGATTCTGACCGGCCTGTTCGACGATTCGGTAATAGGAAATGGCGTGGTCGGCGCCTTCATCGCCGTGCTTGGCGATGCGCATGCGGTCGCCATCCGGTGTCTGCTCCTTGACCAGCCAGGTGGAAATACGGTCTTCGCGCTTGCGCGGAACGCCCTTGACGAGCGCCCAATAGGTCTTCTTGGTGTCGCGCTCGCGGAATGCGGCCGTCAGCTGCTGCGCCGCACCACGCGTGCGGGCGATGACCAGCACGCCGGAAGTATCGCGGTCGAGCCGATGGACTAGGCGCGGCTTTTCGCCTTTCTGATTGGTCCAGGCTTCGAGCATCTTGTCGATGTGCCGGTTGACCCCCGAACCGCCCTGGACCGCGAGGCCGGCAGGTTTGTTGAGCACGATGACCTTCGCGTCCTCATGCAGCACCATCCGCGATAACAGTTCGCCGTCCGGCGAGTGACGGAGATCCCGGCCGCCGATCGGGCCGGATTTCGTATCCTTGGCATCGACGCCAAGCGGAGGAATGCGGATGGTCTGGCCAGGCTGTACGCGCGTATCGGATTTCGCGCGCGCGCCGTCCACGCGGATCTGGCCGGAGCGCAGCAGCTTCTGCAGCGGCCCAAAACCGAGCCCCGGAAAATGCACCTTGAACCAGCGGTCGAGGCGCATTCCTGCCTCGTCGCCGTCCACCTGCCTGTGTTCTATGCCTGCCATGTGCGCAATCCGCTTCTTGTTCTTGCTTCTTGTTCTTCAAGGGCTGGCTTTAGACCATTGCGCGCATCAGGGCCAGTCCGCTGAAGATTGCGAGCATCGAAAGAAGACGCTCGCTCCGTGAGGAAGCCCTCGCGCAAGACGCTCGGCCGCGATCTCAGCCGAGCCTCGCCGCGTGCCATTTCAGATGGTCGTCCATGAAAGTCGATATGAAGTAGTAGGAGTGGTCATAGCGCTCGTGCATTCGGAGCGTCAGCCCGATACCCGTTCCCTGGACAGCTTCCTCGAAGAGCCACGGGCGCAGGCCTTTATCGAGAAACCCGTCGGCCTCGCCCTGGTCGATCAGAAATTCCGGAAAGCGCGCGCCGTCCTTGACGAGCGCGCAGGCATCGTACTGGCGCCAAGCGGTCCGGTCCGTGCCGAGGTATTTTTCGTAGGCGCCGACGGACCAATCGGCGGTCGACGGTTCGACGATCGGAGCGAAGGCAGAGCAACTCCTGAAGCGGTCTGGATTTTTGAGCGCGATCGTCATGGCGCCGTGTCCGCCCATGGAATGGCCGAAGATGCCTTGGCGGCTCATGTCCACGCGAAAATGCTGGCTGACGAAGGCGGGCAGTTCCTCCGTGATATACGTATACATCCGGTAGTGTTCGGCCCAGGGCTCTTCCGTCGCATCGAGATAAAACCCAGCGCCTTTGCCCATCTGCCAGTTCGTCAACTCGTCCGGCACATCCGGCCCGCGCGGACTCGTATCGGGGCAAACGACGATGAGGCCGAGCTCCGAAGCCACGCGGCGATACTCGCCCTTCTCCATCACGTTCGCATGGGTGCAGGTGAGACCGGAGAGATACCAGAGAACCGGGCGAGGCTCCTTGATCGCCTGCGGCGGCACGTAGACGGCAAAGGTCATTTCGCCCTTGCAGGCTTTGGAGTCGTGGGCGAATACGCCTTGCATGCCGCCGAAGGCGGTATTCTGCGAGATTACTTTCATTGAGTGCTCCCTGGAACGGGTGGGACGCCGCCGGCGAGTTGTACCGCGGCGTTTACGGCGGCCGCGACGAGGACCGTGTTGAAGAAGAACGAGACGACCGCATGCGTCAGATTGAAACGCCGCATCGCCGTCGTGGTAATGGCGACATCGGAGGTCTGCGCGGTCATGCCGATGACGAAGGCGAAATAGAGAAAATCATGGCCGCCGGGCATGTCGGTCCCGGGAAACGCCAGTCCACGGGCTGCGGGATCGCTGCCATCATCATGACGGCCCGCAAGCCAGTAAAGATGGGCATAGTGCAATGCTGCCATGGTGTGAATCGTCGCCCATCCGAGCGTGACCGAGGCAAAGGTCAGGATCAGTTCGGGACCGCTCCCGCCACCCGCCCGGTTGAGCGCGAGAAAGAGCGCCACAAGCGAAACAGCGGCGACCGAAAGCGTCACGAGAAAGATGATCGGTTCCGGTTCGCCGGTGTCGCGGGCATTGGCCTTGAGATAGCTTCCGGTGAGGTTGGGAAGCCGGAATGTCGTTATCGAGAGATAAATGCAGAAGAAGAGGATGGCCGCGATCTCAATGGCCCAATCACGAAAAAACGGGACGCCGACCGGCAGGCTGAGAAAGGCGCCCGCGAGCGCAAAATAGAACGGCCAATGCCTCAGGCGTGTCTTGGAATTCATTTGCGTCTCGCGCTCACAGGCTGTCGCTTCCGATCGTCACCTTTTGATCTGACGGCAGAGCCGGTCAAGCGTTTCGAGAAAGGTTGAGCGGTCTCGGGCCGTGAAGGCAGGATTATAGCCCTTGCTTTCGCCCGTTTCCCGAAGGTGCGCGCCGAGGTCGCGCATCGCCGACGCCATGCCGATATTGGTCTTGTCGAAGACGCGGCCGGAGGGGCCAGTGACAAGAGCGCCCGCGGCGACACAGCGTGTGGCCAGCGGCACGTCGGCGGTGACCACGATATCGCCTTCGCCGGCGTGCTCGGCAATCCAGTTGTCCGCGGCGTCGAAACCCGCTGACACGATGACGTTGCGAACCATCGGGTCACGCGACGGGCGCAGTCCTGAATTGGCGACGAAGGTCACCTCGAAACCGTGGCGCTCTGCCACCTTCAGGATTTCCGCCTTTACCGGGCACGCATCAGCATCGACATAGATCATCATCGGCAATCAACTTCTCAACGGCACGGAAAAGCGCCGAAATTCAAACGATTCCGGCGCTTCCCTGATTTAAATCATGAGCTCAGTAGATCACGATGCTCCTGATGCTTTCGCCGGAATGCATCAGCTCGAAGCCCTTGTTGATGTCCTCGAGCGGCATCGTATGGGTGATCATCGGATCGATCTCGATCTTGCCTTCCATGTACCAGTCGACGATCTTCGGCACATCGGTGCGGCCGCGCGCGCCGCCGAAGGCGGTGCCCATCCAGGAGCGGCCGGTGACCAGTTGGAACGGCCGCGTCGAAATCTCCTGGCCGGCACCGGCAACGCCGATGACCACCGACTTGCCCCAGCCGCGATGGCTGGCCTCCAGCGCCTGGCGCATCACCTTGGTGTTGCCGGTGCAGTCGAAGGTGTAGTCGGCACCGCCGATCTGGTCGGCGCCGCGCTTCGTCAGGTTGACGAGATAGGGGACGATGTCGTCGCCGACCTCCTTCGGATTGACGAAATGGGTCATGCCGAACTTTTCGCCCCATTCCTTCTTGTCGTTGTTGAGGTCGACGCCGATGATCATGTCGGCACCGGCAAGCCTCAAGCCTTGAATGACGTTGAGGCCGATGCCGCCGAGCCCGAAGACGATGGCGGTCGCGCCGATCTCCACCTTGGCGGTGTTGATCACCGCGCCGATGCCGGTGGTGACGCCGCAGCCGATGTAGCAGATCTTGTCGAACGGGGCGTCGGGATTGACCTTGGCGACGGCGATCTCCGGCAGCACGGTGAAATTGGCAAAGGTCGAGCAGCCCATATAGTGGTGGATCTTGTCGCCACCGATCGAGAAGCGCGAGGTGCCGTCCGGCATCAGCCCTTGCCCTTGCGTGGCGCGGATGGCGGTGCAGAGATTGGTCTTTCGGCTGAGGCACGAGGGGCAGGCGCGGCATTCCGGCGTATAGAGCGGAATGACATGGTCGCCCTTCTTCACCGAGGTGACGCCGGGGCCGACATCGACGACGATGCCGGCGCCCTCATGGCCGAGGATCGCCGGAAACAGCCCTTCCGGATCGGCACCGGACAGGGTGAAGTCGTCGGTGTGGCAGATGCCGGTCGCCTTCACCTCGACCAGCACCTCGCCGGCCCGCGGTCCCTCGAGCTGTACCGTCATCACTTCCAGCGGCTTGCCGGCCTGAACGGCCACGGCGGCACGAACGTCCATGTCTCGTCTCCCTTGATTTGCAAATGGTTGGCGCTGCGATCGTCCATACAACGGCAATCGACATGCGTAACTGAAATTTAGAGCGGGATGGAAAAAATGTGCGGTCTTTCGCCCCATCCCGCTCTAGCTTATTAGGAATCGATCACGTTTATGATTTCGGGTCATTCGACCCCAAATCATCATGATCCAGTTAACTAACGAATATCGTGTTGCCCGCGCTCGAGCTCCGTCTCGAGCGCGGCAATGGCTTCGCCGGTCTGCTCATGCAGTTTCTTAACCAGGTCGAGCTGATCGCGAAGCGCATCCTTCGATCTTCCGGCGGGTTTATCGTCTGGTGCGCGGCCGATCCCGGCGATCAGCCAAGCGGGGGTCACGCCGAGTACGCCGGCAAGCATGAATAGCCGGTTTGTCCGCGGCTCGGCGCGGTCGCGTTCCCAGGCGGCGACGGTTTCGCTGCGTACACCGAGCTGGTTAGCGAGATCTCTGGTCGAAAGGTTCGCCGCGTCTCGCGCTCTCCAGATGCGTCCTCCGAGCGTATCGCCGTCTCCGACTTCGCGCAGGCGCGCCATCGTGGTTTCGGTGGATAAGCGCATGGATTTCTCCTTTGGCACTGTTACGTTCAAAGGGCCCGGACGGCGGCGGAAGCGTTTTTTTGACTTCGCGATTGCGGGCTAGGAGCGGTGAGCTTATAGGCATTCTCGCGCCGATCGACCACCCCGAAGCGTCAAAAACACCGCCAAATGCGGCTGAGCGCGTTTCGGTTCTCAAGAGCGAGCTTCATGTCGCACCCGGATCTGGCGCTTTCCTGCGAAGGAGTTTCACTCGTTCTCCGCGCGCGTCGGGCCGAAAACGCTTTCGAACGCTTCTCTGATGCGGATATCGACGTCAGGCATCATCACCGGCAGACCGAGGTCGACGAGACTGGTGACCCCGTAGCCGCGAATGCCACAGGGTACGATCCCCCCGAAATGATCGAGGTCCGGATCGACGTTTAAAGAGAAGCCGTGGAAACTCACCCACTTGCGCAGCCGGATACCAATGGCAGCGACCTTGTCCTCGGCGCTGGAGCCGTCCATGAGTGGCGGCTTCTCCGGGCGGCGCACCCAGACGCCGACCCGGTCTTCCCGGCGCTCCCCTTTGATGTTCATCGAATCGAGGGTGGCGATGATGACGCTTTCAAGGGCGGCGACGAAAGCGCGAACGTCCTGCCGGCGTCGCTTCAGGTCGAGCATCACGTAGACGACCCGCTGCCCGGGACCATGATAGGTGTATTCGCCGCCTCGGCCTGTCGCAAACACCGGGAAGCGATCGGGCATCACGAGGTCGGCGGCATCGGCGCTGGTTCCAGCCGTGTAAAGCGGCGGGTGCTCGACCAGCCAGACGAGTTCATCGGCGGCGCCGGCGGCAATTGCCGCGGCTTCCCGTTCCATTGTCTCGACCGCCTCGGGATAATCGACGAGGGCAGCGGCGATACGCCAGCGCACCGGCGGCGATTGCGGCGGCGCAAACATGTGCGAACTGAGATTTTCACGCTGCATGGGGGCCTGCATTGGTGATTTTCCGGCTTGTACATGGGATGGCTCGGGGCAAGAGTCCAGCGTTTCCGGCGCTTCGCGAATGCGCTGTCGAAATAGTTTCTGTTCTCGTCAAATTTCTGTCGTCATGCCCTTGTGCACCCCAAATGCTTTTGCTACATGCAGCCCGCCGACGCAATCGGCACCTACCACGATGCGGTCGTGGCGGAATTGGTAGACGCGCAGCGTTGAGGTCGCTGTGGGGCAACCCGTGGAAGTTCGAGTCTTCTCGACCGCACCATCAGAGAATGAAAAAGCCCCCGTAACCGAGTGGTTCTACGGGGTTTTTTATTTCTAAATTTCCTCAGTGTCTTACGGGCTTGCAGGACATGCAGCGGGCTTCGCCGGTGCAGCATCGCTCTTAGCCGGGTTTGAGGGCTCCTCCGACCACCAGGCCCCGCCCGCCAGCGCTGCCGGAATTGCTGTTCGCTCTCATCAGGACTCCCATCAAGACCTTCACATGCGCGGTCGCGGTCACGAAGCCACCGTCCCTACACGATATTGTTGATAGCTAAATTCGTGGAATCGTAAAAAAAAAGTCGGCGAAAGGGCGGGGATTGGTTATGATTCCATTGTCATGACGGATTCGCGAGAAGCGGCCGGCATGACGGGCGACAGAGCGACGAGTGTCTTGCGGAGCGCGCCTCGTGAAATTGATGAGGCGCCGATCGGTCGGTCCGAAACTGATAAGCGGATGTTCGTCGTTAGCTGCTGCTTCGGCATTCGCTTCAGTGTCGGTTACGTGACGGAACTTTGAACTCAGGAAACCGTTCACCTGAAGCAAGAGCCGACAGGCAGCGATCCCGGTCAACCAAGCGGCCTGCCGCGGGAGAGCACGATGCAAAGGAGTGAATCTGACGTCTTCGACCTCTTTTCGGAGATTTATACGAGTGCAGCGCAAGAAGAGATAAGTCTACAGGAATATCTTCTCGCATGTCGCGACGACAAGAGCATGTACGCTACCGCGCAGGAGCGAATGGTAGACGCCATTGGAGAACCGACCCTCGTCGATACAAGCGCTGACGAGCGTCTCGGTCGAATCTTCGCCAACCGAACCATCAAGATCTACCCTGCCTTCTCGGATTTCTTCGGCATGGAGGACACGATCGAACGGATCGTGGGATACTTCCGCTATGCTGCTCAGGGGCTCGAGGAACGCAAGCAGATCCTTTATCTCTTGGGACCGGTCGGCGGTGGCAAGTCCTCGCTGGCCGAGCGCCTGAAGAAGCTGATGGAGCAGCGTCCCATCTACACGCTGATGGTTGATGGCAAGATCAGCCCGGTATTCGAATCTCCGCTCGGCCTGTTCCATCCTGAGCGCATGGCCGATCTTCTGGAAGATAAATACGGTATTGCCCGGCGGAGACTGACGGGCCTGATATCGCCCTGGGCCGCCAAGCGGCTCGATGAGGTCGGTGGCGACATATCGAAATTCAGCGTCGTCAAGCTGATGCCCTCTCGGCTGCGCCAGATTGGCATTGCCAAGACAGAGCCGGGCGACGAAAACAACCAGGACGTCTCCTCGCTCGTCGGCAAGGTCGACATCCGTCAGCTCGAGAACTACAGCCAGGCCGATCCCGACGCCTATTCCTATAGCGGTGGTTTGAACCGCACGACACAGGGTCTGCTCGAATTCGTCGAGATGTTCAAGGCGCCAATCAAGGTCCTGCACCCGCTTCTGACTGCGACCCAGGAAGGCAGCTACAACGGCACGGAAAACTTCGGTGCGTTTCCGTATCAGGGCACCATCCTGGCCCATTCCAACGAATCGGAATGGCTTCAATTCAAGAACAACCGGAACAATGAGGCGTTTCTCGACCGTATCCTGGTGGTCAAGGTTCCCTATTGCCTGCGGGTCACCGAGGAGAAGATGATCTATGAGAAACTTCTTCGCGAGAGCGAACTGGTCCATAATCCTTGCGCGCCGGAAGTGCTGGAGAACCTGAGTCGCTTTACCGTCTCCACCAGGCTCGTTCCGCACGAGAATTCGCCTCTCTATACGAAGATGCGGGTCTATGACGGCGAGAACCTCAAGGACGTCGACCCGAAGGCGCGCTCGGTGCAGGAATATCGCGACGTCGCCGGCGTTGACGAGGGCATGACCGGCGTCAGCACGCGTTTTGCCTTCAAGGTCCTCTCCGAGACCTTCAACTATGACACCAAGGAGGTCGCCGCCGATCCGGTGCATCTCATGTATATTATGGAGCAGGCGATCAAACGGGAGCAGTTTCCAAAGGAGACGGAGGCAGCCTATCTCGACTTCATCAAATCGGAGCTCGCCACCCGTTATGCGGAATTCATCGGCCATGAAATCCAGAAAGCCTATCTGGAATCCTACAGCGAGTACGGCCAGAACCTGTTCGACCGCTACATCGCCTATGCCGATGCCTGGCTCGAGGATCAGGACTTCAAGGATCCCGATACTGGACAGATACTCAACCGGAAAATCCTCGACAGTGAACTGTCGCAGATCGAGAAGCCGGCCGGCATCGCGAACCCGAAGGATTTCCGCAACGAAGTCGTCAAGTTCACGCTGCGCGCTCGCGCAAAGAACCATGGGCGCAACCCGTCCTGGACGAGCTATGAAAAGCTTCGGGAAGTGATTGAAAAGCGCATGTTCGGTCAGGTCGAGGATCTGTTGCCGGTGATCAGTTTCGGTTCCAAAAAGGACAGCGCCACCGAGAAACAGCATGTCGAATTCGTCCAACGCATGAAGGAGCGTGGATACACTGAACGGCAGGTGCGGCGACTCGTGGACTGGTACATGCGCGTGAACAAGGCAGGTTAAGGATGCGAACGCAGGGGTTAGCTAATGCCGAATTTCATCGATCGCCGCCTTAACCCGAAGGACAAAAGCCTCGGCAACAGGCAGCGCTTCTTGAAACGGGCACGAGAGGAATTGAAACGGGCCATCAAGGAGCAGGTCAAATCGGGCAAGATTGCCGACGTCGACGCCGAACATAACGTGTCCATGCCCGCCCGTGGTGTCAGCGAGCCGACCTTTCAACCAGCCAGCAACAGTGGTGAAAGAAAGCATGTCCTTCCCGGCAACCGCGAGTTTGCGCCGGGTGACCGCATCCCCAAACAGGGTTCCGGTGGCGGTGCCGGGAGGTCGGGTGCCGGAACTGGTCGGAGCGAGGACGAATTTCAATTCGTCCTGTCACGCGAGGAGGTGCTCGATCTCTTCTTCGAGGACCTGGAACTTCCGGACATGGTAAAGCTCAACCTGAAGGAGTCCGTGGCCTTCAAGCGGCGCCGGGCAGGCTTCAGCGCTAGCGGGTCCCCGATGAACATCAATGTCGGGCGTACCATGCGCAACAGCTACGGTCGTCGCATCGCCCTGCGGCGACCGTCACGGCGGGAACTGGAGGCGATCTCCGACGAGATCGCCAAATTGGAGGCGAAACCGGACGCCGGTACGAAATACCAAAAACGCATCGACGAGCTGCGCGAGAAGCTGGAGAGGCTGGAACGCCGGCGTCGGCGCATTCCCTATGTCGATCCAGTCGATATTCGGTTCAATCGCTTCGAGCCCCAGCCGCTTCCGAATGCGAGCGCGGTGATGTTCTGCCTCATGGACGTCTCCGCCTCGATGGGCGAACGGGAGAAGGATCTCGCCAAGCGTTTTTTTGTGCTGCTGCATCTCTTCCTCAAGCGACGCTATGAGCGGATCGACATCGTCTTTATCCGCCATACGGATGAGGCGGGTGAGGTCGATGAGAACACTTTCTTCTACAGCAAGCAGAGCGGCGGTACGGTAGTTTCCACTGCACTGGAGGAGATGCTTCGCGTTATCCAGGAGCGTTATCCCGCACGGGAGTGGAACATCTATGCCGCCCAGGCCTCTGATGGGGAAAACATCTCCGGTGACTCGGAGGTTTGCGCTTCGCTTCTCAGTGACGAACTGATGCGGCTTTGCCAATATTATGCCTATGTTGAAATCATTGATGAACGCGAGACGGAGATTTTCGGCGCGACCGATAACGGGACGTCGCTCTGGCGCGCCTATCGCACCGTCGACAGCGAGTGGCCCAACTTCCAGATGACCCGGATTGCGAGGCCGGCGGATATCTATCCGGTTTTCCGGAAACTCTTCGGCAAGCATTCGACCATGCAATTGCGCAAGTGAAAGGCGACGGGATGGCACAGGCTCCGGCCTCAAACCTGCTGTTTCAGGGCTCTGACTGGAACTTCGAGACGCTGGCGCGCACCTACGATGCCATCGAAGAGATCGCGCTCAATGAACTCGGGCTCGATGTCTATCCCAACCAACTGGAGATTATCTCCTCCGAGCAGATGCTCGACGCCTATTCATCCGTCGGCATGCCGTTGATGTACCAGCACTGGTCGTTCGGCAAACGCTTCGTTTTTGAGGATCACTTCTATCGCAAAGGCCAGCGCGGTCTCGCCTATGAATTGGTCATCAATTCCAATCCCTGCATCACCTATCTGATGGAAGAAAATACCATGGCCTTGCAGGCCCTGGTGACCGCTCACGCGGCCTTCGGTCACAATCATTTTTTCAAGAACAACTACCTGTTCCAGCAGTGGACCGATGCCAGCGCCATCCTCAATTATATGGAGTTCGCCAAGAAATATATTGCCAAATGCGAGGAACGGTACGGGACGCCTGCGGTGGAATCCATTCTCGATTCCGCCCATGCGTTGATGGAACAGGGCGTCTTCAGATACAGGCGGCCGCCTCGGCTGTCGTCTGCAAAGGAACGGGAGAGGACGCGTGAGAGATTGGAATACGAGGAACAGACCTACAGCGACCTGTGGCGGACACTTCCGCCGACGACCGAAAGCAGCGATCCGACGGCAGTGGAACGCGACATCTCGGAGCGAAAGAAGGAACTGAACCTGCCCGAGGAGAATCTCCTCTATTTCCTGGAGAAAACCAGCCTCATCCTGGAGCCCTGGCAGCGTGAGATCCTGCGGATTGTCCGTGTCATCGCCCAGTATTTTTACCCGCAGCGACAGACAAAGGTGATGAATGAGGGATGCGCCACCTTCGTTCATTACACCATCATGAACAGGCTCTTCGATCAGGGCAAAATCAGCGAAGGCGCGATGCTGGAGGTTCTGCAGAGCCACACCAATGTCGTCTTCCAGCCAGGCTTCGACGATCCCAGGTTTCCGGGCATCAACCCTTATGCGCTGGGGTTTGCGATGATGCAGGATATCGAGCGCATCTGCACCAATCCGACATCGGAGGATCGCGACTGGTTTCCCGAGATCGCGGGCAGCGGCAAATGGCGCGAGACGCTGCTCGATGCCTGGGCAAACCATCGGGATGAATCCTTCATCCTCCAGTATCTGAGCCCGGCGCTGATACGCAAATTCAGGTTGTTCCTGCTGACGGACGAGGCGGATGAGAAATATTGCGAGGTCGCCTCGATCCACAATGAGCGCGGCTACGAGGCCATACGCACCGCCCTTGCGCGCAGCTATGATATCGGTGCGAACCAGCCGGACATCCAGGTGATGGATGTCGACCTCCTGGGCGATCGCCATCTCCGCCTTCAGCACAACGTGAAAAACGGGGTTCTTCTGGATGAAGACAACCGCGATGCCACGCTGAGTCACGTTCGTCACCTTTGGGGTTATGACGTCAGCCTGGAGGGCGTCGATGCCGAGAGCGGCGATACGCTCTACGAATGCACGACAGCGGAACTTTCGGAGTAAATGACCTCCTCGAGGGCTGGACACCAAAAATGCGGACCCTATCGGCCCGCATCTTGGTCAGCATTGCTCAGGAGTACCGCAGTTCGGCGGATCACTTCTCCGTGCCGTCGGGCGAAACCTGCTGCGATTCGCCGCCGGTGCCGGTTTGAGCGGTCGGATCTCTATCGGTCGGCGTTAGCGCCTGGCCGCCGGCCGGAGCGGGTTCATTGATGCTCCCCGTTTGCTCCGGCGAGGGACTCGGCTGAATTTGCTCTGTTTGGGTCGCCTGATCATTGTCGCTGCTTTCACCCCAGAGCTCCACGGCTCCCCATACGACAAGGGCAAGGAACAGCCCGGCCGTCAGCACTGCCAAAACGCGGACGCCAAGGGATCCCTGCCTCGCCTCTCGCGCGTCGAAGTTCTCTCTGTCCGCGTCATGCGTCGCAGAGGCTCGGTCGCCGCGCTCATCGAGATATTTGGCCATTGCATCGACTCCATTGATTGCCTCATTGGAGAACGAGAGTGAGCACGCAATGTTCCGGGATATGCCGCCTCCGGGTCTCTCGACGATAACCGGTCAGTTGCCCGGAGCGGTTCTGCAGCAGCTGAAGGCTAGCCCGGGGGCCAGGTGTCGGCGATGCTGCGGCGAACGAGCTTGTAGGAGTGATCAGGCTGAACCTCATAGGTCTCGTAGACCATGGTACCCTGATGCAAGAAGCGGTTTTGTATCATCGTGCCCGGGTCTGCTTGTGTCCTTCGAGAAGCAGCCTTCTCGCCGTAGGTAAGGCTGCCGGGAAGAGGCTCGAGATCGGGCGAGGCGGCCGTGCAGCCAGCCAGAGCAATCGTACAGAAGAGTGTCAGGCGCAGGACGTTCATGAATAGATCCTCGATTAACTTTTAAATTGGAGGCTGCGGCCTATGATATGGTTTGCGCCGGATTACCGATACTCTCTGGTCGATTTTTCGAACCGCTTCACTGCCCGCTCGCGCTTCAGTCTCGACAGCCGCTGAAGCCAGAAGATCCCGCGAAGCTGATCGATCTCGTGCTGAAGACAGACCGCCATCAGCCCGTCGGCCTCTTCCTCGCGCACTTCGCCCGACATCGCCTGGTAGCGCACGCGCACCCTGTCTGGCCGCTCGACCTCTTCGGAAATGCCGGGCATTGAGACGCTGCCCTCGCTATGGCGCGCGGTCTCGCTCGAATACCAGACGATCTCCGGATTGATGAAGACGCGTGCTTCCGCGTGGCGATCGAACTCGATTACCGTGACCCGCTGCAGAATGCCGATGTGAGGGGCCGTGATGCCGATCCCCGGAGCTGCCCGCATCGTATCAAGCAGATCGTCGGCAAGCCGGCGAAGGTCCTCATCGAATCTGCTGACCATTGCTGCCGCCGTGTTCAGCAGCGGGTTTGGAAACCGAATGATGGGGCGGACCGCCATGCAACAACTCTCTCTCTGAACGGTTGTTCTACCGTCTTGCCGCGATTCCGGCCAGCCGCTCTTGTCTCAGTTGTTTCATATGCGTTTGCAACAGCTTGGATAAAGCGCCATAGGTTCGATATTGACGCCGTCTCGGCTGTGGACCTTCTTGGAGCTTTGCGCTAGCAGGGCAATAGCCCACCGCCCGCTGAGGATGGTGGGGACAAGCCGGCCATTACCCCTCGCTTTCCCGGCCTTCGACAGAAGCTTGATCCGGGCGGCGGTATTCTTTTCGAGGACGGGTCCATGAGCAGTACGGGCGACGACGACCGCGGTTCCGATGAAATCACCGCCTATGACGGTTCGGATATCTACGCCGACGACGGTTCGGTGCGCTCCGACTTCTTGATGCATGTCGGTGCCGCGATCGCGGACCGCGATACGATCTATCTGCGCCAGCATGTCGCCCGCCTTCACGCCTCGGAACTCGGCGACCTTCTCGAGGCGATCCAGCCGGAGCAGCGCTTGGCGCTCGTTTCGCTGCTTGGAAAGGAGTTCGACCTTTCGGCTCTGACCGAGGTCGACGAGGCGATCCGCCTCGACATCGTCGAGCATCTGCCGAACGAGCAGATCGCCGAGGCACTTGGCGAAATGGATTCCGATGACGCGGTCTACATTCTCGAGGATCTCGATCAGGAAGATCAGGAAGAGATCCTCGCCAAGCTGCCGTTTACAGAGCGTGTTCGTCTTCGCCGCTCGCTCGATTATCCGGAAAGCACCGCCGGTCGGCGTATGCAGACCGAGTTCGTGGCCGTTCCGCCATTCTGGACCGTCGGTCAGACGATCGATTACATGCGCGAGGACGAGGATCTTCCCGATAGCTTTACGCAGATCTTCGTGATCGATCCGACCTTCAGGCTCCTCGGCACCGTCGATCTCGACCGGGTGTTGCGGGCAAAGCGCTCGGTCAAGATCGATGCGATCATGCGTGATACAAGCCATGCGATTCCGGCGGAGATGGACCAGGAAGAGGCGGCCCAGCTTTTCGAGCAGTACGACCTGCTATCCGCCGCCGTCGTTGACGACAATGGCCGTCTGGTCGGCGTACTGACGATCGACGACGTCGTGGACGTGATTCAGGAAGAGGCCGAGGAGGACCTGCTGCGCCTGAGTGGCGTCGGTGACGAGGAATTGTCCGACTCCGTTGCAGAGGCCTCGCGCTCGCGCGTGCCGTGGCTGTTCGTCAATTCGATGACGGCCTGTATCTCGGCCTCGGTGATCGGGCTCTTCGATGCCACCATCCAGCAGATCGTTGCACTCGCCATCCTGATGCCGATCGTCGCGGGCATGGGCGGCAATGCCGGCTCGCAGACCATGACCGTCACGGTTCGGGCGCTTGCGACCCGTGGCCTCGACATTCACAATGCTCCGAGGATCATTCGGCGCGAAGCGGGTGTCGGGCTGCTGAACGGCATAATCTTCGGGACACTCATCGGCCTCGTCGCCGGTCTCTGGTTTCAGGACCCCAACATCGGCGGCATCATCGCGACGGCAATGCTGATCAACATGATGGCGGCCGCACTCGCAGGCATCCTGATTCCGCTGCTCCTGGAGAAATCCGGCGCCGACCCGGCCGTTTCTTCGGCGGTCTTCGTCACGGCCATCACGGATGTAACCGGCTTCTTCACCTTCCTGGGCATTGCCACCTGGTGGTTTCACATCACGTGAAAGCGGTCTGTTTGACTTTTACGTCAAAGTCAACAATAGTGACCGCGTGTAATTTGATGGAATGGCGGCGTGGACAAGTACTATAGCATCACCGAGCTGACGCGGGAATTCGGCATCTCGACCCGCACGCTGCGCTTCTACGAGGACGAAGGCCTCATCCATCCGGAGCGTCGCGGCCGCACGCGCCTGTTTCGGCCGGCCGACCGGCACCTCATCAAAGAAATCCTGCGTGGCCGCCGCATCGGTTTCACGATTGCCGAAATCCGCGAGATCATTCAGGTCTACAAGGACCCGCCGGGCGAAATGGGCCAGCTGCAGCTTCTGATGAAGCGCGTCGAAGAGAAGCGCGAGGAATTGCGGCAGAAGCGCAAGGATATAGAGGATACACTCGCCGAGCTCGACAATGTCGAAGAGGCGTGCCTGACGCGCCTGGCGGAGATTGGCGTCGGCACCTAGCCCCAGCTCACTTGCAGATTTCCTTCGGAAGGGCGGCCTTGTGGCGGCTTTTCTTTCAGGAAGGGTCAGATCCACCGCGTGGTGTGGCGGCAATATATTTCAAATTCGAAGCCGAAGCGCGAGAGCAGATGCCGTTCCTCATTGCGGATGGCAAATAACGTCGTCACTGCGACAGCCGCAATTGCCATGATGAAGAACCAGGGATTGAGCATCATCAGTCCGAGGCCGATCATCAGCAGGGTGTAGCCGAGATAGATCGGATTGCGGGTGAAGCGAAACGGTCCGCACGTCACCAGGCACGTGGCGCACCGGTTCGGCAGGACGGCGGTGTGCCGGTCGAGCAATGTCTTCATAGCCCAAAGATCGAGCCACACCGCCAGCAGGATCAATCCGCCTCCTGTCAGCCATGGCATCCAGCTATGTCCATGCGATACCGGAATAGGGAAAAGGCGGCTCAAGACGAGGGCAAGCAGGACAGCCGCACCATAGAGCAGGGGCGGCCATGGAAAACTCAGCGGCTTGGCACGATAGGCATTCATGTCCTAATCCCCTGATCGTGCATCCATTGTGCACTGACCGGCGATTCGCGCAATGCGTTCATCCGTGTTCACGTCGATCTTGCCCAGGTTTAAATCTTCGAACAGGTTTTGCGCCTTCAGCCGGTCGAGCGTGCAGCCGCAGAAGGCAGCGCACGAGACGGCGGGATTTTCCCGACTGCAGGCTTGCTCGCAGTTCAATCGGTAGGCCTGCGCCGCATCCGGCACGGGGGCGGGGACGACAAGGGAAAAAAGATAGACGAGCCCTATGAGCAGCGGCTGGTGTACCAAGTACACGACCAGGCTGTGGCGCCCAGCAAAGGCGAGCGGCGCCATCCACAGATTCTGCCCATTACGTGGAGCGTGAGCGGATGCTTGACGGGCGAAAAGCCGGTGATGAAGCAGCTTTGCGGTTCCAAGCCCTAACAGGAAAGGGGCGAGCCAAGGAAGAAGGGGCACGTAGTCGTTAGAGCGAGGGACCGTCTCGGACAGTCCGACCCACCAGAGCGCGGGCGTGTCGAAGATGGGCGAGCGCAAGTAGAGCGGCGCGACGAGGACCGCTGCGGCGGCAAGAAAGGAAACCGCTGCGGGGAGCGGCAAGAACAAGAGGCCGACAACGCTTGCTGCCGCGATGGCATGGAGAATCCCAAAAAAGATGAAGGAATCGGGGATGACAAACCAGGTCGCGATGCTGATCAGGGCTGCGGCTCCAGCGATCTTGGCCAAGCGGCGGCCGAATGCGCCGGCGCGAAATTTCGGAAGCTGACCCAAGACGAGGCTATAGCCGGCGAGAAACAGGAAGCTGCTCGCGATCAATCGCGCAAAAAGCCGCCAGCCGCCTGTACCCGCGGTTCCGGCTGCCACATAACCGAAGAATTCAAGATCCCAGACAGAATGGTAGATCGCCATGGCGACGAGAGCCAGGCCCCGGAGCGCATCCAAGAGCGCGATCCGACCGGGTCTGCTGACGCTCGGTTGCGAGGTTTGCGGCGCATGAATCGTCGCCGCGGGACTATCGGACATGGGCATTGCTATCCTGTTGGTGGGATAAGGTTACACGTCTGATCTATGCCAGTCGCGTCTCGATTATGTTGAAATGAAGGCCGCACACACAGGCGCGTCGGGCACTGGCCGGGAGCTCATTCTGACCTAAAGGCCGTCCTCCAGCAGCATAGTGCGTGCTTCGGAGAAAAACTGCCGGCGCGTAAGCACGAAGATGACGAAGGCGGTTAGCACAATGAAGACATAGGGGCTGATGAACCAGCCGAGATAGCCGATCGAAAGGAAGATTGCCCTGAGGCCGGCATTGAAATGTTTGGCGGCCAGGATGTTCATGCTTATTGCGCGTTCCGCGGCCCGTTCGGCGGCCTGCCGATCCCGTGTCATGTCGGCCGTCATCGGAATGCCGCCCATCAGAATAGAACAATAATTGAACAGCCTGTAGGACCAGCCGAACTTGAAGAAGGAATAACCGAAGAGGCAGGTAAGTCCGCCGACCTTCAGCTCGAATCCCGTCCGCCCAGTCCGGAAGACCTGCGGCAGGTCGTTGAAGATCATTTGCACCTGCTCGGTCGCGCCGAGCAGCGCGAAACAACCACCAAGCGCAAAAATGGTCGTAGAGGCGAAGAACGCGGTGCCGTTCTGCAGACCGGCGATGATCTGCGTGTCGATCATCTTCAAGTCACGATTGAGTGAGTTGCGAATCCACCGCCGCCTGTTTTCGTTCATGAGCCGGGTCAGACTGACGCGCCGGAACTTGCGCCTTCCATCGGTCGCCCAACTGAAGCCGCCCCACAGCAAAATGAAGATGCCGAACGCTATATAATCCTCGAAAGTCATGCACGTGTTTTTGGCACGGCTGTTTGAAAATGCAAGCGCGCGCAGCAGGCTTCGTCGTATGGCCAGCTTTAACTAGTAAGGCGGAATCGCGGCCGAACGGGATCCGGAAGCACCGCGTGTGCGGGTGCATCACGGCCGGCCCGGCGGAGTCCGGTTCATGCTGCTCGAGCTCGACACGATTTTGCCATATTTCGATATTGCGCATTTACACATTCTTCAGTATGCAAGAGCCGAAATGCGGGCCTCAGAGCTTCTTGGCCCTCGGGTATTCGGAGAAATCATGGACAATACAATACAGAAGTCGTGCTGGGGCGTGACTATTCGCGCCGTGGCTGGTTTCGCTGGCGTTCTTGTTCTGGCTCATCTTTTTGGCGGCTTCTGAAAATCGAAAAAATCTATCAAGGACGACGCAGCCTAGAGACTGGGTCGTCCTTTTGATTCCGGCGGAACTTTTCCATCGCTAAATGCTGCCGCTTTCGGCACCATGTCGCACCAACAGAATCCAATGTCGGTCAGTCGCCTGATCCACCGGGATGGGATCGCATAGGGTTTCTTCCTATATTAAGGGAAAACCGGCATCGCCTGTTCTCGAAGGGGAGCTGAAGCGGGTTCGGTCATCATCGACAGATGCTCGTGCTGCCCGCGTGGCGGCGCTCTGTCAGGCTCCGGGGCAGGCAGTTTATGTTTCTTTCCGTCTTCGACGTTTTCAAGATCGGTATCGGTCCTTCGAGTTCGCACACGATGGGACCGATGTCGGCGGCGAACAGGTTCCTCGACCTCATTCTCTCCGAGGAATGGCCGCGGCCGACGCATGCGGCTGTTGCCGCCATCAGCGTCAGCCTGCATGGCTCGCTCGCGCACACGGGTATCGGCCACGGCACTGGCAGGGCGGTGATCCTTGGATTGATGGGCGAGCGTCCGGATCTGGTCGACCCCGATCAGATGGATGCAATCATCGACGAGGTGGAACGCACCGGCCGTATCACGCCGCCTGGACATCCGCCTTATGCGTTTCAGCCGAAGACCGATCTCGTCTTCGACAAGAAGGTGCCGCTGCCGGGTCACGCCAACGGCATGTCCTTTTCTGCGCTTGATCGCGACGGTCGATTGCTTCTCAAACGCATCTATTATTCGATCGGCGGCGGCTTCGTCGTCACCGATACCGAACTCGAGGCGATGCGTGCCTCGAAGAACAAACCCGCGGGCGTCAAGGTACCCTATCCCTTTGCGACGGCGCAGCAGATGCTTGATATGGCGGCCCGCTCGGGACTGACGATTGCCCAGATGAAAAGGGCGAACGAGGAATGCAGCATGTCGAGAGAGGAGCTCGACGAGGGACTCGACCGCATATGGGCGGCGATGAACAGTTGCATTGATCGTGGGCTCAGCCAAGACGGAATCATGCCGGGTGGCTTGAAGGTTCGCCGGCGCGCCCGGTCGATCCACGACCAGCTCCAGGAGGAATGGCGCTCCAACAAGACCAACCCGCTGCTCGCCAACGATTGGTTGAGCGTCTATGCGATGGCGGTCAATGAAGAGAACGCTGCCGGCGGCCGGGTGGTGACATCGCCGACCAACGGGGCGGCCGGCGTCGTTCCGGCGACCATCCGCTATTATTTGCATTTCCATGACGATGCCGACCAGGAAGGCATTCGCGATTACTTACTGACGGCCGCGGCCATCGGTGGCATCATCAAGCATAATGCCTCGATTTCGGGCGCCGAGGTCGGCTGTCAAGGCGAGGTCGGATCGGCCTCCGCTATGGCGGCGGCCGGGCTTGCCGCCGTGATGGGCGGTTCGCCCGAACAGATCGAGAATGCGGCCGAGATCGCCCTCGAGCATCACCTCGGCATGACCTGCGATCCGGTCGCCGGTCTCGTGCAGGTACCCTGCATCGAGCGCAACGCGCTCGGCGCCGTGAAGGCGGTCACCGCCGCGTCGCTCGCGCTTAAGGGCGACGGCAAGCACTTCGTGCCGCTCGACGCCTGCATCGAGACCATGCGTCAGACGGGCGTGGATATGAACGAGAAGTACAAGGAGACCTCTACCGGCGGCCTCGCGGTCAACGTGGTCGAGTGCTGAAATTGCTACCGCGCCGTGCGTTTTTTCAGAAGCACAAAGGCCGGTGCAGCACTTTGAATTGCGCATGTTTGAGTCGGCTCCGTTTAAGGAACCATGCTGCAGCTTTGGTGTGGACGGACTCGTTCAATACGCTTGACCGCGGCCGGCGGACGGGTGTTCAAGGTTCTCATGGCTTTGCATCTTATCAAGCTCTGCGTCGGCGCCGAATCGGTTGAAGACCTGCGCGAATGGGTATCGCGCAAGGCCCTTGCCGCTATTGCCGCCGGACAGGAGCCCCATTCGTTTCACACGACCCGCATGGTTCCGAAGCGGACCGAGGAACTTCTCGCGGGCGGTTCGCTCTATTGGGTGATCAAGGGACACGTGCAGGCGCGGCAATCGCTGATCGGCGTCGAAACCTTTACCGACAGTGAGGGTATCGGCCGCTGCAATCTTATTCTCGGGCCGGAGGTGGTGGAGACCGAGCTTCAGCCACGCCGAGCCTTTCAGGGATGGCGCTACTTGCAGGAGAAGGAAGCCCCGCGCGACCTCGCTTCGCTTTCTTCGGATGGCGCGGAGATGCCGCTTGAATTGCGGCGCGAACTTGCGGAGCTCGGCCTTCTATAGGCTGAAAGGCGGACTCCCTTCCGAGCGGTGCTCCAACGTGCATGAATAATGTTGAATGTGGAGCGTCGCTCGATGCACTGTGCTTCCGAGTCAGCTTATGCGCATTCTAAGCGGATAGCGGTGCCCGGGCGCCGTGACATGCAAATGAATCCCGGCCCGAGGCTGGGTCGCGCGCCAGGCGCGTGCGCCGTGCGTGAGAAGCATTCCGACGAGATCCCGGGTCTTTGCTTTCGATCGGTTCAGGCCGATGTCGGCTATGCGCATTGCTGCCTCGTGCAGCGGATGCAAGCCGAGGCGCGAAGACTTCGGCTTCTTCCCCGGCGTCGTGGTGAAGCCGGGTATGTTCTCGTTCATTGCCATGGCTGACCTCGTTACGCTTTACAAATCCGAGGACGACGGCGAAGAAAACTGGCTCCGCCGTCAAAACGCTGTTGCACCTATTGCTGGCTCGCCCAGCAGGCAAATCCCTTCTTTTTCAAAGTTTTGCATGCATTGACGGCCTTGTTCTGGTCTTCGAAGCCGCCGAAACGGGCGCGGTAAAGCTGACCGGCACCATCGCCAAAGGCGACGGTAAACGGCGTCGCGTTGCGCAACGCCTTTCCGCCCTTTTCCTTCGCATTATCAAGCAAGGTCATGGCCTGCGCCTTGTCGGGTGTGGCGCCGATCTGGATTACCCAGCCCTGCGGTTGCGGATCCGCGTCGGCTTGGGTCTCGGCCTTGGCGACCGAATTGGTGATCTGGGCGTCGACGTCCGCTCCGGCCGGCTGCTGGTCGAGCTTGGCACTCTGGGCGTCGAGTGTGTTCGGTGCGACTTTGGCGGAGAGGACCGGATTGTCGGATGCGGGTTTCGCCGCCGCATAGGCCATCTCCACCGTGCTCCCGTCGCCCCCGCTATAGCGGAAATCCGGAACAGGGCCGGTATTCGGCAGGTCCATCGCCGCCGCCGCGACTGCGGCGGGCGCGGCGGGCTGCACCTCGGCTTGAGCAACGGCGGCGACGGGTGCTGCCGGAGTCTCGGCGATCAGGTTGCCACCGCCGCGGCGCGAGGCGGCCGGCATATACTTCGCGACCAGTTTGCGCATCTGTGCGTCACGTGCGCCGCCGGATGTTCCGCCCATCACAACGGCAACGATGCTACGCCCGTCGAGCTGCGCGGAGGTTACCAGATTGAACCCGGAGGCGCGGGTATAGCCAGTCTTGATGCCGTCGACACCGCGGACGTTGCCGAGCAGCCGGTTATGGTTGCCGATCGTCTGCTTGCCGAAACGGAAGCTGCGGGTGGAGAAATAGTCGTAATATTGCGGGAAATGCTGCCGCAGCGCGAGCCCGAGCCGGGCCTGGTCGCGCGCCGTCGTCTTCTGGTCGGGGTTTGGCAGACCGTTGGCGTTACGGTAGGTCGTGCGCGTCATTCCGAGCGCCCGCGCCTTGTTGGTCATCATCCGGGCGAAGCGTTGTTCGGAACCACCGAGAAGTTCGCCGAGCGCCGTTGCGGCGTCGTTGGCGGATCGCGTCACGAGCGACAGGATCGCCTGTTCGACGGTAATCGACTTGCCGGCACGCACGCCAAGCTTTGACGGCGGTTCCGCGGATGCATTCTTGGAGAACGGAACGGGTGTGGACTTGCTGATCCGCCCGGTCTCCAAAGCTTCAAAGGTCAGGTACAACGTCATCATCTTGGTGAGCGAGGCCGGATAGCGCAGATCGTCCGAATCCTCGCCATAAAGCACCTTGCCAGTCTTCGCATCGACGACAATACCGGCGTATTTCGGATTGGCGGATGCGGGCGCCGAAAGAACCAGGGCCGCAATGGCTCCGGCAAGGACAATCCGTCCTACGATTTTTGAAAAGACCCCAAGCGGGCGTTTCGCGAGATCAAAAAAAACGGATTGAGACACTACGTTGCTCTTCATTCTCATGTCATGGATATCGTCCGGATGCCGTCTCCGGAAACGACTGTTCCCGAGACAGTAGCGGGATAGCGTTACCAATCGGTTTATGATGAATGATTGGTTGCTGGAGACGCGTCGTTTTGTTCAGGAACGGCACCGGCCGGCCACTTCGGCCGGCGCCCTGCCTCGATCACGACTCTTGGACAAATTCACGGCACGAGCCGCTTGCGGACGAAGGTTTCCACGGAATTGTCGATCTCGCGCCATTGCGCCAGGAGCTTGCTCGAAAAACGGTAGAGAACGGTGAGGTCCTTGCCCACATGCACGTCCCGCTGACAATCGGCACTCGTCGATGCTTCGATGCTCTTAGGCAGCAGGCAGCGCACGACGTAAGGCGGGCGCCCCGCGCGATCGCCTGTAAAGAAAACTTCCCCGGCATAGCCGGAATTCGGCCGGACCGCATGTTTGACCAGGCCCGCGGGACCGTCACGGGCCACATCTTCGAAGATGTGGCGATAGATGGGTTCCAGCCGCCCCGTCATATCGCGTGACATCGTGTTCTGTGCGATCTGCAGAAAAATCAGCTTTTCCGGCAGGCTGACATCGGCGAACAGGTGCCGGGTCTTGTCGCTGTAGCCCTCGAGCGCCGGCCAGGTGAGATAGAGGTCAACGCGTCCGGTAATGCTCGTAGCGCGCTGATTTTCGAAGCGAATGACATTCGCCGGAAGGCGTAGATGATCCTGTCCTATGAAGATATCGTATGTTTGGCGGCTGGAAGTGTGCCCGGCAAGCGCGAGGTTCTCCCCCAGCCAGCGTCCCGCTAGGGAAACGACAACCGCCAACGTCGCCAGCAGCGCAACGACCGCAATGGCCTTGTACGCGAAGCGTTGTGAAAGGAGCGGGACTAATTCCGCTTCGGGACCGCCATTGAGTGTCGTGTTCATGGATGCGCCGTCCGTTGCGGTGAGCCGAAAGGTTCATGGGCGCTCTCATCGGCCTTGAGGCTTGTCATCGATAAACTGAGATTCCGGTCGACACTGCGTGCCGACGCTCGTTGAAGATGGTTAATTTTTCATGAAGCGCCAGGGCGAGGCGAGCGGACAAGACGCGGTTACTGAAAAAAGAAAGGCCGGTTCCGGGGACAGCGGAACCGGCCGGGGCCTGGTCTGGACGGGGACAAAGCGGCTGACCGAAGCCCGATGGGTGGCGCTGGCAACCGGGCGAGCGCCCGGTCATTCGCGTTCTACTCAGTACGGACGCTGCCGACAGCAACGGCGCGGCCGTCCTGCAGCTTTACCCAACGTCCGGCATTCTCCGAAGACTGCCGCTTGAGAAAGGTATATTCGGTCTCCGACCACAGCAGTACCTTGCTGCGCATATTGTCGAGGACAAAGTCGCCCCGATCCGTGCGCACCGTCAGGACCGCGTGGCCGTCGCCATTCGGTTGCAGGACGACGGTGATGAGCAGGTCGGCGGGCGAGAAGCCGCCCTCGATCAGCTCGCGGCGCTTCAGAAGCACATAGTCCTCGCAGTCGCCGATGGCGTCCGGATAGGACCATTTTTCTTCGACGCCGTGGATATCCATATCCGTCATCGGCGTGATCGCCTGATTGACCTCGTAATTGACTTCAAGAATTTTCTTCCATCCTTCTCGCGTCAGCACGGCCGGGCCGTTATCGGCGCCATTGGCCTCGCATTCGGTCGGAGAGCTCCTGCAGAATTCGTAGTGACCGATCGGCGGGTTGGTTGCCCCGCTTACTGCCATGTTTGCCGGCAGGGCGAACGCTGATCCGGTCAGCACGCCGGTGATGAAGGCCGCGACAGCGATCGTCTTGCTGATGAGTTTGTGCATGTTTGTCTCCCCGTGATGGTTCGACAATGGCACAGAGTTTTTTATCGGCGGCGAAGATGCGAGGTAAAAACAAGTACAAATGCGAATAACATAAGAAGAAAATAAGAATAAAATTCGAGTTGTATTTGAGTGAGATTTGATTCAATTTTTAATGAAACCCTAGAATTCGGAGAATATGACAGCTGCGGAAGCAGCGTGATGCTCTTGTAAGCAATTGAATGCAAACGGAAATCCAGAGGGAACTGACAACGCGCGGCCGCAAAGCGCGCAATGTTGCGCCGGCGTCATGCCAGAACGTCGCCGGGAGAGGTCTGGTTTTGTGTAGTTGTGTTGCCGCGGTCGCCAGTTTTATTCTGGAAAATATTTCTGCTCTGGCAGGAGAGAACGACTTGCGAGCGCATGCGCTTGCCCGCGCACTATGCAACAATTCATTGCGACAGCGACATTTGGGCCTCTGGATGAATGCGGCCGTAGCGTTTTAGCCCGCAAGTCATCGAACTTCGCGGTCAACGGCATCGGCAATGAGACCGGAACTCGCGCACGCCCGCTTCAGGGGGTAATCAGGGCTGCAGAACAATTGGAAGCGTGGTTACACGCCGCTTGCCGTGGTGCCTCAAAGAAACTCGGTCAGTGCTTCTCGCGACTGGATGCCTGAGAACTCGATGGCGACGCCTTCCTGGAAATGACGGACAATCCTGCCCTTCATATTGCCGAGCTTGACCGGAGTACCGATCGCGGGCCGGTTCTCGATGTCGACCGCGGCACCCGAGAGAGAAAGGTCGATGATCCTGCAGGGATATTTCTCGCCTGTTTCGACCGTGAGTTCCGTCAATGTTTTGCGCGGTGCAAGCCGGTCGTGGCGCCGATCCTCGGGCAGGCCGAGTTCGTGCTTGTTGGCGATCCAGGTGAGCTGCGCGGCAAGCTTCTCGCGCTTGCGCTCCGTCGCGTTGAGCTGGATGACGAACGCGTCTTCCGCGAGCCGTGAAACGGTGCCTTCAAGGCGTCCGACGTGATCGATATAGGCGATGATGCGCTCGCCGGCACGCGGCCGTGCCGGTGATGAAAAAAGAACGTCGCCCGGCGACATGTAGAGAGCGGTGCAATCATATTCGTCGCGATTGGCAAGCATCAGCCGTCCCGAAAGATTGACGGAAACGCGCTGAAAGGCGCTTTCCTGATGTGGCTTCGGGCCGCTGTTTTGCGCGTGCTGAAACGAGAACATGGTCACTCTGCGATCGACGTATCTTTGCACGCGAAAGTATAGGTCGTCCCGGTTAATAGAAGGTTCGCCCATGGCTTGGAGCGGAGACAGCCGCATGAGCTCAGCTTCATCGGCCGCCTTCGAGGACCCGAAGATGTCGCACCTTCCGGACCATCATTCCGCCGTGGCCGTCCGGGCTGGCCTCCGTGACGTTGGAAACGATCTCTGGTCTTTCGGGCAAAGCATTCCTGGCGGGATCGAGAAATCGTAGGCCGCGTGTCAAAAGATGGGCGATCGGCGTCATATGGAGCCACGCCGGACGGGACAGAGGCGAGAGCGCTCCGAGCACGCGGTCGCCGGTCCCATCCCGTGAGGCGAGGGGAGCGAGCAATAATTCCGTGTCCAGCGGCTCTGCGGTTCCCGTCGCGCCCCAGGCGGATAAGAGGACGGGTGCGTGCTGCGCCATTACCTGCTCGGCAATCCGGGCGGTCTTATCCGCTTCCCCATCGAGCCATAGCGCAGCGAATTTCTGGTCGCGCAATTCCTGTCCGAACAACGCGCAGACATGAGTACCGGCAAGACGAAACCGGATGTCGCCGTCAGCCTGCCTTTGAAGAATGAAAAGGTTCGGCAGGAGCGAACGAATCTGGCCGGGGTCGATCTCATCGCGGCGCGGGAGGTCGCGCTCGGCCCGAATTGCGTTCCAATATTGGAACAGCTCCATTGTCGTTCTGCTGCGCATGATGCCCGCCAATTCCGTTTGGTGCGGACGCGAGCTGTGCCGGATTGATACAGCTAGCGTCCTTCAGTCGATCTTTGGAAGAGGTGGAGCGATTTCCGTGCCAAGCGGAAATTAAGGTTAATTATTGGTTTCGGTTGCGTCCTGCGGTTTTCGCCGGCATTCAAACCACCATCACTTCACGGAGGGTTGCCTTCGGCACATCGACTTGAGCGTCGGGAATACCGGCTCGACGGCCGTTCAGTTTTTGCTGGACGGCCTTTTTTTGTTTGCTTATCCCTTGCGCCCTGTCCGCTGGTCGTTCGTCGACGAGCCGGTCGAATGTGCGCAGAAGCGTTGCGCCAGCAGGAAGAGAGCGGCATGGAACAGGATCAGACGGCGACGCCAGGCGAAACGGACGCCGACAGCATGGCTGAGCGCAGTCGCGAACCCGCCTTCAATCTTCCGGCAGGGCTGACGGGCATCCTCTTGTTCCTCGTCGCGGTCCATGCGCTGAGAACATATGTCCTGTCCGTGGCAGCCGACCAGGAACTGATCCTCAACTTTGCCTTTCTGCCCGCCCGCTACACGATCCCGCTTGCCGACCAGGGTCTAGTCTGGCTCTGGACGCCCGTTACCTATTCCTTCCTCCATGGCAGTTGGGAACATCTCATCTTCAACATCTTCTGGATGGTCGCCTTCGGTGCACCGGTCGTGCGGCGGATCGGCTTGGCACGGCTCGCCATATTCTGGTGCCTGTCGGCGGCGTCGGCCGTCGCTCTGCACGTCGCCTTCCATTGGGGAGAAATGGTCGTCGTGATCGGGGCGTCGGGAGTCGTTTCGGGTTTCATGGGCGCGGCCGCACGTTTCGTCTTCTCTCCGAGCGGCCGCATCAGCCGCCAATTCGCTCACCTCAATCGCCGACTTTCATTGACGGAAACACTCAGCAACCGCTCGGTGTTGGTCTTCACGGGTATCTGGTTCCTGACCAATTTCCTGGTGGCATCTGGCATCTTTTCCATCGGAGGTGCGGGGACCGTGGCGTGGGAGGCGCACATCGGCGGCTTCCTGTTTGGCATCCTCCTGTTCGGACTTTTCGATCCGCGTCGCTGAAGCCGGCGAGCAAGCGGTTGTTACGCCGCTGACGATAATGCATTGTTTCAGCCTCGGAATCATAGTGATGGCCGATTCTCCCGAAGAGGCCGGAGCGGACGCGAGAAGGCTTGATTTCGCTGGGGCGCTGGAGCACCATTTGCCACGGTCGCCGATCATCTGAGCGTGAGGCGATCGCTGAAGGCTGGGTGTCGGTGCAACGTCGCGGATAGCGACGGCAGTTTCGGCACCGGAAGGGGTACAGGTTCCTGCGGCCGACTGCACGAATGAATTGGTCCTGAAAACCGGAATGGGTTTTCGGGACAGCCGTTGAGAAGCGCGAGTGTCATGGCGGCTTTGCGCATCCGAAGGGAAGTGCAGCAGCTGATACGGCCAGAACCTCTTCTCGTCGGCCCGGTTTTGTCGCAACGGGAGATGTGCGCATGTCAGTGAAAGCGATTCTCAACGAAAAAGGCCACAACGTCGTAACCGTCACCCCCCAGGTCACGGTCCAGCAAGCGGCGACTTTTCTGCATGACAATCATATCGGGGCTGTCATCATCATCGATGCGGATGAGCATATCGTCGGCATTATGACCGAGCGGGATATTGTGGCCTCGATCGCCAAATATGGCGCCGCCTGTCTCGACAAGCCGGTTTCGTCCGTGATGTGGCAAAATGTCTATTGCTGCCGCGAGGAAATGTCCGTGAATACGTTGATGGAGATGATGAGCAAGTTGCGTGCGCGTCATCTGCCGGTGGAAAAGGATGGCCGCCTCGCTGGGATCGTGTCGATCGGAGACGTGGTCAAGTATCATATTCGCGCCATCGAGCATGAGGCCGAACAGATCAAGGCCTACATTGCGGGCTAACAGGCAAGGGCGGCGCCGCGCCGCCCTTCAGTCGCGCGTCGCGCGGGACGCGTGAAACCATTACTCGGTCACTCGAACGAGTCTTCATCACAACCCGATTGGTGTCGATTGCGCCTGCGACAACAGCGCGGATCATTGTTGGTCAACGAACCAGCGCTTCCTGCATGCGCTTGATTTCGGCGAGTTTCGCCTTTGCTTCGTGGTAGCCGCGATCGATCGCTTCCCCGGCGCGATGAAACTCCGAAAGCCCGATATCGTTGAGCTTCGGATGAAGAGCGAGGTCTGGTGGATCGCCGGCGAGCCGAGCGCGCGAGATACGGTCCTGGATAATATTGAAAGCCTGCACCATAACGCTGGTCATGCCAAGGCGCGCCGAATAGTGGTTGGCCTCCTTCAAGGGCACGTCGGGCGTATCCACGCCGGCGCTGTGCTTGACGACGGCAGAGCGGCCGTAAAGGTCGTAATTGAGATTGACCGCGACAACGAGTTGCTGCTCGTACGCGCGGCAGACCGAGACGGGAACGGGATTGACGAGCGCACCGTCGATCAGGGTCCGGCCGTTGGCGTTGATCGGCTCGAAAATGCCGGGCAGCGCGTAGGACGCCCGGATCGCGGTAATCAGCGAGCCCTTCTCGAGCCAAACCTCATGGCCGCTGTGAACTTCCGTCGCCACGGCAACGAAGGGACGGTCGAGGCTTTCGATGCTGAGATTCTGCAGGTGCTCCTGCATGCGTTTGGTGAGCCGCAGACCACCGAATAGGCCACCGCCGCCGATCGCAAAATCGAGGAGGCCGGCAATGCGCCGTACGGTGAGGGAGCGGGCGAAAGCCTCCAGTTCATCCAGCTTGCCGGCGAGATAACAACCGCCGACGAGGGCGCCGATCGACGTGCCGGCAATCATGCCGACCTCAATTCCCTCTTCGTCGAGTGCTCTCAAGACGCCGATGTGGGCCCAGCCGCGCGCAGCGCCGCCGCCAAGGGCTATGGCGATCTTCGGTTTGGTAGGTTGAGGTGCCGGGGCTGGAGGAATAGTCGTGATCGATGATCCATCCGTGGTGGACAAATCGGTTGTCTGGCTGCTGCGCGTAAATGTCCAGTTCAACATCCGGCACCTCCAACACCGCCGAATAGAATACCTAGGTCGCGCCGCTTGTAGGGATCCCTGCCAAGCCGGCGATGGTGCCGGCCATGTCCGAATTCATCGCTGAAAGACTGGCACCATGATTGATATATAACATCGAACCTGTCGCCGATGCGGCCGGCCCGATAAACATTGGAGACAGCCTGCAACATATCCCGGTTCACCGCCGTTACCGCGGGTACCGGTTCCATGAACAATGATTAGGCGCCCATTTGGTTGCCAAAAAGTAAATATAGCACGTGGTTGCACCAAGAGAATGCAAATGCTTATTTTTCGCTGTAGATCTCTGCCGGATCGAAATGTCTATGGTCGTCGGTGATCGTCACCGTCGCTTTGCCTGCCTCGACGCCAACGGTGCGGTAGAAGCACGAGCGTCGGCCGGTGTGACATGTGGCGTCATGGCCGGCAACCGAGACCTTCAGCCAGATGGCGTCCTGATCGCAATCGGTCCGTATTTCCTGGACCGATTGCAAGTTGCCCGAACTTTCGCCTTTCTTCCATAGGCCCTTGCGCGAGCGGCTATAATAGTGGGCGATGCCGGTTTCGATCGTCAGAGCCAGCGCCTCGGCGTTCATATGCGCGACCATCAGCAATTCGCCATCGCGAGCATCGGTCACGACGGCCGTGATCAGGCCCTTGTCGTCGAAGCGGGGCGTGAAGGCCGGGCCTGTTTCAAGCTCGACCTTGTTTTCTGAGGGGGCATCGAAGGTGAGCGTCATCGCGAAAGCTCCGTTGACGGAGCTTACTTGAAGCCCCTGAGCATGGTCATGAAACGAGCCTGCTCGGCCGGCTCGGTTTGGAAGCTACCCGTAAATGTGGTCGTCAGTGTTGTCGAGCCCTGCTTCTGCACGCCGCGCATCGCCATGCACATGTGTTCGGCCTCGATCATCACGGCAACGCCACGCGGGGCGAGAGTTTCGTCTATGGCCTTGGCGATTTGCGCCGTCATCGTTTCCTGCGTCTGCAGCCGGCGGGCATAGATGTCGACGACCCGGGCAATCTTGGAAAGGCCGAGTACGCGACCGTTCGGCATATAAGCAATGTGCGCCTTTCCGATGATCGGCACCATGTGGTGCTCGCAATGCGAAAAGAACTGAATGTCCTTTACCAGCACCATGTCGTCGTAGCCGGCCACTTCCTCGAAGGTCGTCCCGAGTACGTCTTCCGGCACCAGATCGTAGCCGCCGAAGAGCTCACGATAGGACTTGGCGACGCGCGCCGGCGTATCCTTCAGGCCCTCGCGGGTCGGATCGTCGCCCGCCCAGCGCAAGAGTACGCGAACGGCTTCCTCGGCCTCCCTCTGGGTCGGCCGGCCGCTCACATCTTCGAGCACAGGAAAATTCTTCACTATGGCGTCCATAATGGCCCCTTTAAGCAATACGTGATTGCTGACGTTTTATCTTTCGGACAACTCGCCACTGGCCATTCGCCTAACCCTGCAGGCTTGGGTTCCGTTGGCGGGCTCCGGGGCTTTCGGGTCCTGGCTTAGCAGTGCACTGGACCGTCCGGCACGGTTTCCCAAACAACAGGCGACACTTAGTCCTCTTGCGGAAGTGTCGCCCCAACACGACATAGCATATAGTATGGTGCCACATGGATGAAAGAGGCCGAACATGCCATGCCGTGCTTTTTTCCTGTCTACCGAAGAAAATCATGCGCCTATCACTCAAAACCGAGAAAAATGAGCCGGATCGCGTCAAATGATGGATGAGATATACAACAGCAGGATTCTGGAATTCGCCGGCAATATTCCTCGTACCGGAATGCTGGTGGATGCGGATGCCGAGGCAGCCGCGCATTCGAAGCTCTGCGGTTCGAAAGTAAGGATCTGGCTGAAGATGGATGGCGATCTCGTGACCGATTTCGCCCATGACGTCAAAGCCTGCGCACTCGGGCAGGCGTCGTCCTCGATCATGGCGCGGCAGATTGTCGGCGCGCATAAGACCGAAATCCGGCAGGCCCGTGAAGACATGCTCGCCATGCTGAAGGCGGACGGTGAAGGTCCCTCCGGCCGCTTCGAGGACATGCGTTTCCTGAGGCCCGTCAAGGACTACAAGGCTCGTCACGCCTCGACGATGCTCACTTTCGATGCAGTGGTCGATGCCATCAACCAGATCGAGGCAAAGCGTTTGGCAGCGGCGGTCTGAGCGATGTGCCGGCAGTCGCAGCATCACCATGCCTCCGGTCCCAACATCAGGGCCAGCCGGAACTGGTCTGGGCGGTTTCGCAAGACGCCCGGTCGGCTGCTCGGCATGGCGCTGATCCGCGCCTATCAACTGACGTTGTCGAGCTTCATCGGCAATTCCTGCCGGCATCTGCCGACCTGCTCGGAATATGGCTTCGAGGCGGTTGCCCGCCATGGTCTCTGGGCGGGGAGCTGGATGACGCTCTTCCGCGTCGCGCGCTGCGGGCCCGGCGGGACGCATGGATTCGATCCGGTGCCGGAGGTGCTTGCGTCGCACCAGCGATGGTTCACGCCGTGGCGTTATTGGCAGTCGCGAAAGGAGGCGTGAAAGCCATGACGATGCCGACGGAATATCGGCAGGCCTCCGCCGATTTCGACCGTTTCATCCTGGATGTCCGCGACATCGCCGGCCTTCAGACGACCAACCAGGCCTATACGATGGTGCAATCCGTGTTTCAGACGTTTCGACGGCGCCTCGAGATTTCGGACGCGTTGCTGTTCGCCAATGTTCTGCCGCCGGTACTTCGGGCGATCTTCGTCGCCGATTGGGACCTCGAGGAGCCGATAGTGCCTTTCTCCGGTCGTCTCGCGATGACCCGCGAGGTTCAGTCCTTGCGCTCCGATCACAATCTGTCTCCGGATACGGCGATCGCCGACGTCGCTGCCGCTCTGCGCCGGAATGTGGATGAGGTAACGCTCGATCGCGTACTCGCCTGGCTGCCCGAAGGCGCCGTTGATTTCTGGCGGGCTTGAGGGGGATACGTCGGGATGAAGACTTATGTGGCGCTGCTCTACAGCATCCTCCTTGGCGAAAACCGCCGGGTTGTCATGTCGGATCTGAGGGCGATGACCGAGCGTCTCGGCTACCATTCCCCACGCACCCTCGTTGCCACCGGCAATCTCGTTTTCGATGCCCTTGAAAAGCCGCTCGCAGAAATCGAGGCGGAACTCGAATTAGCATTTGCGGCGACATTCGGCCGGCATGTCGACATCATCACGCGCTCCGCGGACGACTGGCTGAAACTGGCCGCCAGCAACCCGTTTCCCGCCGAAAGCCAGGAGGATCCGACCCGCGTCCACGTCGGGTGATGCGCTCGCCACTTCAGGCCGATGTGCTTGATGAACTCCGCCGCTATTGTTCCAGGGGCGAACGACTGGAAATCGTCGGCGGCGATCTTTGGGCGGACTTTAGCGGCAAAGCGAGCGAGTCGAAACTGCCCGGCGCCTTTACCACGAAACGGCTCGGCGTCGGGACGTTGCGCAACTGGAACACCGTGCAGGGCTTGCGCGCGATGCTGGCCGGTTGAGCGGCCGGCACGCCTTTACTCCACCGCCAAAAACCTTTATCAGGCCCGCGTCACTTCACCGGTAGCTATGGCGCCGCGTCTCATCACGCAATGGTTGCTGTAGCGCTCTGAATTCCTGCATGATTTCTCTTTAACCGGTGCTGACGTACGGGATCATGCAGTACCCGGAAACCATACCACCCGCATTCGTTGGCGGGACTGGATAGGAGATCATGATGTCGCATTCCGTTTCCCTTACATTTCCTGATGGCTCCGTGCGCGAGTTCGCCGCCGGTACGACCGGCGGCGCGGTAGCCGAGTCGATCTCGAAGTCGCTGGCCAAGAAGGCTGTCGCGATCGCCCTCGATGGCGAACTGCGCGACCTTTCCGACGCTGTGACCGACGGCAAAATCGAGATCGTGACGCGTGACGACAAGCGCGCGCTCGAACTCATCCGCCACGACGCGGCCCACGTCATGGCCGAAGCGGTGCAGGAATTGTGGCCGGGAACGCAGGTGACCATCGGTCCTGTCATCGACAACGGCTTCTATTACGACTTCGCCAAGAACGAACCCTTCACGCCCGACGACCTGCCGGTCATCGAGAAGAAGATGAGGGAGATCATCGCGCGCAACAAAGCCTTCACCAAGGAGATCTGGTCGCGCGAGAAGGCGAAGGAGGTCTTTGCCGCCAAGGGCGAGAACTACAAGGTCGAGCTCGTCGACACGATCCCCGAGGGCCAGGACCTCAAGATCTACTACCAAGGCGACTGGTTCGATCTCTGCCGCGGCCCGCATATGGCTTCGACGGGCCAGATCGGCACGGCCTTCAAGTTGATGAAAGTGGCCGGCGCCTACTGGCGTGGCGACAGCAACAATCCGATGCTGACGCGCATCTACGGCACCGCCTGGCATACGCAGGAGGAACTTGATCAGTATCTGCATGTGCTTGCGGAAGCCGAGAAACGGGATCATCGCCGCCTCGGCCGCGAGATGGACCTCTTCCATTTCCAGGAGGAGGGGCCGGGCGTGGTCTTCTGGCACGGCAAGGGCTGGCGCATATTCCAGGGTCTTGTCGCCTATATGCGCCGCAGGCTCGAAGGCGATTACCAGGAAGTCAACGCTCCCCAGGTGCTCGACAAGTCGCTCTGGGAGACTTCCGGTCACTGGGGCTGGTACCGCGACAACATGTTCAAGGTTACGGTCGCCGGCGACGACACGGATGACGACCGCGTCTTTGCGCTGAAGCCGATGAACTGCCCGGGGCACATCCAGATCTTCAAGCACGGCCTGAAGTCCTATCGCGAGCTTCCGGTCCGTCTGGCCGAGTTCGGCAACGTGCACCGTTATGAACCGTCCGGCGCATTGCATGGGCTTATGCGTGTGCGCGGCTTCACTCAGGACGACGCCCATATCTTCTGCACCGACGAGCAGATGGCTGCCGAATGCCTGAAGATCAATGACCTTATTCTCTCGGTTTATGAGGACTTCGGATTCAAGGAAATCGTCGTCAAGCTCTCGACGCGGCCGGAAAAGCGTGTCGGCTCCGATGCGCTGTGGGATCGGGCAGAAGCCGTGATGATGGAAGTGCTGAAGACGATCGAGGCGCAGTCCGAGGGGCGCATCAAGACCGGCATTCTTCCGGGCGAGGGCGCTTTCTACGGTCCGAAGTTCGAATACACGCTGAAGGACGCGATCGGCCGCGAGTGGCAATGTGGCACAACCCAGGTCGATTTCAATTTGCCGGAGCGTTTCGGCGCTTTCTACATCGACAAGGATTCGGAAAAGCGTCAGCCGGTCATGATCCATCGTGCCATCTGCGGTTCGATGGAGCGTTTCCTCGGTATTCTGATCGAAAACTTCGCGGGGCACATGCCGCTCTGGATCTCGCCGCTGCAGGTGGTGGTCGCGACGATCACTTCGGAAGCGGACGACTATGGACGCGAGGTTGCAGCGCTCCTGCGTGAGGCCGGGCTTACGGTCGAGACCGACTTCCGCAACGAAAAGATCAACTACAAGGTCCGCGAGCATTCGGTGACGAAGGTTCCGGTCATTGTCGTTTGCGGCAAGCGCGAGGCGGAGGAGCGTTCGGTCAATATCCGGCGCCTCGGATCGCAGGCGCAGACGGTGATGTTGCTTGAAGATGCGGTCGCTTCCCTTTCGGACGAGGCGATGGCACCGGACCTCAAGCGCAAGGCGGAAAAGAAAGCCCGGGGCTAAAGCTCCGGGACTTTCTAGTGCTCGAAAACCGCAGCGATTGAGAGCTATACCGGCTGAGCGCGTTTAGCAGGTGAGGGGGCATGTGAGTTCCGCCGCCTGACATTCAATCCCGGTTCACGCTATGTCAGGTCACTCGCGCACGGATAGGCGTCGGGCAAGGCAAGCTTCGGCAGCTAGTCCTGTGCTTCCGCGTTCGCGGCCGTATTGGCCGTACCGTTTCCGTTCAGCAGCACTTCCACGTCCGTGTTGACTCCCGCCTTCACGGCAAAATCCCGCTGATAAATTTTGTCCTTGTTACGCGCCACGGCCGTGTAGCTGCCTTCGGCGAGGACGAGCGTCGGAAATGCGCCGACGCTCTCGCTGACGACGTCACCCGAGGAGGTGAGGATCGACCAGGCGGTATCGGCGATGGCTTCGCCGCCGGCCTCCGAAACGAGCTTCAACGTCAGTTTCGCGGCACGATGCTGGATCGTCGCTTCGGTCAGTTTGCCGGCTTCGACCTGTATGTCGGCGCGGATGACGGCATTCACTGAGCCGTAGTCGGAAACGACGTGATAGGTCCCGGCGTTGAGCCGCACCACCATATTTGGTTTCACGTCGGCGACGATCAGGGCCCGTTCGCCGTCTTCCTTCACATCGGACGAGAAGATCGAAAAGCTGAGTTCATTCGGCGGAATGCGTACATCGCTGCCGGAAACGGCATTCAGCATGACGCCACCGGCGTCGAGCACCAGTACCTGCTTGTCGAGTGCACCCTGTTCGGGGACGCGAATCTTGCGTGTGGCGCCCGCACGGCCGAATGCGACGTTGACGAAATACTCCCCGGGTACCAGGTTGAAAGCCGTCGAACCGCCCTCGGAGGTGGCGAGCAGCGGCAGTTTTCCATCGCTGCCTGGAATCGGGCTGAAGACCCGCCAGGTCAAGCCCGACTCGACCGGCTGCCCCTTCGCCGTCAGCAGCGCCTCGAGCTTGATGTCTTTCAACTCGCCGCCCTGGGCCGGATCGCTGATCAGCGGGTTGAAGCTGGTGAGCTTCGGCATCTTGCGGCTGCCTGAGATCGACGGAAAGCTTTTGAAAGCATCCGTCGGGTCTTCCGCAAGCGCCCGTTCCGCACCGACGCCGGCGAGTGCGATCGCCAAGGCGGTTCTTAGACAAATACGAAGGCGGATGGGCATGAGGGCAGTTGACTTCCTGACTGAGTGACTCCACTTGAGACGCCGGTATGGCATTTTCGTGGCTGTCGGTCCGGCGGCAAATTAATGGAATTCACCCTACATGAAAACCGAAATTAAGCTTGTTGACTATCTCGCGTCGCGCAGGTCCATTCCCGCTTTCCAGATGGGGCCCCCGGGTCCTGGCAAAGCCGAGGTCGAGGAGATGCTGAGGCTTGCTTCGCGCGTGCCGGACCACGGCAAGCTGGCGCCATGGCGCTTCATCGTCTATCGCGGCGAGGAGCGGGCGCGCATCAGCGCCGAATTGAAGAAGATGGCGCTTGCGGCAAAGCCCGATCTTTCGGAAGAACTGATCAAGGTGGAGGAAACACGCCTGACACGCGCGCCTGTCGTCGTGGCCGTGGTCAGCACGGCGGCGCCGCATTTCAAGATTCCCGAATGGGAGCAGCTGATGTCCGCCGGTGCGGTCTGCCTCAATCTGCTGATGGCCGCGAATGCGCTCGGCTATGCTTCCAATTGGCTGACGGAATGGTACGCCTTCGACGAGAGAGCCTATCCGCTGCTCGGCGTCGCGCCGGGAGAAAAGATCGCCGGTTTCATTCATATCGGCACGGCGATGGTGCCTCCGACGGAGCGTCCTCGGCCGGAACTGGCCGAACTCGTCACCTGGGTCGGAGAGGACGCCTGATGTTCTATGACACGGTTGCAAACCGCCATGGTTTGCCGCACGACCCCTTCAAGGCAATCGTGTCGCCAAGGCCGATCGGCTGGATCGGCACGAGGGCCAAGGACGGTTTCCTAAACCTTGCACCCTATTCCTTCTTCAACGCGATCAGCGACCGACCGAAGCTCGTGATGTTTTCGTCGAGCGGCTACAAGGACTCCGTGCGCAATATTGAAGCGACGGGCGAATTCACGGCGAGCTTCGCTAGCCGCAATCTCAGCGAAGCCGTCAACCTCACGTCAGTTGCGGCGCCGCATGGCGAGAGCGAATTCGAAATCGCCGGGCTGACACCGGTCGATGGAACGCTTGTCGATGCGCCCTTCGTCGGCGAGGCCTTCGCTGCGCTCGAATGCCGGATGACGGAGCTGTTCCGTCCCAAAGGTCTCGATGGCGCGGTTTCGGACAACTATGTCGTCTTCGGCGAAGTAGTCGGCATTCACATTCGCGACGAAGCTATTCGCAACGGCCGGTTCGATGTGGCGACCGTCAAACCGCTCGCCCGTCTCGGCTACATGGACTACTGCGACGGCGGCGATGTCTTCGAAATGGTGCGGCCAAGCCGATAGGCTTCATCGAACCGCAGAGTAGCGCGTGCCCCGCGATAGAAGCGTAATCTGGCGGGGCGATCGGGCGACTACGGCCGAAAACCCGTTCCGGAGGCTAGTGGCAAAGCACCGTCCGACCGAGGCTTCCTCGGTCGCGGCTGCCGGGAGTATGTCGTAAGCCACAATGCCCGCTTCGGACGCTCTGAGGACCACCGCGGCGCGACCCGCAATGACAGCTGCGGGAACCTCCTTGTCTTTCACGTCAGGGGAAAAGATGCAGCCGCACGCTTCGGCGAGAGCCGATGCATCGAATATCAGCGCCGAAAGGCGCGAGGAGACGCCGGCCAACGAGTGAGGTGACAGCACGCTCGCCGGGGTTATGGCATATTCCGCAAGAAGCGCCGTTCGTCCGGCAGGTATTCCTCCGGCTGCCTCGGCCACCTTCAGCATCACATCGAGCTTCTGGACATCGGCAGGCCCGCGGCATCCGCTAAGAACGATGCCGTCGATGCGGCTGCCGAGGAGCGGACCAAGCTCGTCCTCTGTAAGGACTTCGGCCGGCTTCGTCCGCGCAAGCAAGAGGCAGCCGGCCGCCTTGCCGGTCGCTCTCGCTGTCAGGTGCGTGAGCTCCGGATCGCGCACCGCATCGATCACGACGGCCTGAATCGCGCCCAAGATCTCCGGTTCCGGAAACGGCTCTGTCGTCGGCAGATAGAGCAGCGGCTTGATGGCTTCCTTGCGGTTAACAGACATGGTGAACCAATCTTAAACCTTTGACCGCTAATATTCGGACATTGGGGCTGTTCGGTATCTAGTGGGGCATAGGTGGTCATACAAGCATTTCTTCGCTGGTTGGAAACGGCGAGAACGAGCGATCGCATGCGCGCCGCAGGCGCCCTTGGTCGCGCCTATGTCAAAGCCGAGATGAACGGGATCGATCGCCATGCCGCCGAAATGGCGATGACTTTTCTGCTGGACGACCCTTCACCCAAGGTGCGCCATTCCCTGATCGAAGCACTGGCCGATTGTCCTGCGGCACCGCGCGGGATCATCGTGGCGCTCGCGGAGGATCAGTCCGAGATCGCTTACGTCGCCATTTCCCGTTCGCCGGTGCTGACGGATGAGGACCTCGTCGACATAGCAGCGCGGGGAACGGCCGAGACGCGCGCATTGATTGCCGCTCGCACCACCGTGTCGTGCTCCGTCGCAGCCGCAATAGCGGAAATCGGCGGCGAGGAAGAAGTTCTTGTGCTGCTTGAGAACCGAGGCGCTATGCTGTTGCGGCAGTCGCTCAGAAGGATTGCCAGCCGTCTCGGTCATCTTGCCGTTGTCCGCGATCGGCTCTTGGCGCGCGTCGATCTGCCGAGCGATGCCAGATATTCGCTCGCCGAGAAGCTTGGTGAAGCGCTTGCCGCCTCTGGGCTGGTCCAGGCGGCAATCGGTGAAGGACAGGTGCAGCGCGTTAAGCGGGAGGCCTGCGATGCGGCCGCCCTTTTGATAGCTGGAGCCGCGCCTCAGGAAGAACTGCCTCAGATGGCTGCTCATTTGCGCGACCTCGGCCGCTTGACACCGGCCTTTCTTTTGAACGCACTCTGCAGCGGCAAGACGGAATTTTTTTCGGCCGCCATCGTCGATCTCTCGGGTGTGTCGCAAAAGCGCGTCCGCGCCATCCTTTCGGGCGGACGCATCCATTCGATCCGTGCGCTCTTCGAAAGTGCTGGGCTGGGCCGCGATGTCAGCGAAGCCTTCGCAGAGGCCGTTCTGCTCTGGCAAAGAGAAACAAAAGCGGAGCCGAACGGCGCATCTCCATCGGTCGCGGCCACGCTCCTGGATCGCCTCCGCCGTCGTGCCGTGCACTCGACCGCTTGCGACGCCGTGGCAGAACTGGTGGAACGATTAGCCTTTGCCGAGAAACGTCAAATCGCGCGAGATTACGCGTTGCTGGCCTCGCGTCAGGCGGCTTGAGTCGGCATGCCTACAGCGCCGCGCGTCTTTTCAGACGCACAAACGTCGTTGTTACACTTTGAATCGCTGCTTGGTTTTTTCCTTAGACTGGCTCCGATTTAAGGAACCATGCAGGAGGCGTGTCACTCGGCGAAGCGGCGCGCAACCCAGGAATAACCGTCTTCCACGTAGTGCACAGGCGCGCTGACGATTGCCTTCAGTTTTTCCCGGTCGGGCACTGCGCCGCTAAGCAGCGCTAGAGCCCGTTTCGGCAAACCTGGATTGGTCTCCTCCGCCGGAGGCAGCACTGCCGACTGCTGCGGCACGGGATTGGCTTCCGGCTGCCGTTCCGTCGATGCCGTCATGCCGGGCCCGGAGCTCTCGCAGACGGCGACGACGACCGGATAGTTCTTGTTGGAGAACTTCGGCAGCTCCTGCTGCGATTCGGTATCGCACTGGGCGATCGAAGGCCAACTGCCGTTGACGGTCGAAATGTAGTGGCATTGGCTGACATTGTCATCGCAGCCAAGAATGGTCATGACGATCAGGGCAGCTTTCATGGTCTCTCTTTGTCCATTGGGAACACTTCGGTTGACACCTTATGATCGCTCGGTTCTCTCCGAAGTAGGGCAAAGTTGCTGGCTGACGAAACAAATTGTTTCGGCCCGTCACGCGGATTGATTGCAGTACTCATATGTCCTGCGTCTTTTGACGTATTGGTTCGGCCACCGTTTGCTTCTAGTTTGTGCCCTCTGGAGCGAGAGTTCCGCATCATTTTGCATTGAGGATTTGAAATTGAGTGCCGTAGTCATCGCCGAGGAGCCGCCCCGCCAGCCGGCCATCATCCGTTTGCTCGAACTATCCGATGTCTATGCCGCATCGCTTTACCCAGCCGAAAGCAATCATCTGGTGGATATCGCCACGCTCGAAAAGCCGACGGTATCCTTCTTCGTGGCGCGGCGTGACGGCGAGATCGTCGGTTGCTGCGCGCTGGTCGAGGCAGGTGATCGCACGGCGGAGATCAAGCGGATGTTCGTCGATCCCGAGGCGAGGGGACTGAAAGTCGGCAAGCGGCTCCTTATGGCCATCGAGGCCAAGGCGGAAAGGCTCGGCCTCACGGCGATCCGTCTCGAAACCGGCATCTACCAACCCGAGGCGATCGGCCTCTACAAGACATCCGGCTATGTCGAACGGACGCCCTTCGGCGCCTATTTGCCCGATCCGCTGAGCCTATTCATGGAAAAGCCTGTCGGGCAGACGGTCTGAAGCGGCGGCCTTTTGCGCTCCTTCCGCCCCTCCGGGCACCTTCTCGCCGCACGTGGGTTGAGGGGACGCGCGGCAACCGCTGATCACAATACTCGCTCGCCCCGCTTGCGCGGAAAGGGGCTTGGGTGAGACGGAACCGTAAGCTTCGTTCTTCTCAGATATCCAGATTGTCGGCGAAGGCGGCACGCTCCTGGATGAAACGGAAGCGAGCATCGGCCTTCGTTCCCATCAGATTGTCGACGGCTTCGCGCGTACCCTCGAAATCGACATCGTCGATCTCGACCTTGAGCAGGGTCCGGTTTGCAGGATCCATGGTCGTTTCCTTGAGCTGTGAGGGCAGCATCTCGCCAAGACCCTTGAACCGCCCGATTTCGACCTTGCCCCGGCCGTTGAATTCCGTTCGCATCAGTTCCTCGCGATGCGCGTCATCCCGGGCGTAGAATGTCTTCGAGCCTTGACTCAGCCGATAGAGCGGCGGCACGGCGAGATAGAGATGACCGCCGCGGATGAGCTCCGGCATCTCCTGATAGAAGAAGGTGATTAGCAGTGAGGCGATGTGCGCGCCGTCGACGTCCGCGTCTGTCATGATGATGACGCGCTCATAACGCAAATCCTCGTCCCGATACTTCGACCGGGTGCCGCAGCCGAGTGCCTGGACGAGATCGGTGATCTGCTGGTTCGCCCCGAGCTTCTCCCGTCCGGCGCTGGCAACGTTGAGGATCTTTCCGCGCAGGGGAAGGATCGCCTGGTTGGCGCGGTTGCGCGCCTGCTTGGCCGATCCGCCTGCCGAGTCACCTTCGACGATGAAGAGTTCGGCACCCTCCGCCGTGCTTTGCGAGCAGTCGGCGAGTTTGCCGGGGAGACGCAGCTTGCGGACCGCCGTCTTACGGTTGACCTCTTTCTCCTTGCGTCGGCGAACGCGCTCTTCGGCCCGCTCGATCACCCAGTCAAGAAGTTTCGCGGCTTCCCCCGGATTGTCAGCGAGGTAGTGGTCGAAGGGATCGCGAAGCGCGTTCTCGACGATGCGCTGTGCCTCGACGGTCGCGAGCTTGTCCTTCGTCTGGCCCACGAATTCCGGTTCGCGGATGAAGACCGAGAGCATGCCTGCAGCCGAGATCATGACATCGTCGGTGGTGATGATCGCAGCCCGCTTGTTCTGCGTCAGCTCGGCGTAGTTCTTCAGCCCCTTGGTCAGCGCGATACGGAAGCCGGCTTCATGCGTGCCGCCCTCCGGCGTCGGGATCGTATTGCAATAGGAGTGGATCTGCTGGTCGCCGCCATACCAGGTGACGGCCCATTCGAGCGAGCCGTGGCCGCCGGACTTTTCCGATTTGCCGGCGAAAATCTCGCGAGTGACTGTGAATTCCTTGCCAAGCGTGGCGGCAAGATAATCCTTGAGGCCACCGGGAAAGTGGAAGACGGCCCTGTCCGGAATTTCCGAGCCTTCCAGCAACAGGGAAGGATCGCAGGACCAGCGGATCTCGACACCGCCGAAAAGATAGGCCTTCGAGCGTGCCATGCGAAAGAGCCGCGCCGGCTCGAAATGCGCATGCGGGCCGAAGATTTGCGGGTCCGGATGGAAGCGGACTTTCGTGCCGCGCCTATTGTGGACGTCGCCGAGCTCTTCAAGTCCCCCTTGCGGGATGCCGCGGGAGAAGCGCTGACGGTAGAGCTTCTTGTTGCGCGCGACCTCGACCTCGAGCGCGTCCGACAGCGCGTTGACCACGGAAACGCCGACGCCGTGCAGGCCGCCGGATGTTTCATACGCCTTGCCGTCGAACTTGCCCCCAGCGTGCAGAATGGTCATGACCACTTCGAGGGTGGACTTGTTCGGGAATTTTGGATGATTTTCGACCGGAATGCCGCGGCCGTTATCGATTACCGTCAGGAAGCCTTCCGCATCGAGGTTCACCTCGATGAAATTCGCGTGGCCAGCGACCGCCTCGTCCATCGAGTTGTCGATAACCTCGGCAAAGAGATGGTGCAGCGCCTTTTCGTCCGTGCCGCCGATATACATGCCCGGACGGCGGCGCACTGGCTCCAGCCCCTCGAGCACCTCGATCGCCGAAGCGTCGTAGTCGCTGCTATCGCTGCCTCTCGGCGCGGAGCGCGGTTCTTCGCTGGCGGCAGGTGTCGGCTTGCGCGAAGGCGCACCGTTTTCGGCCGGCTTCGGCTGCGGGGGAATTGCGGAGAAGAGATCGCTACTGTCGTCCATGGAGTCGTTCAGATCGTTCCTGTCGTCGGCGTCGCGAAGGCCATAGCAAGACCTCGGGCCCACCGCCATCTTTTGTCGCGCGAATCACCTGAATTCTGCCAGACTCTTGCGCCAAGCGCGAACAAAAGGCGAATCCGATACCCCGGCCAGATAAAATACCGTAAAAGCGGCGTTATTAACGTCAGTGTTGCTTTGCCGAAGTGTTGATGGCAAGGCATGCGCCGAACGAGGGAGCCGATCGGGTGACTATGTCCACAGCTGTTTTTTTCGTCCGGTGCAAGATTGTCGCGCTTCTTTTCCCCTGTCTTTTCCTTGCCGGCCTTACGGCCGAGGCTGCACCCCTGAAACCCTACAAGGACGAACTGTTCGCCTATGGCAACGTACTCGAACAGTCCGATGGCGGTGATTTCCGCACAATCGATTATCAGGAGCTGCGCGACATCAACCAGCGCGACCAGATTCCTGAGAGACGTGTAAAACGGGCCTATGTATCGCTGGGTGTCAAAAGTGTGCAGGTCACCGAGACGCTCCATCTCGGCCGACGCTCCATTGACGTCACGCGGGTCGGGCCGGATCGCGGCGCGGCATTCACGGTGATCTTCATTCATGGACGCGGCGGCGATCGGCGTCTTGGCGCCAACGATTTTTCCTTTGGTGGCAATTTCAACCGCCTCAAGAATCTTGTGGTCGCTAATGGTGGCACCTACTACGCGCCGAGCGTGCGATCCTTCGATGCGGCGGGCGTGGCGGATATTTCGGCGCTGATCCGATTTGCTGCAGACCGTTCCGGCGGCCGGCCGGTGGTGCTCTCCTGCGCTTCGATGGGAAGCCTTATCTGCTGGAGTCTGGCTCGCGAACAGGCGGCGGTGGCCGCGCTCGGCGGAATGATGATCATGGCTGGTGTCAGCGATCCGGATTTTCAGAAAAGCGCCGCCTACAGGGCGAAGCTGCCGATTTTTTTCGCCCATGGCAGCCGCGACAGCGTGTATCCTGCCGAGGTCCAGATCGCGCGCTATCGCGCGCTCAAGGCCAAGAATTATCCGACGCGTTTCGTCCTGTTCGAAACGGGTTCGCACGGTACGCCGGTGCGCATGACCGACTGGCGGGACGCGTTGAACTGGATCGCGAGCCGGTAGAGTAAAAGCGTGAATTGGTTTCCCCGCACTCAGCGCAAGGCCGCAACGAATAATATGGACGAGTTCGATAGCTGGGGGCGGCTCGTGCGCCGGCCGCGACGGGCGATTTCACCCGATGACTATGAGGACCGGATAGGCTCGATCGAGCCGATGGCGTTTCTGCCTTTCGGCAATGGCCTGAGCTACGGGGACAGTTGCCACAATGATCTCGGAATGCTTATCGAGAGCCGGAGACATAGTCGCATCCTTGCCTTCGGCCCAGGGACAGGGCTGATTTCCTGCGAGGCCGGCGTCAGCTTGCGCGATGTCCTCCTCCGGGCGATACCGCATCGTTTTTTTCTTCCCGTGACGCCGGGCACTGGTTTCGTCACCGTCGGCGGTGCCGTCGCCAATGACGTTCATGGCAGGAACCAACACGCCCGCGGCACCTTCGGCAATCATGTTGAGCGCCTAACGCTGCTGCGCTCGAACGGCGAGCGCCTGGTCTGCTCTCTCGACGAAAACGCCGAACTTTTCGCTGCCACGATTGGCGGCATGGGGCTGACAGGCCTCATCCTCGATGTCGATCTTCGGCTGATGAAGGTTCCGTCGCCGCACGTTCAGCGACATGCCATGCGTTTCGACAATCTCGATCACTATTTCGCGCTCGTTGATCGCGCCGAAGAAGAGCACGAATATTCAGTTGCCTGGATCGATCAACTCGCAACCGGACAGCGGCAGGGCAGGGGAATGTTGTTGGCGGCCGATCACGCCGACGCATCCTGCGAGCTCAACGACATTCCCAAGGAACCGAAGCTTTCGGTCCCGTTTTCACCGTCCTTCAACCTATTTAATACTGCGACGCTGAAGGCCTTGAACGAGTACCGCTTTCGCAGGGAGAAGCCTGGCGAAACCGTATCGACGGTAAACTGGACCTCTTACTTCCATCCGCTCGATTGGATCAGCGGCTGGAACCGGCTTTATGGTCCGGAAGGCATTTGCCAGCATCAAAGCGTCTATCCCGCGGAGAGTGCGCCGGAGATTACCGCTCGGTTGATGGAAATCGCCCGGCGGGCCGGCCATGCTTCTTTTCTCACCGTGCTGCAGCGTTTCGGGGACATCGCCTCTCGGGGGCTTCTTTCCTTTACCCGGCCGGGCTTCAGCTTGACCTTGGACTTCGGAAATCAAGGCGAGGCGACGACAAAACTACTCGACACGCTCGACCGGACCGTGGTGGATGCCGGCGGCGCGGTAAATCCGTCTAGGGATGCTCGCATGAGGCCGGCTGTCTTTGAAGCGTCCTTCCCATCCTGGGAAAAGCTCGAGGCATTGCGCGATCCGGCCATGGTTTCCGATTTCTGGCGCCGCACTGCACTGGCCCTGAGATAAGAAACAAGAGCGAGGGTGTTCAGCGCCGCACCCCTTTTATGTTCATGTCGAACTCGACCACGTTGGAATAAATGGGCGTACCTACGTCCATGCCGTAGGGGGCGCGGCGGATGCTGCCGCGAATGGTGAAGGAGATCGAGCGTTTGTCCCAGTCGGTGAGCCTCACGGCAAAGCGCTCCTTGCGCGTCTTGCCGCGGGCCGTCAGCGCGCCCTCGACCGTCGCGCTATCGGGCCCGGTTTGCCTGACGCTGGTGGAGCGGAAGGTGACCGTCTGAAAGTTGGCCGTATCGAAAACGGCGCTGGAACGCAGGAAATCTTCGATCCTCCGTTCGCTTGCCCTGACGCTGTCCGGATAGAGGGTAAATTCGACGGAAGACCGCTCGATGTTGCCATCGATTCGAAAGGCCCCGGAGAACTTCGCGAAATTACCGGCGATGCCGCCACCGCCACCGGTCTGTCCGACACTGAAATGGATCCTCGAGGAATTGGCGATGCGGTAGTTGCCGGCGGCGTCCGTCAATGCCGGTGCCTTCGCTTCGACAGTTGCCGCGATTGTTACGAGGGCGGCTGACAGTACCGTTTTCAATGCCAACTTGCACGAGACCATCATGGATCATTCCTCCCGGTGAGGTGCCGCGGCTCTTTTCGGTCGCCGAACACGGCAGTATCGCTCGATCCGGCGCGAAGCATGCGCACCAGCACATCGTCGTGCCGTATGAAGTGATGATAGAGCGCCGCCGCTGCGTGCATTGCGACCAGGCCGAGCATGACATAGGCGAGCAGTGCATGGACCAAGCTCCAGAAATCCTCCGAAGTCTCTGACTTCGCCAGCGGCAGATGCGGAATGACGATCACGTTGAAATAGAGGCTCGGGATATCCAGCGTCGAGGCGGAAGCGACCGCCCAGCCCGCAAGCGGCACAATCACCGCGAACGCGATGAGCGTCCTATGCGTCGATCGGGCTGCCATGCGTTCGAGCGGGCTGAGGCTCGCAGGCGCCAGTGGACTGCGTTCCGCGAACCACCAAACAGCACGGATGATGGCCAACGCCAGCGCCGTAAAGCCGAAGGATTTGTGCCACTGATAAAGCGAGAACTGCAGCACCGGGTCGATCTCGGTGCGCCGCATGACAAAGCCGGTCAGGATGAGCCCGAGGATCAGCACTGCAAGCGCCCAGTGCAGGACGATTGTCACCGACCCGAATCCGCCCTCGCCATTGCGCAGCATGCCAGCCTCCGGTGGCCGAGCCGCGAAGTGCTTTCTCCGTCGGCTGCTCAGTCACCAGCGTGAGACGGCGGAGGCTCTGCTTTTATTCGCTCTCCATGCTTAATTCGGTTTGAATTCAGCCGGCGGCCTTCGCCAAGAAACGCGGCGCGTATCCGCGGGCTCCGCGTCATCACGTCAGCAGACCGGATTATTCCACGTGAGGTGCTTTTTTTTAGCCGAGCTATTTGCTAGGCCGCTTGCAAGAGGAAGATCTGACCCCGGAGGAAACTTCATGACGCCTGATATCCGCCCGCTCGTTGCCGGCAACTGGAAGATGAATGGTACGCGTGCTTCCCTCGACCAGATCAAGGCAATGGCAGAGGGCGTCAAAGGCGCGCTTTCCAGCAAAGTCGAGACGCTGATCTGCCCGCCGGCGACGTTGCTTTACGTCGCGACAGCACTTTGCGACGACAGCCCGCTGATGATCGGCGCCCAAGATTGCCATCAGAAGGAGTTGGGGGCGCACACCGGCGATATCTCTGCTCAGATGATTGCCGATTGTTTCGGCACCCATGTCATCGTCGGCCATTCCGAGCGCCGCACCGATCATGCCGAGGACGATGCGCTGGTACGCGCCAAGACCGAAGCTGCGCATGCGGCGGATCTTGTCGCGATCGTCTGCGTCGGCGAAACCGGAGAGCAGCGCAAAAGCGGCAACACGCTCGAGGTGTTGAAACGCCAGCTCGCCGAAAGCCTGCCGGATGGCGCGACTTCCGAAAACACCGTCATCGCCTACGAGCCGGTCTGGGCGATCGGCACTGGTCTAACGCCGACTGTGTCCGACGTCGAGGAAGCACACGCATTCATGCGCAGTGAACTCGTCTCCCGCTTCGGTGTCGAGGGCGGCAAGATGCGCATCCTCTACGGCGGTTCCGTCAAGCCTTCCAATGCAAAGGAACTCATGGGCGTCGCCAATGTCGATGGCGCGCTGATCGGCGGCGCAAGCTTGAAAGCGGAAGACTTCCTCGCCATCTATCGTGCCTATGAGGAATTGCTGGCCTGATCGATCCAGCCGACCGGGCAGGGGCTTGGAATAGCCGGCGGCTTGGTATAAAGAGGCGCCAAATTTACGCGCGGCCGTGCGGCGGCCGGCGATCGTTTGATTCGGATGCCCCGAAAAGGGCAGGACTGGAAGCTGATGCAGACCGTACTACTCGTCATCTATCTCATGGTCGTCGTCGCCTTGATCGGCGTCGTCCTCATTCAGCGTTCCGA